>BQJU01000006.1 GCA_021604865.1 Saprospiraceae bacterium | reverse complement strand
CATCATTTCAAGGCAGCTATTGTGCTGCTAAGCGAGGCGCGAAGATCGCGGCTAGCCAAAGCTACCCAAGTGATGAGCAACGAAGGGTAGCAGCATAAGAGCAACTTCAGATGGGGAAGTTATTATTCGCCGCACCCTAAGTGTCAAAGATAATACTTGCTACCATACTTTGCATTGATCATTCTCAATGCTCAAGATGATTATGTTCATGAAATGATGAACTGGTTAACCGTATTATTGTTCTAATAAAAGTCTTAGGGCATTTTTGGAGGCCAACCAGGCTCTTATTTCCAAAAAGAAAAAAACTTAAATTTCATGCAAATACAAATCCAGGCACCATGGGAGGTTAATGAATACCTCCGTGCGGTCATCATAGAAAATGTGGAAAAGCTCAACACCTATTACGATCGTATTGAACGGGCCGATGTTTATTTGAAAATGGGCGATACGACAGTGCCCGAAGGGAAATTGCTGGAAATCCGCTTAGCGGTACCAGGTAATGACCTTTTTGCACAAGATACCGCTGATTCTTTCGAGCAGGCTGTAGCCGGCACTACCGAGAAATTGCGCAGACAGTTGATCAAACACAAAGATAAACTAAATAAGAGGTAATATTTAAGGTGGTTTATTTCCCCATTTTGGGCAACTTTGACAAAATCGTGCCCAATTTCATCGCTTTCGAGGAATCGCCATCAATTTTTAGTCGCCCTTGAATAAAGGCAGTCTGTAGGGTCAACTCCCCGCGTCCGATCCGGACCAGGTGTTTGTCGGCAATGGTAAAGGTCGTATCGGGATCCTTGGCTTTGCCTTTGCGAATTTCTCCTGGAGATTTGTTTAAATCGATTTTCCATTCTCTTGGTGCGGCACCGGTTACTATGAATTGAAACAATCCATTATCCGGCTTGATGTGTTCTGCATTTAATTTGAGGTGCTTTTTGATATGGGCAAAAAGAGCATCGGAAGCCGCTTTTGGGGCAACCTTTTTGACTTTCTTTTTCTTGTCTTTTACCTTAAGGATAGCCGCCTCCAATTCATTGGCTGACTCCCTGATGTATTTCGAGAAAATATCAATATCCGGCATAGAATTCGCATCCGAAGTCGAGCTTATGGTCACCAATCCATTATAGCTAAAGACGGTAATGATCAAACCCATACCATCGACAATTGGTGCCATGCCCATCATCGACAATAGCTTGTGCCCATTCAGATAAAGTGGAAACTGCGGACCGGGTACATTGGTGATGGTTACATTAAAAACGGGATTGTGCATTTCCGAAATTTGAAAACGGGAATACAGCCTCGCAGCCTGATTGGCAATACCAAAAGGAACAGCCTCTGCCATGTTAGAAAGGGTTTTTGCCCCAATGGCTCCATGATATGTTTTTCCCCGCAGTGTATTTTCCTGGATTGTTTCCAAACGTTCTATGGGGTCTTCAATGTTTGTAGCCAGTTGAACAAGCATGGAAGAAATTTGGTTGCCCTCCTGGTCCGACTCACTTGATGGTCTTGTTGAAATGGGGACCATCGCCACCATTGGCTTGAGCGGTAACTTATCTTTTTCCAACAGGTACCTACGCAGGGCACCTGCACAAATTGCCAGAATGACATCATTCAAAGTAGTTTGCATGATGCCTTTTAAGGTTTTGATTCTTTCCAGCGATAATATGGCGGTATTCCACTTTCGATGAGAGGAAATGATCCCGTTTAGCGGAGATGGGGGGGCCGTAAATGGAGCGGTAGGCAATTCAACTTTATTAGCCCTGGAAAGCATCCCTGCTTTAAAAGTCGCTTTTACCGTATCACTCATAAGTTTTGGAAACTTAAGTGGGTTTTCCATAAAACTAAGCGTGCTTTTGACTACAAGGGCCAGTTCATTTGGCATGGGCTCCGGATTGTATGGCCTTGGCGCAGGTATTTCTTTAGTCTCAGGCGTAAAATCAAAAAGTAAACTGAGCAGGCCAGCACCGCCAACTCCGTCAATGCCTACATGATGCAGTTTGGAAATAATAGCTACGGATCCTTTGGGAACCTGAGGGATATTATCCAGCCCTTCTACAAAAGTAAAGGACCAGAGCGGTCGGGAATGATCCAACGGCTCACTAAATATTTGAGAAGCTACCTTTCTTAAGGTTTTCCAATTGCCTGGCTTGGGTAGCGCAATATGGTGGATGTGCATGTCGATATTGAAATTCGGATCATCCACCATATAGGGATAATCAACGCTAAAGGGTACATAGACCAAACGCTTGCGCAACTTTGGAACCTGATGGAGCCGGGAGAGTATGGTTGCCCGAAACTTTTCAAATTCAATCGATCCTTCAATCACAGCAACACTACCTATATGCATTGGACTGGTAGGCGTTTCGATGTATAGAAAGGTGGCATCCAATCCCGAAATAGGCTTAATATTTGACCCCTTTAGCTGTTTCAATATTTTATCTAACACGTCGATACTATTTTTTTATTTTTTCTAAATATGCTTACAATTTACCAATACGCTATACGTAAAGAAACAAACTTATCCCCGATTTGTAACAAAGGTGTAACTGAATTATGTTAAATTTATTTTTGAATAAAAAACAATCATGAAATCTTTTCAACATGGATGTAAAAAAAGAAGAAACGGCGTCCTTTATGCTCAGATTCACCCAAAAGATTTTCAAAAATGAAAATGGTGAACCTCAGGTACAATGGCGGGGCAATATCCGTCATGTACAGGGAGGAGATGAAAAACGGTTCTCGGAATTTGATGAGGTGGTGGCGTTTATACAAAACAAATTGGCGGATCTGACCATCCAGGCACTGGAAAACAAATCACCCGAAGAACAAAAGAGCATATTGGCTAAAAATTTTGACCTCTGGAAGAAAATGGCCATTGAAGGCCCCAAAATGGTGATTGAAACCTTTAAGGATCCTAAAAAACAAATCGAAAATTTTCAGGATCAGATGCATCAGGTGAAAGAAGAAATTGGCCAGAAACTGGAGGATACCCTATTGCGGCCATCAAAAGCCGACTACAAACAAATTCTGACGCTATTGGAAGGACTTTCCACAGAGATTTCAACATTAAATAAAAAGGTAGATCAGCTTTCAAAAAAGAAGAGTAAGTGATTGCTATTGAAAACCAAATAGAATCCTTATTGGCCAAAAAAGCTGCTGCCGACATTCGTATCCAAACGTTGGGCAACTTCGAGGTTTGGCGTTCCTCGGAGTTGATAAGCTCCAAAGAATGGGGGAGAGACGCCACCATTCAACTCTTCCAGTTTTTTGTAACCAACCGGCATAGAAGAGCGCTGCATAAGGATCAAATCGTTGACCGGATTTGGCACGATCTAGATTCCAAGGCCGGGCAACAAAACTTTAAGGTTGCGCTACATGGCGTAAATAAGGTCTTAGAACCCAATAGAAAAAGTAGAGCCGAGTCAAAATATGTCATCCGGCAAGGGGCAACTTATCAACTTAGTTTAACAGAGATTTGGAGTGATGTAGAAGGACTGGAACAATTTATCACGATGGCCAACCAATGCATCGGTACCAACCCCAAATTGGCACAGATTGCCTATCGTGAGGCTATTGATTTGTACCATGGCCCTTACCTACCCAACCGGCTTTATGAAGATTGGTCGAGCGAAGAACGTGAAAGAATTCAATTACTGACGCTTGGCGCCTTGATCAACCTCAGTGAATTACAAGTGAAAGAAAATCCTATGGAAAGTGTACGCCTTACCCAGCAGGCTCTACAGATCGATATTACCTGGGAAGATGCCTACCGAATCCAAATGGAAGCCTACCTCGAAAAAGGCAATCGCCCGATGGCACTTAAAACCTATCAGCAGTGCGAGCGGGTATTAGAGACAGAATTTGGGATTAAACCCCTCCCGGAAACTCAGCAGCTCTACAAGAAGATCAGAGGCATTAGTTAAGCCGTCAGCCCTCCATCAATTGGTATGGCATGGCCTGTAATAAAACTCGCCTTTTCGGAACACAACCACACAATGGTATGGGCTATTTCAACCGGATTGGCAAAACGCTTCATGGGTACACTGGCTTTTAACTTGTCGGATAAACCTGCAGAAATCTGATTTATTGCTTTTGGGTCAAACATTGGCGTTGTGGTAAACACAGGACAAACGGCATTAATCCGAATATGATACCTGGCATATTCCATGGCCGCAGTTTTGGTCATACCAACAACGGCATGTTTACTGGCAGTATAGGCGAGGTTATTGGGTAAACCTCTTAAACCGGCAATAGATGCGGTATTTACAATAATACCGGCTCCCTGTTTTAGCATTTGTTGTATTTCCAGTTTCAGACAGTAAAAAACACCGGAGGCATTCACTGCCATCACCTTATTCCAGGTGTCTAAACTTGTTTCTGCCGTGCGGGCTAGATCTCCTAATACTCCGGCATTGTTGACCGCAATATCTAATCTCCCAAATTGTTGAATAACCTTATTGATCAGGTTCTCAACGGAAGCATAATCGGCAACATCAACGTTGATGAAGCTGCTTTTTCCACCCGCTGCTGTTATTTGTTTTACCGTTTCATGGCCACCTTTTTCATTGATGTCTGCTACAACGACAGTGCCACCTTCCTTGGCAAATAAGTGGGCCGTTACCTGGCCAATCCCTGACCCTGATCCAGTAATTAAAATGACTTTATCTTCAAATTCCATAGTTATTCAAAATAAAACATAGGAATCAACCAAGTAGCCAATCCCCAAATCAACAAAGTTAGCATTCCTCCGACTTTTACAAAATCGGTAAAGCGATAATCACCCGGACCATAGATCAACGTATTGGTTTGGTAGCCAATGGGGGAGATGTAACTGGTATTGGCAGCAAACATCACGGTGAGCAATAAAGGCCTGGGGTCTATGTCTAAGTTGCCGGCAATAGAAAATGCGATAGGGGCAAGCAAAATCGCCGTAGCATTATTGGAAATTACAGCACTAAATAAGGCCGTAATAATAAACAACATACTGACCAACATGCGTGGGGATACCGCTCCAAATTGTTCTACAAAAGTAGTAGCAATCAGCTGGCTGGCACCCGTATTATCCATAGCAATACCTAGCGGGATGACACCAGCCAATAGAAAAAATACACTCCAATCGACACGGTTGTATGCACGTTGCAAATCAAGACAACCTGTAATAAACATAGCTACGCAACCGACCAGAGCACTTACCAGAATAGGTAGTACATTAAAAAAAGCTAAGAGTACAACCATCAGGACAATCAAACTGGCCAGGTACCTTTTTAAGGTACTTCCCGACAAGTTTGCGTGCTCTTGTAAAACCACGAATTCAGGCCGGTTATAAAATTGGTCAAAATTGGCACGGCTGACTTCCATAAGGATAATATCTCCTGATTCTACCTTGTTTTTTCCAAGTCGAAAAAAAATAGGCAGATGATGTTTTTTGATGGCCAGGGGAACGGCGCGGTAATCCTTTAGCAGCCGCATCTTATTGAGCGATTTTCCAATCAAACGAGAGTTTGGACGCACCAATACTTCACACAGCGTCATATCTTCCGTATTGAGGCGACTATCGTCCATGACTGCTTGGCTGGGCAATAGCTCGAGGCCATTGTTTTTCCGCAAAGCGGCAATTTTTTCGACACTACCTTTTACCAATAACACATCATCAGATTGCAGTCGCTGGATCCTGCTTGGAAAATAGGCAGGTTGTGCATCCCTTGTTATTTCAATCAAATCGATTTCATCATCCTTAAAAAATACCGTTTCGCCTATAGGTTTGCCTACTAATTTGGAGTCGGGCAGAATAACCACTTCTGTGAGAAAATCCTGGATGCCATATTTTTCTGTGAGGCCCTGATCGACAGCATTTCGGGTGGGTAATAAAAAACGGCCAAAAAGTACCATATAAAGGATACCCGCGCCAAAAAAAATGAGGCCAAAATGAGAAAACTCGAAAATGCCAAAAGCCGCCAGATCATAGTCTCTCGCAATGGCACTGATCAAGAGGTTAGTGGAGGTACCCAGCAGCGTACAGGAACCACCCATTATGGCTGCAAAAGAAAGCGGAATCAGTAGCCTGGATAAATGAGTGGGTAACTTCGGAGCCAGTTCAACCAATATGCGCATAAAGATAATTACAACAGCAGTAGTACTAGTAAATGCAGAAAAAGCGCCTACGATAAACATTAAAACCGGGATGGCTATCCATTCTCTGGTTTGCATCAATGGCAGAATAAACCTGCCGGCCTGGTTGATTACTCCCGTTGATTCCAAGCCTACACTAAGGATCATTAGCGCCAAAACGGTTACTGTTGCCCGGTTGCTCAAACCCGAAATGCCTTCATCAGGATTAACAAACCCAAAGAGAATCAAGGAGACCATGACCAGAATAGCTATGCTATCTGCAGAAAGCAATTCAAAGACCAGCAGAATGATCATCAACAGGATAATGGCAAAAAGAATCCCAATTTCTAAGGTCATGCAGGCATTTAATAATTATAAACGGAATTGGAGCTATTTTGATCGAAAGATAAGTGGAATATCGAGAATTGAAAAGTGAATGCCTAGCGGGTATTCAAGTTAGGGAGCTCGCCAGCGGTGGGAAGCGACCCGTTTAAACCTTGTCATGCCCAACTAGCGAGTCTCCTCCACTACAATAGCAAGTAGAAGGCCAGTAAAAAGTAAACGCCTATATGCATGATCCCTTCAGTTTCCCGAAAAGGTAATCATCATTTCGAATTACCCTTCGCAGTCGCTGCCGTGAATGATCAATGGCGAGGTCCAGAATGCTGCAAATGGTCTTCTTCTGCCTTGGCGAATGTATTCCATTTGTACCCTCACGGAGTAGTCACCTGGCCATGGTATTGGCACCGTCCGTTCGGAAGCAGTCGAAACCCAACGCCAGGTTCCATTAGGGTGTATTACCGTCCAGGTATAGGCAATGGTTGAATTTGGAGGTAAGGGGATGGGTAGATTTTCGCTGACACAGATGTGCGCCTGATTTTCAGGTTGCAGTCCGGCGCAGATTTCACTACCATTGACGGCAATAAGTTGTGCCGTCATCTGATTGACCATCATGGTCATGAATAAAAACAGCATTCCTGTTTTTAAATGTAAATTTCTCATAGTAACTAAGGCGATTTTGTTTAGTATCACGGGATTTAAGTTTTAACAAATTCTGTCAACAATTAGGATATGTAATGTACTAAGTAACCTCAATGAAGGCCAACTTAGGGTGTATACCTTAGATGTGTTGATTTGTTACCGTAGCAAACTCCAAACATGTACTTAATAGCACGGGGGAAACTGTCAGGTCCGAGTATACTTTGCTGGGGAGCAAATGCACCCGTTGAGAGAGTAGTGTTTCAACGGATGAACCTTATCGGTTGTTCGGACAAAGATACTGTTTTGAGGAATGCGAAGCAAATTTTGTTTTTTTTTGGACGGATTTGTTTTGTTTAAGCCTTCCAATAAGTTTTATATCCGATAATAAAACAGTAAATTTATAGCTGATAAACAGAAAGTGACTTAACCGTACCATTGACTCAACATTGAGTACCGGATACGGGGAGATACCCCACAGAGCCTGTTTGTAGCCATATTCCTACGCAGTGTCCTTCGCCAAAGGCTTTGGCCGTCGACGAATGTTTCAGCGTAAGATTGACCTGCAAATAAGTTCAACTTAACCAAAACTTACAAAAACTTTTAATGAAGCCACCCGTAATATTTCTGGCCTTTGCCAATGATGCGGATGATCACTTAGCCCTCTTGGAAGAAGAACGGAAGGTCGTTTCCGGATACCTGCTCCCGCTCGCAAATGAGCAATTTTTTCAATTATTTGTTGAGGCTTCGGCCAGTAGTGCCGACTTGAGTAATTATGTTTCCGAATTCAAAGACCGGATTTCCATTTTCCACTATGGGGGCCATGCCGGGGCAAAACAACTGATCCTTTCTGACGGAAAAGCAAATGCTAAAGGTGTCGCCGAATTATTGGCTTTACAGAAAAACCTTCAGTTGGTTTTCCTGAATGGTTGTTCAACCAGAGCTCAGGTAGAGCAACTATTGGAGTTGGGCATCCCTGCCATTATTGCAACCAGCATCCCTATTGCTGACCCAACCGCCCGTGATTTTTCTGCCACGTTTTATAAAGCACTCGCTACACAACACAATATTGAAGAAGCATTTAAAATGGCTGCTGCCAGTTATTTTATGGAAAAAGGAGAGGCTGTAGGTATCTACCGTGGCCTTGACCTGGAGATAGAAGGGGATGATGACATCCTACCTTGGGGACTTTATGTCAAAAAAGAAAAAGAAACTGTGCTCGGTTGGCAACTTCCACTGAAAAGCGCAGCATCATTTATTGTAAGAGGCGCAGGATTGACCTACCAGGGTGGAGAAAGCATGAATAAGGGACTGGTACAAACTATAGCCAATGCCATTCAACCCTATTCCGAAAACATCGACGACCTGATTGCTTCCGCCAAAAGGAAAGGTAGGGAACCCAAGTTGCGAGATTTACGGGTAGCCGTTATCGATTCTTTCCCGACGCCTATTGGCACCCATTTGCGAAAGCTACTTCTGAGTGAAGAAATCAATACGGAAAGGCTACAGAAAATTGTTAATATCTATACCATCTCTAATCAGATGCTGGCTTCCATTCTCCTGGCACAACTTTGGGATGAATGTCACCATCGCGATAATCTGAAAATTCCTGAAGATCAACTAAGCTTGTTGCGCACTTTTTTTGCTATAAAGGAAAAAAAAGAGGAACAATTCAACTTCATTCAGCTGATCCGAACCATTAGTGATATTTTTGAAGTGAATAAGATTGAGCCGTTTATCATAGAATTCACAGAGCTTCGTAAACAGTTTTTTGCGGAAAGCAAATTGCAAATGGCCTACCGTTTTCTAGAGGAAATGAAGGCGGAACTTTCCGCCACTATTACCGCTGATGAGATTGAAAGCTTTTGTGTACAGGCCGAAGATCATCTTAGTGAAATTTTTAAACACATAGGGTTTTCAGCAAAATATACCCTGGCTACAGTGAAAACCATTGAGCTCGAAAAGTCAAGATACCGCGACCCAAATTATCGCCACAATCTGGTGATTTTGGATAAAGTAACAGCTGCTTTTGGCATACTTGATGATGTTTTGGTTGCTCCTGAATTTACGGACAATGAATCCGTTATTTTAATGCGCAATGAAGAAGAGGTCGACCCTTTTATCAATCTATCCCCTTTTATCATTGATGAAAATGCATTGAGCGGACAACAAAATTCCAAGCTTTTTTTCTTTTCACACAGAACAGAACAGGAGTTTCACTATTTTTTGACGGATAATTTGCGGGATCAATTAAAGGTAAATAACCAGCAATATATTCAAGTAAAAGAGTTGTTTGAGTTGTTCTTAAGAGAAGTCGTTAATGAATCCATTGCCCATGTGCAATAAAACGGTTAAGATGGCAAAACTAAACGGCCCATTATGAGAAAATCGCCATTCAAATTTCTGGATGCCTATGACAAGGCCGATAGAGATATCTTCTTCGGAAGGGAAATAGAAGTGGAAACCCTCTATCAGATGACCTTTCAGACCAATCTGATCTTGGTGTATGGGATGTCGGGTACTGGTAAAACCAGTATTATCCGATGTGGTCTGGCCAACCGTTTTGACTCCAGTGACTGGTACGATATTTATATCCGGCGGCAGGAAAATATCAACAAATCCTTGCTGCGGGAATTGCGCCTGCACGATAAAGAAGAATCCTTTGAGCCGGAGTATGGTGTGGACAAAATGGTGCATTCCCTGTATATGGATCACTTGCGGCCCATCTACCTGATTTTTGATCAATTTGAAGAGTTATTTATCCTGGGTAAAGAAGATGAGCAACATGAATTTATACAAACAATAAAATTGCTCCTACAGGGAGAATTGCCCTGTAAGATCCTGATTGTCATGCGGGAAGAGTACCTGGCCCACCTGTCAGAATTCGAAAAGGTCGTTCCCCGGTTATTTGATAAACGCCTGCGAATTGAGCCGATGACCAGGACCAATGCTCGTAATGTCATCCTGAATACGGCTCGCAATAAAAAATTTAATATTGAACTGTGCTACGAAGAGATTGCAGAAGACATCATTGAGATGGTTACAGAGGGTAAAGGGCGGGTACAGTTGACTTATCTGCAGGTTTTTCTGGATAAAATGTACCGATTGGCAGCAGAAGCCAACGAGGAAAGTATCACTTTCGATATAGAATTGGTCAAAGAGGTTGGACAAATTAATGACGTACTGGCCGCCTTTTTGGAGGAACAACTCAATGTTTTTGTCAAAGAGGTCGACCGCCGGGATGAGGCCATGCGTTGGCTGAAAGCCTTTGTTTCGGAGAAAGGAACAAAAATTCCGGTCAAACGGGCCGAATTGCCGGACTTATTCCCGAATATGAGTGAACCAAAGCTCCAAATATTCCTGGAATTTTTTGTCAACCGCCGCATCTTAAGGCCGCTCGACAATGACCAATATGAGTTGAGTCATGATAGCCTTGCTTCCAAAATTTACCAATACCGAATCAAAGGTATTGCTATGCCTACTCATTTGCCGAAAGGCGAACTAAGTGGCAACCCCTTTGTGGGCTTTGAACCTTATCATGAAGAAATGGCACCTGTCTTTTTTGGCCGTGAGATAGAAGTAAAAGAGCTTTTTGATAAAGTGGTCAATGAGATGGACGTCAGAACTACCCTGGTTATTGGCCCCATGGGAGTAGGTAAAACTTCTTTGGTGAAGGCAGGCTTGATCCCTTATTTAAGCCCTTTGTTTAAAGTAAAATATTTGCGTTGCAGCCGGGAGTTTATCGATACCAGCCTCGTACAAAAGATGTTGAACTTTGAACCCCTGCCTGAAGAAGATCCGATATGGTTGGAAATTGCCTTTCAGTGGGATAAAACCAAACCTAACCAAAGCGAACGAAAGGTGATCGTGATGGACCAGTTTGAAGAGTTTTTTATCTGGATCAAAGATCAATCGGAATTGATTCATCTGTATTTACACCTGGCTTACCTGCTGGAATCACGGCACAATGTGGACATTGTGATTGTTGTAAGAGATGAATTCTTTTCCCAATTGCAGGACCTGGAAGCTTTTGTTCCCAAGCTTTTAGAGGAACAATTGCGCGTCAGACACGTACCACCAGAGATGGCAGCACATATTATTGAAAAAACTGCTGCCCATGCCGACTTTGTAATTGAAGACCCTGAAGTGATCAAAAAAATTGTGCAAAACGTGAGCGAAGAAGATGGAAAAGTGAACCTGACATACCTCCAGCTGTATATGGATCGTTTATATCAATCAGTACAAGAAGTGTGAAAATGATGTTATCAATGTACCAGAACCGGGACGGGATATATATGATGAAGCGTAGTTCACCCTCTCTCTCTATCACTCCCTTTCAACCATAAAGTATGCCAAAAATTGTCAATCTTGATTTAATCAACAGCATTCGAAAGCCAAAGGAGATGGTGGATGAATTGCTCGACAAACAAGTGGAGCAATTGGAGGTTGAATTGGGCAGTAAGTCCAAGGGCATTGGCAATAAAGTACTGGCTTTATTTGTAAAAAATGGCAATAGGGTACAACTCACTATTGAAGAGGTGGCCAACTATCTGGAAGAAAAAAATGGGTTGAATCGCACTGCCGCGGATGGTATTCTTTTTACACTATTGAAATCGGGCATTCTGCGCCAAACTAAGGGCGAACGTCTGGAGTTGGCGAATAACTTTCTGGCCCAACGGGCAGATCAAAAAATAGAGGCTGAAAACCGGGTGCTGAGAACCATGAGGGCTACCATCCAGGATCGGTTGAGCCGTAATGAAATGCTGGATGAGCGCTACCTCAACTACATTGGCCCCTCACTGGTATTGCTGGACTTGAATGAAGAAGAGGAGAAATTTGTAAAGAAATCGCAGAAAGCTGTCCGGCGGCGAAAAAGAGCTTTGAGTACGTTTATCACGATTATGTTTTTGTTGTTATTGGGTATGGCCAGCTGGGCATTTAGTAATTACAACCTGGCATCGGGTAATCTGGAGGAATTGACTAAGGCTTATGAAGATCTGGAACGGGAAAAGTACGTCGCAGATTCTTTGACCGGGGTAGCTAATGATGCATTGGAGGCCGCACAGATTGCCAGAAACCAGGCCGTAGATGCAGAAGCAGAAGCCAGGTTGCAGGCCGATAGGGCATTCCGGCAAAAGGCCATCGCGGATTCATTGCGAAGGGAAGCCATTAAAGCAAGAGACAGCCTACTCATCAAAACAGAAGAATTGAGAAAACTCCGCGATCAGGCGGTGGAAAATGCGAAAAACCTTCAGGTACTCAAAGACGATGCCGAAGCCAGTCGGTTAGTTGCCGAAGAAAACCGTATAAAGGCCGAAGAGCTACGAGAAAAGGCACTGCTACTCAATAAAATTATCACCTCTCGAATTGCTGCCAGCCGTACTTTACAACTGACCGATAAACGGACCAGAGCTATGGTCGCATTGGAGGCTTACAACATCAATAGAGCTTACCCCGATGTAGGCGACGAATATCACCCCAGTATCTTTAAATCTTTGTATACCGCCGCCGCAACTTTGGACGAAAGTCTGGAATATAATAACCAGGGCCCACATATAGGTGCTATTCGGGATATCGTAGTGACCGACAATGGCAATACCTTTTATACTGCCGGTAGTGATGGACGGATTTTCAGATGGAATATTAGTGATTGGAACAGTATTGGCAGGCCTAATTTGAAAAAGACCCAACTCGAACGGGTTATTGCCGGTGGTGTTCAGAATATCATCGCTGTAAGCCCAGATCAACAAAAATTGTTGGTAGGTGGGCAACCTCCATTTTTGCAAATTGTCAACCGGAAAACCGGTCAACTAGTGGATACCATTACCAGCCCAGGCGGACTTGAAGAAATATTTTCTGCCGACTTTATGGGACAGGACAATAACGTTTTTGCTATGGGCAAAGATCATGCCTATGAATGGGATGGCAGCCGATTGCTAAAGCTCGATAAATTGGCCAGCACGGTAGGGTTTACGATCCGGGATGGGGATAAAACGACTGCTTATAACTTATGGGGTACCTATTCGGAAAATAAATACGCACTCAATATTGAAACCTTTACCGGCACTTCTTCAAGTATCGATGAGTACAATTTTCTAGACAAGAATTATGCTCAGGAAGTGAATTATGGACAAATTACTGCTGCCGATCATCGCAAGATTAATGACCAGCTTGGCTATACCGTTTATGGCTTTAGTACAGGTAAAATCATGATTATTGAAGCAGATCTGAGCGTGAGCCCTTTTGTTGGGCCGCAGCGGGTCTTTATACCTCATCGGGCAGCCATTTCCGATATCGCTTTTAGTCCCAGTGGCAGATTCCTGGCTATAGCTAGCTATGACCGGAGTGTAACTATTTGGGATACCCAGCGCTACAAAGACCCGGCCTATGAGCCCTTTTCATTTGATAACCTCTCCGGTTGGTCCATTTCTCTGGCTTTTGTGAAAGAAGACCGCTTGCTGGTGGGGTGTAGTGATGGCAATCTGTATTTTTGGAACCTTCTACCTGAAGATTACGCTCACTTTATTTGCTCAAGTCTGGAAGCCAATCAGGAAGTTTCTGCCACAGAACAAAGAGCCATTTACAAAAGCCGCAAAGAACAAGTTGCCATCCTGAATTTTGATGAACTTTCACGGGATGAATACGTCCGGTATTTTGGAGACCCCGAAAGGAAAAGAATGCCAGGCCATAAGGATGCAGCAGTGAAAATTCTTTGCAAATAAAAACCCTGCTTTGACCCAGTTGTCATTGGATCAAGGAAGGAAATAAACTGCCATTTTATGCAAAAAAATATACACCGTTACCGACCCTTTCATTGGACTTTTCTGATGTTGTTTCTCCTGTTGCCTTTTATGCTTGTAGCTCAATCAGAATGCCAGAAAAATCTGGAAATTTCTCGAGAGCTCTATGGCAACGGATTGCTTGAGGAAGTGGCCCACCGGTTGAAGTTTTGTGCATTTAATAAAAACCTGGTCCGCCCTCTGCGCAGAGAAATTTTAAACTTACTGACCCAAACCTACCTGTTCCTGGACGAGACCGAAGAAGCTAAAAAATGTTACCAGGAATTATTGACACTTGATCCTTTTAACCGGGTAAATCCCACAGTCCCGGAAATCAAATACCTGGAGAACCAATACGAGACTTTTCCCTCTACCACTTATAGCATATTCTGGGGATTACAGGTGCTTTCAAAGGTCCATGTACAGGCATTTAATAGTCCGCCTGGTGTGACAAAAGAGGAGGTTAATTACGAGAGACAGGGAGAAGACCCTCTTGGCTGGCAGGCAGGGTTTAATTTTGCCGTAAAACTCTTCAATACCAATCTGGACGCCTCATTTGGGTATACCCACGCCAAATATACCTACCACTACAATGCCCAACTGAAAGAGGCTCAAGGCAGGGAGCCAGGGGTTAGAGGTACCGCCGACCTCAGCTTTCTAGAACAACATCGCTGGTCCCAGTTTTCTCTTTCTCTGGTCTACCAGTTTGTCAGCCGGGAGAAGGTCATCCATCGCATTCTAATTCCTTATGCTTTTGCGGGGATCAGCACCAATGTTTTGCACAATAGCTCGGCTCAGATTGTCGCACCAAGTCTTACCTTTCAGGATTTGCCGCCAGAAAATAATGCGAATTTTGGTATTGTAGACATCAGTGACCTGAGAAATCACACCAGTACTTCACTGCTATTGGGTGGTGGTTTTCGCTTCCATTTCAAACGATTTTTCCTCCAATTTGATGTGCGTTACAATCGTTTCTTGTCCAACCTGGCCAACGAAAAAAATAGATCTTCCAATGACCTGCTACGGGAAACATTCAACTACATCGATGATGACTTTACCCTAAATTCAACGGGCTTTGGGCTGGGCATGGGATTTTATCTGTTTAAATCGCAAAAGAGGATCAGATAAAAACAGAATATGGAAAAATTCTCTGATCAAAAGATTGTAGATTCCTGGAAAAAGAACATTCAACCATGGGTGACTGCCATTCGCGAAGGAGAAATAGAAAGCAGATTGCTGGTCACCAACAAAGCTGTAATTGATGCAGTATTGACAAGAGCACCCAAGTCGGTACTTGATGTCGGTTGCGGTGAGGGCTGGTTAGTCCGAGAATTAGAACGCAAGGGTATTCAATCAATGGGCGTCGATGTAGTTCCTGAATTCATTGCCTACGCCCAAAAGCAAGGCCGTGGAAAATTTAAGTGTCTTTCCTTTGAGACATTATCAAAAGAAGCATTGAAGGAACAATTTGATGTTGTTGTTTGCAATTTTTCCATTCTAGGTAATGAATCTGTGACCTCCCTGTTCCAAAAGATGCCAACCTTATTAAATAAAGGCGGCTCGTTTATCGTGCAAACCATTCATCCGGTCATAGCCTGCGGAGAAGAAAAATACGAAGATGGCTGGCGATCCGGCTCCTGGAAAGGATTCAGCGATCAATTTTGTGATCCGGCACCCTGGTATTTTAGGACAGTAGAAACCTGGAAAGGGCTATTTATTGAAAATGGTTTTGAATTCCTTGAAATATTGGAACCCATTAATCCAAAAACCGGAAAACCGGCTTCAATGGTGTTTATAGGGACGGTAACGCGTTCAGATTAGCCCAATTTTTATCGACTTAGTGTAACAATTACAAGAATTCCCTCACATTTCTCTGTCTCATTGTAAAAGAATCCTATTTTTGTGCCTCATTTGATGAGAAGCTGTCCAAATATTGGAACTAAGAAGCTACTCGTGAAAAATTATAATCATCATGATTGCACAATGGAAAGACCGTGGCATCAAGCTCAAAAGAATATTTATTGAGTCTCAATTGCCAGACAAACTGAAACCCTTAGAGAAGCTTTCGCAGAATATCTTTTGGTCCTGGAATCAGGATGCAACCGACCTTTTTCACGCTATTGATTCAAAACAGTTGATTGCCCTCGGGTACAATCCGAGAGCGCTGCTCGAGAATCTGAGTCAGCAAAGAATACAGGAATTGCTAGCGGACAAGGCGTTCATGAAAAAATTGAGCTCCGTAGAAAAGGTTTTTGATGCCTATGTAAAACAACAACCCGCAAAAGGCAGTCCGCAGATCGCCTATTTTAGTATGGAATACGGCATTCACATTTCTCTGCGACTTTATTCAGGTGGATTGGGCGTTTTAGCCGGTGATTACCTCAAGGAAGCCAGCGATTTGAATGTCAATATGGTAGCGGTAGGTTTGTTGTACCGCTTTGGGTATTTTCAACAGAGCATTTCCCCTGGCGGAGACCAGATCAATAATTACCCGGTCCAAGAGTTTACCAAATTGCCCATACAGCCGGTACGTGATGGCAATGATGAATGGCTAAGAATCAGTATTGGCCTGGGGGGACGCATGGTTTTTGCCAAAGTGTGGGAACTAAAAGTGGGCAGGATCTCTCTGTATTTATTGGATACCGACCTGGATGAGAACAGTTGGGAAGACCGTAGTTTGACGCATCAATTATATGGAGGGGATAATGAACACCGGCTCAAGCAGGAAATCCTACTAGGCATGGGAGGCGTTATGGTGCTTAATGCGCTGGGCATAAAGGCCAATATTTACCATTGTAATGAAGGGCATGCCGCATTTCTGAACCTGGAACGCCTAAAAAATCTGGTGGAAGGTGATGGTTTTCGATATCATGAAGCTTTGGAAATCGTTCGTGCCTCTTCTCTGTTTACTACCCATACGCCGGTCCCTGCGGGGCATGATGCTTTTAATGAAAGTTTGCTTAAAAACTACTTCACTAATTTGCCTGGTAAATTGGGCATTAGTTGGCACGAATTCATGGCGCTTGGAAAAGTTAATGCAGACGACCCGCATGAGATATTTTCAATGAGCCACCTGGCCATTCGGCTTTCACAGGAAGTCAATGGAGTTAGCAAATTGCATGGAGAGGTTTCTCGCAAGATGTTCAATGTATTGTATCCTGGTTTTAATGCTGCCGAATTGCATATCGGCTACGTAACCAATGGTGTTCACTATCCGACATGGATTGCGAAGGAATGGCACGAATTATACCTTAAAACTTTTGGTGCAGATTTTTTAAAAGACCAATCTAATAAAGATTACTGGCGAAAGATCCATAAGGTTGCTGACCGGGATATTATGACCATCCGGCAAGGACTAAAGTCCCGTTTGTTGGATTATGTCAAAGCCAAATTGCAGTCTGACTTAACGCATCGTGGAGAAAATCCACGTGCCATATTTGAAGTCATCAACAACATCAACAACAATGCGCTGGTCTTTGGTTTTGCCCGTCGTTTCGCGACCTATAAGCGGGCTCACCTTTTGTTTACCAATATCGAACGCTTAAATGCTTTATTGAACAACCCGGAACGCCCGGTGATCATCTTGTTTGCCGGTAAGGCTCACCCCGCTGATGGGGGAGGGCAGGACCTGATCCGACATATTATCAATATTTCCAAACGCCCCGAATTTGCAGGCAAGGTTATCTTCCTGGAAAATTACAACATGGAAATGGCCAAATTGCTGGTGCAAGGTGTCGATGTTTGGCTGAATACGCCTACGCGACCAAAAGAAGCCTCCGGAACCAGTGGCATGAAAGCGGCACTTAATGGAGTAATGAATTTTAGTGTCCTTGACGGCTGGTGGGCGGAAGGTTATCGCCCGGATGCTGGATGGGCGCTGCCTATGGAACGTACTTTCGAAGATCAGCACCAACAGAATGAACTGGATGCTGAAACCATATACAATATCCTGGAACACAATATCATTCCTACCTATTACGACAAGAATGAAGCGGGAATTTCAGAAAAGTGGGTGGGTTACATCAAACAGATTATTGCTGAAGTTGCTCCGGATTTTACGATGAAACGAATGATTGACCATTACTTTGAGCGTTTCTACAATAAGCTGTTTGCCCAAAGTAAACATTTGGTGCAAAAATCCGGGCATGTGGCCAAAGAACTGGCCAGGTGGAAATCTCACATTAGTCACAACTGGAATGCCATCGAGGTCGTTAGCCAGTCGATTCCCGATACAGAAAACCATCAGCTGCAAATTGGCGATTTATTCCAGGCTACTATTCAGTTATACTTGCCTGATATGACTGCTGATGAGGTTGGCCTTGAAGTGGTCTTTTTTAAGCGCGTTAGTGAGGAAGAACTGGAAATCCGGCTGACAAAAGAAATGACCGTCAAAAATATCTCGGACCATCGCGCAGATTATCACGTAGAAGTGGACCCGCAAATGTCGGGGGTTTATGAATTTGGTTTCCGCATGTTCCCAAAACACAAATTATTAGCCCATCACCAGGATCTTAATCTGGTGACCTGGCTGGAGTTGTAATTTGAAAAAACAAGGAAGGAGTTTGACATAATCTCAACACTCCTTCCTTCTTTCCATCCCATCCATCTTTCCATTCCTTTCAACAAAAAAGGCCAGGCTGATAATCAGCGCTGGCCATAAAAGGTTACACACATGAAAAAGTAATAGTGCTATATTCCGGTACATGGGTTCATGGGGAAATAATCAAAATTTGGTGGTTTGGGGGTATCCTTTTTAATAGATACACTCCTTTATGTACTAGGAAAAAGAAACGTTACTGGAAGTGTAATTTTTTTTTTCGATAGTTTGATATTCCTGCGTTTGTGGACTTAAGATCGTCCCATCGCTTACCCTTCGTCAACTCAATGCCATTGACACAAAACCGCTGCCTAATAACCATGTGGGAGAAACCCCACCTATCATTATAGACGGCCGGCCTTAAAGTTGTCAGGTGACAATCTGCGGTCCAATCTCTAATTGCACAGAAAAATTCCTATTTTTAGCCAAATAAAGAAAGGACGGGCAGAAAATTATTTGGGGAATGGTAACACCAAAAAAAAACAGCACATAAATGGGTAACTATCGCGATGATGAACAATTGCTTCGCACCTTGAGCGAAGGAGATGAAATCAAATGGAAGGCTTTTTACGACGACATGCGTGGTTCATTTCGGTTGTTTTTTATGAAATATGCAGGTGTTGAGCCTGAGGTCGCTACTGAAATTTATCACGAATCTATGGTGATTTTTCACCGCAATGTAGTAGGGAAAAAGCTCCAGCCACCCTTGCAGAGCAAGCTAAAGACTTACCTTTTTGGTATTGGCAAGCTGGTATATCGCAAACAAGGTGGCCAAACACGAAACTGGGATGATGATATCCCGGATGTACCGGTAGAACCAGAGATAGAGGAAAGAGCCCATCGGGAACAACAGGCCGTTTTAGTACAAAAACTTTTGAACAAAATTGGCAACCCTTGCCGGCAATTACTGGAACTAGTCTACTTGAAAGGTTATGTGATGGAAGCGGTGGCCCGCGAAATGAATATTCCTTCCGAAGGTGCCGCCAGGAAAAGAAAATTTGACTGTTTACAAAAGATGAGAGCAATGATGCGGGATGAGGATTGATCATCTCTAAACGAAAAACTCAGATGGAAGAGAACAACACAAAACTAGAACAGATCGAACGCTTTGTGACAGGAGTCATGGAGGCTTCAGAAAAAGTGGCTTTTGATCAACAAATAGCTGGAGATGAGGTGCTGCGTGAAGAGGTAATGGATTATCAAAACCTTTTGAGTGGCTTTAGCCAAATCAGGGAAAATGCTTTTCAGACTCAAATTGACACCTGGAATAAAGATTGGGTAGCTACTGATGAGACAGAGTGGATTGAGGCTTATGTGGCTGGTGATTTGCATCCGGAACTCTTGTCCAGAATGGAAGTACGCCTTGAGAAAAATGCTGATCTTGCTGCCAAAGTAGCAGATCACCGCCGTTTGATGGATGGATTTTCTGGAATCCAGGAAAAAACCTTTGCGGGTAAACTGCAAAGTTGGGATAAGGAACAACCAAAACCTGCTACGATTCGCTCTTTGCGCCCTATATTTATACGCATTGCGGCAGCCGCTTCTGTGTTACTCCTGATCGGTATCGGCTTCAACTGGTACGCTCAGGAAAACTATTCAGGATCGGCATTGGTAGCTGATTTTTATCAGGAACCCAGTACCGGGACAACGCTTGGTGGCAATACCGGAGAAAAATCTCAAATTGCACAATTGTTTGCCAATGCTCACCGGGAATTTACCGAAGGACAATACAATGCAGCTATTCGCAACTTCGATAACTTGTTGGTGGCCATCACTGATTCGGAACTGGAAGATTCTGCCCGCAACTACTACGAACAAAATGCGCTCTGGACACGCAGTCTGGCCTTAATTTCTCAAGGAGAAGATTTGCCCAGAGCGAAAGCCAGTCTGCAAGCCATCGCTGCCGATCCGGACAATGAATACCAGAAAAAGGCAACGGATTTACTAAAAGAAATGCAAAGTATCTTTTATCGCTGGGCGAACTAGTGACGCTGAAATTTATTTGCACAATTGTATAGAACAAACGCTATTGCACTTCTGCCGGTTTCCGAGTAGGCTTAGATAATTCTTGTCGAGGTTCCGGAGCAAAAGGTGCCTGCTTCCTGCGGCGTACAAAGAAAAATCCCAGCAATAAAATAATGGGAACGGAAACCATATACATCCAATAAGATTTAGTGTACACCGCCTCCATATTGCCTACAGCCGTAAAACCAGCCCAATACACAGGATGAGCATTGCGACGGTCACTATTCTGAATTTGTGACAGTTTGGCCAGTTGCAAAGCTTCAGACTTGGACTTTCCTTTTTGTAGATTTTGATAAAATGCCTGCATGACATTCCGGTTGGCTACATCATCAATGCTCCAGAGTGTAGTGAGCACACTGCGGGCACCAGAATGCAAAAAACCGCGCGCCAGACTGATCACTCCTTCACCATTATATAAGGTACCTAAAGCCGTTTCGCAAGCACTCAATACAATGAGTTCCGCCTGGAAAGAAAGCCCATACAAATCGCGCACAAAAAGGGAATCGTAACCGCCCTGAGCATTGGCAAAAACGATGAAAGAAAAGTCGCCGGCTTCGGTATTGGCTTCGGCATGAGTAGCCAGGTGGAAGATCCCGAATTGTTCACTTACCGCTTTAAATTGCTCAATGGTAGCCTTTGGTCCCAAATAGAGCTGTCCACCCAAAACCGATTGGGCAACTTCCACCGCATTGCGATTATAACGTAAAGCCTGAAAGCCACCCAGCCCGGAAAATTCAGGCGCAAAACCTGCAAAATCCGAACGGTTTTTTGGGGATTTGTACAATGAATTTTGTAAAGTGGCAGAATAACCATAATGGATATTGTGCCGGTTGATAACATAGGGATATTCGTTGAAATAGCAGGAATTAGCCGGTTTTTCCGTGAGCAGCGCATCAAAAGACAGAAAAGCTAAGATTCCACTGGGTATGATGGTCAGTTTTTTTGCCAGTCCGTATGACTCCAATGGCTGCAATAGTTTTTGGTACAATTGCAGACCCAATGTGGTATATTCCTCACAGGAAGCCTGGAACTGATCCGACAAATGTTGATATCCCTCAATATTGCGGTGGAAGGATACTACCCAATCTTGAAGTGGGAAATCAACAGGAGTGCAAAGGATCTCAAATTGATCTTTGCTAATATAAAAGGTATATAAGTTTTTTTCGCCAGCGAAATATTCGATTAGGGCTTCATTTTTGGATAACTCTTTGCGTATTTCGGCTAGGGTGGCGGTTTTGAAGTTGTACTTCAGGTTGTAATAGCTGGGATAAAGGGCTTCCAAATCCTTGATCCAACTCATATAGGCCTGGCGTTGGTTTAAAAGGTCGTTTTCCAAACTTTGCACCACCTCCAGGTCGGCTCCACTGGAACGGGCATTGAATAGTTTCTTTTCGGCCTCATCAATTTTTGTTTGCAAATCCTTTTCATAAACCAGCAATTCATTTGGAATACCGGCCAAGGCTTCAGCATTAGATTTTTGGAAGGCTTCAAGCAATAAAATGCTCTTACTGCGTTCGGCAAAATCAAACGCTTTTTGTTTGTATTGCGGCGCTCCGGACGTTTTCCATGCTTCCAGGGCTATTTCTATTGCTCGTTCACTACGGGAACGGGATTCTTCCAGATTTGATAACTTTGAAGATTCAAACCGGTACGACTGGCGGAGTAGCTTCTCGGCTTCAAAAAGCAGGTCGTGGCAGACCAGCGCATTTTCCAGGTCGCAAAAGTCTCCATTTTCATGAAACCGACGGGTCAACAATTCCGCTTTTTCAAAAAGAATTCGTGTCAAAACCGTTTCACCAATCAGTTGCTCTTTGGCTGGATTGTCCTGTAAGGCAGGTGAAAATCCTTCCAGTACGCTTTGCAAAGCCAATTGCAGATGGCGGTAAGCATCAGTATAAGCACCGCTTGCCTTGAAGGTTTGTGCGTAAGCTATTTGTAGCAAACTGAATTCTCTACGCTGTCTATTGATGAATATTGAATCCAGTAATCCCTCCGCTTCCCGAAGGGAATTCAACGCTTCCGGATAATTTTTTTGGATCCTTTGCAATTTGTTGAGCTCCAGAAGAGATTGAGACAAATGAAAGGAAAATTTTTCGCCTTCTTCCTGACGGAAAATCTGAATAGCCTTTTTTAAATACCGTGATCCTTCAAACAAATTGCCTAGCTGTACATAGGTTTTACCCAGGTTATTGGAAAAAATGCCAATAATTTCCGGTTGTAGGTTAGGAAATTGAAGTCCCTCCAGGTAAATATTGATTGCTTTCTCCAGTTTTCCATCTGATAAATACGTGGTTCCCAGGTCACTACAAGCTTCAGCTGCCGAACCATAATTTTTGTTCTTTTCACTAATGGATTTAAATCTTAGCAATAATATTTCTGCGGCATCAAAATCAGCCATCCTAGTATAAATGTTTGCCAACTCCCGATACACATATTCTCCTACTAAGGGGGAATCCTGTTGATTAGCCTTGACAAAAAATGGAATGGCTGCCTGATAATATTCTGCGGCAATTTTAAATTTCCCCAGACTTTGAGCATAAGTATAGGAGATATTGACATAATTCCAGGCCAGTGTTTCCCATTCTCCTTCCGTTTCAGGAGCGCGCCAAAGTTTTTTCCAGGTACCCCCTTCAAAAGCCTTTAAAGCGGCTGGGTAATCGCCCAACTGATCCCTGTATATCCGGCCGATAAACTTACTGGTATTGATCCATTCAGATAAATCATTGGCTTCCTGGAAAAAAGACAAGGCTTTTTCTTGATGGTAAAAGGCACTATCTGGTTGGTTATTTTTAAGCCAGGTTTCTGCTTTTTCGCGATGAATAAGGCCCATATTTAAGGTATCCTTTGCAAGCAAATGATGACCCGATAGCAAAAGGAAGGTCACTAATAAGTAGGCTATTGGTTTCATATCGTCGAAATAAATGGTTCTTTGACGAGGGGGGGACTTGTCAAAAAAGGAAATAAATTAAACACACAAATTACCGTCTGGAATCAGTTGTCAGGTATTGCTGTTGCGTCGAATGGCCCAAATGATCAGTAACAAGAGTAGGAATAAAATCAACATTAACCACGCCCACCACGG
This sequence comes from Saprospiraceae bacterium, assembly GCA_021604865.1. Taxonomy (GTDB): domain Bacteria; phylum Bacteroidota; class Bacteroidia; order Chitinophagales; family Saprospiraceae; genus BQJU01. The sequence goes on along the minus strand of BQJU01000006.1, from coordinate 134,783 downwards.
AAAGTTACCGCTTGGAGAAACCGAGGAGTCACAGGATTGGCAATCCATCAGCAGGCCCGTCTCGGAGCCGTTTTGGATGGGGCTTACCGTATCCATTGGGGTACAGGTTTGTTTTGTAGGGTCGTCGATAAAACGAATGCAGGCATTCATTGGTGGAATATCCTCCAATTTGACACCCGCTTGGGTGAATCCAGTGAAAATGATCTGCGCTTGTGTAGAAGGGGCCGCATAGCCCAGTTCTGCCGTTCCATCCAAAATCAGACCTGGAACACTCCATTTGATCTGGCGGGCTGCAACATCAACATCAAGTTTAACGGATCCAGCGGGTACAGGAGGAAAAAATTTCAGTGGTGTACTTGAAATGCTATTGATATCTATTTCCTCAGGGATATCCATGTAAATGAATAGGTCATTAGAATTTCCATAGCCATCATTTTCGCAATCTACCGTAAAAATCAGCTTTTGCTGGTTGGTCACAGTGCAAGTACAAGCTTCGACGTTCAATTCATTTGGGTCGTGCTCTTTTGTCAGGCTGGTTTGAATGGTTTCTATATCAACGATTAGTCTGGCAAAATCATTGAAGTTACCACCAGTACTCGGATCATCAGCAGTGCCTACTGTGACTGGGGTTTCATTACTTTGTATCAGGCCTTCAATCAGTTCAATAACTTTATTATCCGCAGCAAAACTTTGTTGGGAATCCGTTAAAAAGGTGTCCAATTCAGTAAAAGCTGTCATCATGCCCATAAAGTCCAGTTGAGCTATTTCTTTACCCGTAAAAAAACCGTCCATAGCAGGGTCACAAGTCATCTCAATGAAAAGATGCATTTCTTCTCCAGGTGCCAGGTTGTTGAAATCCTGTACTAATACCTTTTTGTATTTGTCGCCTAGCCCTCCGGCCAAATTAGAATAGACCCTTCCAAGCTTAGCTATTTTATTAAAATGAACAATGGGAAAGATGTTATCGAATTTGCTGAAATTAGTGGACGAAGTAAAGGTGGTCCCTGCCAGTTCACTTTTTTTGCCTTTCCTGATATTACTATTGTGGAAAAAGTAAACTTGCCCGGTAATGGTATCCGTAGTAGGGTTGCGGAAAGAAAGAATGGCGACCATGGTATCGCCAGCGCGAACCTCCTGATTAAGCTGAAGTTTTATATCTCTTCCTATCGTATCAATAATAGGAACGATGGCCTCATGATTAATAGCGGGATCTTTGACGCCTTCATTGACTCCCTTAATATCGATTGCATGCAGCCTTGGGGGTGGGTTGCCACCTGTGTAGATAGCAGTTGCGTATACCCTAGGATTATAGCTGTTGTTTTTGGCAAGAGAAAAGGCCGGATATACGTGGTACAGGCTATCTAGTTTCGAATAGTTGGTAAAATTGCCATCGCCATAGATGTATAGGTATCGATAATCCGGCACCTTTTTGGAGATGCCTAAGGGGGCAGGCAATGCCGGCAAACTGGTAATTAAATGAGAAGAATCGCCGTGCTCAACGCCACCTTTTGGTGGGGTGACAATAAGGCTTTGTGCTGATAAAAAGCTACTGCCAGTAATCAGCAGTAGCAACAGCAAATTCTTTATGAAATATTTTCGCAGAGAATTAGAAAGAGGAGTTTCTGAAATTTGTGTTGAGGTGTGGGCATAGGTGCCACTAGAGAATGGGGATTTCATAGTTGCTTACCGGTATTAGTTAACGAATATGGTTTTGGTCAGACTTGTGTTTTAAAACCGCAAGTCAAGGCACTTGAAATTAGTTAAATTCCCCGGTATTATAATGTTTTCATCGGTTTTTCGGGGAAAGCGGTGAAAATTCAGGTCACTCAAAATCCACCAATGCCATCAAAAGACATCAAGGAGGGGCAATTGGGACCTGTAATTCCCACCAGGCTAATAACAAATTGTTCTTCAGGTAGTTGTTTTGAAACTGGGAAATGGATTGGGTAGATATGATGCGGAAGGTAAAGTAAACTGGGCGGCTGTATAACAGCCACCCAGCCCGGAATAATAGCAACTATCTACTTATCTCCAATTGCCCTTCTGAAAATAAAACACCCTTTATTCTTGTGCGGTGGTGGGCTGCTGGGATGACTTTTGAGCCCTTATTTCCGCGTTTGTTTTCTCTTTAGTTGCTCCGTAGAGCAGACCCGGCTTGCGGGAAAAAAAATGTGTAGTTTTCTCTTTGATGTAGTTTTCTAACTAAGTTGATCTGGGACGGAGGCCCTGCTGCATCCCCTTGCGAATGGCAAGGCTTCCGAGTGCCCCATGAACATTATTGCTCTATCATAGTATGTTGGTCCTTTGACAAATCAAAGAACGAGTATGTTTTGCTCTCATTTGGATGTCTGTGATCAGCCTCCAAGTTGAATTTGGCTGGTTTTTTGGGACAACCTCTTTTGGGTTTGGGTTTCAATCGGGAAACCAGAAGGCGGACCCTTTGGTTTCCCCGATTGAGTGAATCCATAGTGATTCATAGTTTTTCTTAAACATCCGGTTTAATGAGGTCTATCTGTTGGATAAAAAGTTGGACAGTAGTGCCCTAATACCACTGCCCAACATGTAAGTGAGTCTTGTAATTAAGGACAGATAGATTGAGAAATAAACCGTAATCAGAGAATCATTATTCCTATCTTTACATTTCTTTGCATGAGCATTTTGTACCCAGTTCACAAAGAGGAATAGATCATCCTGATTATTATTTTTTTGTTTCAATGAGTAAAACTCATTCCCGAAATCTTGCTACTATTTTTCTTTTCTTGTTGTGCTCAGGAAGTAACCCTTTGATTACAGTCACAAATTTAGGGGCAAAGTCTAGCCTGGGAAAACAAACTTTTACGATCAGATTGAGTTTCTACGGAGTGTGTTTTCTTCCGAATAGGATGGTTTGATCTATTTGTAGTAGTATTGTTTTTTTATTTAAATGATTGTTAATCAATGCTTTGTTGAGTATTTTTTTATGAACTCACCTGTCTCTTGACTTTTACCTTATTTTTCATTAGATTGAGTTTCTAAGGGGGGTAAAAAAAATTAAAAAAGCATGTTTTTTTTGATTTTATTAACGTTTTGAGGGTGAAAACCATCAAATTGCCCTTTTTTTGCTTTGTGAATGTTTGATAGATGAACGGTAGCGGTATTTATTTTTACGGTATTATTCTGGTAGAATTTGGGTTTTTATAATTTGTTTGCCCCAATATGTTCCAAACTTATGAAAAGTAATATTGACCTGTATAACCTGATAAAGGCCATGTCCAAATCGGAGAAGCGCTATTTTACACTTGATGCGCAGAAGACCAACCGGAAGGGCAGCAAATATCTGGATCTTTTCCAGGCCATCAAGGATATGGATATCTATGATGAAGAAAAACTCAAGAAAAAATTTGGGGTAGGCCTTCCCCATGATAAAATTTATCTCTACGAAGCCATTCTTCGGTCTATGCGGGATTATCGCAGTTCTACCTCCATCTCTGCTCAGATTCGCGAAATGATCCTAGATTCGAAATACCTCTACGAAAGAGGGCTTTATGAACAATGTCAGGATCGTCTGCAAACGGCCCGTGATTTGGCCCGTGATTTGGATGATCAACTTGCACTGTTGGAAATTAATAAGGAAGAACGTAGCCTGGTATGGCAAAACAGAAAGAAATATTATGAGAAAGATATCGATCAATTGGCCAATCAATCCCGGTTGATCCGTACCTCCTTTTCGGAAGAAATGCTTTACCTTGATCTGTATGAAGATTTGTCAAAACTGGTGATGCGGCAGTTTGAACTCAAGGATGAAAAAGAAAAGACAAACCTTCGTGAGAAGTATGCTGAATTCCTTGAAAAGGCGCGTGGCAATACCATTTCCAGCAGAGCACAAAGGCGTTATTTTCAATGCCAGGCGCTTTATCATCAGCTGCTAGGAGATTTTGATAATGTGTACAAATATTATTATATGGTTGTAGATTGGTGGAATGCCAATCCAAAATATAGAGATGAAGAGTTTTACCGTTATATCGTTGATATTTCCAATTTGCTGCATGCTTGTAGTGTAAAAGGACAGTATCATTATTTGCCTGACCTACTGCAAACCCTGGAGAGTAGTAGTCCTAAAAATATTCACGATAAAGGCGTTGTCTTCCAAAAAGTGGCTATTTATAAGTTGATGTATCACATCAATTCCGGAGACTTTGAAGGGGTAGATTTGTTGCTGGATAAAATAGATGTAGGCCTGACTCAATTTCGGATCAGTAAAGGCAGTAAGCTGGTGCTCATTTTTAATGTAGTTTGCTTATTATTTGTTTTTGAAGATTTCAAACTCTGTATCAGCTGGGCCGATCGCATTCTGAAGAAAGAAAAAACCAGTAGTCGGCAAGATATCCAGCGCGCCATCAGGATCGTGCAGGTGATTGCCTATCTAGAAATGGAAATGGATGAAGAACTAGAGTCCACCATCAGGGCTTATCAGCGATATTTTCAAAAGAATGGTCTTTCCAGAGATGCATTTGAATTCAGAATGATTTCACACCTCAACCGCTATTACCTAGCGCCATTGAATGAACAAAAACAGGAATTGGTCAATATTCAAAAATATTTAACGGGACTCAAGGAAGATAAATCGGTACATATCCCATTTGGGTTGGACGACCTTTTCTCGTACTGGGCGAATGCCCGATTAAATAAACAACCTATCCGGGAAGTGTTCTATGTGAGTTGATGTTATTATTTATCCAGCTCCTGGATTTCGAGGGCATTGCCAATTCTTCTTACTTTGAGCACTTTATTTTTTATGTCGAATATGAAGTGTTCGCATTTTACTTCTTCCGGAGCGCTGATGCTGATGTCGATATCCGTTGCTCCGATAATGGCTAAAAACTGATTTTCAGTATTGTAAAATGTAGTATACTGGTTGCCTTTCACGGATAGTTTTACCGTTTTGCCAACGGCAGGGGCGGCAGCTGCGGCTGAAGCGATCATGCCTGGGTCATCACCACTTGGGCTTTCGTCTGCGGTACCTTTGGGTCCAATACCTGTAACAACAGTAATCTGTCCCTTTAGTGTGCCGATAAAAACGCCTCTTTTATCATCAATGGAAAAGGCGATTGCCCTGCCATCATCAATGAGGTAGAGCGTCTTCATGTCAGAAGAGAAGGAAACAGAGTTAACCATTTTAGTTGTGTATTTAGTCGTTGGTTTTTGCATAATTACAGCCTCTTGTTGCGCTATCTTGTCCGGATTTTTATTTTGAAAAAAGGCCATTAACTTATCAAATATGGACATAGTTAGCACTAAAGTTTAGTTTCTCAAATCTATAGAGATTATTTGGATAAGCAAAATATTAATTTGTTTAATAGCCAAGGATTTTCAGCATTTGTTCGGAAGATTGTTCAGGAGAATAAAGCCTATCCACGAGGTTGCCCTGCTTGTCTTTGTCAATGATAATGTGTTTGGGCGCAGGAATCAAACAATGTTTAATGCCGCCATATCCACTAATACTATCCTGATACGCTCCCGTGTGGAAAAAGCCCAGATAAAGGGGCTCCTTTTCATCGGGAGAATAGGAAGGTAGATAGACCTGACTTTCGTGCACTTCCGAATTGTAATAATCCGAGTTGTCACAACTTAGTCCGCCGATATTGACGCGTCGATATTCGTTTTGCCATTTATTGATGGGCAACAATATAAAACGTTCGCTAATGCCCCAGGTATCGGGTAGGGTAGTCATCAATGAATTGTCGATCATGTACCACATTTCCGAGTCGTTTTGCTGCTTTTGAGCCAGCACAGAGAAGATAGTCGCAGCGCTTTCGCCGACAGTATATTTTCCAAACTCGGTAAAGATATCTGGCTCGGGCACCTCTTCCTCTTCACAGGCGTGCAGGATGTTGCTCACAATTTCCCGAACCATATATTTGTAATCAAATTCAAAACCCAACGAATTGCGGATGGGCATACCGCCACCAATATTAATGGCTCTTAGGTCATCAGAATGCCGCTTGAGCTCACAATAGATCTTAATGGCTTTTTTGAGCTCTCCCCAATAATAGAGATTATCCTTAATGCCGGTATCTACAAAGAAATGCAGCATTTTTAGTTTGAACTTCGGATTATTGGCAATTTTATCGTGATAAAAATCCAGTAGTTTGGAATTGCGGATGCCCAGACGGGAGGTATAAAACTCAAAATTGGGCTCTTCTTCCGTGGCCATCCGGATACCTATTTTACACGTGCCTTTCACGTGTGCATCGTAATAGTCCAGTTCGTGGTAATTGTCAACCACCGGCACTACATTTGTAAACCCATCATTGATTAGCCCTACAATTTTCTCCAGGTAGTTCTCTGGCTTGAAACCATTACAAATGATAATGATTTTTTTGTCAAGCTTTTTTTGGGCGTATAATTTTCGAATGATGTCGATATCAAAAGCAGAGGAAGTTTCAATTTCCACGCCATGATCCAGCACTTCATCCAATACGTAGCTGAAATGTGAACTTTTTGTGCAATAACAATATCGGTATTTACCGGCGTATCCAAGGGATTTCATTGCCCTGGTAAACATGTTCCGGGCTTTCTTTATTTGTGATCCAATTTTGGGAAGATAGCTGATTTTTAGCGGAGTTCCGTATTTCTCAATCAGATGGATCAAGGGAATCCCATTAAAAACCAAATAGCCGTCTTCAATATCAAATCCCTCCTGTGGAAAATAAAAAGTTTGGTCGATTAGCTCAAAGTATCGGTTGGTCACTGGCCATACAAGTTAAGCAGATGATGGAATAAGAATGCATTCACCAAAGCGGTGCAAAAGTAGATAAAAATTGAAATTATAAACCCAATATTTTGCCTAAAAAAAATAGGTAACCTAAAAATAGGTACTATTTTAGCGGCTTGATTAATTTCACTTGTACCCGGGACGCCGGCTGAACAACAAATTTTAATTATGGAAAAACTTGATGCGCTTAACCAGGTGGCTGCTTTTCACCAGACTTTTCAACACCCCATTGAGCCACAACCAATCATCCCAGCTGAAAAGCGCTGCAAGCTTAGGGTAGCCCTCCTTGCCGAAGAATTGAAAGAACTCGTTGGTGCCATCGAGGACAAGGACCTGGTAGAAATTGCAGATGCCCTTTGTGATATCCAATACGTTTTGGCTGGAGCAGTTCTCGAATTCGGCCTGGGTGAAAAATTCCGTTCCCTTTTTGATGAAGTACAACGTTCTAACATGAGCAAAGGTTGTAAAACCATGGAAGAAGCTGAAGCTACCGTACAACATTATAAAAAAAAGGAAGGGTACGATAGTTATATCAAAGAGGTGAATGGCTTGTACCTCGTTTATCGTTCTTCCGATAATAAAACCTTGAAATCAATCAACTATAGCCCGGCGGATTTGCGTAGTATTTTGGAACAGTAGGGGTAGAAATGGAAGGCTGGAAAAATGGAAGAGATGGGTTGATCTCATCCAGTACCCTTCACGATATCAGAACATCGTTGTAACACCTTTGGAAGGAGTGGAAAGGGTGGATTAATCCTCTTCCAGCACCCTTCACCATCTTTATTACAGCCCTCTTAAGATCTAAAAAATTGCTAAAACATAGTTCATGAAAAAAATTCATCTGTTCATTTGTTTATTGCTAGCCTCTACACTTGCTGCTCAAACCAGCCAGGAGGCTAAACTTCCTGAATTTCAACTTCAAAAATACGAAGTGGAGTCGGCATTGCGATTCCTTGCTTCTGATGATCTGCAAGGACGACGGACTGGTTCGGAAGGCAATAATATAGCGGCCCGTTTTTTGGCCAGCCAGCTGGAAGCATTGGGATATCAAAAAGCGCCAGGCCTGGATAGTTATTATCAGTCTATTCCTTTTCAAAAAGTAAACCCGCCGGAAGCAGCTGCATTAAGCATTGATGGTCAGGCCCTTACCTTTAAGGAGGATTTTGTGGTATTAGGCGGCGCTGCTACTAACTTTGAGGATGCCAAAGCTGTATTCGCTAATTACGGTTGGGTGGATGAGGCTACAGGACAGGATGATTATAAAGGACTGAAAGTCAAAGGGAAAGTGGTTTTTGTGCTTTCTGGACTGCCCGGAGAATTCAACCCGCAAGCCACTTTCAAAGCCATGAAGCTCAAGCGGAAAATTGCTACAGAAAATGGTGCCCTGGCCTTAGTAGAAATTTATAAACTGCCTTTCCCCTGGAAATTTTTCACCTCCTATTTTGGTAAATCAAGTCTGCAGGTGGCCGATGCAAATGAGGAAGGTGTCAGTACGGGTATCCCTTATATCTGGATGAAGGAACCCAATGAAACTATGCTGGAACCCATTACCAAAGGTAAGAAAGCCAAAATTGGTATAAACAATAATGGTTTTGCCACTGAGGCGATTTCTTCACAGAATGTCATCGGTATTTTGGAAGGCTCCGATCCTGAATTAAAGGATGAATATGTTTTGCTTTCTGCACACTACGATCACGTAGGCACTGGCAAGGACGGCGGTGGAGCCTTTACGGCTGAAGATAGTATCTTCAATGGTGCCCGTGATAATGCCATGGGTGTTGTCGCCCTGATGAGTGCCGCCCAGTCGTTTGCTCAATTGAGACCCAAACGCTCGGTGATTATCCTGGCCGTAACGGGGGAAGAGTTGGGCTTGTTGGGCAGTAGCTATTATGCAAGTCACCCTTTAGTTCCACTTGACAAAACGATTTTCAACCTCAATTCTGATGGTGCAGGATATAATGATACTTCCCTTATTGTGGTGATGGGGTATGGCCGAACAGGCATAGACAATCTGTTACATCAGGGTATAGAGTCGTTTGGCAAAGAACTGGTTGCTGACCCCGCTCCGGAGCAAAACCTTTTTGATCGGTCTGACAATGTTTCTTTTGCAGCGAAAGGAGTGCCGGCACTTTGTTTTTCTCCTGGTTTTAAAACTTTTGATGAAGTGATGATGTCGCGTTATCACCAGGTTTCTGACGATGCGGATTCTTTGGATTTTGACTATTTGCTCAAATTTTGCCAATCTTTTGCCTTTACGGCCAGACTGATTGCCAATAATCCGCAAAAGCCGATTTGGGTGGAAGGAGACAAATACGAAGCTGCGGGCAAAGCACTCTATGGAGACAAATAATTCACTTTTTGGTGTAACTTTTTCGATTTTCTGCGTTGCATATAATGCATGCCTCATGCATTCGTTATAGAGCATGTTTGGGGACTCTTTTATCCAATTGACCACCCCCAAACAAGTTCAAAATTTCCAAAATAGTAGCATTTATGCGGAGAAGCAGATACGCCTTATTTTTACTTTTTACCTTTATTTTACTTACGGGGGCTGATTCCTTACCTGCCCAGAATATGGACAAGGTTCGGAAAAAGATAGAAAGATACCGCCGGGAAAGCTGGCCGCCGATAAAGAGTCATTCTCGTTTGTCTTTAGGCTATGCCTTGCAAAAGATTTTTCGCAATCATTGTGATTTTTGTGGTTTTGATGTTTCCGATACCAAGCGGGATTATGTGCCTCGCGACATCGAAAAGTTTCTGGGCAGACGTACTTTGCGTACACGTGTAGAAATGGCCGACATACGTGGAGGAGGGTTGATGAATTACATCTTTGACCGCCGCGAGATAGAAGCTCCTTTTGATGAAATCAAATATTTGCCCAATCGCATTTTGAAGATTGATGGCTTGCCCGACCAGTTTACCGTGAATGCCGATGAAAATTTTGATGCCTTTGTACTCACCAAAAACTGTAGCGGCTACCTAAAAGCAGCCCTGGATGCGGGTATTGAACCACCCTATGCTGCCTTTAAAACGGCCCTGGATACCGACGACCGCCGAGAATCGACAGTAATGGCGGTATCGGGTTCCTTTGTTTCTCCTATGCGGCTGATTCTCGAAGCCAATGATAGCCGTACCATTAGCGCCATGATGACGCTCTGGAAATTTTATACTGAGCATCCGAACCTGATTAACAATGCTTTTTACCTGAAGGGATTTGAAGGGGTATTGGTCAAACAGGAGACGGTGGCCGAAGAAAATTTCCGCATCGAGTCGCAAGTGGGGATCAATATCAACGGACCATTAGCTGCACACCTCAAGGCTAGCTTTGGCGCCGGTAGCAGTACCCGTGGTAATTTTGCTGGCACCAACTGGGAGACCCTCATTTTTACTGATTTTGAAAATTACTACCAACGCCCCAGCCTGTACGCGCCATTACCTAGCCCCGAAAGCATCGGCCGGTATTTTGAAACCCTCAAACCGACTTTCCAAAAAGCTCACGATTTTCCCCTGATGACGGAGGGAACCTTGCATCAACATTACCTGATCATCGAAGGTATTCCTCAGGAAATGACCCAAAATTTTTGGGTATTGGAAAACGTAACACCGGGAGTATACGATAGCAAACCCCACCTGGATGCCGAATATTTTCAACAGGATGATGGGACTTATGGCTGCCGGTTTACGGTGAGTGGCCGACCAGCGGCTACCCATTTCAGGGGCCCGCTTGCCGAACGCCCCGGCAAAGTCAACCTATCGTACCGCATCCGCAGCCGAAAATCACTTGGTGGCCATTATCTACGTTTTTTGATCAACGAAGAGGTGCAAACCAGTGCTCATCCGGTTGCTTCAGTAGGAGAGGGGCGTTTTGATCTGAGCATCCAGGAGGACCGCCGCTTTTCCTTCCAATGGAAATTTGGCCTGGAAATCGAAGATCGTGATAACCCAGTAGACTTTATGAATGTCCCCTATATCGAAAACCTACAAGTTAGAAGTAGTGGCCAGACCCTCAATGTCAAGGTAGTCGAAATTTTACCCGATCCGCAGCGCCACCGGTTCCTGCTTACCCTGGAAACCGTAGCCACCTACCCGCTCGACAAGATTGATGACCGCAATATGAGCAATTTCAACTTGTCGATGGATGTACATCTGCAGAGCTTACGTTCGGGGCTGCGCTCAGTGCGCCCAGTGAAGGGCATATTGTCCTTCCCATCCATCCGTCCTGACCCACCAGCTCCGGAGCCTGAGCCGATTACCACGGAAATATTGCCAGAGGTGCCGATTTCTAATGGGCAGGATTGAGGGAAGGTGCAGTGTCTCGTACCCACCAAATTCATTTGGTTGCCTTAAAGCGCTGAAAGCCAGCTTTTTTCCATGATGCATCTGCAAACCACTGCGAACACAGCCAAAAAATTTGGCAGGTACGAGTCGTGCCTGCCAAATTTGCACTAAATTCTGTGTGACTCATGGTTTTCGGTAGTAACTAACGGGCGGAAAAATTTCCACCCGTTCAATGCCACTCAAAACGGCTACAACTTCATCACCTTTCCCATCGCCCATTTACCATATTCATCACGCAGCAGAAAATGGTAAAGCCCTGCCGGTAATCCGGATAAATCCACATATTGTGTGTCAGCACCATTGATACCCAACCAGCTTTGTTGCTGTACTTTTTTGCCCTGGCTGTTGAAGATCGTCAGATCCAGCTGGCTGGCAGTAGTCAGCTGGTAATTCAATTGCACCTTGCTGCTGGTAGGGTTGGGACTGATGGTCAGCTCAATCTGCTGACTTGGGTCCTGTATAGTATTGATGATCAGGATCGTTTGGCAAACCGTATCCATACCACAGGCATTGGTAGCAAGCAGGCAAACCAAATAACTGGTTGCTTCAGCATAAGTATGGATAGGATGCTGTTCGGTGGAAATATTGCCATCACCAAAATCCCATAGCCATTGGGTGGGAACATTGGTAGAAGCATCGTTGAAAATCTGGGTCAGGCTATCCCCATTCACGGAGAAAAGGGCCATCGGTGCGACACAGTTTACGGTAATGGTTTCACAAGATTCTGAGCTTCCACACAGATTGGTGATCGTGACACAAACGGTATACTCCCCCGGTAATTCATAGATGTGGGATACTTCAGCTCCCGAAGCTGTGGCGCCATCGCCAAAGTTCCAGGCCCAGGTATCCACCTCATCACTGGAACTAGCCGAAAAACTGGCCTCCAGGCTATTGATGGTATTCGTAAAGCTACCTTGGGGAGCCGCACAACTGACGCTGATTTCTTCACAAGTTGTCATCATGCCACAAATGGAACTGGCGGTCAGGCAAACGGTATAATTTCCCGGAAGGGCATAAGTATGCATCGGCGAAGCAAGGTCGGAAATACTGCCGTCACCAAAATCCCAGCTCCAGGCAGTAGGATTTACGGTAGTAAGGTCAGTAAAACTGACAGCCAATTCATCGGCACTATTGGTAAAGGCAGCCTGTGGCGCAGCACAACTTACCGTGATGATCGTACAATCTGTATTGGTGCCACAAATATTGCTCACTGTCAGGCAGATTTCGTATTCGCCAGGAGTATCAAATGTGTGCGCAAATTCAGAAGTGGAAACCACGGTGCCATCGCTTAAGGCCCATTGCCAGGAGGTTGGGGCACCGGTGGATTGGTCAAGCAGGTTTACGGTTAGTTCATCAATGGTGATGCCAAAATCTGGTGTGGGTGGTGCACAACTTATGCTAATGGTTTGGCAGCTTTGTGTCGTGCCACAAATACCGGTCACAGAGAGGCAAACCTGATAATTGCCGGGTAGCGCATAGGTGTGTTGTGGATTTACCTGACTAGAAGTGCTTCCATCGCCGAAGGTCCACATCCAGTTGGAGACATTACCGGTAGAATTGTCGGTAAAGGATAATGCCAATTCATCAGCCGTGAAGTTATAAGCTGCCACAGGTTCCTGGCAACTGATTGTAATCGTTTCACAGGATTGAGTATTGCCACAAATACTACTTACCGTCAGACAAACCTCATAGGTGCCAGGCGAGGTATAAGCGTGTTGAGGACTGGGTTCGGTGGAACCTGTACCGTCTCCGAAATTCCAGAGCCATTGCGTAGGGCCATTTACCGAAAGGTCCGTAAAATCGACATTCAGGTCATCATCTTCAAAAGAAAAACCGGCACCGGGAGCTGTGCAGGAAATGGAAATGACCTGGCAAAACTCGGTACTGCCACAAATACTGGTGGCGACCAGACACACCCCATAGGAACCCGGAGCATCATAAGTATGGCTTGGGCTTTGTTCGGTAGACGAGGAACCATCACCAAAATCCCACAGCCAACTGGTGGGGTTATTCGTAGATAGGTCTACACAATTGAGTTGTAAGGCAATGGGGTCGGTGAAAAAATTGGCCTCCGGAGCCGCACAACTTACCGTGACCGTTTGGCAGGATTCCGAACTGCCACAATCCCCACTGACCGTCAGGCATACTTCATAAGTGCCTGGCAGGTTATAGGTATGGGTAGTATTGATTTCAGCAGAAGTATTGCCGTCTCCAAAGTCCCATAGCCATTCCATTGGATTGAGTACAGATAGGTCACTCAACTCAATGACCAGCTCATCAACACTCATCCCAAAATTGGCTTGAGGAGGATCGCAGGCAACATTGATGATTTGACAGGTCTCGGACATGCCACAATCATTACCTACGGTGAGGCAAACTTCATATTGGCCAAATGTTGGAAAGGAATGTAATGGATTCGGGAAATTGGAAAAAGTACCATCGCCGAAGTCCCAGGACCATATATCTATATCCGGATTGGCATCGCTGATAAAACTGTAGTTTAGATCACTTGAGCCATAATTAAAATTGGCAGGAGGTGGTGCGCAGGTCACTTCTACTTCTTCACAATACGTCAATGGCCCGCAATTGGTTGTAACTTGTAAACAAACCGGATAAACGCCAGGTCCGGGAAAAGTATGCGTGACGAATATGCCCTGATCAGTATTGCCACCACCAAAATCCCAGTTCCAGTCTAAACCACTTACCGTAGATTCGCCGGAAAATTCCAACACAAATTCATCAGCTTCAAAAGTAAAAGCAGCCGAGGCACCGGCACAACCTAAGGTAATCAAGTTACAGCTCTGGTCTGAGCCACACTCATTGGTTACTGTCAGACAAACCAGATAGCTGCCAGGTTCTGTGTAGGCATGTAGTGGGTTGGCAACTGTAGAGGTCATGCCATCGCCAAAATTCCAAAGCCACTGGTCGGGAATATTGGTTGATTGATCTTCAAAGGCCACCGTTTGGTTATTAATCGTATTGCCAAAGGCTGATAAAGGAATAGAACAGCTGACATTGATGTCTTTGCAAATTTGTCCGCTTCCACAGATACCGGATACGGTGAGGCAAACCTGGTAAATGTCAGGTGAGGCAAAGGTATGTGTTGGATTCTCCTCGGTTGATGTAGTGCCGTCACCAAAGGTCCACATCCAGGAGGTGGCACCCACCGTACTCTGATCAGAAAACTGTACTTCCAGACTTTGAATAGAGGCTTGGAAAGCTACAAAGGAGTTGCATAAATCGCCTTCATTAATTGAAATCGTTGTATTAAAAGAGGGGGCGATGACCCGATCTACGACACCGCTAGGCCACTTCACCAACAGGCTATCGATTCCTGTTGCCTGACCAATACCAAAATGCTGGGTCATGGAGGTCATGATACCATAACTTTCACCTGACCGTACTTCCCGAACCTGAACACCCCACGCTCCATATAATTCCAGGCGTGCCCCGATGCCATTGACGTTAGAGGCTTGTCCATGTAATTGCACCTTTAAAAAACTATTATCATTGCCATTATTTAAGAAGAGCTTGTCGTCTATTGAAGCATTCCAACCATTGTGGCCATTTCCAAAACTGGCGATGATATCAATAAATCCATCATTGTTCAGATCGCCGGTGGCGGCAGAATGAATGCGGTCGGTAGTTGGAAATGCCGCAGCAAAATTGGTAAAAGTATAGTCGCCATTATTGCGAAATAAGCAGTGGTTTAAACCATTGGTGGTATACAACAAATCCAAAAATCCATCATTATCAAAATCTGCGAATTTGACCTGTATGCCTTCACCAGCGGCATTTAATTCGGGAACCATCCCAGAGCTATTGATAATATCTGTGAATTGTCCCTGGCCATTATTGATGTAAAGGTTATCGTTAATATCATGATTGATGACAAAGCAGTCGAGGTCGCCATCGTTGTCGATATCTGCGAAGTCGGCAGCCCAGGATTGACCTAGAGGTCGCAGGCCTACGGATTCGGCAACATCGCTAAACTGGTTGTTGCCGTTGTTTTCAAACAACAGGTTCAGTCTTCGCCCGTCCATCGGATCCGTGATACCAAGCCTGCATTTGGAAATGTACAAGTCGAGATCGCCATCACTATCATAATCGGTCCAGATAGAGCCGTAATTGCCTGAATTGTCAGAAGGCACTGTAGATTCCGGATTGATCAGATTGGGGTCGTGGGTAAAAACCCCACTGCCATTATTGGCATAAGGCAGACTTAGTCCATCATCATGACAGGCAAATATGTCAACGCTTCCATCATTGTTAATGTCTGCAAAATTTGAGCCCTGCAAAAAAACCGGCAATACGGAGAGGGTATTGAGGGTGTATTCAGTACCACTTGAATTGGCTTTTAATAGTTTTAACCCATTATAAGCACCACCGGTAAAAACATCATTATAGCCATTTTTGTCAGCATCGGCAATACACATACTCCACTGGGTGCCCACTAAATTACCGTAATTATATCCGGTGAAATTGGCCCCAGGGACCTGGTAGTCTATAATCAGGGTACGTGTCTGGTGCAGGCGAATGATATCATCCAAGCCGTCGCCATTCATATCTGTAACCCCCATTGGCGCACCACTTTTTGCGGCAGAGAAACTCAACAGGAAGCTACGATCGGAAAAGCTAAATTGAGCTTGAACATAAAAGAATAGAAAGCTGTAAATTACGGTTAGGCAATATTTCATGTGAGATTTGATTTGATAAAAGGAATTCCAATCCCTAATTTCCAAAAAAAAAGGATGCCCTTACGAATTTTTGGCTAATAAATTTTAGTATATTCTATCATTCCTACCGGGAGCTGATAAGAAAGCGCAATTTGGATAACCCCACTGTGCCTAGATATCCTAATAATTGTTGGAGAAAAGCTGAGAGAGGGGGCTATATTGGTTGGTTGGATTTTTATATTTAGTGCCCAACAATTGTAGGCGGCGAATCCTTTCTTTGAGTGTAGGGTGGGATTGTAAAAAGCGAGGAACCAACCGCCCTTGTAATTTAGGGAACCAGTGCTGCTGATAATGGCTTAATTTATTCAATGCTCGTGCCAGGCCCAATGGATCGCTGGTAATACGAGCGGCATTGAGGTCGGCATCAAATTCACGGGTGCGGGAAATGGCCAACATCATTATTGTACTCAGCATGGGGGCAAAAATGAGTAATAATATTGCCACCCAGGATATGCTGCCCACATCGGCAAGCAGCAGTGGTAGGTTGATGAGCAATAATAGCTGCCCCATCAGCGAAAAAAGACGGGTAAGTCGGCCAATAATCATGGTCATGCGCTGCAAATGCAAATCGTTATTAGCAATATGACTAATTTCGTGGGCCAATACACCAGTTAGCTCCCGCTCATCCAAAAATTGCAATGCCCCCTGAGTAATAGCAATGGCTGGATCATTCTTGCTACCAGTGGCAAAGGCATTAAATTGATTGCTCGCAATAAAATAAAGTTTGGGCGACTTGTTTAGTCCGGCTTTTTTAGACAATACTTTTACTAAATTGGAGAGCCTTGGTATTTCATAGTCGTTGAGGACACGTCCACCTTTCATTTTCATCACAAAATTAGCTGGAATACGATAGCTGGCATACAATCCAAAGACACCTAAAACCCCAGCCCAAATCAATCCACTAATACCAAAAAATAAATAGCCCAAACCTACCATCATCACAACCATCCCCAGAAAAAGTAAAAAGGTTCGGCCTCCATTTTTAAATTTTTCAACTAGAAATTTCGCTTCTGACATCTTATAACTCTTTTAAAAGTTGGTCAAATTGGTAGCGTTACTATAGCTTTATTTATTCAACAATTTTTAACCGGCTTGGGTCAGGTAAAGGCTATATTTTTAACTCTTTTTTATGGATTTTGTTAAAGTTTGCTGTAATAAAGTTGTTTCGCAGAGGTCGGGCTGTAGAAAAAATTTGAGCGCCTGCTCAAAAAAGAAGAATTAGGAGAAACCTTTCAGCGATTTAATTGTCAATAATTTTAAAAGGAAGGTACATGGCTAGTCTTTTTTTTTACAATTTTGCATTGTATTTGACAAAAATGTTGTGTGCTTGCTGAAAATTGTTTAATTTTCCGATACTAAAACGAAGTCTATTTAACCAGACATAAATTTTCACATCAGAGAGAGCGCGTTTTTAAGGGGCTCTGTCCTTTCTCAAAGAGACAGAGCTCACTTTTTTAACAAAACAGGGTCAAAAGTGGACACACTTTTGACCCTGTTTTGTTTTTCACCAAAATTTCATCAGGGAATATTGAGCAGTTTATGGGTCTGTAAACTTAAACGCCATTGTGGGTTTTGCAGGCAATAGTCGAGTGTGATTTTGGTATGTTTATCTATCAGAGGACCATCCATGGGTTGGAGAAAAAAGTGATCAAATGCGAGATGTGTATACCGCTCCGGCTCGGCGCCCAGTTGCGGATAAACCAATTTTAGTTCATCCCCTTTAGTAATTTTTAACTCGGTATTGGCTTTTGGACTCATACATATCCAGTCAATTCCCAAAGGAGGTTCAATCGTACCATTGGTTTCGACAGCCACCTCAAAACCTTTATTATGAAAAGCTTCAATCAGTGGACTATCTAGCTGAAGTATCGGCTCTCCGCCTGTGCAAACAACGTAGGGTTGCCCCCTCAATTCGGCGGTTGGCCACAGCGACGCTACTTTCTCAGCCAGGCTCTTTGCCGAATATTTACCACCATTCAAGCCATCGATTCCCCAAAAATCAGTATCACAAAACTGGCAAATGGCTTTGTGCCGGTCTTCTTCCCGGCCGGTCCACAAATTGCAGCCACTAAACCGGCAAAATACAGCCGGTCGGCCGCTATGGGCTCCTTCTCCCTGAAGTGTGTAGAATATTTCCTTGATTTTATAGTTTGGCATGCCTGATTTTTTAGTCTTTTGCTGCTCCAATAGACGACCTCTTCATGAGTAATTACAAAGGTAAAGGTAATTGTCGGTGTTCACCATAATTTGTTTACTTTTGCCTTTCTCGAAAATTGTACCAAAATTTATAACAAAATAGCGCGGTGGGCGTATATATATTACGCAAAACTACTTTAGAGCATTTTAAAAAAATGCTCATAACCGCAAAATTAAGCGAGCATAATGCAGTTTTTATACCCGACGTTCTTATTCGCACTTGCGGCACTGGCCATTCCGATCATCCTGCACCTTTTCTATTTTCGCAGATTTAAAAAGGTCTATTTTACCAATGTGCGTTTTTTAAGGGAAGTTAAAGAAGAGACCAGTGCTCGATCCAAACTCCGAAACTTACTGGTACTATTAATGCGCCTTTTGGCATTGGCCTTTTTAGTGTTGGCTTTTGCCCAACCTTTCATTCCAGTTGACAAAGAAGTTAAAGTAGGTACCAAGGCTATCTCTATCTTTATAGATAATTCATTCAGTATGAATGCCTTGAGTCAGGATGTGCCTCTTTTGGAAAAAGCCCGCCAACGTGCTCGTGAAATAATAGAAGCTTATCAGCCGGACGATGTTTTTCAGATATTGACCAATGATTTTGAAGGCCGCCACCAGAGGCTTGTCAGTCAGGAAGATGCACTCAGCCTGATTGAGGAGATCAAACCTACCCCCTCTGTTAAAGAATTGTCTAAAGTATTGGTACGTCAGAACCAGGCCTTATCCGATGGACAATCCGAAAACCTGATGTCTTATGTCATTTCTGATTTTCAAAAAAATATCACCGATATTGAAAACTATCAGGATACATCGGTAGCCATCAACCTGATTCCCTTGCAGTCGGTCCAGGAGCGCAACATAAGTATTGATTCCGCCTGGTTTGAAGCTCCGGTGCAGATGATGAATCAAAATAATGCCCTGGTTGTGCGGGTTCGTAATCTGAGCAATGAGGATGTTGACAATATTCGCCTGACCAGTCGACAGGGTGACGAAACCAAGCCTGTAGGAACCCTGACCATACCGGCCCATTCTTCTGTATTGGATACCGTCAATATCAGTATCCTGAAAACCGGATGGCAAGATGCGGAGCTGACCATAACGGATTACCCCATCCAGTTTGATGATAAATATTATTTTACATTTAAAGTAGCAGAGGAGATCAAGGTATTGGTGATCAATGAAGAGCAGCCAAACCGTTATCTTGATGCTGCTTTTTCGGGCATCAATTCTTTCAAGCTGACCTCGCTGAATAGCCGCAATCTTGATTATTCACAATTTTCCAACTTCCAGTTGATTGTTGCCAATGAGCTCAATACGGTTTCTTCTGGTTTGGCTTTTGAACTGGTGCAATTTGTGAAAAACGGAGGCAATTTACTCGTTTTTCCCAATCGTAATGCCAATATTGGGACCTACCAGTCTTTTCTGGCGAGCTTCCCGGCTGATGAATTGCAATCCTTTGAAGTGCAGGAGCGCCGGGTAGGCAATGTCAATACTGACGAATTTGTCTTTAATGGGGTTTTTGAAAATAAAAGTGCTAATCTTAAGTTGCCCGTAACACAGGGGAATTTTCGGTTGACCGATTTTAGCAACCGCAAAGGAGAACCCTTACTTACTTATCGCGATGGTAATCAGCTGCTGCTAAAATATCAGGTGGGGCAGGGGAATTTATACCTAAGTGCCGCGCCGATAAGTGATGAATACAGTGACCTGGTTCGCAATGGTGAAATATTTATTCCCATGTTATACAAAATGGCCATCTCCTCGGGAATCCGCAAACCCATTGCCTATACCATTGGAAGGGATGAAGTGTTGGAAACAGACCACCTCGCTACCAGTGGCGATATCGTGTATAAGCTAAAAGGAAAAACAGAAGAATTCATTCCTGAACAAAGGGTTGTCGGTTCAAAAGTCTTTCTGGCCGTCAATAACGAAATTCCCGAAGCGGGATTCTACAGGTCATTCCTCAACCCGGAGGAAACACTGGATCATTTTGCATTCAACTACGACCGTAAGGAGTCGGTATTGGAATATTACAACGAATCTGACTTACAAGATTTTGTAGGAGACGTGGTCAGTGTGATCCGGGCGGATGATAATTCGGTGATTACGAATATCATTGCTGAACGTAGCCAGGGAATCGTTCTCTGGCGGTGGTGTATCATTCTGGCCTTATTGTTTTTAGCCTTTGAAATATTGCTGCTTCGATTTTGGAAGGCATAAAAACAGCCAGCATGACCAAAAACATTTTCGGAAAATGGGGGTTGTGGGTATTGATTTTATTAACCATTTTTCTGATTTCTGCGAAGTTTGAAGATTTTTCCCGCTATGCCAATAGCCGGGTGATCGAACCTTGGGGTGACGGCTACAAGTCTTATGTCACGCTCCTTTACCATATCCAGTTTGATCAGACCTATTCCCATTTTGAGGGCATGAATTATCCCTATGGAGAACATGTGGTGCCCGCTGATACCCAACCGCTTCTTTCCAATGCTTTTCGTTTTATCAACCGCAATCTATTTGATATTACGCCCTATGCCATTGGCATTTTCAATTGTTTCTTATTGCTGGGCATTTTACTTTGTGCTGTATTTTTATACCTGATTTTTCGGAAATTGAAACTGCCGGATTGGTACAGCATATTAATTGCCATTGGCCTTACTTTTCTCGCCCCACAGTTGGCCAGAATTGGATTCCACTATGGGTTGGGGCACCCGGAAGTGCTGGTATTGGTCCTTTATTTGTTGCTTCGTTTTGATGAAAAAATGCATTGGAAATGGAGTATCTACATGGCATTGGTGGTGTGGGTTTACTCGCTGATTCATTTTTACTATTTTGCCATCATGGCCTTTACCATTGGAGGTTTCTTTTTTTTCCGTTACCTGCAAAAACGAGTTTGGGCCAGATTGCCGGTTTATGCTTTACATTTTTCTATCCAGCTTTTGGTACCGCTGATTTTCTTTGTTTTCTGGATGTATTACAATGACCCTGTTCAGGACAGAACAGATGCTCCATGGGGCTTTTTTATCTATCGTGCATTTCCAGCAGGTATCTTTTACAACCCGGAATTGCCCCATTTTCGGTGGTTTAGCGATCATTTGATTTATCTTCGGCGAGTAGGTGTTGAAAGCCAAGCGTACATCGGATTGGTGAGTTTGGTGGTGATACCGGTTATTGTGCTGCCTTGGGTCAGGCATTTATTTCGAAAACCAGCTGTTCAGCTGCCTCTGGAAAAAGTCGATTACCTCAATAATATCTTTTACACAGGATTGGCCATAATGCTATTTGCTTTTGGTTTGCCTTTTATCCTTCCTGGGTTTGATGCTCTGTTGGATTTTGCCGGCCCGATTCGCCAATTTCGCTCCATTGGGCGTTTTGCCTGGGTATTTTATTATACGATGGGCATTGTGGCATTTACCTGGCTGTTTCATTGGGCGAGTGGAGATGAGCGTTGGAAAAAAGTGCTGCTGGCATTGGCCTTGATGGTTTTGAGCCTGGAAGCCTTTTGGAATGTGCAATCCAAAAATTTTGACCTGGATGCCATAGAGGAATTTACTCCAGGGAAAGGTTTTACAGAAATTACCGATATTAATTATCAGGAATTTCAAGCCATTCTTCCCATTCCATACTACAATATTGGGTCCGACAATTTCTGGTGGCACCTGAGTGGATTTATCGGACAAAAATCTGAGACCCTCTCCCTTCAAACCGGGTTGCCTACTACCGGAGCCATGTTAACACGGACATCATTGGGGCAAACCCTCAATCAAATCCAGTTGGTGACGGAGCCTTATCGGCTTCCCCGCATTTTGAGCGATTTTCCCAACCAGAAACCTCTGTTGATGGTTTGGGATGAAGATCGCGCTGGCGAAAACCGGAACTATGAACCCTTGCGGGAAGGCTTAGCGCCCATATTCCAGAAAGATAACCTTCTTTTTTACAACCTGCCTTTGCGACATTTTACTGACCGTATCGCCGCCAGGAAAGAAGAAATTAAGCAACAAGTTGATGCTGGAGACTTATACGAGAAGGATGGTTTTTTGCAATCAGATAGCCTGAATCAATCGCTCTATTTTTCTTTTGATGACCAGGTTTCTGACAAACCCTATATGGGACAGGGCGGCTTTCAGGCAACAGTGCAGCAAGAACGCATAATATATGAAGGCGCTTTTCCACAGGCAGATACCAATTGCTTCCAAATCTCTACCTGGATGTTTCTGGAACAGGACTTGTATCCGCGAACAGAATTTATATTGGAAGAATATCAGGATGAATCTGGAGAGGTCGTACAGCAAAAAAAATGGCAATGTTGGGAATTACTTGCAGCCTTTGATAATAACGGTTGGGGGCTTCTGGAGATGGCGTATTGCCAACAGCAGCCTGGAAGTTCAATCAGGATCGCGATACAAAATAAAGCACTTAAAGACAATGCGCTTTGGTTAGATGAACTATTGATACGACCGGTGACTACCCATCTTTACAAAAAAACGGATCAGTATTTGTTTAATGACAATCGCTGGTTCTCCCGTTAGATTTCTTATTTTTGCCCAAATTTCCATTCCGCATGAATTGGTTGATTAAAAATGCTACCATTCTCGATCCTCAGTCCTCACACCATAAACAGGTGATCGATTTATTGATTAAAAATGGCAAAATTGACCAGATAGGACAAGGGCTTAGCGATCCTAAAGCCAAGGTAATTGAAGCCGGTAAAGCCTTTCTTTCTCCTGGATGGATGGATGTGGGCGTACAAACCGGCGAGCCGGGGTTTGAACACCGGGAAACCCTTGAATCTGTAGCCGCAGCCGCAGCCCGTGGGGGATATACGGCCATTGCCAGTTACCCGAATACCCATCCAGTGATTCATTCCAAACCCGAGGTCTTTTATTTGCTTCGGAAAACACAGGACAGTTTGGTGGATTTTCACCCCATTGGTGCCATTTCACAGGATTGTGCAGGCATAGACATCACGGAGATGATCGACATGCACCATGCTGGAGCAGTAGCTTTTTCTGATGGCAATCATTCCCTGCAGCATGCCGGATTGATGATGCGCGCTTTGTTATATGTCAAAGCTTTTGGTGGCCTGGTGATGAATCAGCCACAAGACCATACTATTGCCGGTAAGGGGCAGATGAATGAAGGTTTAAATAGCCTGACTTTAGGTCTGAAAGGACTTCCCGCATTGGCGGAAGAGATCATGGTGCAGCGCGATTTATTTCTTGCAGAATATACCAATTCCCGATTGCACATAACCAATGTTTCCAGTGCCCGTTCGGTGGAACTTATCCGGGAGGCTAAAGCGAAAGGTCTGGATGTGACGGCTTCCGTTGCCGTGATGAATCTGGTATTTGACGATGAGGAATTGCTAAATTTTGACACTAATTATAAAGTATCGCCCCCATTGCGTGAAGCTAAAGACCGGGAAGCTTTGCTGGCTGGCCTCAAGGACGGAACGATAGACCTGATCAATAGCAACCATGTGCCCTTGGAGCAGGAAGTTAAAGACTTGGAATTCCCTTATGCCGCTTTTGGTGTGATAGGCCTGGAAACGGCTTATGCTGCAATCAGCCAGTTGTTAAGTACAGAAGAATTGGTCGAAAAGCTGGCCCTGGCACCTCGTCGGATATTTGACCTACCGGTTCCTAAAATTGAAGTGGGCGGATTGGCAAACCTGACACTCTTTGACCCGGAAGCAGAATGGTCGATTACGGCGGATCAATTGCAATCACTGTCGCGCAACTCTCCATTTTTGGAAAAAAGCTTACGAGGCAAAGTAATTGCGGTTTTCAACAAGGGATTAAAAATCTAACCCTTTCCCCAAAACGATCAAATTATCGTTTTCGTAGAAAAAAGGAGAAGAGACAACAGGAATTTATTAGTTTGGATCTATTAACCATCTTTAAACTAATTATCATGAGTACTTTAGACAATCCTCAAATGGAACCCGCCAATGCCTCTCCACAACAAACAATTATCCGGTTCGGGATGATTGGAGGCCTGGTCCTGATCATCTATTCTTTAGTTAATTTTGTTTTTGGTTTATCAAAACCTTCTGCAGGAGCGGCTTTAGGGTACCTGAATTTTGCCATTGTAGTGGCTATTTATGTGTTAATAATGGTATATGCCGTTCGGGATCATCGCGATGCCAACCAGAATGGATTTATCACATTTGGAAAAGCTTTTACCGTCGCTTTTTTGACATCACTGGTTGCGGCAGTAATCAATTCGGTGTTTGCTTATCTATATATCCATATGATTGACCCTGGATATATCAATGAGATTTTGGAATCTTCTGAAGAATTTTATGAAAAAAGTGGATTTTCAGAACAACAAATCGAAGTGAGCCTGGATTGGGCAAAATGGATGATGGAAGGCAAAGGACAATTAATTATCTTTGCAGTTGGCACCTTCTTTGGCGCAATTTTATCTTTGATTGTTGGTTACAGTATGAAAAAAGATCCACCAGTATTTGGATAAGTTGATGAAAATAGACCCAAGTTTAAAATACGGAATAATAGCAGGGGTAGGTGTAGTCGCCTACTTCCTGCTTTTTTACTTTCTTTCAAAGGCCTTCTTTTTTAGCCCCTGGGTGTGGTGGTCTTCTTTGTTGATCTTCATCTGGGCCATGATCAAAGTGGCGAGACCAGAAGACGACAAAGCCGATTTGCGCAAGGGCCTGAGTCGGGCATTTACCGTTTATGTGATAGCCAATGCCTTCTTTTTTGTGTTTTATTACCTGCTGTTGACACATATAGAGCCTTCCATGATCGATTTGCAAAGGGAAATTCTGGCCAGTCACCCTATGTATGAAGGAAAACCAGAAGAAATGGATTTGAGCTTAACGCCGGAAAAGATTTTTTTTAACTATAGCTACAGCCTGATTGGTGGATTTTTTCTGGCCTTAGTAGTAGCAGGACTTTTAAATCGTAAGTAAATGGATATTTCAGTCGTTGTTCCACTACTCAATGAGGAGGAGTCCCTGCCAGAATTAGAGGCTTGGATACGCAAGGTCATGGAGACCAATGATTTTGATTATGAAATCATCATGGTCGACGATGGTAGTAAGGATAATTCCTGGGAAGTCATCGAAAAATTGGTAGCGGAAAACCCTACTGTCCGGGGAATTAAGTTCCGCCGGAATTACGGAAAATCTGCTGCTCTAAATACCGCATTTGAAGTAGCTAAAGGTGAGGTGGTCATTACCATGGATGCTGACTTGCAAGATAATCCAGAGGAGATCCCCGAGCTCTACAAAATGATTAAGGAAGAAGGCTTTGATATGGTATCCGGATGGAAAAAAAAGCGCTATGATCCGGTTTTAAGCAAAAATATCCCTAGTAAATTCTACAACTGGACTGCTCGTCGGATGACAGGTATCCAACTACACGATTTTAATTGTGGGCTTAAGGCTTACCGCAATGCAGTGGTCAAAAGCATCGAGATATACGGTGATATGCATCGCTATATTCCGGTCTTAGCCAAATGGGCTGGGTTTAAGAAGATTGGGGAAAAGGTGGTACAACACCAGGAACGCAAGTACGGGGAAACCAAGTTTGGCTTGGAGCGTTTTATCCGGGGGCCATTAGACCTGATCTCGGTAACTTTTATTTCCAAGTTTGGC
Organism: Saprospiraceae bacterium; assembly: GCA_021604865.1. GTDB lineage: Bacteria > Bacteroidota > Bacteroidia > Chitinophagales > Saprospiraceae > BQJU01. The sequence continues at coordinate 109,141 of BQJU01000006.1, read as the reverse complement.
AAACGCCCCATGCACTTTTTTGGTATGATTGGGAGCTTTGTTTTTTTGATTGGCTTCCTGTCGGCTGCATTTATCGGGCTGAACAAATTGATCCATTTAAGCAAGGGCTTGCCCACCATATTGGTCACTAACAATCCCTACTTCTATATTTCCCTGACGTGTATGATTATTGGTACGGTTCTCTTTACCACGGGCTTTTTGGCAGAATTGATCAGCCGTAATGTACCGGATCGCAACGATTACCTCATTGAAAAACGCATTGGTCAAAGAAGATGAGAAAAATAGTCATCCTTTCTCCGGCGTATCCCTTACGTGGAGGCATAGCAGCTTCCTCTGAACGGCTGGCCTATGCATTACAATCTGCTGGCGACCAGGTGAAAATCGTTTCTTTTAGTCTACAATATCCTGGATTCCTCTTTCCTGGAAAAACCCAGTTTACCGATGACCCGCCGCCGCCAAACCTGGATATTGAAACCCGGGTAAATTCCGTCAATCCACTCAATTGGATAACCACGGGTAATGCCCTGCGCCGCGAAAAACCCGACCTGATCATCGTTCGCTACTGGTTGCCTTTTATGGGGCCTAGCCTGGGCACCATTCTGCGCATTGCCCGGACCAATGGACATACTAAGGTTGTTGCACTGGTGGACAATGCAATCCCTCATGAAAAACGCATTGGAGACCGGCCATTCACGCAATATTTTGTCGGATCCGTTGATGCCTTTCTGGTCATGTCCCGATCAGTGGCCGATGACCTACGGCAATTTACGCCCTCAAAACCCATAGAATTTCGACCACATCCGATTTATGATAGTTATGGCGAAAAGGTGGATACAGATAAGGCTATCCAACACCTGAAGCTTCCGAAAGCTGGCCATTACATCCTCTTTTTTGGATTTATCCGCGATTATAAAGGACTGGATTTATTGCTAAAAGCATTGGCCGATCAACGCCTAGCGGCAATGGACGTACGCCTGCTACTGGCCGGAGAATATTATGGCAATCAGGAATATTACGAAAAACTGATCACCGACCTGGGCCTGGAATCGAGAGTAATCAGCAAAACCGAATTTATCGCCAACGAAGCCGTGAAATACTATTTTGGAGCAGCGGAACTGGTGGTTCAACCCTATAAAACGGCCACCCAAAGTGGCATTTCCCAAATGGCTTACCATTTTGACAAACCCATGGTGGTCACAAATGTGGGCGGGCTACCGGAAATTGTAGAACACGGAAAAGTCGGATATGTCGTACCCGTCGATCCTCAAGCGATAGCCGATGCTATGGTTGATTATTTTGAAAAAAATAGACAAGCGGTCCTGGAAGCAGGAGTCCGGGAAAATAAAAGCCGATTCTCGTGGGAGAATCTGGTTGAGGGGGTAGAAGTTTTATTGCAAAAAATCAAGAAATAAAGTTGCAGATGGATCCGAGAATTCAGGAAATGATTGAAGACAGTATTGCCGTCAAACAACAGGTTTTGCAAAGTGGAGACTTGCTGAATACGGTAGAAGAAGTGATTGCAGTTTGTATTACCTGTTTTAAACAAGATGGCAAAGTGCTGTTTTGTGGCAATGGTGGTAGTGCCGCCGATGCTCAACACCTGGCGGCAGAATTATCGGGGCGTTTTTATTTTGATCGTCCTCCCTTGTTTGCTGAGGCCATGCATGTCAATACCTCCTTTTTGACTGCAGTGACCAATGATTACAGCTTTGCCGAAGCTTACGCCCGTATGGTAAAGGCAGCCGGCCGAAAAGGCGATGTCCTTTTTGCCATGTCTACTTCCGGCAACTCATCCAATATTGTCAATGCTGCCAAAGCAGCCCGGGATTGTGGTATGTTGGTAGTTGGAATGACCGGAGCTACCGGAGGCGATCTTGCTCAACACTGCCAATACCTCATCAATATTCCTTCCAGCGATACACCCCGCATTCAGGAGGCCCACATGATGCTAGGGCATTTGATCTGTGAACTGGTAGAAAAAGCGATGTTCGACAGGAAAAGCTGAACCTGGAGAAAACCCATTTTATCCGTATTTCATCCTGATTTAAAGGAATAATCTGGTACATTTTACCCGTTAACTGCGTAATTTATCGATCATGAATTCATTACAAAAAATTCTGGCCTACCCACATTCCACCTTATTCCTCGACCGTGATGGGGTGATCAACCGCCGTTTGCCAGGAAGATATGTAAGGCAATGGGCCGAATTTGAGTGGTTGCCTGGTGTGCCGAAGGCGATTGCTGGTCTGAATCGTTTTTTTGGAAAAACCATTCTGGTGACCAACCAACAAGGCATAAAAAAGGGCCTGATGAGTGAGGAAGACTTGGCGGCGATTCATGGAAATATGCAGGCAGAAGTACGGCGGCTCGGAGGCAACTTTGACCTCCTGCTTCACTGCCCGGAGTTACATACTCAGGTGCCCAATTGCCGAAAACCAGCACCAGGCATGGCGATAAAAGCAAAGCAGCATTTCCCGCAAATCAGTTTTGAACATGCCCTAATGGTAGGTGATTCCATTACGGACCTTCAATTTGGTAAAAACCTGGGTATGACTACCGTTTTGATCATGACTAACCCGGAAGAAGTGGAGAAAGTTGATGATCTGGAAAGCAAACAACCGGAGAAGTTAGCGGATTTTCGGTGTGGTGGGTTGTTGGAATTGCTGGGGTTGATTGAGGAAAAACGGAGTAGCTCTTCTGATTTTATTCATCGGAGAGATGCAGGGAGCGGGGAGTGAAAATTGGCCTATCTTCTCAGCGTTATCTTGGCGCCCTTTGCGCCGCTTGAGATTGAAATGTATGCCCAAAGCATTGGTGATGGCCTCGGTTTTGTGATAGTCGTACAGGATATTCCTTTTAAAATCGCAAAGTATCTGGGTATACACCCTGAAAGTCTCAGTAGAATTAGGAAAAATAACCTAACATAGATCAAGCGAAATTATTAGTTTTTTTCTTGCAATGCCTGCAATTTTGCAATGCTGGTTGGCTTTTCACGACAACCAATTACAGCTATATGGTTGCTGGTGAAATTCATGCCCTTTTTTCAGATTCAGCAAGCTCTCTGGTTATATGGATGGGTTTTTTGAAAAATAAGAAATAACTGAAAGATAAGATGGGAAAATTATTTAATAAAATATCGAGCATCATTGGCCGAGGGCGGTTGTTTAAAATATTGTTTAACCTTTCTCCGATGTACCGAAGAACAGGAGGACGGTTGATCGAGGTAAGTGATGATTTGAAGTATGTGAAAATTAAATTGCGCCTAAATTATAAAACAAAAAACTATGTGGGAACAATATATGGTGGACACATGTACAGTTGTGTGGACGGCATCTATATGGTTCAGCTTATTAATATACTGGGTAAAAATTATGTAGTGTGGGATAAATCTGCCACTATTAGATTCAGAAAGCCAGGCAATAAGACCCTGTTTGCAGCATTCAAGATAACAGATGAGCTGCTTGAACAAATTAAGCAGGAAATAAATCAGGATCAAGAAAAAGACTTCAAACTCAGTGTTAACCTAACCGATAAAGAGGGGAGCGTTTATGCTGAAATCGAAAAGGTGATTTACATAGCAAGCAGAGAATATTACCAAAAGAAAAGAAAAGATCAAAAACAGCCATAACTATTGAAAACAATGAATGAAATGATAAGGCAAAAAATAATTGAAATTTGCGATAAGAAAATTGAAAAGAAAGGAGTGGATGTAGGACTTTCATTTTATGCCTTTTTCGCTAATAAAAATGACAATCCAAAACTATTAATGGAAGTTGCCGAGTGGTGGATTATGAAGCATAAGCTTGACCACTTTGAAAAAGCGGTGAAAATAAGAAGGATGGTGCAAAATAATCTATAGGAATTAATGGAAGAGCAAGCCGTCATTCTTCCAGTCAAACATGCGCTAAAACAACACCTCCGTAGCCCCATAACCATAGCGGTGATGGTATTCATTCTTAAAAGAAACCACTTCCGGATTGTTTAACAAGCGAGTGGCGATGGCATCGCGGAGTTTGCCTTCACCAACCCCATGGATGATGAAAACCCGCTCGACACCCAGGCGGATGGCTTGCTGAAGATAGTTGTCAAAATGGGCCATTTGAATGCGTAGAATTTCTCCTTTATTAATCTTGGTGGAATTGGCCACCAGCTTTTCAATATGCAGGTCGATTTCGGGAATAAATTCTGCAAATTCCTGGACATCAAAAAGATTGTAAATAGACTCAGGAGGTTTGGCCGAAGGGCGTACATTGCGTTTTGTGTACGATTGAAGGTCTTCACTTTTAGGATTGCGGAAATCTGACGTTTTTAGGTCCTCAAAAATGCGAAATAAATGCACGGGTTTATTGAGCAGTGGCGCCGTAACCTTCCGCCTGAAAAATTGTTTGGCCTTAATTTTGAGTTTCTTTTCCAGTTTACTACCTGTACCTTCTGTGGTCAACCTCCAGGATTCGATACTTACTTCAGGGCCATCGTTGAGTTGATCAAAGGCCAATTCACCTACGGGCAACAGGGCAACACCGTTTAATTTGCCATTGAAGCGAATCTTCTGTTGTCCCTGTAGGTAGAGGACAAAAGTCACCAGTAAATGATATTTGGTGTCATTGATCAAGAAGATTTTATACTTCTCTACCGTGCCATCTTTATGTGGGATAGGCTCAAAGGCCAATTGCAAACCGACACTTTTGAGGATGGTATATTGGATCTCTGCTGGTGGCGACTCTGGGGGAGTAATGGTTTTAGGCTTGGGCCCGGGAACAATTTTTGCTTTCACCGTAGGTTGCTCATCCTCAATACGGATCAAGTCTTCTACAAAGACCGGAATCTCCATGTCTTCACCTTTCAACAGCACATTGACCATCTCCTCTGATAGTAGCCCGGTGACGACTCCTTCATCGCTGCTATGTAGAAATTTAACCTTGGTACCTATTGAGAATAACATTATCTATTACATTTGCGGTAAAGGTACCATTTTTCAAAAATGCAATCCAATGTTCTCGAAACTAAGATGGAAAATAGCGCAAGCTGCTGAAATTCGTTGGTGGCAGTCCTATTTGCGAAAGCAGGAACCAATCATTTATCTTGGAAAAAAACGGGAATATTGGAATCGAGTATTGCGTCAAGCGGCTTTTATACCCAAGCCAGGAAGTAAGGTCCTCGACGCCGGTTGTGGCCCGGCTGGAATTTTTATGGTATTAAAAAATGTGGAAATTGATGCTCTTGATCCCCTGCTGGATGCTTATGAGGCCAATTTACCCCACTTTAACCGGTCGGATTATCCCCAGGTAAATTTCATTCATGCTGCTTTGGAAAACCTGGAAGCAGAAAATACCTATGATACAATCTTTTGCCTGAATGCGATCAATCATGTTGCCAATATTGAGCTAGCGATGGATCGGCTGATTTGTGCACTAAAACCTGGCGGCCAATTGCTGCTATCCATTGATACCCACAATTATGAGGTGCTCAAGAAAATATTTCGCTTACTTCCGGGAGATATCCTGCATCCGCACCAATATGATCTTGATGAATACAGAAATATGCTACAATCCCGGGAGTGTGCCATTCAACAAGAACTATTCCTGAAAAAGGGGCAGATTTTTAACTATCATCTGCTTGTGGCCTTTAAATAGGCACTTAATTTACCAAAGTAACATCCCCTTTCAACAATAGCACGGTGCCATCAATCAACTCCACCTCTGTCCAATAAACAAATACTGCTGGATTGAGCAATTGGCCCCGATGTTTGCCATCCCAACCAAATTGCGGGTCATTGGGCGGGAAATTGTAAACCTGATATACCAATTCTCCCCATCGGTTAAACACCATCAAGGAGTTGACCTTTTTCACAAATCCCGGTTTGGCAAATACATAAAAGCGATCATTGGTCCCATCCTGATTATTAGGAGAAAAGGCATTGGGAATATAAATGGCCGGTCGCCGATCTACCCGCAGGGCAACAGTTGCGGTGCTTTCACAACCTTCTTCACTGATTACCTGAACCAAATAACTATTGCTATGAGTAGGTCGGGCAATAGGATTGAGACAATCATTGCAGGAAAGGCTATCTCCTGGAATCCAGGTGATACTACTGATTTGTGATTCCGGGATATTGACCTGGGCGTATAAGTTGACGGTTTCTCCTAAGTGGATCGTAATTTGGGGGTCCAAGTTTATCTGTAAATCCAAAGGCTCAGGTAGGTGAGCGGTCATACTGAAATCGCAATCATTTCTATCCCTGACCACAACCGGGTAAAGACCAGCCTCCAAACGAGGGAAAGAAGGCGTAGCTTGAAATGAAAACCCTCCATCGATAGAATAGGTATAGGGGCCAAAGCCTCCTTCCACGGTTTCGACCTGTATAGAGGAAAAATCACCTACACAAGGCCCTGGGTCAATAGTCAGACTGGCATCTCTGGGGACTTCCCGGATGACCTCAACCTGGTCTTCATCGGTACATCCGTTACCGGTATCCGTTACCATCAGGGTGTACATGCCAGGCTGGTTAATGACGGGTTGGAGTGAATTCATGCCATTAATCAGGCCATTACCCTGCCAGGTATAAGTATAGCCAGGTCCACTTGAAGAAGCTCCTCCATCCAGGGAAAGCTCGGTGGTTTTACAAGTCAAAATTCCGGAAGTTCCCGCCTCAGCAGTAGGGGGTTGGATATTTTGTTCTACTGTTCCTTGGATGGTTTCTGAACAGCCATTGACCGTATTGGTTACCACAAGCTGGTAGGTACCTGCCTGCGTTACGTTTAAATTTTGCTCAGTTGCATTGGCAATAGGCAAACCACTGTCATTGTACCATTGGAAAGTGTATGCATCTGTTGTTTCATCAGTTTGACTATTGAGAGGCACGGCATTGACCAAACAAGTCAATTGGGCAGGAGGAATCAGGCTGATTTGAGGAGAATCGACATCCTGATTGATGGTAACGACATCAGTTGCTTGGCATCCATTTTCTGTATCTGTTACTTCAAGGGTATAGCTTCCCGGAGCGGTAATGGTGGGGGACAAACCAAGTTCCCCAGACTGAATATTGCCTTCAGTAGTGGTCCAAAGATAGGTATGATGTCCGTTGCTACTCTGGTTGCCATCAAGTTGCAGTGCGGTTACGGCACAAGTCAACAGGTTATCTGCACCAGCCACGGCATCTGGTATGGTTACATTTTCATCAACAGTTATACTGGTCGTAGTTGAGCAGCCATTTATGATATCCTCAATGAGCAGCTGATAATTACCGGGTTCTTCAATAAGGGGCGTCAGGCTATTTCCTCCTTCAATAATGGAACCGTTTGTGGTCGACCAGGAAGCGACAAAATCATGTGCAGCCTGCGTCTGGGCGGATAGTTCAAGTGAAGTGAGGCTACAGGTTAGCAAGTCTGGGTTGGCAATTGTTATCAATGGTGCCAGGGTGTCAATGCCGACATTGACTTCCGTTTCCGAAATACAACCATTATTTTCATTAACTACCTGTAGGTGGTAAATGCCATCAATGGAAATGATTGGTTCCAGAGAAGAGGGGTTTTGTATACTATTGCCAATAGGGGAGGACCAGTTATAAGAAAATGCTGCTCCACTGCTCGATCCTGCTCCTGAAAGTGAGACGGTCGTTTGGCTACAGCTCAATAATTCATTTACATTAGCTATGGCCAAAGGTGCAAGCGTATCAATGCTGACTGGAATAGTATCCCTGTCTATACAGTTATTATCGAGATTGGTAACATGCAACACAAATAATCCCGGATGGTCAACCATTATTGAAAGTTGATTGGGATCACTCAGCATATTGCCGTCAAGGCTTTCCCAATTGTAGATCACATTTGCACCGGCACTGGAACCCGAACCATCCAGCATACCCGTAGTCTGGGTGCAAGTGAGTGTGAGTGGAAGGCCGGCATCCGCAACCGGAATATTCGGATCGCGGGTGACCTGGGTTTGGGCCAGAGCAGTACACCCATTTTCTTGATTGTAAACTAACAATTGGTACATCCCGGGTTCGTCTACCAGGGAAGTGATGTTGTTGCCCCCACTAATAATATGGCCATCCGGACTACTCCAGGTGTATTCAAATTGAGGCCCGTTACTTGAACCCGAAGCGTCGAGCTGAATCGTCGTTCTTTCGCAGGTCAGCTCTTCAGGTAGAGCGATGTTTACGATGGGAGACTGGATATCCTGTAAGATGCTCACACTAGCTGTATCGCGGCAAAAACTTTCGGTATTTGTCACAATGAGTTGGTAATTCCCCGGAGCGTCAACCTGAGGTTGCAGTGTTGTATTATCGGCTAATAAATGACCATCAGATGTGGTCCAATTGTAACTGTATAAATTGCCTTGTGATGAATTTAAACCATTTATTGTCAGTGTAGTATCATCGCAGTTTAAGGTCATTTGTGAACCAGCGTCCGCTTCGGGATAGGCAAAATTGGCAGCAATAAGCACTTCATCCTGGCTTGAACACCCATTTTCCAGATTGGTAACGGTTAGCTGGTATTGGCCGGGTTCTTCGATGGTTGGATTAAAGATATCCTCTTCAGGTAAGACCATTCCATCCGGAAGTTGCCATACCAACTCAAAATTGGGCAGTGAATGTAGGAGATTACCCTGTAAGTTAAGACTTGGCGTAGCACAATTGAGGACCATATCCGGTCCGGCAGTAATATTGGGTGGAATTTGATCTGCTGCGACGGTAATTGAGTCCTGGCTTAAACAACCATTGACATTATTTTGTACTGAAAAAAGATAGGTTCCTGGAGTATCAACCAACTGGCTTAGACCATTGGCACCAGGAATGATTCCAATAGGGCTTATCCAATTGATTTGGTAATCCGGTCCAGCATCTGTAATCGAGCCTTCCAGGTTGAAAATTGGTTCATAACAATTAATCAATCCATCCGGTCCCACATCAATGGTGGGGGCAACAATATTTTGGCTGACCGGTAAGCTCAACGTACTCAAACAGCTATTGTCTACATTAAAAATGCTTAGGGTATAAACGCCCGGTTCGTTGACGGTAGGAGTCAAGCTGGAAGGATTGACAATCTCCTGGCCGTTATTTCCTGTCCATTGTATTTCAAACTGGCTGCCACTGTCCGACCCAATTGCGTCAATGGTGATTTGATTTTGGTCACAGGTCAGAATCCCGTGAACCTGGGCTTGAACAATTGGAGCATTGCTGTTCTCCATTACACTTACTATATTTTCTGCGGTACAGCCATTTTCCACATTGGTTACGATCAATTGGTAATCTCCCGCTTCACCTACGGTGAGGTTGAGTGTGGTAGAATCGCCAATAATGAAGCCATTTTCCGTTTGCCATAAATAGGTAATATCCCCGCCAGTACTGGAACCATTACCATCCAGCATGGCCGTTGAGGTTTCACAATCCAATTCCTGGGAGAGGCCGGGATCAGCTAGAGGGACCTCCAGGTTTTCGGGAACGTTTATTTCCATGCTAGTCATACAACCATTGGTCAAATCAGTAACCATAAAAGTATAAAGGCCACCATCTGCAATGTCGACGCTAGTGGAATCAGTAGTAGATAGAAAGGTTCCATCATCAGAACTCCAGGCATAGGTATAATTGGTACCAGTATCCGAATGACTACCATCAAGGGTCAGTTGTGGGGTATAACAATTAATGATTCCGGGGGGCGCTATTTCCACAAAAGGGGAAACTGTATTTTCAGCAATAGTCACCGAATCCAAATCCACACAACCATTGATGTTATTGGTCAATTGTAAAATATAAAGCCCGGGGCCATCAATCGTTGGACTCATCTCGTTTGGTGTATCAACAAAATGACCGCCTTCAGTGGTCCAGGAATAAACAAAATGATTGCCGGTACTGGATTGACTACCATCGAGTTGAAAACTTGATTGGGTACAGGTCAGGGTATCTGATACGCCCGCCTCAGCTATAGGAGGAATGATATCCAGCAGAACAGTAAGTTGAGCCGTATCGCGACAATGGTTTTGTTGATTGGTAATGATTAGACTATAATCACCGGGCTGGTCTTGTGAAAGGGCATCTTGAGATGAACTCAGCAGGCTCCCACTTTCATCCAACCATTCGTAAGAGAATTCGTTTCCAATGCTAGAGCCCTCGGGATCAAGTAATACCTCTGATTGCAGGCAGTTGATTACACCAGATACGTTGGCCACAGCCGTAGGATAATCAATAAAATCTTCAATTGTGGCGGCCAATTCAGCCTGACAACCCGAAGCATCGGTAACTAGTAGGGTATAATTTCCAGCTCCAGCATTGGTTAAGACGGAATCAACACTTCCATCGCTCCAGTTAAAGGTATATCCCCCGCTGCCCCCACTGACGGCAATGGCAATTTCTCCGCCATCGGCATTGGTACAATCAATATCCTCCACGGCAATTAAACTAACGACCATTTCTTCTGGCTCTTCGATGGTGGCTGTAGTGTTGGCAACACAACCAGTGGCGTCTGTGATAGTCACCGCATAATTTCCTGGCCCCAACGCTGAAATCGTGTCAGCATTTGGAAGTCCCTGGTTCCAATTAAAGGAGTAAGGAGCCGTTCCTCCTGTTGGTGCCAATAGAATTTCTCCATCCGCCTCACCATAACAACTAACTGGATTTGCATCCACATCTACCACTACTTCAGCAATTCCTACTTCTCCTAATCCTGAAACTTCTCCCGGGCAACCGGAAGCCGAAACATTCACCAGTTGGTAAGTACCTGGTAAATCAGCTGGCAACATAAATGGATTGGCATAGATATTGGTTATGGTCGTGACAAAACCACTCACCGAATAAGTGAGATCAAACGGACCAATACCACTAAATTCTACCTGTAGTGCAGCTTCAAAGTTGCCTTGGCAAATAGAATCTGTCCCACTGAGTTCAGCGGCAGGCGCATTGGGATAAACGACCAGTCCGGAAGCCTGGACCTGGCCGCAAACATCCGTCACGGTCAGGGAATAGGGCTGAGGTTCTGTGCCGATATCAACCTGAAGGCTGGCATCAGTGCCCCCATTACTCCACTGATAGGTATATCCCGGTGTGCCCCCAGAAACACTGGGAGAAATAGTTGTGCTTTGGTTTTCACAAACAAGGATATCTGCCATATACAAGTCAATGGGTGGCGGATCAATAATTTCTATGATCAGAGAGTTCGATTCACAGGTACAGGCACCCTGTAATTCCAATATGATGGTTTCAATGCCTTCAATAATCAGATCGCCAAAAATCTCGATGGGAATGGACACACTTGATTGTCCTGCCGGGATAACAATTGTAGTGGGAAAAGCGCTATAATCTACTCCGGGAGTGGCCGTACTTGATGGCGACAAACTGAAGTTGACTACAAAATCTTCACTGAGGTCATTGGTGAATCGCTCAAAGGTGACAACAGCACTACCGCAAGATTCATAAGCCGTTGTTTGGCTCACTGAAGGCCCTAAAATAGTAGCAGTCATATTGGTCGTTGAGCCCGCAGCAAAGCTGTTGGCCTGAAGGAAAACCGCAGAGTCAAAAGCTCCATCTCCGCGGTCACCAATCGCCAGTTTAATGTGATAGGTTTGACAAGGAATCACATTGGCTACAGCCGTTAATACAGTAGTAAATCCATCATAGGCAATGGTGCCCAGCGCGAATTGCTCACCGGTACTACATGCTGTGGTATTTGGGCTATTGTCGTGATAAAATCCCTGATTACTGGAACTATTAACAGAATTAATGGCTACATAATCCCCGTTTCCGGGAAGAACAGCAATGTTGTCAGCATTGAGAAAGAAGTCACCATTAATGCCAGGCCCGCGAATGAAAAAGCCAAATACGTCATTGTATTGACTACCCACCCATTCGCAGTATTCTTCGGAAGCAAATACATATTGAAAAGAGATCTGGTTCACCGTGGGTGTAAAATCAAACTCTATGGAAGCTACATCAAACATACTGGAGGTACCACCAGTTAATTCCGTTAAGTCAGGATCATTGGAAAATATACCATAGTCAGTACCAGTATTAGGAAATTGATTGGGCCCTGCTGAGCTGGCAATATTTCCAGTGGATAGAATAATACCATCTTCAATACCTATAGAGGATGTACCATTGCTAAACGTCCCAATCTGACCGGTAGCTCCTCGTTTAAAAGCTCCTGCTACCTCAAAACAGCCGCCACCAATAAATACATCCTGAATCAGATTCTGGGCATTGCTATTATTAGCCGTAGTGATGCCTGCCATGATTTTTTCATAACGTGTGCCCTCACAATCTTCACAATAAACGGATAGACTAGCAGCTTCATGGCTTAAACATCCCGGCTCAAAGCGGACTTTCTGACAGCTCTCGGTTGCTATGAAATAGGTTTGTGTTGGGCTTGTTTGCCTGGATTTGGTAGGGTTTTCTATAGAGATTTTATGCGTACAATTCCTTTGTTTATCTGAAGCGATGAGGGTATAACTTTTGCCCTTTTTTAACCCACATAATTCTAATTGCTGGATTTTGCCATGATGGTCAATGGGTGTGCGTAAATAGGGTTGGTCAACTTGAATGCTGATTGTTTGTGAGTGAAGCGGCAAAAAAAACATCAATAACACAAAGGGTAAAGCTGACTTCATCGGCGATAAATTTGCTAGGTGACGGGGCAGAAGTGCGGACATTGAATGTCTTAATACATGCTCTAAAGATACCAATTAAAAAGATAAATGCAATGCCCTCAATCCACCAAAGTCACATCTCCTTTCAATAAGACGATCGTTCCATCGAATAATTCCACTTCGGTCCAGTACACAAATACCCCGGGGTTCATTTGACGCCCGTTGTTCAGGCCGTCCCAGCCATGCGCCGGATCATTAGGTTGAAAGTCACTATTTTCATATACCAATTCACCCCAACGGGTAAAAACGCGGAAGGTCAATACTTTATTGATGAGGCCCTCTTTTGCAAAAATGTAAAATCTATCATTAATGCCATCTTCGTTATAGGGAGAAAAGCCGTTGGGAATGTAAATAGATGCCCGTCGATCAACCAATAGATTGATAGAAGCGGTGCCTGAACATCCGTCTTCATTGACAACCTGTAACTGATAAGTGATACTTTGCTCGGGAGCGACGATAGGATTCAGGCAATCGGTGCAACTAAGCCCTTCAACTGGTGACCAACTGATTTGGGTAAGCGTCGATACGGGTACATTCAAAATGGTATTCATCTGATAAGTATCACCTAGATCCAACGTCACTTGCGGAAGAAGACTGACCTCCACTCCCTGACCTTCCGGAATGAAAGCATCGGCCATGATTTCGCATCCATTTTTATCCATGACTAATACTTGATAATCGCCTGAAGACAAACCAGAAAAAACAGGCCCGTCATGGAAGGTGATACCTCCATCAATTGAAAAGCGGTAAGGACCAAATCCTCCTTCAACTCCTTCTATCAGAATAGTGCCCAAATCATCAAGACAAGGCCCCGTTTCCACACTCAGGGTCGTTGCTCTCGGAATTTCTTCGATTACTTCCACCTGGTCTTCGGCTGTACAACCATTGGCATCATTAGTGACAACCAGGGTATACATTCCTGGCGTATTCACGGTGGGCCGTTGGGTGGTTATGCCTGAAACCGGGTTTACCCCAATACCACTCCAATGGTAACGATAATTCTCCCCGGTAGAAGAAGCCCCTTCCAGCTGCACTTCGTTGGTTTTGCAGGTGAGAATGCCGGTAGGCCCAGCCTCAGCAATAGGCGGCATGGTATCCTGAACCACTAATCCGGTGATCATTTCACTACACCCATTGCCCGTATTGGTGACCATCCATTGGTACATACCTGGATTTTGCACTTCCAGGCTTAGATTTTGGGCGCCAGGAATAACGGTTCCATTAGCCTCCATCCACTGGTATTGATAAGGAACATTTGTTTCGTCAGAATTGCCCTGGAGGGTTGTGCTAAATCGAATACAATTCAGTTCTTCAGGTGGTAAAATGCTGATAACTGGCTCAACGATGTCCTGATCAATGATCGTTGAATCAATACTTTGACAACCATTGACATTATCTGTAACAATGATTCTATAAATTCCGGGTTCCGTAATCAATGGCAACAATCCATTGGCTCCCGTTTGGATATGCCCATCGTCCGTTTCCCACTGGTAAAAGTAATCTCCCAAACTACTACCTGAACCATCGAGTTGCAGCGAAGTAATATCACAATTTAATAAATCTTCAGGGCCAGCTTCAGCATTGGGCTTTACTGTATTTTCAGGGACTTCAACATTGACAATACGGATACACCCATTGACCAGATCTGTCACTAAAAGATGATAAAGCCCACTTTCATCGACCAAAGGCGTAAAGGTGCTAATGCCATCGACAAAATGGCCGTTATTAGTGGTCCAAATCGGAGATAAGGCATGGGAAGATTGGGGTTGACCCAAAAGGTTAACAGCTGGCACGGCACAAGTGAGTGTATCGGGCGTCAGGATGCTTACCATAGGTAAAAGGGTATCAATAACGACCTCTACCAAATCCTCTGACATACAACCATTTGACATATCGGTGATAGATAACCGGTAGGTGCCTGGAGTACTGACATTGGCCTCTGGTGAATCTGCATTTTCGATAGGAAAGCCATCAGGCGATGACCAGCTATATAAAAATTCTGGACCCGTACTCGAAGCATTAGCAGATAATTGAGCAATGCTTCGGGTACAAGTCAGGGTATCTTCAGCTACGGCAATGGATATAGGGGCCAAAGTATCAATGGCCACGACCACTGTATCCGAGGTGGTGCAACCACTTTCTATATTCGTCACCGACAGAATATAACGACCTGGATTATAAACCTGCGTAATCAGGCTTTGATCATTGGTATCAATGGGATTATCCAGCCCTTCCCAAAGATAGGTCATAACGCTGGTAATGGTAGAGTTACTTCCATCAAGAGTGGCTTCCAACTGATTACAGGTCAAGGTGGAAGGTGGACCGGCAATGGCAATTGGAATACCAGGATCAAGCGTAACCTGAATATCAGCACTATCCCGGCAACCATTAGCTGTATTCACAATCAGAAGCTGGTAGCTGCCGGCTGAACCTATCAATAGATTGGGATCTTGCTCTCCTTCTAAAATGATTCCATTTTCACTGGTCCACAAATATTGAAATTCAGGCCCCTGACTTGATCCCGTGCTATTCACCTGAAAAGAAGGAAGAATACAATCCTCCACTTCTGGAGCGTCGATTAAAACGGTAGGAAGGATGACATCCTCACTGATCAGAAATTGGGCGGTATCCTGGCAAAAACTTTGCGAGTTGGTGACAACCAGGGTATAGGTGCCAGGGGCATCAATGGTGGCTATGGGGGTGGTTTCACCCATGATAATAGTACCGATATTTGTCGACCATTGGTATTGATCCCCGCCCACGGAGGTCGATGCATCGAGGTGGAGTAGGGGCGTGACACAATTCAGAATACCCGTACTGTCATTAGCGGCAACAGGATAACTGAAATTCTCGGTTATGATTACAGTATCGTAGCTCATACATCCATTATCCAGATCGGTAATGGCTAATTCATATAAACCAGAGGAGTCAATCACCACGATCGAGGATAAAGAATCACTTGTAAAATGGCCATTCTGGCTTTGCCAAACAAAACTTAAAGGACCATCAGCAAATGAATTGCTGCCATCCAGGGTAGCATTGTCGGTAGTACAATTCAATTCCTGCGAGACACCTGCTTCGGCTACGGGCAGGGTAAGGTTTTGCATGACAGGAATTTGTAGGGAATCAATACAACCGTTATCGTTGTTGCTTACCACAAAAGTATACAGCCCTCCACTCTGCACCTGAATGGATTGTTCATCAACTGGAGAAGTGATGGTTCCGTTGTTGGTACTCCAGGCGTAGGTGATGTGGGTGCCAGAACTGGACGCTGTTCCATCCAGGGTGATCTCTGGCAGGTAACAATTTACAGTGTCAAAAGTAGCCACAGCCACGGTTGGCAATACCATATCCTGGGTAATCAATACGGAATCTATTTGGCTACAGCCATTGTCTTCATTTGTGATTTCTAAAAAATATAAGCCTCCTTGATCCACCGTGATGGCATCCGATTGAGCATTGCCAATAATATGGCCATCAGGGCTGGTCCAGTTATAGCTAAATTCGTTGCCCATTGAAGAATTGCTGCCATCTAGTAACATATTGGTAATGAGGCAGTTTAGGGTGTCTGGTGGTCCGGCTTCAACAATCGGGGTGGCAATGTCAATTTGCACCACAGTGGTGGCCGTATCCCGGCAATTGTTGGTCGTATCTGTAACAATGAACTGATAAGTGCCTGGTATATCCCAGGGCAAATCTGCCAATCCTGTTCCGATAGTCATGCCAAGGTTATCCTGCCAGACATATTCCAGGGCTGCGCCGGTACTGGAACCATTGGTATTAAGGATGACTTCATCCTGATAACAATTAATGAGTCCTGAAACCCCCGCCTCGGCCTGAGGATAGGCAACAAGGTTGGAAATGGTCCTCGAAACTTCCGTGCTACAATCATTTTGATCAGTTACGGTAAGGCTATAGTTGCCAATAGCCAGATTGGTGAGCTCCGCCTCCGTGGAATCATTGCTCCATAGGTAGCTGTAGGTGCCAGTGCCACCACTAACTGAGGTGCTGATGGTTCCGCCATTGAGGTGGTCACAATCAATATTTTCCAGGGAAGCAATTGAAATAGACAATGGCTGGGGTTCAACAATATTGGTTTGTGAGCTAGCATAACAGCCTTCAGCATCAGAAACCAGGACTTCATAGGTCCCTGGAGTCAGGTCCTGGAGGTTGGAAGTATCAGGCTGTCCTTGATTCCAGGCATACAAATAAGGTCCTGTGCCACCTTCAGCAGCCAATTGGATTTGTCCATCATTGGCACCGGTACAGCTGATATTTGTACTATCCACTACCAGGGATATTTCATGGAAGACGATCTCTCCCTCACCACTGACAACGCCCGGGCATCCTGATTCCTGGACACCTACCAGGCTGTAGTTGCCAACGGTATTGGCCGGTAAATCAAATGGGGTGGTCCCAATTCCTGTGATAGTATCCAAAGCACCACCGATGGAAAATATGAGGTCAAAGGGAGCACTGCCCGTAAATGCTACCGGTAAGCTACCAGCGAGATTGCCATTACAAATTGAATCGATGCCGCTAAGCTCAGCATGGGGATAAATGGCGGAAACGACAACGCTGGTATCCCGGCTTTCGCTACAAATGTCAGATGCCGTAAAGGTTATTGTATCCGGTGTTTCGGCAGTTGTTACGGTTATTGAACTCCCATCGGTGCCATCGCTCCAGGCAAAGGTATAATTGGGTGTTCCCCCTGAGACTGTCGGCGTCAAAGTAACGGTTTCACCCAGACAGGCTGATTGGTCCTGAAGCCCCACAAGTATGGGCGGCGGATCATGGATTTCAATTTCCACCGTCCTGGTGATACAGGAACAGGCACCATCGAGGTCGATGATAATGCTTTCCGTTCCTTCCACCAATTGGTCGGCATAAATATCTAAAAATAAAGTGTCTGTGGCTTGTCCGGCAGGAATCGTGATGCTGGTGGGTAAAATACTGAAATCCACCCCGGGTGTTGCCGTACTGGAAGGGGAGAGCGAAAAGTTGACTTCGTAATCTTCACTCAGGTCACTGGTGATCCGTTCAAAAACTAAAAAAGCATTCCCACAACCTTCGTATGGTGCGACGGCTGTATCTACGGCAATTTCTCCCTGCGCACTGGCCATGAGGGTGGTTGGAGCACCAGCCCGGAAGCTTTTCGCTTTCAGGAAAACCGCTGAATCAAAATATTTATCCGCAAGGTCAGCGATGGCCATTTTGATGTGGTAGGTAGAACAAGGTGTTACATTGGCCACAGCTGTAAGCACTGTCGTAAATCCATCGTATTCTACCAGATCTATGGCAAAGGCTTCTCCTGAGTAACAAGTGTCATTTGGCGTGGTATTGTCGTGAAAATAAGTCGGATTATTAAATAAGTTAACGGTATTTACAGACACAAAATCCCCATTATCTGGAATACGGGCGATGTTGTCAGAATTCATAAAAAAATTGCCATTAATTCCGGGGCCGCGAATAAAAAACCCAAAAGCGTCATTGAAGTTGGAATTTACATATTCGCAATATTCTTCAGAAGCAAAGACGTACTCAAAAGTAACCTGCTCTACAGTAGGCACAAAATCAAACTCAATAATGGCAACATCATATAGGTTGGCAATCTCATTGGTCGCCAGTCGAAGATCTGGATCATTATACAAAAAAGAGATAGGGGTTGAAGTCTTGGTACTATCATTGGGCCCAATAGCATCTGCAATATGACCGGTAGAAAGAATAATACCCTCCTCAAATCCAATAGAAGAAGTACCATTGTCAAAGGTCCCGATCTGGCCGGTAACGCCACGTGAATTAATACCAAAAATATTAAAACATTCTCCATCTACTAAAACCTCTTCCACCAGGTATTCAATATCTTCATTAACCGTAGTCGTGATACCAGCCATGATTTTTTCATAACGGCTGCCTTCACAATCCTCGCAATACACCGTAAGGGTTGTCTTACCGTCATACGGGCCCCCGGGCAGGAAATAGAGATTCTGTTCGCTACTATTCGCCTGGAATTTAAGTTGATTTTTTTCCGGACTTTTATTCAGCGTAGCTTTATTCAGCTGCAATGTATGCTTGCTTGCTTTTTCGCCATCTGAAACCAAAACCAGATAGGTTTGGTCCGGTGTTAAACCATGGAGATGAAGCATCTGTGGAGCAGATTGATGGGGTAGGTTTTGTCTGTTATAAGGCCCATGGATATTTAGATCGACACGATTTATTTGTCCTGGGGCTAAAAGAGGCAAAAACACAGTAATAACAAGTATTAGCTGTTTCATGAGACAATGAATTTGGATAGTTCGACTTACAAAGATTTAGGTAACCGCAAACCAGTATGATGGCTATATGTTACCAATTACAAAAGTAAGGGGATGAAACAAAGTATATTTTTTGTCAATTTTTAGGATTGTTCCAAAAGGGTAGGGAGGCACAGGAAAAAGTCTGTTTTAGCCTCGTCAAAACCCAAAGGAAACAATACTAACCGTCATTGGTTTGAATGCAAACCAGGATGTAAGGAGTTAAAGGGGGAAATGATATTAAAAATAAGTTAATGCGAAATTAAGGATTTATTTCCTGTCCTTTAATTATTTAACTACTTTATTAAGGCAATATCACCTTTAAACAGGACTATTTCGCCATCAATCGTTTCTATTTCTGCGTAAAAGACAAAAACAGCTGGGTTTAAGGGTTTACCCCTAAACAAGCCGTTCCAGCCATAAGCCGGGTTATTGGGCTGAAAATTTATAGCCTCGAACATGGTCTCTCCCCAGCGATTGAATATCATAAATTTATTCACTTTTGTAACTTCCTGACCGGCAAAAATCATTGCTACATCATTAGTGCCATCATTATTGGGGGAGAAACTATTTGGAATATATACATTGCGATCCTTTCGCACGTAGATCGTCAATTGATCGGAGTCTGAACAACCACTGGTATCTATTACCGTAACACCAAAGGTGGTTGTTTGCTGGGGACTCACCACCATTTCTTCCGGGCTTTTCGCATTCAGAGAATCGGGCTGCCAAAGAATGGTGTCCACACGACCGATTGGAATATTAAACAGGGCATTGAGTAGAATTTCATCACCCAATTGGATCACATTTTCAGCACCTTCAATATTGGTGACCAGGCGTACGTCCACCTCATCAGGTTCGTCCAGATTGAAATTTACCTCTACCTCACAACCATCACTATCAACAATTCGAATGTCATAAGTGCCCGGTGATAAGGGGCTAAAGAAAGATTGATTGCCTACTGAGGTCTCATTGAGGTAAAAGATATAGGGGGGAGTACCGCCATTTACTTCAGTAATATTGATAGTACCATCATTGGCTTGAAAACAACTGATATTGGAAATGCTGATTTCAGGTAATAAGAAGGCTATTTCATAATTGACAACCACCTCATCACTTTGGCTACAACCATTTAGCGTATCGATTACTGTGAGGGTATATATACCAGGCAGGTTTACATCGGTAATGGCTCGGGTATGATCGAGAATATTGCCATTGCCTTCTATTGTCCATTCATAAATGAGGTGGTCTCCAGTACTGGTTGCGCTGCCTCCAATGCTGCCGGTATTGAATTGACAATCAAGACTTAGATCAAGACCGGCATCTGAAACCGGAGTTGGATGAATAATAACCATAACTTCTGCTGAGGCATTGGGGCAGGGTTGAGCTGCTGTGATGGCATATTCAAAACTATAAATACCTGCGGGTGCACTTTGAGGGTTAAAACTTCCATTTGAAGCGTTAAAGGCTCCTCCAGGAGAGGGTACAGCAGAGGTTTCTTGCCAGACTCCGCCAGGGCTGTTATTTTCTAAAAGGCTTTCCAAAAGCAGAAGCGTATCCAGGCCACTGCACAATTCCAGAGGGGCCAATGCATTGCCTGCATTGACAGGTTGATTGACAACAATATTTATAGGGCCTGGTTGTACTACTGAACATCCGGTGAGGGGACTATTGGTAATACTGACGATACTCAAATCTGTACTTGCCGTTGGGCTTAACAGGAGCGTACTACCGTCATTTAAGCCCGTAAAGAGAGAATCCATTTGTCCCATCGAAATTAACACATCAAAGGGACCACTGGCAGGCTCTGAAAAATGAAGGCTGATTTCACTGGTTTCACCCTGGCATATCGGACTTTCTGCATCCCAGGTCAGGACTGGTGTGGGATGGATCAATATATCGATGGATACGGAAGCATTTGGACAAGGGATAGCTCCCGTCAATTGATATTCAAATTGATAATCTCCTGGGGTAAGCTGTCCGGCACTTAGCGTTCCATTAGTTGGATCGAAGGCGCCTCCAGTCGAGGGAGGGACCGAGGTTTCTACCCAGATGCCTCCAGGTTCTGCACCTTGCACCCGGTCAATCAGGTTAATTACGGTATCCACACCATTACAAATTTCTAATGTCGGCATAGCCGTTCCTGCATCAACAGGTTCGTTAACAACAATAGTCAAGGGGGCGGGCGCCACTAATGCACAGGCAGGTATGGCGATATTTTGGATGTCGACGACATTGAGTGTAGTGGCTTCTGTCAGGAGCAATGGTATCGTGCTACCATCTGTCAAACCAGCATAAAAGGTATCACTGGTTCCGTCATTGATGGTCACATCATAGGGGCCACTATCAGCGCCGGTAAAAGAAAAAGTCATGATGCTGGTGTCACCCACACAAATCGGACTCTGTGCCAACCATTGCATGCTGATTTGAGGGCAGGACAATGTTTCACAACTAAAATCATAAACCTGATCGGGGCAAGCTGTTGAATCTAAAACGGTCAGACTGAAGTCAAGGCTGGTACCTGGAAGCAGGTTATTGATGAGCACACTGGTATCAGAAAGCCACATCGTATCCAAACCTGTTGGTACAGCCAACGTATAAGCAGCTGCCTGGCTAAGGGCTGTCCAATGAATGGAAATATTGGTATAATCGGACTCGCAACTGATGATAGGATCAGGCAGCGGAGCTGTTACATTGACATTCCTGACAATTTCTTCTGAAGCACAATTGTTTTCAATAACACTCAGGCTTATGGGATAAAAACCAGGGGTACTCCACGTGATTGTGTGAGGGCCAGGGCCTGTTCCCGGAATAACAGTCTGCCCGGCAAAATCCCAGAGGTAGGTAGCTGTAGGACTGGCAATGCCTGTAAAAACAAGGGTATCGGTGGTTCCGACACATATTTGCTCCGTCAGAGAAAAGTCGGCTACAGGTGTTGGAAGCACGTCAATAACGATGCTATCTGAAAACAGGCAAACACCCGCTTCAAAATTTAGGAAAAGGGTAGTAGACTGACCTATCCGACTACTGTCAATTAGAAAAATGCCATTGAGGGTATCTAACAGGTTTTCTCCCGTAAAGAATAATCGTCCGCCAGTCGTATCACCACTGATGGTCCAATTGAGTTGTAAATTGTCAGTCCCATTAAAACAAATGGGGTCAACGGCTTCAAGCTGAATATCTATTTCAGGACAGCTGAAGGTCGAACAACTGAGCACAGCCCTACTATCCGCACAGCTATTACTGCTTTCTACGATGAGTTCTATTTCCACTTCCTGGCCTGGAATCAGATTGTCCACCAGGTAAGCATTCGAGTTGATCAACTGTCCGGGAGGGCCGGTCAGGACATTCACCTGAAAACCAGCAGCTCCATCTACCGTATTCCACTCAAAAAGGATGCTGGTAAAGTCTCGTGTGCAAGTAATTTGTGGCGTATCAATCGGGCTTTCAATATTAATCTCTTCTGTTGATAAGGGAGCACTACAATCTCCGGCAGTAATTTGCAGCGATACCGTTTGTATGCCTGTGGTATCCCAGACTAATTGATAGGGGCCAGGGCCACTTCCGCTGATAGCCACCGCACTTCCAAAATCCCAATTATAGGTAGTGGTGGGTGAGGTGCCTCCGGCAAAACTTACTTCCACGGTATCCCCTATACAGCTGACCTCCGGCAAATTAAAATCTGCCGATAATTCCGGTAATATGTTGAAGGTAAGGGTATCCCTATAACTACAAAAACCATTATAAAACCATAAATAAACTTCATTATCCTGGTTCAACATGCTATTGTTAATCTCTAACAAACCTGCTGTGGAATCAACGACTCCTGGTCCCGACCAGATAATTGTATTGCCGACTACTTCAATGCTGTCTGGGAAGCTATATGAAAGTTGAAGGGTATCACCGACATTGCTTACACATAATGGAGGAAGGTTATCTATCACTGGACCTCCCGGGCAGGCAATCGTTTCACAAAGTGGAAAAATGAGGCTGTCCGGACAGGCATTGCTACTGACTAACAGCATACGAATACCAACTTCCTGCTCTGGATTCAGGTTTTCGATCAGGTAACTGGTATCGGATGTGATGGTCCCCAGAGGTCCATTGATTACACTAATAATATAGGCTACTGTGTTTTCTACATCATTCCAGGTGAAAGAAATGGTAGACAAAGTAGGGTCACATATTACAGTAGGTGGTTCAATAGGAACATCGACCTGGATGGTTTGGGTGGCAGTATCCGGAGTACAGCCATTTTCGATAATAATGAGGCTAATATCTACCATCCCGGAAGTATCCCCCCAATGAACCTGAAATGGCCCGGCTCCTTCACCATCTATAATAATTCCGCCATTAAAATCCCATATATATTCAGCATTAGCACCGGCAGTGCCCGTAAAAGCCACTTCAATGGTATCTCTTGAACAAATCAATGTAGGAATTGAAAAGGCTGCTTCGGGAGGTGGCGACAGAAAGATTTCTAAAGAATCTGTAGTTGAACAGGCATTTGCAGTATAGGTATAGGTAATCAAATGCAATCCTGAACCAGCTTCAACCGGATCAAATGTGCCATTAGAGGCATCCGTTATGCCTGGTCCGGCCCATTGTCCGCTACCGCCGGTAGGATTGACAACGGCCTCCAATGTGATCGTTTGCAAACTGGAATCAAAACAAATCGTATCTACCGGGTTAATGGCTACATCAGGAGGTATACAACTAATGGCTTGGCAACTGATCGTGTCCGGGATTCCAAAACAACCACTATTGTCTTCAGCATATACGACAACAGTCACTATAGTATTACCAGGAAGGTTGTCAATCGTTACACTATTCCCTGAGACAGTCCCATCCTGATTACTAATAATATCTACTACATAACTATCTGCTCCAGGTACATCGCTCCAGGCAATAGTTACAGAATTACTGCTTATTCCTTCACAGCTCAATTCTGGCGCGGGTAATCCAGCATTGACTTCAATAATAAAACTAAGACTGGCATCACATGGGAAGTCGCCGAGCTGGTAAGTAACGTTATATTGGCCAGCGCCTAAAATGGCTGGATTGAAGGTAGAACTATTATTGCCATTGATGGTCCAAAAACCTCCTGGGTCAATACCCGGTTCTAGCAAATTATTTAAAGGAAATGCAGGATCTCCCAAACAAAGTGGTGGTGGCGGATTCCAGTCCACCAATGGAGGTGCGCTGATTTGAATATCTTGTTCCAGGGTTGCAATGCAAGGATTAGTTCCCACTGAATAGGCTAGTGTATAGGTGCCTTCGCCCAAATCAGAAGGAGACAGAAAGGTACTGATTTGTCCATTTATGGTCCAAACGCCACCAGTAGTAGCATTAGGAGATAATAGATTATTTAATAAAAAAGGAGGAGTACCTGTACACAAGCCTTGGGGGACATCCCAATCCGGACTGGGCAAAGGATCAATGATGATAAAATGGGTCTCCATTGCCACACAGGGAGGTGTTCCCACGGTATAAGTCACCTGATAGACGCCATCACCAAGCAGTAATGGATCGAAAAAAACAGTTGGAAGGTTATTGACGGTCCAAAACCCACCTGGCGTTGCAGTTGGCCCTAATAAAGTATTGAGATCAAAAGGTGGAGATAAAGGACATAGGCCAGTAGGTGGTGTCCAGGTAGCATCCGTAGGCTGGACTATTACCGTAACTTCATCGGAGGCTTCACAGATTTCGGCAAAAAACAGATCATCAACAGCAAAATCATTACCGCTGGCTGCCGTATTTTGATTGACCATACAGATTTCAACAGAGCTATTAGGCCCTGAATTCCATTCCTGAAAAAATTGGGACCAGACACAGGTGGCTGAGGGCGCATTAAAAATATTGCCCAGTAACACACCGTTTACAGAAAATTGGAGGAGCGCAGGAGCCGAGGAAACTACAGACATGACCCATGCACTAAAGCCATAATTGGTAAAAGGAGTGACATTCACTATTTGGCAAATGACATTTTGATTGGCTACACCGGCTCCATTAACGACCAACATACTTCCGCCTCCGGTATGGTCACCACAATTGGCGAAATTGGTGTGTGTCAGCGCCGGATTGGTCGACACGGCATATTCTCCTTCATTGCTTAATAGTCCAAATGTTCCGCCAGAGCCTGGAAAATAATCGCTGGTAAAACCGGTAATGCCGGCATTGAAGTCTCCGTTTGTGATCAGGTTATTATCGGAAAGTGAGGAGACGGTAACTGTAAATGTGGTGGTGTTTTGCACAAAAGCAGTAGTAGAACTAGCAGTAGGGATGCTTACCAAATTGGATGGGGTCCACAAAATTTCATTGGCAAGACCTGTAATGGAAGCATTCAAACTCACCTGCCCAGGTTGGCACAATATCATTGGATTAGCACTAGCTGTGACGTCAATATTGCACATCATAGATTTTTGCGGATCCTGCTTTTTATCTCGTTTATTCCCAATAAAAGAGAAAGAGGTAACCACAAGTACCATTACTATCGAAAGTAAATATCTATACATTCTTGTAACCTGTTTAATGTTCACTAGTATCTATAGGGAGGAATTTGTGCATATTCGCACTATGGTTCTGAAAGGGGGGTGGTTTAGAGGGGACTATCCGTACATGCTCTATAGACCGCTAAAATTACTAAAAAGCTGCCAAGATGTATTCCGAGGGCCAAAAAAAAACTTTTTAACGAATCCTAGGATTGGTTAAAATACTAAAAAATCAAGCAAAGGCAAAGGCAATATGTTGATATGCCTTCAAACATGCTTGTACTATTTAGGGGCGTGAATGCTTCAATAAATCACATTGAGGGCACCTTTTTCTAATACAATAACGCCATCTTTCATTAATATTTCGGCAAAAAAGACATAGACGCCACTATTGACGAGTTTGCCCTTAACTCTTCCGTCCCAGCCCACTGTAGGGTCATTGGGTAAAATAGCCGATCGTTCAAAAATAAGATTGCCCCAGCGATCCAGGATCTTAAATTGTTGAATCTCTTCAGCTTCAGCACCCGCATTGATATAGAAAATATCATTAATACCATCCTCATTAGGGGAAATGGCATTGGGTGCAAAAATCCGGTAATTTTTTTGGACAAAAATGGTCAATTCAGCACTGGCAGTACACCCATTGACATCGGTTACTGTTACCTGATAAGTTTCTGTTTCAAAAGGTACGATACTTACATTTGGGCACCCCGGACAATCCGGAATTTCCGGTGTCCATTGAATGGAATCGATCTTTTCAAGAGGGATATTGAGCAATAGATCCAGGTTTACTATTTCACCAAGGGTTATGGTGGGTGGGTCAGTAGTCAGGTCGTGGCCCAATATAGCACTGAATTCATAAGGCGGCTCAAGGGAAATGTTTAAGGTGGTATCGCAACCATTAGCATCCATTACAGTCACAAGGTATTGACCTGCACCGAGATTATTAAAGGTAGGCGTAGTCATAAAGGGGCCTCCATCAATGGCATAAAGATAGGGTTCCAAGCCCCCACTGGCCGATTCAATGGTAATAGCACCATCGTTGTCATTGGCACAACTGAGTGGCGAAATACCGGCCTGGGCATTTATATTGGTAATGCTAAGGGTGACCTCTACTTCATCACTATTGGCACAGCCATTAGTTGTATTGGTGACTTCTAGTGTATAGATGCCTTCCTGATCGGTTTCCAAAAAAGGAGTATCTGTTTGTGTTGGATTTCCGTCAGGAGCCGTCCATGTATATTGAAAATCCAGGCCGGTAGGCGTAGTTGAACCACCTAGGGTGGCCGAACTTATTTCACAGTTAATATTGGCATCTTCACCTGCATCAGCTATCGGACTAGCCAGGATATTAACTTCCACAACGGAGATGGCATCCGGGCAACCGGAACTGCTCAGGCTATATTGAAATTGATAAGTCCCCGCTGCCTGCCCATCTGTATTAAAAATTGCGGCAATAGCATCGAATGCGCCACCTGTAGAAGGTACAACAGATATTTCAGTCCAGATACCACCGGAATCAGCTCCATTGAGTAGGTTGCTGAGCGAAAAGCTTTGACTGGTACCACTACAAAGGCTAGGGCCGGAAGAGGGGGTTCCTGCATTCGGGGCAGTATTTATTGTAATCAATTGACTTTCAGATGTAGAACAAGTTCCTTCACTAACGGTGTAAACGATTTGGTGAAGCCCCTGAGTGACACTGCTGGGATCAAAAGTAGTGAAACTGTTGCCGTCCAGTGTCCAGGTGCCACCACTGGTAGCTCCTGCATCTAGCCAGGTATTGGGATCAATAGCCGCCTCGTTTTCACAAAACTCGGTAGGCGCTAAAAAGTTGGCATCTAATGTGGCCAAAGTCACTGTGATTTCGTCTGTCACTTCACAAATTTCCCGAAAGGTGATATCATCCAGGGCAAAGTCGTTGCCACTGGGTGTGGAGTTGACATTGACAATACAGATTTGGGCCGTAGTATTGTTATTTGAATTCCACTGGGCAGAAAACTGGGTCCAATTACAAGTGGAACTGCTGGCATTAAAAACTTCACCCAGCAGGCCTCCATTGATCGAAAATTGCAATTGCGCCGGATTCTGACTGACTACAGAGGTAACCCAGGCACTGAAATCATAATCGGTATTGGACGTAACACTAATTTCCTGACACCATAAATTGTCCGGTTCACCAGAAGCATTAACAACCATCATGTTTCCGGTTCCAGGACTATGGTCGTTGCAGTCGACAAACTGATTGTGGGTATCTCCCGGATTGTCATCAATAGCATACTGGCCTTCACTGGTCAGCAAACCCACAGGTCCGCCCGTACCATAAATGTAGTCACTGGTAAAGCCCATATCTCCCTGACTGAAATCGCCATTAAAAATGAGGTTGTCGGTATTGTAACTCATTACACTTACCGTATAGGTCGTAGTGGCATTGATGGTTGCCGTAGTTGTCGCATTTTGGGCGTTTGCCAATCCGGCAGCAGGAGTCCATTCCAGCGCAAAATAATTGCCTGTGATCAAGGCACTTAACGTGACGATACTTCCTGTACTACAAGCCGTTAAATCTTCACCGGCATCAACAGTGGTTGTACAGCTGAATACAAAGGGGGGCGTGGGGGTTGTTTCGTTAGCCATTAAACAGCAAACGATCATCATGACCAAAACAGTCGAGAATAACTTTGTCATATTGTATTCTTTAAAAATTCCTTTCTATTGAAGGGTGCCCAATAATCATGAGATCATTCTAATCCTGATTGGAATGGGTCAGGCGCCGATAGCAATTCTGCTAGGCGGAATTCGGCTAGTGGTTCTACGCTTCGTATTGAATAAGGGGAATAATTATTTTCCTTAAACTATTCAAACATACACTTAGAAAACCGCTGTCCAAGCGTGAACCAAATGGAGATAGTTTGACAAAGATATTCAAAACTGAGTAATATAGACCGTTTTCATTGACAAAATGTTAAAGCGGTATTTCTTAGAGCATGTTCGAAGGCCGGCTTTTGTAGCGAAAAGTGTTCTTTGCAGCCAAATGGCTGGCCTCCAAAGGAGTGCTTACTCCTCAAAATCTTCCTCATCCCCCAAATTGAGCCGAGCACCGGCCAGTTCATTTAAGGCATGCTGATCACCTAGTTTTTGTGCCACCTTCATCCCATTAGTGTAGGTATGAAATGCCCGGGTTGCATCATCCATCAATTCGTATAATTTGCCCAAATGATAATACAATCCCACATAATCAGCATCGGCAGATTGGAGCCGCAAATAATAGGCCAAAGCCTGATCATTGTTCTGCTGATTTTCATATTCTTTAGCTATAGCAAAAAGTAGAAATGGCTCTTCAGGACTATCTTTTAATAGGCCAGTAAGCTGATCAAGTCGTGATTGATCCATTTTAATTGTTTGATTTATAATGCATTACTCGATGAAAGAAAATTAAAGTTAAATCTAGCGAATTTTCGTTTTTTTCGTTTTTCATTCGGGCTAAATATAGTATATTTGCGGCCCTTGAGCATTTATTTGCTTGAGTTTATTTAAAAGCTTATTACTGCTAATCGATAAAAATTTTTTTCATGAAATTATTGGTCTGTGTAACCAAAACGCCGGAAACTACCGCCAAGATTGCCTTTACGGCAAATGGAACAGCGTTTGATACCAACGGGGTACAGTATATTATGAATCCTTATGATGAGTGGTATGCCTTGGTTCGTGCCCTTGAACTAAAGGAAGCGCAAGGTGGAAGTGTATGCCTGATTAATGTTGGCTCCCCCAGCAATGATACAGTAATCCGGAAAGGATTGGCTATTGGTGCCGATGAGGCGGTGCGTATAAATGCAGAACCCAAAAGTTCACTATACGTTGCTAAACAAATAGCCAACTATGCCAAATCAGAAGGTTTTGACATTGTTTTTGCCGGTAAGGAATCCATTGATTATAATGGTTCGGAGGTAAGTGCCATGATAGCTGAATTGCTGGATGTTCCTTTCATTTCTTATGCTAGTCACATGGAATTGGAGGGTAATGTTGCCACTGTTTCCCGCGATATTGAAGGGGGCACCGAAGTGGTGGAGGTCGCAACGCCTTTTGTAATCAGTGCCGCAAAGGGATTGGCTGAGCAACGTATTCCTAATATGCGTGGTATCATGATGGCCAAACGCAAACCACTGAAAGTTGTGGAACCTATTGCAGCAGATGACCTAACTGAAGCTGTAGGGTATGAATTACCTCCGGCTAAATCGGCAGTAAAATTGATTGATCCGGAAAATATGGACGAGCTGGTACGCCTGCTGAGTGAGGAAGCCAAGGTCATCTAAGTCCTTTTATTAAAGATCCATAAACAAAGTATAATGGTATTAGTTTTTGCAGAAAATATAAAAGGTCAATTCAAAAAAAATGCTTTTGAAGCAGTGACCTACGGCGCTAAAGCAGCAGAGATAATGGGTACAGAATGTGTTGCCCTGGTACTCGGGACGGTAGAAAATGCTGCCGGTTTGGGTACTTACGGCGCCTCCAAAGTTTATCATGTTGCAGACAGCAGTCTGGATAGTTTTGATGCACAGGTATATACGGCAGTGATTGCAGCTGCAACGGAAAAACTGGGTGCTAAGCTGGTGATCATGAGTCACTCTTCAACTGGTAAATCAATTATTGGTCGCCTGGCAGCCCGATTGGATGCCGGATCGGTACCTGGTGTGAATACCATTCCTACGGTGGATGGTGACCTGAAAGTGAAAAAAACGGTCTTTTCCGGAAAAGCTATCGCCGAGATGGCTATTAAGTCGGATCTCAAAGTTTTGTCAGTGATGGGCAACTCCCTTCAGCCTGATGCCAGCGGTAGTGAAGCGCCAGTTGAAGCTTTGAGTGTTGACGTCCCCGCTTCCAGAATAAAGGTAAAAGAAGTCAAACGTATGGAAGGCATTGTACCTTTGCCGGAAGCCGAGTTGGTTGTTTCTGCTGGCCGCGGAATGAAAGGCCCTGAAAACTGGGGCATCATTGAAGAACTGGCCAAGGTATTGGGAGCTACTACTGCCTGCTCTCGCCCAGTAGCAGATGCTGACTGGCGCCCTCATCACGAGCACGTTGGCCAAACAGGGGTAGCCATTCGCCCCAACCTTTATATCGCTGCCGGTATCTCCGGAGCTATCCAGCATTTGGCAGGAGTCAATAACTCCAAAACCATTGTAGTGATCAACAAAGATCCCGAAGCGCCTTTCTTTAAGGCCGCTGATTATGGCGTTGTTGGTGACTTGTTTGAGGTAGTGCCGAGATTGACCGAAGCCATCAAAAAACATAAAGCAGGGGCATAGGATTTAAATAAAATTTTCAAAAGATTTATACTTTCATAGAATTTGCGTACTTTTGCGCGGCTATAACTGATTTCAGTAATCACTAATGGTTTTAATTTAACAACATGGCAGTTTATTTAACTAAAGAGAAGAAGGAAGAAATCTTCTTGGAGTACGGAGGATCAGCGAAAAACTCTGGATCTACCGAAGGGCAAGTCGCCTTATTTACTTACCGGATACAAAAATTGTCCGAGCATCTGAAGGGTAACCATAAAGATCATTCTTGTCGCCGAACCCTACTATCACTGGTAGGTAAGCGTAAGCAAATGCTTCAGTACCTCGCCAAAACAGATATTCAAAAATATCGTGATCTAATTGATAAATTAGGTTTACGTAAGTAAGATAAAACTCCGGGGAAACATTTCAAAATTGATATGTTTCCCCTCTTTTTATCATTTTAAGTTCTTGGACAGCGTAAAGAAAAGCATCAGGAGAGTCAAAAAAGCGAAATCATTACCACCTTTACCAGTCCAAACCACTCTGCCAGCCCAGAATGTTCAGCATTGTCTTATTAGCTGTTTGACAAGCGATTCAGGTTTGTTATGGTCTTTTTCTACCTGTATTGACAATTATAAAATGCTAGATCCAAACCAAAAACAGCTGCTTAAGTCTACGGTGAGCCTCTCATCTAAACATTTGTAACACAAGCGAT
The DNA here is from genome assembly GCA_021604865.1 of Saprospiraceae bacterium. Lineage (GTDB taxonomy): Bacteria > Bacteroidota > Bacteroidia > Chitinophagales > Saprospiraceae > BQJU01. The sequence goes on along the minus strand of BQJU01000006.1, from coordinate 77,730 downwards.
ACGCGATAATTTTGATTAAAACATTAAATACATCATTTTAAAATGGGACAAAAGATTCCTACCACCTCGTCCTTCCAATTACCCGACGGCAGGGAAGTAATTATTGAAACCGGTAAACTGGCTACACAAGCCGACGGTTCTGTCGTTGTACGCATGGGTGACACCATGGTATTTGCTTCTGTAGTGTCCGCGCATGAAGCTAGAGAAGGCCAATCATTCTTCCCACTCTCTGTTGATTACCAGGAAAAATTTGCTGCTGCCGGTCGTATTCCCGGAAACTTTTTCAGGAGGGAAGCCCGGCTATCAGATTATGAAATATTGACTTCACGTTTGGTGGATCGTGCGCTTCGCCCGCTCTTCCCCGACGGATATATGAACGACACCCAGATTATTATCAATCTAATTTCTGCGGATAAAGATGTGTTGCCCGATGCCCTGGCTGCTCTGGCTGCCTCAGCTGCATTGGCCGTATCTGATATCCCTTTTGCCGGACCTATTTCTGAAGCTCGGGTTGCACTGATCAATGGCGAATATGTCGTTAATCCAGGCCGGTCTGATTTGGAAAACAGCAAAATGGAAATCATCGTTGCAGCCACCAAGGAAAATGTGATGATGGTAGAAGGAGAAGCTAAAGAGTGCTCCGAAAAAGAACTGATCGAGGCGATAAAAGTTGGCCATGATGCGATAAAAGTACAGTGTGATGCTCAATTGGCTCTTGCAGAAAAAGTAGGAGAAAAGGCCACTGTGAAGCGGGTAATTGAATTTCCCGATGTGAATGAAGAACTGAAAGCAAAAGTTACTGAGCTGACTGCCGCAAAAATTCTGGAAATTGCCAAGGGGGCACTGGATAAGAATAGTCGCAAAGATGGCTTTAAGGCGATCAGGGAAGAAATGCTTGAAAAGCTGCTCGCAGATAATGGAGAAGAATACTTCGAAGAACATGGCAGTACCGCCAAAGAGTATTATGATAAACTCAAGAAAGAAGTCATTCGCAAAATGGTGCTGGACAGCTCATCGCGTCTTGATGGTAGAGGTTTGACCGATATTCGCGATATCTGGACGGAAGTAGGCTATCTGCCTTCTACCCACGGATCGGCCATCTTTACCCGTGGAGAGACGCAGAGTCTTACCTCCCTGACTTTGGGTACGAAACTAGACGAAATGATGCTGGACAATGCGCTCCTGCAGAGTTATGAGAAATTTATCCTACACTATAATTTCCCCGCATACTCAGTTGGTGAAACCAGACCAATGCGTGGCCCCGGCCGACGTGAAGTAGGTCATGCCAATCTCGCAGCCAGATCCCTGCGTCAGGTATTACCAAAAGATACCCCTTATACGATTCGTTTGGTATCTGATGTTCTGGAATCTAACGGTTCCTCTTCTATGGCAACGGTTTGTGCCGGATCACTGGCATTGATGGATGGCGGTATTAAAATCAAAGCACCGGTGGCGGGTATCGCCATGGGTATGATTTCTGATGGCAAACGCAATGCCATCCTTTCCGATATCCTGGGTGATGAAGATGCACTTGGTGATATGGACTTCAAATTGACTGGAACAGCAGCCGGAATTACCGCTTGCCAGATGGACATCAAAATTGAGGGCCTTCCATACGAAACACTAGAGCAGGCACTGGAGCAGGCTCGCGCAGGAAGATTACACATCCTCGACAGAATGAGCGAATCCTTGTCTGAACCAAGAGAAGACCTCAAACCACACGCACCACGCATTGTAGAACTTGTTATCGACAAGAGTTATATTGGTGCCGTGATCGGACCTGGTGGAAAAGTGATTCAGGATATTCAGGCAACCACTAATACAACGATTAATATCGAAGAGGTAGGTGATAAAGGTGTCGTCAACATCGCCAGTGCCGACAAGGCGTCTATCGATGCTGCCCTGGAACGCATCCGCGCCATTACTTTCGAACCGGAAATTGGAGATGTTTTCCAGGCTAAAGTGAAAACAATTATGCCTTATGGCGTATTTGTGGAATTTAGTGGAAAAAGTGGCTTGTTGCACATCTCAGAAGTTTCACACACCCGAATTGATAGAATCGAAGATCATTTCCAGGAAGGTGATGATGTAAAAGTGAAACTGATTGATGTTGACAAACGTTCAGGAAAATTGCGGCTTTCCCGTAAGGCTTTATTGCCTAGACCACAGGGAAACAGCAATAAAAATGATCGGGATTAATATTTCTCTGCATTTTTAGCCGTCCATTTAAAAAGGCGGTTTAAGAATCAGGTTTCTTTATTAAGCTAGGGTGCTAATTCATTAGCACCCTAGCTTTTTTTTTGCAAAATATTAAGCAAAGCATAAAATGCACATGTGAAAATGAGTAAATTAGTGCCGTCCTTTAATAAGTACGAATTCAAAATTTCTATTACTTATTTTTTTAAACCTGAAACTTTTTTGGAGAAATCATTGTATAATCAGTGGGTATATATACTTTTTTTGGAAAAAGTCAAGTTTTTTTAAAAGTAAACCAGAAAAATTGCCCTAAAAAAATGTACTTTATGCAGTTCTCTTCCAAAACCTCAAAATATGCGTCAACTAAAGATTACTAATAAGATTACTACCCGGGAAAGCCTGGCATTAGACAAATATCTTAACGATATTGGTAAAATACCCATGCTTACAGCCGATGACGAAGCTGAGCTTGCCCGTCGTATTCGAGAAGGTGATCAGGAAGCACTGGATAAGTTGACCAAATCCAATCTGCGTTTTGTGGTGTCTGTAGCTAAACAATATCAAAATCAGGGCTTGTCTTTGAGTGATTTGATTAATGAGGGAAATGTAGGACTGATGAAGGCTGCCCGTCGTTTTGATGAGACCAAAGGTTTTAAGTTTATCTCCTACGCCGTTTGGTGGATTCGGCAATCTATATTGCAGGCCATCGTGGAATATTCGCGTATCGTTCGTTTGCCACTCAATAAAGTTGGATCCTACAATAAAGTCAACGAAGCTTTCATCTCCTTTGTACAAGAATTTGAACGGGAACCGACACATGAGGAACTGGCTGAATTATTGGGTATGAACCCAAAAGAAATTTCCAATATGCTCAAAGGCAACGGTCGGCATATATCTGTAGACGCACCAATGAGCGGAGAGGACGGTGATTCCACTATGCTGGATGTTATTTCCAGCGATACAGATATGAGTCCTGACGGCAACTTGATGGAGCAATCTCTCAAAGAAGAAGTTCAACAGGGCCTTTCGATCCTTTCACCACGTGAGGTTGAAGTATTGTCGGCCTATTATGGTTTGAACGGCTACAAATCATTGACACTGGAAGAGATTGGAGAGTTATACGGACTGACCAGAGAACGGGTGCGCCAGATCAAAGAACGTGCCATCCGCCGCCTTAGAAAGTCCTACAACCGAAATTCACTGAAGTCCTATTTAGGATAGAATAAACGCATAAAAAAGATAATTGAGAAACCAATCCTCTTCCGCAACGAAGGGGATTTTTTTTGAGAGGTTGGTTTTTGTAGCGAAAAGTGATCCTTTGCAGCCAAAAGGTTGGCCTCCAAACAAGTTCTGAACAATTACCTTGAAAATATCAATAGCCATGCAATCCCTTAAAATAACGCTATTTTTTCTAATTGGATGCTGTTGTTTTGCTTGTCAATCTGACTCATCAGATCAGGCGGTCAAAAAGGAAGCGACAGCGGATGCCGCACCTGCTGGTCAAATGAAGTTGACTGCCAATATTGGCGAACTTCGTATGCGCGAAACTCCGGGCCCGGAAAGCAAGGTCATTGAAGTTTACCCTGAAGGAACTTCTTTTAAAGACCTGGGAGAAGTCAGTGATTTTACAACCCGCATTCAATTGCGAGGCATCCAGTTTGATGAACCCTGGCTAAAAGTAGAAGCCCCTGATGGGAAGCAAGGTTGGATCTATGGTGGGGCACTAAATTTTGACTTGAATGAAGGGAATGGTCACCTGTCAACCCAACTGATTGACAAGCGACTGCAAACCCTGTTTGGTAAGGACCAGAAGGACCGGATAAACCTTTACCGCCAACATTTTCAGGAAGCAACACAAGCAAAAGATGTCGCTGCTGTTTATCGGGAAGGAATCGCCATCATTGAAGCCATCAATAAGGTCCTCGAAGGGAAGTTTAATCACCTTGATCTAGAAAAAATGCCTGATTTGTTCTGGCTACAGCAATGTGTTCCGGGATTTATTCCACAGCTGGTGGCCGAAGGGACAGAATACATGCTTTTTGAAGATTATAGACAATGGTTGCCTTTGGCTAAAGCGACAGATTCAAAAGTTGATGATCAGTATTTCGAATTGTGTGCCAGTGCTTATCGGGAAGACAGTATTCATTACTTTTTTCCGGCATGGACTATTCAAACCTGGGATTATGGCGGCCATAGCCTACTTGGCGAAGGCATCCACCTGGAAATTTTAACTGCTGCCAATCAGAATCTACAGAATGATACGCTTTTCAAACCGGAGCTGATAAATATTAAATCCAAGGTGGTCAAGGATATTACGGAGAACTACACGACCTTCTGGGAGCCTCAGGAGGCTATCTTAAGTGAGATGGATAGCCTGCTGGCTCGAAACCTGCAAATTTTAACTAAAAACGACAAAGTTGCGCTTAATGTAAGACGACAGCAATTTACGGAGCCTTTAAAACACCAAATTCAGGTGAATCACCGCGCTGGTATTTATGATTGATTGTCCCGTCGATTTTGTTGGACCACGCAGGTAGGAATTTTTATCTTTGTGGTTGACATCGAGGACCTGGAATGATAGAAGTATTATTTAAGACAAAACTTCCCTGCTTCTATTCCTTCCACGTCTTCCAAAAAAAAAGCTTTTATGATATTTCTGACAGCATTAACCGCTTTAGTTGCAATTTTAGGAATCAGTGTTCTTTCTGGGGTGTTGGGCAATATGAGCCCCAATCGCAAACGCCTGGAGGCTGAGATCAAAAACCTAAAGTTGGATATGGACAAATGGGCTGGTGAGTTGATTCCTCTAGATAAAGAAGAACTGGAGTTATTTTCGCTTACCCAGGATAAACAAGTACTGAAAAAAGGATGGTCGACCTCAGCCAAAGGGGTGTTTACCACCATCTATCACGAACCAGTGATGGCTTATAATTATAAAAAATACCTCGGGGGTACGGCAACCACTAATGCTTTATTGTACGTACGTACTTCAACTAATGAATTTGCTTATTGGCTGCAGAAAGGCGGCATTCAATTGATCATTGATGATCAAATTGTTGGTGAAATCCGCGACGGTGCTCTTTATGGTAAGAAAACCAAGCAAGTACTGGCCAAGGTTAAACAAAGCCAACAGGAATTATTGCCGATTCAGGTATACGACAAAGAAGTGGGTAGTGTGACCAAAGCCTTGCCGCCAGCCAATAAAGACCTCAGCCCGCGTGCATTCGAGTTTGTCAAAGAGGGGATGAGTAAGGAAGAGGAATTGTTGTTTTTGTCTTTGGCAACACTCGAATTAGTGAAAAAAACGGTTACTAAATAGTTACCCATCTTTAAAAAGTCGGACTGATCCTTGGTAGACCAAAGATATCTCCTTTAATTTGAGGTACTTTAGTAAAACGGTTGATAAATTTGAACCTTTTTACTTTGGTGTCGTTTATAGACAAATGTTTTAAGATTTCAGCTTATGGATCTCAAGAAAAAGGCTAGCCTGATTATCTACCGCTTCCGCGAACAGGGGCTGGAGATTTTTTTGGTCAATTCCAATGAAGAAAATGGCGAAACCTGGGGAATCCCGGAACGGCCAGTGGTTAACGAAAAACCGACTACTCTGATACAAGACGATCGCCTGATTGAACTTGATCCAGTGGAAGAGGACAATGGCAATACGGAAGAAGCCTGGGCCGTTGAAGGTGATTGGCATGAGATTCCCTCCTTAAAGGCTATGCTCTATGAAGATGCCATGCAGCTCAAAGAAAAAGTAAAAGATATCGAAAAAGGAGCCTATTATACCGTTAAAGAGGCCGTTAAAAAAGTCCTGCCACATCAATATAATTTCCTCAAAGAATTAAAGGATATCCTGATTGATCGCAATTCATTAAAAGATTTGTAGCAAGCGCTTGTTTAGCGGTCAAAACCGACCTCCCACATGCCTCTGCATAAAGACTTTTCAACCATCTATTAGACTTCCCGTTTGCACCTGCCATAAGGCAGCGTAAGTCCCTTTTTGGGCGAGCAACTTATCGTGGCTACCCATTTCTGCAATGATACCATCCTGAATAACGATAATTTGATCGGCCTGGCGAATGGTTGAAAGGCGGTGAGCAATAATGATGGCCGTTTTATTTGCCGTTAGGTGCTGCAAATTTTCCTGGATAATTTTTTCAGTCTCGGTATCAACTGCACTGGTCGCTTCATCGAGAATGAGAATAGGCGCATCTTTCAAAATAGCTCTGGCAACACTAAGCCGCTGACGTTGCCCACCGGATAGTTTAATGCCTCTTTCTCCAACAATAGAATCATAACCCATCGGTAATTGGGCAATGAAATCATGCAAATGAGCCTTTCGGGCGGCGGTTTCAATCTTTTCTTGAGGGCATTCGGGTAGGCCATAGGCGATATTGTCGCGAATGGTGCCATGAAACAGGTATACTTCCTGGCTAACTAATGCAATCTGCTGGCGCAAACTTCGTATGTCGAGGTCTCTAAGATCAATGCCTTCCAATCGGATACTTCCTTCCTGCACATCATAAAGGCGCAGCAATAATTTGATCAAGGTGGTTTTTCCTCCTCCGGTAGGGCCGGCAACACCAATGGTCTGCCCAGCTTCGATTTTTAAGTTTACTCCACGTAGAACTTCCTGTTGGTCCTGGTATTGAAAATTTACATTTTCAAAACTAATATTTCCTGCTACATGGGGGAGGGGCGTTGGGACAGCTGTATTTTTAATTTCGTTGGAGGCATCGATCAAGCTAAAAATCCGTCGTGCAGAAGCACCTGCTCTCTGGTATTCATCAAAAACAGTTCCAAGCTGTGTTACTGGCCATAATAGGCGTTGGATCATCATCGCAAAAAAGGCCAGGTTTCCCAATGAAAATGCTGCGGGAGTATATAGTACCCAATAAGCACCAATGAGTAGGGTGCCGGCAAAACCCAACGTGATGGGAATGCGGATAAGCGGAACGTAAACAGAACTCCAGCGAATGGCCTTGAAGTTGGCATCGCGATAGGCTTCCGAGACGCTTCTTACTCGTTCAGATTCGTATTGCTCAGTGGCAAAACTCTTGATCACTAATATACCTGAAAGGTTGTTTTCCAGGCGGTTACTCAACCACCCAACCCTTTCCCGAACCTTTTGATAAAGGGGGGCTACTTTTTTTTGGTAATAAATACTTCCCAGAATGATGAAGGGGATGGGAGCCATTCCTAAAAGACCAAGGGGAAGCGAAACACTGCACAATGCCCAACCAGCAAACAAAATCAGGGTGATTAACTGGATGATCTCATTAAAACTATTATTCAAAAAACGTTCCAATTGGTTGATATCGTCATTGAGCATTGCCAGGAGGTTGCCTGTTCTTTGGTTCTCAAAATAGGCCATTTCGCGGCTTTGCAATTTGCGGTAAGCATCCATTCTCAAATCATGCTGGACCCGCTGGGCAAGACGCATGAAACTACGTTTATACAACCATTCGAAAAAACTCTCAAATCCAAAAACAACTAAAGCCAATATCGCCAGAAAAACAACGATAGGCCACGGATCACTTAATCCGGTATACTGGCCTATCCAGGCAGGAATATGTCCACTTACAGAATCAATGATCCATGCCGTCAGAAAGGGAGGCATCAGATCAAATATTTTATTGGTAATACTTGAAAGGGTAGCAAAGAGTACATTTTTCCGATAATTGCCCAGATACTGGAATAATCTGGTCATTGGCTTTTTTATCTCTTGCATGAGTTTAGGTTTCAATCAATGTGAGTGCATAATCCAATGCTTTTTGCAATTGCTCAGCCTCATTTAGATAGGTGTTGTCAATCACAATAGCATCATTTGCCTGGCGCAAAGGGCTATCTTCCCGGGTTGAATCAATCCGATCACGCATTGCCAGATTTGTCCTCACCTCCATCAGACTGGTATCCTGATTTTTGTTTAGGAGTTCCTGATAACGTCTAATAGCTCTGATTTCAGGACTGGCCGTAAGAAATATTTTTAATTCTGCATCCGGAAAAACCACCGTTCCAATATCGCGCCCGTCCATCACAATTCCCTTTTGTTGACCCATTTTGCGCTGTTGTTCTACCAAAACACGCCGAACCTGAGGAATCGCTGCTACCTGGCTGACCATTGAAGAAACCTGCATTTGTCTGATTTCGGCCTCTACGTCCTCCTCATTGAGTATCATGTGATTGTTGCCTTCTTTATCCTTTTGAAAATGGATGTGAATATCCTGGAGAGCATTGTTGACCTCTTCCTGGTTGGAAATGTCGACATGCTGGCGGATAAAATTCAGTGTTATTGCCCGGTACATCGCACCGGAATCTACATAAATGTATCCCAATTCCCTGGCCATAGCCTTAGCAAGGGTACTTTTCCCGCAGGAGGAGTAACCATCAATAGCAATAGTGATTTTTCTCAAAGCGTATTTTGTCATGATTCGGGCCCAAAGATAAGGGCTACCTCAAGGAATCCAACACGATCTCCCACAATTTTTCGTAGGGAATGATTTCCAGTTCTGTTAGTGCTCCCCGGTAAAAGAAAGGTTGCTCTAATAGACGGTTGTAATATTTATGGGTGTTGCCAAGTTCATCAATTTGATACTTTGCTTTGCGCAACATCTGTAGCAACCGGATAAATTGGATGGGACGGAAATAATCATCTTTTTTCAGTTTCCGGTCAGCGTATTGTTTGAGGCGTTCTATTCGTTCTTCCAATTCCGTATAATTCCGCTGCTCAATAAGGAAAAGCACTTGTAGAATCAACGAGAGAATGGTGAAAATGCGATACTCTTTCGGATACTGTAGCGGATTGTTGATAAATTTGGATACTCTAAACACCTTGCGTTTGGCCTTTTGCAACATTGAAGGGTCAAACTTCTGTCTATCGATAATGTATTTGAGATAGGCTTCAAAAATAGTCCATTTTTCTTTGATCAGCGCATCTTGTTTTTTGAACTCCGAACTGCTAATGGCGCGGTTGAATATAGCCAGGGCGTGAATGTAATTCTCTGTATGGATGGCGAGCAGCAAATAATATTCCATAAAGATAAACCAGGACTCGCTGCCTTCCGGTAGGCGGGTAAGGCATTTCTCTGCATTGATTTTGCCCATTTTATAATCCTTCATGTGCAAGTGGGCAGACATCTTCTTACCGTAAAAAGTAATCAACTTTTCCTTTTGATAATAAACGGGATTATCTTCAATATACTGCTCAGCTTGTGTGCACACTTGCAGCATAGCATCGTAGCCTTTTTCTATTTCAAAACGCATACACCACACCAAAAACATGTTGTAATGGATAATGGGAGAATCAAATTGCTCTGAAAGACTTACCAAAGTATTGCAATAGGTATTGATGCGCTCCATCAGTCCATCTACCCGTGAACTGGTTTTATGGTAATCCATGATCACGCGTTGGTACAATTCTTCAGACCTGATTTCGGCATTCAGGATTTCTGAGAATTCCTTGATATAGCCGTCATAAATTTCATAATCCTTGTCCATTTTATTATTGGAGCAGTAATCCCGTAACAAACGACTGCAATTGACAATAATGTCAGAAAATCGGTATTTAAGGGCGATGGTAAGAATCTGTTTGGCCATTGAAGCTGCCGAATGAAAAGCCCGATTGCTAAGTAGAATTTTCACCAGAGTCCAGTCCCTATTACAGGAATAATAAGCACGATTGTAAGAAGAATTGGAGGGTTTGTTGATATCTAGAAAAAATAGGGTATTCAGTATGCGTTTTCTGAATCGACTTTTTAATTGACGGTACTTGGCATCTTGAGGGCTACAACCATATAGTGCAGCTGCTGCATCGCGGTCGTTTTTGAATTTATTACTGGTCAGGGCATTATAAAAATCATTGAATTTGCTGTTCTTGTGCCTCAATGTATAATCATCAAAAATTTCAATTTTCTTTACCTTTTTTTTGGTGACAATTCTCGAAATTTCAATTAGATTTTTCATGCAATTCTGGTACCTTTTGTGTTTATAAATAGGAAAGGTATCTCGCTGAGATACAGCGGCCTAGCCTACTAATTAGGCCTAATGAAAGCGAGTGTTTGGGAATGTTACTGTCGCTTGGGCTAAAATATTCTTTGACAGAACCTGAGGGGCGTCAAATCGGAAGGAAAGATGAGGTTTTTTTTTATATATTCCAAATTATAATGTCACAAATCTTCAATTTTCGTGATTTTTTGGAATAAGTAAAAGGCTTTGTAGTGTAAGTACCACAAAGCCTTTTGCAGGTCATTAATTCAAAAAGACCTGATTAGTATTCATCTTCATTAAACAGGAAATCATCTTTACGAGGATAGTCCGGCCAAATATCTTCGATACCTTCATAAACTTCTCCTTCATCCTCCATTTGCTGAAGGTTTTCAATAACCTCCAGAGGAGCGCCTGACCGAATTGCATAATCGATCAATTCATCACGTGTGGCAGGCCATGGTGCCTCTTCCAAGTGGTAAGCAAGTTCAAGTGTCCAATACATGCTAAGCTTTGATTAAATTCGTCTTTATTTACAAAAAAATTGTTTATCAATTCTAAAAAAGTCCAAAATAAATTTCGGCAAAAGTAATAAACTTGATTTATTAAATCAATAAGTATTTTTCAAGTTTTTTATCCCTGCACAAAATTTGAGCCAAACTTTTGAGGTATATACAAATAATAGGTATAAAATACTAAAGAATAGTTATTTATAACTACCTATTATTTCAAAAGGTACATTTTCGTAACCATTTGGTATTTCACCAATCTCTGCCGAATTGACAGGTCCGGTCGGATCGCAGATAAAATAGAGCTTATCTTTGTATCGAACGGCCGATCCGGAAGCTTGTTGCATGGCTACGCCTATAGTAAGGTGATCCGGATAGGCAACAATGATCATTGGCAGGTCAAGAAGCTCTTTGACCAGCCTGAAAAATAAGGCTGACCTATCTTCACAATCGGAATATGGGTAGTGGAAAACCTCGTCGGCAATCATAGGTTTGCTACGGCCGAAATATTCTTTATCCTCTTTGTACTGAAAGGAGGAACGGGTAAAGGCCACTAAAAGTTCAAGCGCTTCTCTTTCTGTTTTTTCCCTAAGGAAAGTTTTTAGTTGCGGAATCAGAGAATTGCGGATGGTTGCCGACAAGGGGACTTCCATATATTCTTTTTCAGAAATAATCGGATAGGCCCTCATAATGTCTTTGATCGTACGGTCAATAGTTACTTTGAGTTCATATTTTTGGTTCCTGCATTGAAAGACAAAGTACTTATTATCTGGTTGCACCTTTAGCCAGGGCAGTTGTTTGAGATAAAAAGAAAACGATCGACCAGCTGAATTGGGAATAAAATTGAGCATGTATAACGCCTGCTTGGCGTTGGTTTTTTGCTCGATATTGCTCAGATTTACAAAGGTTTTGCCATTTTCTTCGATCATGGGAACTTCAAATACATCATCCTCGGTACAGGCATAAACAAAGGCTTTATTTTTAATGTAAGTCAGGCGAGTATCAAATCCGGCTTTGGACAAGAGAAACCAGGACATCAATTCCACCGTAAGTGGGGGATTGTCTGTCATGATTTGATGTAGTGCTTTCCGCATTAATTCAAAGTAGAGCCAATCATTTAGTTGATGGTTGATTTTATTTTCATTCAACGCATTGAGTAAGACTTGGTAGTTGGTGCCCTCCAAAGCCTTGTAATACGCCAGCATTTCTTCTTCTTTGACCGTCACTCTTTTATTTAGAACCATATCGGTTGAGTAGCTAAGCGTGATTGCTTCAGAATAAAACTGAACCCTTACAGTTTCAATATTGACAGCCCATAGCTTACCAAAAATCGTTATAAAAAAAAGAAAGAAAGTTAGTCGATGCATCTTGAATTACAAAATTGATATAAAAAGAGAAAGCGTATCTTACACTATTAAAGATACGCTTTCCGCTTCCGTTTATTTTATCCTAGGGGAATAAATTTTAGATAATCAACATTGCATCCCCATAACTGAAGAAACGATATTTTTCTTTTATGGCTTGTTGATATGCCTCCATGATCAATTCGTACCCCCCAAATGCACAGATCATAATCATCAGGCTTGATTTAGGCAAGTGCAGATTACTGACCATGGCATCGGCAATATTAAATTCGTAGGGTGGGTATATAAATTTATTGGTCCATCCTTCGGCAGGTTTTAATAAAGACTCTGCTGATACGGCGGTTTCGATAGACCGCATAGAAGTTGTTCCGACAGCACAAACCCGATGCCGGCCTAATTTTGCGCGATTGACTACTTCGACGGCCTCATTGAGGATCTGGAAGTATTCGGCATCCATTTTGTGTTTTGACAAATCTTCGACATCGATACTACGAAAAGTACCTAATCCAATATGCAATGTCAATTCGGCAAACCCAATCCCTTTAATTTCCAGTCTTTTCAATAATTCCCGGCTAAAGTGCAAACCTGCAGTCGGTGCTGCAACTGCTCCGACATTTTTAGCAAAAACAGTCTGATAGCGTTCCTTATCAAGCTCTTCTGCCGGGCGATTGATGAATTTGGGAAGTGGAGTTGTGCCTAGAAAATTCAGCTCTTTGCGGAATTCTTCATCTGTGCCGTCATATAAAAAGCGGATGGTTCTTCCACGGGAAGTGGTATTGTCTACTACTTCTGCAACGAGAACATCATTGTCGTGTTCGTCACTAAAATATAGTTTGTTTCCAACCCGGATTTTTCTTGCCGGATCTACCAATACATCCCAAAGCCTGGCTTCGTTATTTAATTCGCGTAGTAAAAAGACCTCAATTTTAGCACCGGTTTTTTCTTTCCTACCATAAAGACGGGCTGGAAAGACCTTGGTGTTATTAAAGATGAAGGCATCTCCATCATCAAAATAACCGAGTATGTCTTTGAAAACTTTGTGTTCAATTTTACCGGTATCCCGGTGCACAACCATCATCCTCGATTCATCCCGATTCTTCTCCGGATATTGGGCAATTAAATCTTGGGGTAGATCAAATGCAAAGTGTGACAGTTTTGTCCTCATTGCTAAACTTTTTCAAAAATGAAGGGCAAATATAGCAATATTGCTTTAATAAACTTCGAGAAGTCTTAACCTTTCAGGCAAAAAGAATTTTCATCCATCTATTGGCAGAAAAAAATAGGCTTTTCATCGATTGGATTAGGCAGATATACCTGGAAGCACTAGTTTCGTTTTAATATGAAAAAGTGTTTTTTATTAAAAGCATGTTTGGAGGTCAGTTTTTTTAGTGAAAAGTAATCCTTTGCAGCCAATGCTCCTACGCTGCCTTCGCGAAGCTACGGCGAAGGACTCAGCGAAGGAGCATGACGCAGACGCCCGGAGAAAGCTTCAGCGCAAGCGTATGGTTGGCCTCCAAACATGCTTTAAGACAGCCTTTTATTTTTTACGCAGACATTACAAAATAGGTTCATAATAAGGTCATAAAGTACCCTTTAGCATGAAAACCATCCTAAAAATTACCCAAGAAAGTGTTCGCCAGGCATTGCAGCAATTGCAAACCAATAAACTAAGGAGCTTTTTATCTCTACTTGGCATCTCTATTGGCATCTTTTGTATTATTGGTGTACTCTCGGCGGTTGACTCCCTGGAAGACAACGTGCGAGGCAGCCTTGAAAAACTGGGAAATGACGTACTGTATGTCAAAAAATGGCCCTGGGCGGATGTAAGTGGTGAATGGTGGAATTATATAAAACGACCCAATCCCGATCATGATGACTATGAGGTACTTACAGAGCGTTCGCATATTTCATCCCTTACAGCATTTCATGTAGTTATCGGGTTTAAAACGGTAAAATACCATTCTAGTAATGTTGACAATACCGTCCTGATCGGTTCTTCCCAGGAATTTGCGGAGATGTTTAAGATTGACTTTTACAAAGGCCGTTATTTCTCATCAGCAGAGTACAATTACGGAAGTAATAAGATTATTTTGGGGTATATGGTCGCTGAGGAATTATTCGGGACCTCTGAGCCGATAGGGAAAATTATAAAATTACAAGGACGCAATTATGAAGTAATCGGTGTTATCGAAAAATCGGGCAATAGTTTGCTCGACCCGCTCGATTTTGATGATTGCATCGTGGTCTCTTATAATAATGCACGTAATCTGGCGAATCTGAAGGCTCGTTTTATATTCGATACCTCTATTACCGTCAAAGCAGCTGAAGGCGTTAGTTTAACGGACTTAAAAGATGAAGTAAAGGGGATTTTGCGGTCGCATCGTCGGTTAAAGCCAAAGGAAAATGACAACTTTGCCCTCAATGAATTGTCTATGATCTCCAGCTTTTTCGATAGCTTTTTTAATGTACTCAACCTATTGGGTATCGTCATTGGACTATTTGCCATGTTGGTAGGCGGAGTGAGTGTGGCCAATATTATGTTTGTTTCCGTCAAGGAGCGCACCGGAATAATTGGTATCAAAAAAGCCTTGGGGGCTAAGCGTTATGTCATTTTGCTAGAATTTCTCATCGAATCGATCATCCTTTGTTTATTGGGAGGAATGATAGGCTTGTTGCTCGTTTATCTGGCTGCATTGGGCCTGACCCAGGCTACCGGGTTTGACTTTTACCTAGATTTCGGAAATATTTTTATTGGTGTTTTGGTCTCTGTGATCATTGGGGTAGTTGCCGGATTTATCCCTGCGCTCAAGGCTTCCAGAATGGACCCTGTAGAGGCTATGCGGCATTAATAATCGTTGGAAGTTACCGGATCAGATAGCTATAAGCGCATGTTTGGCACACACCTTGAGCCCAAACATGCGCTTAATTATTATAGGCATGCCAATTCCGGCCCAAATCACCCCTGACACCCTCCATGACCGACCATTCACTAAATGATTGGTCAGGCTGCATAAATTATTTCAACCACTGTGGGGCACAATACAAATCAAAGTCCTAACTTTGAGCCCGCTTTCCCCATCCCTATGAAAACGGCTATCGTTCAACTACTTTACCAAAATTTGACATATACTATTTGAGTATTGAAAATATCCAGGATCGCTAATCTGGTACCATTAAATAATTATAAATGATAATGCGATCTGCATTTTATGAAGTTTAACACTTTTAGGTGTGCTTTCAAGAAGGGCTTAATTGGCTTTTTTATTATTTTTGTGCATCTCAAAAACATATCATATCCCATGACACGATTACCTTTACTCCTATGTCTGCTATTGACGTCTGTATTCCTACAGGCTCAGCAACTTTCCCTCTTTACACAATACCGCGAAAACGCGACCTTAATCAATCCTGCTGCTGTAGAAGGCGACTTTCTGGCTTATGGTCAGAATTTGACTTTCGGGGCTTCTATCCGAAATCAATGGGTAGGTGTCACTGGTGGTCCAAAAACCCAGTCACTTCGGGGTTCTTATCTCAGCACGGAATGGACCGGGGTTACGATCCAGGGGGGTGGCCACCTTATTAATGATGTGACCGGGCCTACTGGATTTACAGGACTTTATGGCCGTATTGGCGGAATCGTTACCGGCGATGCCGAATATGGCGGCTTATCTATTGGACTCAGCGGTGGTATTGTTCAATACCGCGTTGATGCCGACAAGGTGAGGCTACGTGAAGACGGTGATGTTATCGGTACTCAGGATGAATCTCAGATTTTTCCGGACCTTGGATTTGGCGTTTATTATTATCAAATGCTAAGTGGGTCTATGGACGGTGACTATATCTACGGTGGAATTTCCGTGCCTCAGATTTTGGGCCTTGACCTTACTTTTCAAGATGAAAATGGAGAATTCCTAGTGCAACGCATGCGTCACTTCTACGGCCAGTTCGGCTTGTATAAATTCTTCCGGGACGATAGCTTTATCGAACCTTCCCTTTGGGTGAAATATATTCCCAACGCGCCCGTAAACGTCGATATAAATTTAAGATACCAACTGCCAAGCAGCCTTTGGATCGGTACGGGGGTCTCTACAGGTAAAAACTTCCACCTCGATGCCGGTTTTGTACTCGGCGAAAATGTAGGTTTTGACAACCTCATTAGGGTGGGTTATGGTTTTGACTACTCTTTTAGTGCTTTCGGCCCATTTGTTGGCAGCACCCACGAGTTGAACATAACTTTTTCTTTTGAAAGATAATTTTTTTCAAAATACGCAATTGGAATATGAAGCTTGAATGCCCTTCATGTTTCACAAATCGTATCACATATTCCAATTTCAACATTGATAACTTTCCCAATCCCATGAGAAATATAATGGCAACCTCCCAATTCAAGGATTTCATGAGAAAAATAGTATTGTCTCTTACCCTCGGTTTGATCTTTCACTTATCAGCCTGGGCGCAACCATCCATTCTTTTTTCCAGCGGTTCAGCCTGCACAGATGAAACAGTCTGCATTGACGTGACTGTGATGGACTTTACCAATATTATTACCACCGATTTTCAGATTACCTATGATCCGACCCTTTTGGAATTTCAAAATGCGGTGGATGCAGGCAACCTGCCAAATTTTTCACCAACAGATATCACCGTTGTTACACCAGGGGTGCTTCAGGTGGAATGGGGCGTAATTCCGGATTGTGCCGATGATCCTGCAAACATAGGAGTAACCCTTGCAGATGCCCTCACGGTTTATCAATTGTGTTTTAAAGTAATAGGATCTTACGGATCGGTGGCAGATATCTCCATTGGCAACCCACCCACACCGAGGATTACCCGTACCGGGAGTAATTGTTCCAATATTGGATTATTAACCAATACTGGCCAGATTACTGCTTGTGTGCGACAGGTGGAAGTTTATGCGACCGAAGAAACCGGCAATACCGGTGACCTGGTTTGTGTAGATTTCAGAGTCAATGGTTGGGATGCTATGTTGGGGGCTCAATTTACCATTAATTGGGATCCTGATGTTATCGTGGGAGAGCAGATGATCGTTGGGGATATTCCCAATACAAATACTTCAACAGTAGTTATTTTTGGTAATGGAACGGCCACCGTTTCCTGGAGTTATTTTGTGCCGGGAGAACCGGGCATTACCGTTCCGGATAGTACGCTCTTCTTTCAGATCTGTTATCGAATTGTAGGGGATTGTGAAGACTTTTCTTCTATCACGTTTTCGGGCTCTCCAACACCAATAGAATTTACCAATGATAATGAAGAATTTGAAGGATTTAATTTACCCGTTCTTTTAACTCCTGGAAGTGTTACCGTAAATGATTGCGACCCCATTGGATTGCAACTCTTTGCGGATTGTGGTGACGTAGTGAGTTTGAATGATGAATTTTGTGTAACGGTTAGTGTAGGAGATAATTTCCAACAAATTTCCGATTTTGCCTACCTGATGCAATGGAATCCCAATATTTTGGAATTCACCAGTGTGACGAATGTCAACGCAGCCTTGAACCAGTTTGATTTTCCTGGGGATTTTAATGTCTCCAATGAGAGCAATGGTATTTTAGGGGTAGATTGGTCGGCAACTCCTGGTGTCGGATCTCAATCCCTGCCGGCCGGAACCGTATTATATGACGTATGTTTTAAAGTAATAGGGCTGGGAGGTAATAGCCCCTTTAGTTTTACCAACCCCTCCAATGTCCAGATAAACAATGGTCCAAATATCGGGATCAACCCAAGTAACTGTGAGGTGCAGGTCAACCAGCCCGATGGGGTAGCCATGCTAATCGGCAGTGGCCAATCGCCTCCGGGTGAAGAATTCTGTGTAGATATTACCGTAGCTAATTTTGCCGATATTATCGATTACCAGTTTTCCCTGAGCTGGAATAATACCTTATTTGATTTGACTCAGGTGACCAATATCAATATTCCGGGAGCGAGTTTCCCTGGCAACTTTATTGATGCAAGTGATTTTGGTGCTTTGGCTTTTGATTGGGAGTCCGTTTCCCCGGTTACTTTGCCCGATGGAGGCGTAATCATGACCTTGTGTTTTAATCCGCTGAGTGATCCGGGAGATTGTGATATGCTTGAAATGGTGGATATCCCTCTGGTGGCTCAGGCTATTAATACAGGATCCAATGGGGAAAATATCGGCATTATTCAGATCGATGGAGAATTGTGTACCCTCTTTCCAGAAGGTTTTGGGATTACCATTGCCGATGGTCAGATCGGTTGGTTGGATACGATATGTTTACCGGTTTCAGTGAGTTCATTTGACAATATAACAGGTGCTGAGTTTTGTATTAGCTGGGATCCTGTCAATCTGCAATTTTTGGAAGTCAACAACTTGAATACCTGGCCTGGTTTAACCAGCGCTGAGATTACAGCCAGCCCTGCCGGAACAATTTGTATAGATTGGGAAGATGCTGCCGGTGCAGCTATTCCAGACGATACGGATGTATTTGAACTTTGTTTTGTTGCCACCGGACAAGCTGATACCTGTTACAATATTTCGGTAATTGATTCGCCGCTCCCTGTAGTAACGACTACTGACGGCATGGGGAGCATGGTCTATACGGATGGAGAGTTGTGTGTGGATGATCGTTTGGTGATCATAGGGTCGACCATTGATTCTATTGGTTGTGATGGTATTTGTGATGCGACAGCGGCGGTTGAAGTAGTAGGTGGCTCAGGGGAATATCGTTATTATTGGAAAGCAGAACCTATTGACCAATTTACGCCGGTTGCTGAAAACCTTTGTGAAGGTCAGGTTATTGTCACAGTATATGATGAAAATGATCTTGACCTCAGTGTAACAGATACCTTTTTTATAGTTGCCTCCGGCAATGTTCCAGGAGCCATGGTTAACTCAGATACGGTAAGTATCGGTTGTGACCCTGCTTTGGCCCTTTTGAGTGGTACGGCAAGCGGAATTTCCGGGCAACCAGGAGAATCGCAACAATGGTATCGCCTTACTGGTAATGTACCACTTACCCCTGCGGGTGCAGCTTCTGTATTTGCTACTTTGCCAGGCCGGTATTATTTTGAAGTAAGAAATGCCGATGGATGTGTGGCCCGCGATACTGCCCTGGTAGTTCAATCTGGTGGCCCTATTGCTGATGCAGGGGAGGGTTTTACGTTGGATTGTTTCTCCGATGTATTCCAATTGGATGGAACAGGCTCTGCCCAGGGAGATAATGTTACCTATCACTGGACTGGACCAGCTGGCTTGTTCCTGGAAGATACTGCTTCAATTATACCGCGCATTAATGGTCCGGGGACTTATACATTAGAAGTTACTGATAATATCAGCAGCTGTACTTCCACCTCCCAAGTAACAATCGGTGCCGCTCCTGCTGCTCCTGAGTCAACAGCGACTCCTTTCGAGTTGGAACTAGGCTGTGACGGATCATCTGTTACTTTTGATGGGGCAGGTTCTTTCAATCCAGGCCGGAATGTTTCTTTTGAGTGGTATGACCTGGAGGAAACCACTTTATTGTCTTCCGACACTACTTTGAGTGTTAATCAATTGGGATGTTATGTGCTGATAGTCAGAGATATTGATAGTAATTGTGCCGCCCGGGATACCGTTTGTGTCGTCCCTAATGCTGGCGCACCGATTGTAGCTGCCGGTGAAGATCAGACCTTGAACTGTAATGTAGATACGGTGACGATTATGGCTACCGTAGGACCTGATACCATAGATTTTACCTTTGATTGGATGGCTATTGATGGCGGCCCACTGGTGCCTGGAACGGAAACCTCACTGACTCCCCAGGCTACTAATCCCGGAACTTATGTAATTACGGCTGTTAATACAGCTAATAATTGTGAAGCTACCGACACCATTGTGGTTGTCCTGGATACCATCGCTCCGATGATAGACGCGGGGCCTCCAGTGATCCTTAATTGTAGTATGCCTCTAGATACCCTCTTTGGGGTTATTTCCAGCGGTGAGACTGATGTGACCATTATCTGGACCGGCCCTGCTGGTGATACACTTGGCAATGAATTGATGTTAATCATTCAGGATGAAGGTACTTATTGTATGGAGGTGATCAACAATGCCACTGGCTGTTCGGCTATTGACTGTACTGAGGCCACCATTGATGGTATTCCTCCGATGATCATTATAGAAAATTTCGAACTGGATCTGACCTGTACCAATGATACCTTGACGTTGACTCCGGATGATATTACACCTCCAAACCCGGCTTA
Source organism: Saprospiraceae bacterium (assembly GCA_021604865.1). Classification (GTDB taxonomy): domain Bacteria; phylum Bacteroidota; class Bacteroidia; order Chitinophagales; family Saprospiraceae; genus BQJU01. The sequence goes on along the minus strand of BQJU01000006.1, from coordinate 57,452 downwards.
TGAAATCAGCTGGGAAACAGAAGGACCAGACGCTGCGATCCTCACTACCTCAGCAGACGGACTGACGATTACAGTAGCCACCCCAGGTATCTACCGTATAGTGGTTACCGACCCGGCAAATGGATGTGCGGGAGAAAACGAGTTTATCATCGATGTAAATAATGCCATTCCTGTTTCTGATGCCGGGGAAAATGCTTCCATTACCTGTACGGATGCTACAGCAGAAATTGGCGGTACAACTAGTACAATTGGTGATGATATCATTTATTTGTGGACCAATACCATCGATGGTGAAGCGCCAAATCCGAATAATACCATGACCATTACGGTTGGTACTGCCGGTACTTATGAGCTGTTGGTGAGAGATACCATTACGGGTTGTGAAGCAACAAGCCAGGTGGAAGTAACGCCGGATTTTGAAGTTGCCAATATCGTATTCTCGGATCCGGCAATGCTTACCTGCGCGGATAGTTGCGCAGATTTGACGGCAACAATAGACAATATATCTGACTTCAGTGTTAGCTGGAGCTCTTTAAATGGCGGTTCTCCTGATCCAGCGGATCAATTGATCACTTCCGTTTGTGAGGCCGGTGGTTTTGTGCTGACCGTCACGAATAATGCCAATGGTTGTGTGGTTAGTGATACCGTCTTCGTTACTGAAAACATGGATCCACCAGCCATCGTGATTGCTACTCCGCTGGAATTTGGATGTGAAGATACCTCCGTAACCCTTGATGCTTCAGGTACGGGAGTTGTTGGAGATTTCTCCCTGATCGAATGGAGTGGCCCTGGTACGATAACGCCAGCTACTGGTAGTCTGGTAGTAGAAGTTAGCACTCCGGGCGATTACGACTTGCATGTAGTAAGGGCGGATAATGGTTGTGAAGATACACAAACAGTTAGTGTGGTACCTGATCCTGACTTTCCCGAAGCGGATGCCGGTGTAGATTTTGATATGGAATGTGGCGAAACATCTGTTTTGGATGGGACAGCCTCATCAGCCGGTGATTATCAATGGACTGTCATTAGTGGTACTCCACTTACCGGTGATGTAACTAGTCTGACACCGGAAGTGACCGGAGCGGGTGTTTACGAACTGATAGTAAGCAATGCTACTAATGGTTGTGAAGACAGAGATACCGTGGAAGTAAGCTTGAATTTACCTGCTGATGTTGCTGTAGTTGGTGCGGATATTAACACTTGTCAGGATTCTGTTGAAATCACAGCAACGCCTGTTTCAGGAACCGTATCCGGTATGTGGATCAATTTATCGTTAGCTGATCTGGCAGATCCTAGTGCGGCCACAACCACTGCAAGCAATCTGCCTACAGGCAATAGCCTTTTTGTATGGTCTTTATCGGCCCCTGGTTGTGAGAACTACGATTCAGATACGTTGATTGTCAGCCGGGCAAATAATCCTGCTGTAGCCAATGATCTGCTGCAAATTAGTGCTGAGGAGAGAGAGGGGGTAATTAACATCATCGCCAACGATGGACTGGGTGTTACTTCAGGGTTTACGATTACGCTGTTGAATGACCCGGAAATTGGTACAGTAGATAGCCTGGTTAATGGTGTGTTGTATTTCAGTGTTGGACAAGGGATATTCGGAGAGGCCAACATCACTTATGAAGTCTGTATTGATGCTTGTCCGGATTTATGTGGCACCGCCAATATCACCATTCAGATTGCCGATGATGGCTTCGAACCGGAATTGCCGAATACCATTACGCCTAATGGTGATGGTATAAATGATGCCCTGGTATTTGATGCTTTATTGGGTAAACCAGCAGAGGATGTACCCGATAATGAACTCATCGTATTCAACCGCTGGGGAGATATTGTTTATGAAGCAAGACCGTACAATAATGATTGGAAAGGTGTCAACGAAAGTGGTGATGATTTGCCACAAGGCACTTACTACTACATTCTCCGACTCAAAATTGGTAGTGGAGAGATTATCCGTGGAGATATCACAATTGTGAAATAATAGCAACTATAAAATTGGAAAACCGGTATCGAAGCAATTTGATACCGGTTTTTTATTGGTTGAAATATACCCCTCCGGTTAAAATTATCTTAAATTTGTCTGTCATTTATGGAATAACACCACCTACTTGTCTCTTCTAAACAGGAATTATACTCCCGACTTGTAAGATTAATACCCTTACAAGCGTTTTCCCATTGGAAATCGTTTATTTGCAAAGAAGAAATTAAATTCGATTCATGAGATCCCAACTAGAACACAACTGTTTATGGGGAATGGTGCTCTTTCTGTTTGGAATAGGCCAATCCCTGAATGCACAAATTGACGTTTCTGTCCGGGTTGATTCCGGTTTTGTCGCAACAACCTGTACCGATAATATTGGTGCTCCTGATCCATTGATCGCGGTAGAAATAGAAGGAGGTGGATTTGAATTCTATCCCCAGCAGAATCAATGTTTTAATGCTTTTCCCAACGTGCAGTACGGTGCCAATTACACTTGCCCGGTAGATTTACCAGCCACTGTACAGGTTTGCTTTCGGGCGCTGGAGAATGATTCCTTTTTTGCTCTATTTTGTGAAGTAGATGGCTCCTGTGAGGTAACAGAATGTCAAAACATTGCAGTACCAGCCATTGGAGATAGCCTGATCTTTAGCATTGCCATACCAGATAGCGAGGTGTCGAGTGGTGAAGTGTTTTTTACGATTCTTACCACGGCTACTCAGGTGGTGGATAACGACCTGCCCTGTGATGCTGTCGATTTTGGTTCATTGGTTTATGGTGATACCCTTGGAGACCTTAACCAAGGTTTGTACAGCAATCAATGTGCGACCAATGTCAACGAGCCAAACCCGATAGATGATGGCATTTTTACCAATGATGCAGGGGTATGGTTTCAATTTACTACCGGCCCAGATCCCAGTGGCCTGATCATTATTGATATACTTAATGATCCAGAAAATACCGGTGATAAAATAGATACCCAGGCGGCACTTTACACTACCGATACCGGCGATTGTGATGGCGCCTTTACGCTGGTTCCTTCGGGATTTTCTTCAATCAATAGTTTTAATAGCCGTATTGACTTGATTTGCCCTATGCCCAATACCACTTATTATCTGCTGGTGGATGGCAATGACGCTGGGGCAGGGTTGCAAAGAGGCGTTTTTTCAGTAGCGATCCGGGATATCGGAGAAGTGGAGGGCGGTGATTTGCGTTGTGAATTTGAAGCATTGGGCGAAGTAACGGAGGGTGGCTGTGTAGCCACGGATGGATTCCGTTCCAATTATTGTGCTACGGACACCCAGGATCCCTTTGTACAAGCATTTGTTAGCCAGCATTCGGTGTGGTTTCAGTTTATAGCACCACCATCGGGCCATGTTTATATTGAAGGGATAAGCGATACACTGGTGGACTCCATTGGCATTCAAATTGGGGTGTACCGCTCTTTCAACAATACCTGCTCGGGACCTTTTGGCCATATAGCCAGCCAGTATACGGCTAACGATGGATTGAATGAAACGATGGAGCTGACTTGTCTGTATGCCGGGCGGCCCTACTGGATATTAATTGATGGTTCGGGTAATGCAGCCAAGGGATTGTTTACCATCAGTGTTTGTGATGCGGGGGATATCCGTCCGAGAACCACACAGGATACGGTATTATGTGCTGGTGAAACATTCCAGGTTGGCAATAATTTTTACAGCGAAACAGGTACCTATTTTGATACCTTGCAATTGTTCGCTGGATGTGATAGCCTGGTTACTTCTAATGTTACAGTGCTGGATGAAATAATGGTCAGTATAGATCAAACCCAACCCGCTAATGGGGAGACAGCAACCGGCATAGGTGTGGCGAGTGCAAGTGGCGGCGATGGCAATTATACCTACCTCTGGTGTAGTGGAGAAACCACACCAGAAGCTACTATGCTGTTAGGTGGAGCAAACTGCTGTGTAACCGTAACTGATGGCAATGGCTGTGAAGCTATAAGCTGTATTGATGTGGAATTTGTTGTCGGCATTTTTCCAACTTTTACCAATGATACCCTGGATTGTTATGGAGATACCGATGGCTTGCTGACTTTTTCATTGGCCTTCGGCCTGCCGCCCTATAGTTATTCCTGGCAAAATAGTGCCAATACCCTTAATGGTTCGGGTACGATTGCCGCTGAGGGGGATTTGGTTAGCATTCCGAATCTACCGGCAGGAGATTATACCTTCATGGTCAATGATGCCTTTTTTGATACCAGTTTTGTAGCTCAGGTATGGTCACCTGAAGAATTAGTGGTTGACCTGGTGGGCGTTCAGGGAGCGAGTTGTTTTGGTATCTGTGATGGCACCATTGAAGTCATTGTGACGGGCGGTACCGGAGCCTACACCTTTACCTGGTCGAATGGTGCCAATACGCAAAATTTAGACCAGCTCTGCGCTGGAGAATATAGCCTCACAGTGACGGATGAAAATAATTGCGATACTAGGTTATTGTTGAATGTCAATGAACCCCCAGAATTCCTGATTAACGGAGTGGTGCTCAATGAGGTTTCCTGTTTTGGTGGTAGCGATGGCGAGGCCACGATAGATACCCAGAATGGGACCGCAATGACCTTTAATTGGAGCAATGGGGAAATGACCCCGGTCATCTCTGATTTATCGGCAGGCTTTTTTGATGTAACGGTGGTGAATACGGATGGCTGCGAGGCCTATGCTAGTGTGCAGGTCGTTCAACCTGCTGAACCGCTTACCACAACCATTGCTGAAGTGAATCCGGTGAGCTGTTTCGGAGAGGCAGATGCAACACTTGAAGCAGTTACCAATGGGCCTGGAAATAACTTTACCTACCTGTGGAGTTCGGGTAGCAATAACAAGTTTAGCAATGGGTTGTCGGCCGGTGAATATTCAGTGATGGTGATCAATGAGAATGGATGTGAAGCTATGGCAACTTATGTATTGGATGAACCTGATGAATTAGAAATGGAAGCCGTAGCCAGAGATATCACCTGCCTGGATGCGGATAATGACGGAGCGATTCATATAGATACGGTGACCGGTGGGACTGGCAATTATAGCTTCTCCCTCAATGGTAGTGATTTTAATCCTTCGGAAATCTTTAGTGGTCTGGAAGAAGGCAGCTATGAAGTAACGGTCCGTGATGGGGCAGGTTGTGAAACATACTTGGATATCACGGTGCAGGGCCCACCAGAATTATTGGTCGACCTGGGTGAGGATGTGACCATTCATTTAGGCGAAAGCCTGGACCTGACGGCCATCACCAATAGCCCCGATGCCATTTTCCTTTGGAAACACCAGGATAGCCTTCAAACCCAGGAAGTGACCGTCACGCCGATGATTTCAACAGTCTATAACGTGCAAGTCATTGATACGGTCACCTTCTGCCAGACCTCTGACAATATTTTTGTGTTGATCAACCGGGAAAGACGGTTGTTTATTCCCAATGTATTTAGTCCGAACAGTGATGGCCGGAATGATGAGTTCCGAATTTTTCCCGGCCCTGGCATCCGTAGGATTAAAACATTCCGTATCTTCTCCCGTGGTGGAAATATGGTCTATCAGGCCGAAGATTTTGAGCCGGAAGAGGCCGCAAGTTATTTCTGGGACGGAGAGTTTCGGGGACAACTGCTCAATCCTGGAGTATTTGTGTACTTCTTTGAGATTGAGTTTGTAGATGGGCTGACAGAGGTGTATAAAGGGGATGTGTTGTTGATGCGATGACTTCTCAGGAATGAAGAATGGGGTGACCTCCAAACATGCACTTAGTCCTTTGGAGGAATTGAAATCGCCAACCGAATCCAGTCAAAAATGAAGAACGCTGCCATCTTTACTTTTGAAAATAGCGGACATTTGCCCTGGCTTGATCAACCTGAAAGCCACGCTACCAAAATAATGGAGTTTGTTGACAAATAAACAACGTCAATCATATATCATCCGAAGACAAAAAAAAATCAGTATCTTTCTCCTACATGAAAATGTATTAGAATTATACGACTATGGATGCCGTTGAGGCTTACATTACTGAACTAGCACAACCACAGCGGGGTATCATGCATCACCTGCATGAGCTGATCACCTCTTATCCGGAAGTGACGGCCAAAATCCGTTATAAAATTCCTTTTTATTACTGCCGTAGCTGGATTTGTTACCTCAACCCTGTCAAGGATCGTGGGGTGGAACTGGCATTTACCCGTGGCAATGAGCTGAGCAATGAACAGGGATTGCTCAATGCACGGGGGCGAAAACAGGTCTCTGGGGTGATCTTTCACCAGCTGAAAGAAATACCTGATGTGGTGGTACATGAGGTTCTTTTGGAAGCATTACTGCTGGATGAAGAGGTGCCTTATCGGGTGGGTAGAAAAGGTTGAGATACCTCAAAGTCTAAATCGATCGCAATAAGTTGTTTTTTGAATGGTTTTATTAGAGTTGTTGTTCTCTCACCATTAAAACTACAAAAAGATGTGTGAAAAAAATGATCACAAAACAATTAAGGATTTGAGTATCCCTCAGCACGCTTTCTCTCTATTAACTTTTTTAAAGCCTCCACCATGCTTACTTTTATGGAGCACCTTGATTTTTTGCCTTTTTGTCGGGTGTAATAAGACCGCTGACTTCAAAGACTTGGACGTATTGACGGGAAAAGAATGGCAATTAAAGTCCATCCAACAGGACGGCATTGAAATAAGTGAAAGTTGTGATTTGGACGATGTTCTGTTTTTTGAGAATGCCTCGACTTTTAATTACGATTTTGGAACGTCAGTATGTGATGAAGATCAGGGTTTGGAAAAAACGGCTGACACCTTTAAAATCATTGATGATTTTACAACATTGCGCATGAAGTATAAATTTACCGGAGACCAGGGACATGGAGAACTTATCGAATATTGGGAAATTGTTGAACTCAATGATTCAACTTTGATTCTAAAGGATGCTTTGGCATTGGATAATAACCAAATCCCTGAAATCAGAACTTTAAAGAATTAAACGATTGTTTGGAGGTTGGTACAGGTCCTGGATCGGGGCTGACTTCCAAACACCTTCCAATTTTTTTTAAAAAATGCACCAACTCACCAAAAAACAAGTCAACAACCTCTTTGACTATGAGGAATTTATTCCTTTTCTTGAATCCTTTCTGTGTAAAGAAATCACTTCTCCCAACCGCATGCATTACAGCATACCGGTCTCCCAGTCAAAAAATGCCACATTATTATCCATGCCAGCCTGGTCGGTAGACGAGTATATCGGCGTCAAAATAGTGAATGTATTTCCCGATAATCAAGAGCTTCCTACCATCAATGGCAGCTATTTGTTGATGAGCGGCCGTACTGGGGAGCTGCTTTGTATCATCGACGGACTGGCATTGACCCAAAAGAGAACGGCGGCTGTCTCTGCTTTGGCCAGCCACTTGCTTTCACCAAAGGAGGTGACCACCTTTTGTATGATTGGGACAGGCAACTTGAGTCATGAATTGATAAAAGCACATCATAGTGTCCGGTCTTTTAGCAAGGTCATGATTTGGGGAAGGAATTTTGATAAAGCGAAATCGAAGGCGGATTCGTTGGAATTGAAGGGAACGGAAATAAGGCCTATAGCGGACAAAGCAGTAGGCATTTCACAGGCAGATATCATTTCCTGTGCTACCTTAAGTGCTACTCCGCTAATCGATGGGACAATGCTAAAGGAAAACGTTTACCTGGATCTCGTTGGATCATTCAAGCCGGAATCGCGGGAGGCAGATGATCATTGTGTGCAAAATGCCAATATCTACGTTGATACTTTTAAGGCCCTTGAGGAATCAGGAGATTTGTATATTCCCTTGAAAAAGGGACTCATCTCACAGCAGGATATCAAATCCGATTTGGTCACTTTATGTAAAATGGCCTCCACAAATCAAAAACCAGACGATCAAAAGACTTTCTTCAAATCAGTTGGATTTGCGGCACCGGACCTTGCTGCTGCCACCTATCTTTATGAAAAACTGAACAGATGAGACCGACATTTTCTTTTGCCAACAACTATACCAAAATCACCACCCTGGATATGCATACAGGAGGAGAACCCCTAAGGATCATTTTGGAAGGTTTTCCCGCTTTTGAAAACAAAAGTGTGTTGGAGATCAGGAATGAACTCAGGGAAAAGTATGATTATTTGCGAAAAGCGATCATGTGGGAGCCTCGCGGGCATGCCGACATGTATGGCCTGTTAAAAGTACCCCCTCAAAGGCCAGATTCTGACTTCGGCGTGATTTTTATGCACAATGCAGGGTATAGCACTATGTGTGGACATGGAACTATTGCAATTGCAAAAGCAGCAGTTGAATTGAATTGGGTCAAAAGTACTCCGCCATTAACAACGATCCGTATTGATGCACCCTGTGGGCAATTGACTGCATTTGTCAAACACAATGACCAGGGGATAGAAAGTATTTCTTTTGAAAATGTGCCCTCTTTTTTTGTCGATACCTTTGCCATTGAGCTGCCCGCTATTGGATTGGTTGAATATGATTTGGCCTATGGTGGTGCATTCTACGCCTACCTAAATATTGATCAATTAGGCCTCATCTGTCAGCCAGAAAATTATGGGGAGATCATTAGACTGGGCCGATTGATCAAAAAACAGATCATGGATTCAAATGAAAAAATTACCCATCCATTTGAACAGGATCTGAGCTTTTTATACGGGACTATCTTTATTGATCAGGCGAATGAAGCTTCCAATCACAGCCGGAATGTATGTGTATTTGCAGATGGTGAAGTCGACAGATGTGCGACAGGCTCAGGTGTTTCCGGAAGGGCGGCTATCCATTATGCTAAAAAAGAATTGGCCGCCAAACAAACCATCAATATTGAAAGTATTATTGGCACAACCCTGGCTGTCTCCGTTCAGCGGGAAGTCGAATACGGGGCTTTTAATGCAGTTATTCCACTCGTATCGGGTAATGCCTATTTTACAGGTTATCAAGAATTTTGGATTGATCCAAATGATCCATTGAAAGATGGCTTTTTTATTCGGTAAACGCCATTTTGGAAATCACAGTCTTTGAGAGCTTGTTTGGAGGCCAGCCTTTGAGCTGCACATGCTCTGAATAAAAGGGGTGCCAAAATAGGATAGGAGAGAGGAAAGGCCATTTTTCTTGAGTCTATTTCGATTGCTGCCTGAAGATTCTAATACGCTCTTAGAAACTATTTCATTTATGCGAGCATAAAGTATAGTCATCCTATTTTTTTTACTTAAAAACCGAATTATGAAAAGTCGTTTTACCTTTTTATTATTGGTCTTCCTTTGTTACAATCTAACCCTTAGCGGATCCGTAAAACCCTTTGTTGAGCATGTCATTATTCAGCAGGTTAATCTGAACTTACGTGGCGCTGCCGTTGTCCTTGGTCAGGTCACCATTGATGCTCCTGTTGCCGGAGAAGTTTTGGTACATTTTAACGGCAATTGTATTTCTACTGCTGGAGATCGCATTATTTTGGCAGCAAGCAATACAATGAACTGGTCTACTAATGATGGAGAAACAGCCGTAGAGGCCTATGATAGTGACATTAATAGAAATTCCTTTTCCCATACGCGGAAGTATTCCGTCAATGCCGGCTCGAATACGTTTTATGCTGTAGGGCAAAATTTTGTGGAGACAGAAGGTAGTGGAATAGCTTCTGTTTATGGTATGCTTACCGTAAAATATTTTCCAACTTTACCAGGACCAAACACCCCACAGCCGATGGTCTTACATACTGGCGTGGTCGATGTCAACCATAATGTGCGTGGGCAAGCAGAAATGATTGCGTCACTAGACCTGGATGCCCCTCTTTCTGGAAAAGTCCTGGTTCGTTTTGATGGAATATGTGTGGCTGATCCTGGAGATTTGATCGTCATTGCTGCAAGTGATGCCGTATCTTGGAGCACAAATGATGGCAATACAGGAATTGAAGCCATCGATAATGATTTAAACACCCGAACTTTTTCACATACACGGAGCTACGATATCGGTCCTGGGAATCACACTTTTTATGGGGTAGCCCAAAATTTTGTAGAGACCGACGGCGATGGCATAGCCTCTTTTTATGCCAGTTTGACAGTTGAATATTTCCCTGATATTAATGATGGAGATAATTGGCCGCAACTTTTTCACGAGGGCGTTAGCCAAACCAATGTGAATGTTGAAGGTGCTCCGGTAACGATGGGCGAAATTTCATTCGATGCCCCTGACGCGGGTAGGGTAGTGGTGACGTATGATGGCCTTTGTTCTTCGAGCGTTGGCGATCGGGTGGTCATGGCTGCCAGTAATACCGAAAATTGGTCGGCAAACTCCGGGAATGTCAATGTTGAAGCCATTAGTACGGATTTGAGATATAATAATTTCTCCCATTCCAGGGTTTATGACGTAGCAGCGGGAAGCAATACCCTTTATGCTGTTGCACAAAATTTTGTGGAAACGGCTGGCAACGGAATCGCCTCAAATTATGCCAGCCTAACGGTGGAGTATTACCCTGAAACAGTGGTGGGGGTAAATGATCTTATTCAGGTGGATGCCAATATGGAGGTTTATCCCAATCCGGTAATGGAGGTGGTCAACCTTAGTTATACGAGCAGTGGTATTGACACTTTTGAATTGCAGCTCATAGATCCAACGGGGCGTATTTTAAAAAGTTTTGGCACTGTTGAATCCTCGGATTTGACATCCAAAACCCTGGATTTGTCGGATTTATCAGCAGGGATCTACTTTGTTCGATTGATCAATACTAAGAAGCTAGGTGTTAAACGTATCGTGAAGTATTAACTCTATTAAAAACGAAACATGAGTCATCTCGAATCTTGGCTAAGACCAAGATTCGAGATTTTGATAAAAAAAGAACCTCCTATAAATTTGGGTATCTAACCACACCAAAAAAATAGGAGGCCTTATGTTTAAAACAATACTGCAAAATAAAGCAGCTTCTCCAATCGAGCGAAAAGCTGGTATGTTTCTTCTTCATCAAGTATTGACCTACTCGCTGGCCCTATGTCTTCCCCCCCATCGTTTCGTTCGTGGGGCTTTTTAAGCCGATATGCAATACTGACTTATTCTATTGACCTGAGATGCTTGTTACATGAAAATATTAATTGTAGAAGATAATCTAAAATTGCTTGAATCCATAACAGAAGTACTGGATGCGGAGGGATTCCGGTGTGAAACATCAGCTAATTTCAGGATTGCTGATGAAAAGGTTTTTCTGTATGACTATGATATCCTGATCGTTGACATCAACCTGCCGGATGGTTCGGGGTTGGATTTGATAAAGGAAATCAAAATTCATCACCCGAATACGGGTATCATCGTCATCTCTGCCCGGAACTCTCTCGATAACAAATTGGAAGGGCTGGAACTCGGTGCTGATGACTACATTACGAAGCCATTTGATATGGCAGAACTTGTTGCCCGGGTCAAAGCCCTATTAAGACGGCGGAATTTCTCAGGAAATAACATCGTGACTTTTGGGGATATCTCATTGAATACAAACACCCGAGAGGTAATGGCTGGCAATCAACAAATTGACCTTACCAAAAGTGAATTTGCGATCTTATTATTCTTCTTTTCGAATCCCAAAAGAGTACTAACCCGCGAAAGTATTGCCGAACACATTTGGGGCGACAATATGGATCTGGCTGATTCTTTTGATTTTATTTACTCACATATTAAAAACCTTAGGAAAAAAATCACTGCTGCTGGTGTTGAAGATCCACTAAAAGCTGTTTATGGAATTGGGTATAAACTTGATGCAAACTAGAGGTCATGAAATTAATCTACCGTACCTACACCCTCACCGCCATTTGGTTGCTTCCCGTCATGATCATCGGAAGCATCTTTTGCTTTTATATGATTGAATACATTGCTTATGAAGAGACGGATGAGTTTTTAACTTATGAGATGGAGCGGCTCGTCAATTATCACAAAGAATTTAAGCATTTGCCAGAGTACCACAAAGTAGCAGATATTCTTCCGGATGTAAAGTATGATCATTTCTATTTCAAAGACACTTTATTGCTCGAGCCGGGAGACAATGAGTTGGTACCCTATCGAGAACTTCGTTTTACCATCGACCATAAAGGGCGTGATTTTAGTATTGTGCTCCGGCATTTGTTATTAGGTCGAGATGATGTGGCCCAAGGTACATTATTGATTATTATTGGTTTGATGTTATTAGTAGCCTTATTTCTCGTTATTATGGTGAACCAAATTACCGGGCAGATTTGGAAACCTTTTTATCATACCCTCGATAACCTGAAAAAATTCAAAATAGGTGAAGCATTACCTGTCTTCCAAAAAACGGAGATCGAAGAGTTTGGCACCCTAAATGCTACCCTTCAAACCCTTTTGAAAAAAATCACAAGCGATTACCACCACAACAAAGAATTTAACGAAAATGCATCCCACGAATTACAAACCCACCTGGCTATCATTAGAGCAAATACAGAAAAACTCCTTAATAGATCGACTGGAGAAGTGGAAGCTATGGGCGAATTGAAAAAGATTTATGCAGCCTCGACAAGACTCTCCCAAGTTCAGAAATCTCTCTTGTTATTGAGTAAAATAACCAACAAAGAATACAGCAATAATCAGGATGTAAAATTGCAGGAGCCCCTAAATTTAGCGCTAGACTTCTTTTCAGAAGCGATCAATATCCGCGAAATTGAACTCAAAAAGCACCTTGAACCCTGTATGGTCAATATGGATGCTGGCCTGGCTGAGATACTGGTCAATAATTTGTTGAAAAACGCAGTAAAACACAATCTGCAAAAGGGATACATTTGGGTCAAACTTACCGCTTCTTCATTGATTATCGAAAATAGTGGATTGCCTTTTCAAGGTGACCCTAATTCGTTGTTAGAACGTTTTGCTAAGGGCGAAAATGGGAATATTGGCATTGGCCTGGCTATTGTCAAACAAATTTGCGAATTGTACAACTTCTCCATCTCCTATGAGGTATCAGAACAAGATTCACATAAAATAACTATTCTCTTTGCTACAACATAAACATCCAAAATGTCTCCAAATTTGTCGTTTACCTTTGTATTGTAATCAAAAATAAACAATATGATACGATTGAAAAAGTTGTTGTTGACAGCTTTGCTCCTGTCAACAATAGGATATTTGCATGCTCAATACAACGGGCCACATTCAACAGATAATATCTATACGGTAAAAGAAGTTATAGACAATGCGTCAAAACTTGATAAAACCGATACGCTGGTTAAACTGAAAGGTTATATCATTGAACAGCTTAATAAAGATTCGTTTTGGTTTAAAGATGAGTCGGGAAAAATTCTGGTGGAAATTGATAAAAAGGACCTTTCCTCTGTTGCTTTTGACGAAAATACGGAGGTAACCATCATCGGAGAAGTAGACTATGATTTACTCGAAGAGATTGAAATTGAAGTTGAGCAGTTGTTTTTAAGCAATCCATAATCAATAGCACGGGTAAGCGCTCAACAAATCTCTAATTGCTAATTTTTAACTACACAATCATGAAAACGAATATATTTTTATTGTTGGCTGGTTTTTTATACTTCACTTCATGTGATGCTCAGCCTAATATGAAACTCTATAATAATACGGAAAGCGCATTATCTCAAAGCGCCTATTACGATAAGGCCCCGTATGATTTTCTCAACCCCCAAAAGGCATACACCCTGCCTGGGATTTTAAGAGAAATATCGGGCATAGCTATTGCCGGAGAAAACACGCTGTTTTGTATACAGGATGAAGCGGGAACCGTTTTTAAATACGATACACAAAACGAGAAGATATCAGGTAAACTGGACTTTACGGGTAGTGGAGACTTTGAAGACATTTTTATTAAAAACGATTTTGTTTATGTCCTGAGAAGTGATGGAATGGTCTTTTATTTTAATCACAAAAATTTTGATAATCAGGTAAAACAAGTAGAAGTACCGTTGAATTGTCAGGACATTGAAGGAGTCTGTTTTAATAAGTTCGACAACCTGGTTTATTTTGCTTGCAAAGACGAATTGATTGATGACAATAAGCAAAAAAGGGTGATTTACCAGGCTTCTCTTGAAAAGTTAAACCAACCACAGATTGCCTTTACCATTGATTTAGAAGAAATCAACAAAATGGTTAGTGAAAAATATCCGGCTCTCGAAGATGATAAAGTCAAATTTAATCCTTCTGCTATTGCTATTCACCCAAAGACCAGGGAAAGGTATGTTTTATCCTCAAACGATAGATTCCTGGCCATATTTGATGACAATGGGTTAAGCAATATTTATCCATTATCTAAGAGCTTATTCCCGCAACCGGAAGGTTTGGCTTTTACCGCAGATGGTGATTTGTATATTTCAAGCGAAGGAAAGAAAAAAGGTAATGGGCGGATACTTTTTTTTAGTCGAAGGTAGATTTTGTTTGACGGCCAACCCCGGTGCAAGATCAGGGTTGGCCGCCAAATATGTACAAAACCCTCATTCCTTCTTTATCAAACGATACTCCGCCAATACTTCAAAACCATCCTCAATTCACCATAGCTATATTGATCGCCGAAGTGATTTTTGGCATCTGTCAGTGCGTCTGTGTCTGCGGTCTCAAAATATTTGATGATTTGATCCACTTTTTGTTGGTCAAGTAGTTGGGAAATAGCCAATTCGCCCAGCCCAATAAAATGAGCCAGGTGTCCCTGGATAGTCGTCGGCACAAATCCTCTTTCCACGGCAATTTCCTCTATAGTTTTACCACTACGGAAAAGCTCGAGGCTTACGAGTTTGGAATCTGGTTTTGGAGGTTTTGGCGTTTTGGGCGGTTTTCCGGTAGTCAGGTTTAGCAGGTCGGTGGTTAGTTGATGTTTTTGGCAATATTCGGTGACCATTTGCAGCAATGCCTCTCCAAATTTCTCTGCCCGGGATTTGCCAATGCCATTGATCTTTTTCAGGCTGGCTGAGTTGGTAGGCAAGACTTCTACAATTTCCAATATAGTTTTTGTGGGTAATATTGCATAACGTGGCACATCCTGCTCATCGGCAGTATCGGCGCGCCACTGGGCCAATTGCTGATACAATTCCGGATGTTTAATGTCTTTCGGAGCCAGTTTGCTGACTTTAGCGGCAGTAGGGGAGGCCTGGAAATCCAACTCTGCATCAACGGTGGAGCGGACGTAAATTTTGCTGTCAAAACCCTTGCTACAAACCTCTGCACAGGCCTTTTTTATGGCGAGTTCTTTTTTGAGATCATCCAGTTTTTCCTTTACCTTTTTTTCAACGGCTTTGTTATCGGTCAGTATTTGCAGTTCTTCAATATCGGCAATTAAGGTGTCTTTTATCTGTTGAGCAAAATAAGTACCCGCTTTACTAAGGCGATCCTTCAGCGCTTCGTTTTCTTCAGGCATGATGGGTTGTGCCAGGTAGCCTTCTAATTGGCGAAGAAATTTATCCGCTACGCCAAAAACTTTTTCCTGCGCTTTCGCTAGTAAACTACCTATCTCCGCGGCGGGATTTCCCTGTAGTGAATTTTCATTTTCAAGCAAGAGGCGGCGCACTTGTTCAAAGTACCGCTTGGAGGCCTTAAATTGGAATAACTCCCGAAGCAACCCCTGTTGATATTCCCGTTTTGCTTGCAATAATTGTTCAGGACCCGGTTCATTTTGTTGAGCATCTTCTGTATAATTCTGTACTACCGTATCCGTTTTGACACTTTCAGGGATCAGTTGAGTCCGTAATACAATACCTTCGAAGGTTTTGCAACGACTGAGGGCTACATACACCTGCCCATGTGCAAAGGCAGCCTGCGCATCAATGACCACCCGCTCGAAGGTCAACCCCTGGCTTTTGTGTATGGTAATGGCCCATGCCAGTTTGAGGGGATACTGCGTAAAGCTGCCAATGAGCTCTTCGTTGACTTCTTTACTGCCCTCATCCAAGGTATATTTCCGGTTGTGCCACTCCGCCCGCGATACAACGATCTCTTCTTGCTCACCGGGGCAAAGCACATAAATTTGCTCTTTCCCGATCTTTACGATGCGCCCAATTTTTCCGTTGTAATATAGCTTTTCTGGCGAAAGGTCGTTTTTGACAAACATCACCTGAGCATTTTCCTTGAATTCCAGTTCGACTTCGGTGGGATAAGCATGCGCTGGAAAATCACCCTCAATAT
Source organism: Saprospiraceae bacterium (assembly GCA_021604865.1). Classification (GTDB taxonomy): domain Bacteria; phylum Bacteroidota; class Bacteroidia; order Chitinophagales; family Saprospiraceae; genus BQJU01. The sequence continues at coordinate 41,323 of BQJU01000006.1, read as the reverse complement.
CAGCCGTAAATAGGATAGCCGTGCCAGGAATCTTCGTTAATTTTTCAGCATTAGTAGCCTGTGCAGTAGCATTGTGGGAGGTGAGGGTAATATAACCCGCATCATCCTTGGGTTGAAAATCGGGTTGGTAGCGGCTATTCAACTTTTTGAGGACATCGGCATCCATTTGGTTGGCCCGTACCTTGCCAAGCAGATCAATAAAATTGTTGTCAACCTGCCGGTAAATATGTTTGAGCTCAATGGTTACTGCATCCGCTTTTTGCAAAGCCAGACACCCGAAAAAATAGGGCGTTTGGTAATGCATGCGTAACATATCCCACTCATGTGGTTTTACCACAGGAGGCAATTGGTGTAAGTCACCAATCATCAGCAGCTGAACTCCACCAAACTGTTTTGCATAATTCCGATACCGCCGCAGCACTTCATCCATAGCATCGAGCACATCAGCCCGAACCATACTGATCTCATCGATGATCAATAAATCCAGACTTTTGATCAGATTGATTTTCTTTCGGGTAAAACGGCGTTGTTTCATTTGTTCGCTAACCTGCCCGGGGACCAATGGGCCAAAAGGCAGTTGAAAAAGGGAATGTATCGTAACCCCTTCAGCGTTAATAGCTGCCACCCCGGTCGGCGCCACTACGGCCATGCGTTTGGGTACTTCCCTTCGCACCCGGCGCAAAAAGGTAGTTTTTCCGGTACCGGCTTTTCCGGTCAGAAAAATGTGTTTGTTGGTTTGACTGACATAGTCAAAAGCCAGCTCGAGTTGGGGGTTCGAAGCAGTATTCATTTTAGAGCGCTTTTGTTTGAATTTTCATTCAAAAATAACAAAATATATTGAAAATAGCTAAGGGATGTGGGATTAATAACTGTCCGATTTCGATAGGATAGTGATTTTGTTTCCAATCTGTTCCTCCGCTAAAGCTTCGGCGACACGCGGAAGGCGAAGATTCCCGCCCCTAGCCCAAAGCTAAGGAAGGAGGTTCTTCAACAACGATTGGAAGCAAAAGCACTCCTAGAAAAGTGGACACTTATTGATACCTCGTCCCTAAATTTAAAGAACACTACTTGAGGCAGGCAAGCAACCAATTTTTTTCTGCAACGGCTGCGGTTGATTCAATTTCTTTGCTCAGCTGCTTTTTTATAGCCCGATTGGTGATGGGCAGGTCCAATATTTTCTTAGTGAATTTAATGGTGTTCAGGTAGTTTTTTTTGTGGTAAGCAATGATATCCTTCCTGGTGATAAATTTTTTCATGGCTTCAAGGTGAGCATATAAAAGGTCAAAGGCCTCTAATTCGTAATAGATTTTCATGGCTATTGTTTTGGCAGATAAATTGAGCAATAGGTCTGTAAAATTGGCCTTATTGAGTAATTGCAACGCTTTGTCATAATTTTTGCGCTCATATTCCAGCCAGGCTAGGTTGAAAGAAAAAGTACTTTGCCTATATTTTTCTGCCAGGTAAGCTTTATAGTTGTGGATAAATCCTTCTGCCCAGTCAAAGTCTTTGGAGACGATCGCCTTGGCCACAATATTGCGATAGGTAAAGTGAGAAAGCACGCCATTTAGCAACAGCGCTTCATTTTTTAAACCTTCCTTATAGATGCTCAAACCTTCTTTGGCAAACCGCTTTTCTCCCTGATTCATCAACCGGATACAATAATTGGTTGCCAGTAAAAAGAGGTCGCGTATTTCCCCTTTCGGAAAATGAGATTGATATTTAAAAATGAGGGTTTTGAACTTTTCAAAATGTTTGTATTCATTAGGTTCAACCAAGGTATGGTAGCAATAATAATAAACAGATATTGCTGGCTTATCCAATAATGAATGTTGTTCAACATAAGCAAGCATTTGGGGCAACATGCCAAAATCGTATTGCTTTTTGTAGATGTTTTGGTGAGAAAGCAAAAAGCAACTTTGGCGAAGTTTGGAAGTGATATAGGCATTGTCTAAATTTTCCTGCACTTGTTGCAGGTTGAGGTCGCCCATTCTGCTTTGCTCAGAATGAAAAAGGTATTCTTCCAGGAAAAGTTCGTATTGATTTTGGTAAAAATCGGCATTGTGGTGAGCTTGATTAGTTTGCATGTTTTTCAGCTCCGCAATTGTTTTCAGAAAGTGCCTGGATAGATTGAGCTCACGGAATGCTCGGGCCAATTTTATTTTTGAACGGATTTCCTCTTTATTCACCTCTTGCCAGATAAGGTATTTTTCAAAAACCTTATGCAAAAGACTCATGCTCAACCTTAGCTTGTGGTCATCAAATATCTGTTTCGGAAATAGATATTCAAACGCCTTTTCTGGTGTAGGGCCTATTTTTTGTTGAAACTTGCAGCGGACCAAGTAGTGAAATAAAGCAATCACATGCGCTCTTTGATTGAAAAAAGGAGAAGCAATAAATTTCTTCAAATGGCGAATCTCTTTTTTTGAGAAAGTATCAAATAACTCAAATACACGACTTTTTTGCATTAAATGAATCTTTTTTTGAGATAAAATAAATTTTAAATCACTGATTATAATGTATTTATGATCTAAAAATGAAAAAAGTGTGATGCAAAATAGAAAATTTGTATTTGAAAAATATTTGTGCGATCCTGATTTTTGTAAGGTGAATAGTTAAATCCGGAAATAATTACACAAACATGAATAATAGAGACAGAAACCTAGTAGGGAAAATTGGCTTGATCTTGATCGCGTTGTTGAGTAGCTCCATTTTATTCGCGCAGGGATGGGAGCGCATCTATCCAGGCAATGCAAATGCACCTTCCGGTTATGATGCTTCACTGGGATATGAAGTTTTTGTTGAAGACAATGGAGGCTATTTGATTTATTGTGAATTTGATGGAGAGCACCGTTTTATGTGGACGGATCAAAATGGTTACCAAACCAATGCGATGGCGCTTCCCACAGAAGGGCAAGCCATGATCAAAAATGCGGATGGAGATTATGTTTTTGCCAATCGAATCTTCACACCATCACCGGAGGAGGATGTGGCTTTAGTGAAAATTGATCCCAATGGTACTTTGATTTGGGAACATCATTTTGGTCAAGACTTTGGCAATGAAGCGGTGACTGCGTTACTGCAAAGTTCGGATGGAAATTATTTATTTGCAGGTGGTGGCTTTGACCTTGACCCCTATGGCTATGTTTATAAAACCAATGAGAATGGCGATGTGCTATGGAAGATGACCACTCGTGATTTTCATTTTGATACTTATGAATTTTCGTTGATAGAAACTGCTGATGGAGGGTATTTGATGAGTGGCTCAACCCCAATATTCAGTGCTGGAAATGTTGAGACAGAATTGCTCAAATTGGATATAAATGGAAATGTGCAGTGGACAAATGAATTGCTTAGCGAGTTGAAAATTAGAAAAACACTTATTGATGGTAATACCTTTCTCTTTTGGGGATATTCCACGACGGGAGTCAATTTGATAAAAACAGATGATAGTGGTAATGAATTATGGAATAGAAGTTGGGGCCTGGGAGATGCCTCGGACTTAATTCGTACCGAAGATGGAGGTTATGCATTATTGTACAACACCATAGAAGGGAATATTGCTTTGATAAAAACGGATTCGGATGGAAACACTCAATGGCAGGAGGAGTATGGAGGAACCTATACCGACCGGGGGAATGACCTGAAACAGACGGCGGATGGCGGTTTTATTATTACCGGAAGTGCAAATGGTTTTAACGAAAGTGTGAGTATGTATTTAATCAAAACGGATGCAAATGGAATAGCCTTGACCAATGTTATTGAAGGGTATGTACATTATGATCTTAATGAGAATTGTACCATTGACCCTGGAGAACCGGCGCTTGAGGATTGGATTGTTTCGGCAGAAGGCCCAAGCTCGATTTTTTATGGGTCCGTCAATGAAGATGGCTATTACCATATCGAAGCCAATACGGGAACCTATGACGTTAGTGTTAGGCTTCCGAATGCCTATTGGGATGCTTGCGATGGCATTGAAACGGTGCAATTAGACAATGATTTTGACACTACTCAGGTAAATTTTGAGGTGCAAAGTATCGAACAATGTCCGCTAATGGAAGTCAGCATGTATTCCGGTGGATTGCGCATTTGTGATCAAAATCAAATCACCGTGATGTGCAAAAATCAGGGCACAATGCTTGCCGAAGATGTTTATGTTGAAATTACTTTTGCTGATAGCCTTACTCTTGTGGGCGCTACAGTTCCATATATACTGATCAGCGGAAATACCTATTCTTTTGAGGTAGGCGATATCAATTTTTTACAACAACAAGACTTTTCTGTTGATGTAATGGTAGGTTGTGCAGAGGAATTGCTGGGACAAAGCCTTTGTTCTGAAGCTTTAATTTTCCCAGATACCTCTTGTTTGCCCATAGATCCTCTATGGTCGGGTGCCAGTATCGAATTATCCGCCTGGTGTGAAGAGGGAGAAGTGAAATTGCAAATTAAAAACGTGGGCAATGCCGACATGACGGAGGCACTGGAGTATTTCGTAGTAGAGGATGACGTGATTATGAATCATGAACCCTTTGGCCCATTGGAAGTTGATGGGGTTTTTCAATTGACAAGAGAAGCAAATGGTACCTTTTACCGTATTCAGAGCCAGCAAGAACCTTTTCATCCAGGCAATTCAATGCCGAGTGCCTTTGTGGAAGCTTGCGGTGAAAACGGGAATGGCGAATCCAGCCTTGGTTTTGTCAACCAGTTCCCGCTTGATGACGCCAATGCCAATATAGATATATTATGTGTAGAAGTTGTGGGCTCCTATGACCCCAACATTAAAGTTGCCTTTCCGGAAGGATATGATACGCCTCATTTTATAGCACAAAATACTGAGATAGAATATGTGATTCATTTCCAAAATACCGGTACAGCTATGGCAAATTTGGTCGTGGTTCAAGATGCGCTTTCTCCACACCTCGATCCGGCAAGTATCCGTCTGGGATCAAGCAGCCATGCTTATGATTTTGAATTATTTGGCAATGGTATCCTCAAATTTACTTTTAAGGATATCATGCTGCCGGATAGTACTACGGATGAGGCGGCCTCCCATGGTTTTGTCCAATTTAAAATCGCTCAGCAAAAAGACCTTCCAATTGGTACGCAGATTCACAACGAGGCGGCTATTTACTTTGATCATAATACACCGATTATTACCAACAAAACCCTGCATACTATTGGCGAAGACTTTATTACAGTTGGCATTGGCCCGGTTTCCAGGGCCGATATGTCGGTGCAGGTCTATCCGAATCCATTTGAAGTATCGGCTATTTTTGAAGTGAAGGGCACACATCCAGGTGATTTAAATTTCCAATTGTTTGATACAATGGGAAGACGGGTGCGCAAAGAACAGTTTTCGGGCAATATTTATGAATTTTACCGCTATGGTCTACCTGCGGGCGTATTTTTCTATACCATAAGTGATGAACAGGGCCTCTTAAATAGTGGAAAGTTGATGATGCAATAAGAACAGGTACTAAATAGTCCCGTAAACAAGAAAAATTGTATTTTTAGGTTTACAGACAACACCTTTAACCTAAACCTACATGCAAGCCAGGTCAATTGACGAAGTCATTTCCATTTTGGAAAGCATAATAAACGAATGCATAAAAAATAATGATCCATTAGGCTTTTTTGCCATTTTATACCAAAAAGTGACCCTAAAAGTCAAGGAAGGTATAGAAAATGATTTTTTTGAAAATGGCCCACGAATGGAGCAATTGGATGTGGTTTTTGCCAATCGATATATTGCAGCCTATGCCGCCTATCAAAACAATGAAGTGGTAACCGATTCCTGGAAAAAAGCCTTTAAATTAAAGAGCAATTACTGGCCAATTGTTTTGCAACACCTGCTAATGGGAATGAATGCACATATCAATCTTGATCTGGGCATTGCCGCTGCCGAAATTTCCAGAAATAACAATATTGATGATTTAGAAACGGACTTTAAGAAAATCAATGATATCTTATCGTCACTGGTCAATGAGATACAAAACGATTTGGCTGCCATCTGGCCAACTTTGTTGTTGATCCTGAAGAAGACCAAAAAAGTGGATGATTTTCTGGTTGACTTTAGCATGGAATTGGCTAGAGATGGTGCCTGGAAATTTGCAAAAAGCATTGCTAATAAACCTGAACATGAATGGGTTGAATTGATCAGCATACGAGATGGAAAGGTAGCTGGAAATGTCCGTTATATAAGGTCAAAAGCTTTGATGTTGAGAATAATTTTCGGAATTGTCAGACTAGGAGAGAGAGGTTCTGTTGCCCGAAAGATAGAGCAGATGAAAGAAGGGTAAATGCAGTAACGTATCAATCTGGCCCCTAAGTGTCAAAATCAATAAAGATGAATAGGCTAAAAACAATTATCCGTAGCAATCTCAGTGGGAAAAAGGTCCTGTCACTTTTTATCCTCTCCAACCTCGTATACGCATTTATGCTGCTGGTCACCATTCCAAAAGTGATGGGCTTTTCGAAGGGCATGAAAATATTAGATATGATGCCCACCGGGTATGATGCGGAATATATCAACGCTCTTTTCAGCGCACTCGGAGAAGAGGGACGAAATGCCTATTTGTACAATCAAATTCCAGTGGATCTGGTCTACCCGTTTCTCTTTGCCATCAGCTTTTGTCTATTATTGGCCTACCTTCTGAATAAACTAAAAAAACTGGATGGACCACTTTTCTACCTGTGCCTATTACCACTTTTGGGCGGCTTTTTCGACTATCTGGAAAATTTCAGCACAATTGCCCTACTGACCAGCTATCCAAATATTTCCAGTTTAACCGCTTCAATGGCCAATGTCTTTACCATTTTGAAGAGTGGCTTTACAACGGTTTATTTTGTGGCTTTGATTGTAACGCTTTTGGTGTTTGTCGGTAGCGTATTGAGTAAAAGGGGTTAACTTCGGATTACAAAAAATAATTGAATCGAGAATAGCCCATTTGGAAAAAGAAATTCAAACTTTTTACGACAACATCATAAAAATAATCTATTGATATGTCCTTGCAAGTAAATATCACCGACATTGAAAAAGCACTTTTGCGCTTATTAAAGGAACTCCGTGAGCAAAAGGGAGAATTAGTTGAGATAGATCCGGTTGATTTTTATTGGTCAATCAATCGAGAAGAATTATACGATCCCTACCACAATCCTAGCCATTTGACACTGGGCCAACTTACAGACGATCTAGAAGAAATCAAAAGGATCGCTGAGCGAAAAGCAGAGCCAGTATCTCAGGATTTTGTAAAAATTAGTTCAGTCCTGGCCGCAATTGGACACAAAACCGTTTGGTAAATGGAATGGATTGATAAAACCTACCAGGCAATTTGATCAAACTAACCTCTGCGAACTTCGTTATATTTTTATCATTCTTTTTGAAAAAACATGTTTAAAATCGCCTAACTTTGCGTCCATGAAAGTCGCATCGAAATCTTTAATCACGTTGCTGGTTATACTGGTGTATAGCTTAGGCATTTTTGGCCTTCAACAAGATGCGTTGCAGCAGACTTTTCAATCGAGTATCTCTGGAGCACTCCTTGAAAAAGCGCCTTCCTCCTTTTCAACCAATCTCTACCACCAACTTCCTGACAACAAAACGGTAAATAGTTCGTTTTTGGGGGATCAGGTCCCTCCAGGAAATGACTTCTTCGGAAGCTCTATCCATCGATTAAACGCTTTAGGCAATAGTACCCAACTTAGCCTACGCCACTATTTTTTACTTGCACAACAGATCCCGCTCGGTTTAACAATCCGGGATATCATCTATCCCTTTCATTATCATTGGTAATTTCGTTTTTATTTGATTGATTAACAGTTAGTTAATCTAGATTTTGTTTTGAATCTGCTAAAAGACTGAAAGGTGCTTTTAGGAGGGCTTCTGTCAAGGTTTAAATTTAAAAAAAATGGAATTATCATCAATAATCATCGCTATTGTCAGTATGGCAATATTTGTTGGTCCCGTCATCTATTTGCACACTGCAAAAAAAATGAAAGAAAAAAAGCGGCTGAATGAGTTTCTGCAGTTGGCTAAAAATCATCATTTAACCATAGCGGAGAGCGATTTATGGAATAACGACTATTGTATTGGACTTGATGCTACCGCTAAGCAATTGTTTTTTCTTAAAAAACAGGACGATAAGGAGGAGACCTGTATCATTGATTTGGCGAAAATTAAAAAGTGTCAGGCCAAAAATATCACTAAATCGGTAAAGACGAAAGGAGGAACTCATACGGTGACTGATCGGCTAGAATTGGTTTTTACACCTAAAGATTTAAAAGCTCATGATCAGGCTATCGCATTTTATAATAGAGAGGAAAGTTTGGGGATAACCAGTGAGCTTCCTCTCCTCACAAAATGGGAAAAAAGGATCAATGATCTTTTAAAATAGGATAAAAAAACCGGCATCGAACCTCTGTCGATGCCGGTTTTACACTTATTCAAGGCCATCTCAAAACTCACTATGGCCCATTGTTATCCATAGATACGCTTATTGCCCTTCCGTTAATGGAATCGGAAACTGGGTGAAAATCTGATCACCAGCCCGGTCAATAGGCAAAAATTGGTCATTCAGGCGGTCATAACGGCGCATATCAAACATGCGATGGCCTTCACCCCAGAAGGAATAGCGACGATTGTAGAGCATTTCATCAATCAGGGCTTCCTTGGTCATCGGTCCGGAGTAAGCGGGTAGGCTATGTCCGGTACGAATGATATCCAGGGCATCTGCCGCATCACCTAACATATCCGTCTGGATTTTCCCTTCGGCGTAAATCAGGATTAGTTCCTCATTGCGGATAATATCCATTGAAGAAGTAGCAGAAGCATACAAACGGGTTTCGTGAGAACCTGCCAGTCCGTCCAGCGTGGTTTGATTGGTCCGCAAAGCGAATTTATTCAGGCGGTCATCACCTGCTTGGGCATCAGCAATTAAATCATTATGTACAACGAGCTGATCACCACTTTGATTTGGTGTTTTAAATGCCGGATTCAGAATATCACCAGAATTGGTGCTGAAAACGTGTTTTGGGCCGGTTTTAAAGTCACCCATTAAGTCAAAGAATGAACCATCAAGTGCCGATAGGGCGCCCAGGTAATCCTTGGCATACAACGCTACTCTAGCAGCAATGGCGCGGTTAAATTGACTGAAGGTAGCAGGGGTGTCAAATCCGGCAAATCCGGCAGACAGCTGAAAGGCAAAAGTAGAACCGTTCAATTGTCCCTGGGCATCATCCAGCAATTCGCGAATGGCGCGGAAAGCATCAGCCTTAGACAAAAATGGGCCTAAATTATTAGGGTCAGCTACATCTACACGAATACCATTGTCATTCAGCATCGTCAATACCTGGAAAAGTTTGAAAGCTTTAATAGTATTGGCAAATCCCCGGTAACCATCCTTTTCTGCTTGAGTAGGATTATCCGTATTGTCTATAGACTCCAAAAGAATATTACAGGTTTTGATATCCCGGTAAAAGTTGTTGTATGGAGTAGTCAGGTAAAAGGTATTATTGTCAAGTGGCATACCATCTTTACCTAGCAAGTCTTCCGTATTTCTCGGGTCGGCATCAAAGATGTACAGTTCTCTGGCAATAGAACCGGTAGAGGTGACATAAGTGCCAAATCCATTACGCATAAACCCTTCAATACCCGTAGCCAACAGATTTAATTCAGTGATTGAAGCATCCTTGAGGACACTATTTAAACTTGGCGCATTGGGGTCAACTTGCTCATCGATCGAACAGGATACGACACTCAGCAGAAGCCCCAGCATTAATATTTTATATGTTCTCATAATTATTTTTTTAGAAATTGAAGGAGATGTGGAAATAAGCTTGCTTGGAAGATGGGAATGGTGATACTTCCAAGCCAGTAGACAATCCCGAACCACCTTTGGTGGAAGTTTCTGGATCATAACTGCTGTAGCTGGTTAAGGTAAACAGGTTTCTTGCGGAAACACCCAAGCGGATACTTTCAATAAAATTACCATTAATTGGAAGGGTGTAATAAGCACCAATCTCACGCAAGCGTAAATAAGATGCATCCTCAATAAATCCTTCAATATCGAGATCTTCATTTGGTGTTGTCACGCCAGAATCAGATAATAAACGAGTCAGATTGAGTACCTCTCCACCTTGTTTCCAGTGTGCTAGGAAGTTGAGGGTCAGTCGTTTTCCAAATTTAAGCTGGTTGTACCAGCCCAATTGGAAATCTGGCGAAGCATCACCTGAAATGGCTGGATTTCCAGCATCATCGCGGCCCCAGAAAGCAGTAATAGAGGATCCTTCATTAATATAGAAGGTACCCAATCCAAATCCAAATCCTACATTAGGTGGCACAAAACTTGGAATGTCTTCTCCTTCATCTCCATCGGGAATACCCAATCTGGTAATTTCTGAATTGTTGAACCAGAAATTGAAAGAACTTGACCAGGAGAATGCTGTACTACGCACAGGATTCAGCAGAAGTGATAATTCAAATCCACGGTTTTCCAAATCCAGGTCATTTCTGATTTCATTGGTGAATCCTGAAGAAGTAGGCAAAGACCGATCATATAGCAGATCCTTAACTTTGCGAATGTAATAGGTTACCTCCAGGCCAACTTTTCCATTTAGGAAGGTGAAATCTGCTCCAAATTCCAATTCAGAAGAGATTTCAGGAGCAAGATTCGGGTTACCCTGCTGTCTGTCGTTGACAAAACCTGATGAACCACCAATAGTCAGGTTCTCCAAGGATGTAAATAGAGAGCTATAGGTCGCACTGTTACCTGTTTCGCCATAGGCAATCCGAAGTTTGAACTGCTCTACCTGTTCCGCATTCCAAAAGTCAAAATTGGCAATATTCAAGGCCAATGAAGCCCGTGGGAAAGTATAGTATTTATTTGGATCACCATTTAAGCTTGATTTATCCAAACGTACACCTACGGTACCGATGATCTTATCATCCCAGTTGACAGATTCCTGAACAATGAAACCAAATTCTTCTTCATTTTCAAGGGTTTGCTCAATTACTTGTGCACCACCTTGAGAAACATTGGTTTGTAATGGAATCAACTGAGTCGTGCGGTTGAGCAGGAAGTCCCGGTCAATATTCAGGTAGCTAATACCTGCCTGTGTGCTGAAGCTCAAACCAGCTGCAGTATAAAAATCATGGCTACCAGTAACTTGGTAATTGTAGTTGGAAATCTTATTTTTTCCTACCCCAACAAAACCATTGGTTAATCCTCTTTGCGCCTGGTGGGTTTCAGGAACATAGACAAAAGTCTCATTGTTTAAGATATCAAAACCGCCATTGACAACAAAACGAAGGACTTGATTATCCAATTGAAGGGCTTTCCATTCAAATCTTGCGCCCTGGATAAAACGATTGTTGTCTTCCTCATTTTTGGCATGGTCTCTTACAAAAAGCGGATTACCTGTGTAATTGGGATTATCCGGATAGTTGCCATCTTCATCAGGATGCAGATCAACATAATCCCGGGTGAAGGCCAGCGTATACCCGTAGCTCAATCCACCTTCATTCTCATTACCGGTAAAACTCCGGCTGGCAGCACTATTGACGTAGTTGGTGCTGGTAGAAATGGTGAAGGATTTGGAAATTTCGTGGGTAATATTCAGGCGAGCAGAAAAACGATCAAATCCGGTATTTTTAATAATACCATCTTCGTTGCGGTACCCACCACTGATGTAGAACTGTGTTTTTTGATTACCACCGGAAACATTGAGCCGGGTTTCAGAAATCAGACCGGTTTCACCGTAAATTTCATCTTCATAATCAAAAATTTTGCCTGCCTGACGGGCAGCCTCCCATTCGATGGGTGCATTCGGTTCAGTAGGAAATGCAGCAGCAACTTCTTCCTTGTTGGCAAAAGTTCTACGGCCAACCTTGTTGCTGATGGTATTAAAACCAAGGTCTTGTTCCAGTGAAACCTTGGTATCTCCGGCCTTTCCTTTTTTGGTGGTAATAATCATTACCCCAGCATTGGCCCGGGTACCATAAATGGCAGCAGCAGAAGCTCCTTTCAGCACCTCGATGCTTTCAATGTCATCGGGGTTGATGTCTGCCAAACGATTAGAAGAACCTTCTTCAATACCCACGTTGGCGCCAGATGCAAAACGTGATCCCGAAGGAATTTCGGCATTAGTAATGTACACACCATCAAGAATAATCAACGGTTGGTTATTTCCGCTGAGTGACGATACCCCTCGTAAGCGAATGGCAATACCACCACCAGGTGCACCATTGTTTTGTACAACATTTACTCCTGGAAGTTTACCATACAAGGCACCATCAAGGGTCTGTTGTGTGGTTACTCCGGTGATTTCTTCATTGGAAATAGTGGCTACAGCATTGGCCAGGTTAGATCTTTTGATGGTGGAGGCCAAACCAGAAACAACAATCTCTTCGAGGTTGGTAATGTCTTCTGACATCATAACATCTATCTTGTTGTTTTCGGCTGAGACAGGCTTGTTTACAGCCTTAAAACCAGTGTAGGAAAATTCCAGGATTGCATTTGATCCAGGAATGTTGAGTTCGTAGCTACCATCCAAATCAGAGACCGTACCTACGCTTGAACCTTTGACTAGGATGGAAACTCCTATTAAAGAAACGCCGTCCTGATCAGTAACCGTTCCGGATACTGAAAATTGGGCCAAACTGCTTGCTTGCATACATAGCAGTGCGGCAAGCACCAGGCTTGCCCGTGTAAAAAAATACTTCATGCTTAGTGAGTTTTGGTTAAAAAAATCTTCAACAAAATACGTTGACTAACCAGCAAATAAAGAACGAAGTAGCACCTTAAGGTGCGGCTTCGAAAAAAAAATAATTATTTGGATTATTTGAAAAATTTGAAATAATTAATCGTTAAATCCAATGATTGCATTAAATGAAAGTTGTAAATTAACAAGATGTAAATTAAAAAAAGTTAGGAATATGCCGACTAATTGAGGGGTTGAAATGTATGATGGAGCTTTTGCCTACCTACAAAGAGGCAGGCAACCGATGTGGTTCGGCCTCGTAAATAATTTGATAGATAGCCTCAAATACATCCTCCGGATTGGGTTTGGTAAAATAATCGCCATCAGACCCATAGGGTGTCCGGTGTGCTTTAGCTGTAAGCGTTATAGGTGGAGAGTCTAAATAGCGATAACCTTTTTGTTTTTCCAAGACCTCTTGCATCATATAGGCAGTGGCTCCACCGGGCACATCCTCATCCAGAAACAAAATGCGGTTAGTTTTTTTCAAGGAATCTACAATACGAGATTCCAGGTCAAAGGGTAGCAAACTTTGTACATCAATTAGTTCTACAGAGATTCCGTAGGTTTCCAGCATGGAAAGCGCAGTTTGGGCAATCCGGACACAGGAGCCATAAGTCACCAGCGTAAGATCGGTACCTTCTTGTAATATTTCAGGAACACCGAGCGGAACGGTAAATTCTCCAAGGTTTGACGGCATCCTTTCTTTCAGTCGGTAGCCGTTGAGACATTCTATAATCAATGCAGGATCATCAGATTGTAGCATCGTATTGTAAAAACCTGCTGCCTGAGTCATATTTCTGGGTACCAACACATAAATACCTCGCAAAGCACCCAGGATCATCCCAAGAGGTGAGCCTGCATGCCAGATGCCCTCAAGTCGGTGACCGCGGGTTCGGATAATTGCAGGAGCTTGTTGCATGCCATTGCTGCGATAGCGCAGGGTAGCCAGGTCATCGGTCAAGGGCTGCAAACCATAGATCAGGTAGTCGAGGTACTGAATTTCGGCAATAGGGCGCAGGCCACGCATTGCCATCCCAATGGCTTGACCCATAATCGTCCATTCCCGGATTCCGGTATCAAAAACGCGCTGTTTTCCAAATTTTTCCTGCAACCCGGCGAAGCCCTGATTAACATCTCCAATATGTCCTACATCTTCACCAAAGGCAAAGAGATTGGGATATTTTTCCAACGCCAGACTAAAAAAGGCGTTTAGTATTTGGTAGCCATTTTTTTTCTTTGAATGTTCGTCGTACGTAGGTGGAACGATAGGCACATTGAGGGCCGCATTTTTTGACGAACTATATAGGTGTGTATGAAAACGTTCAAAGCTCAGGTCTTTTACCTGACCAAGCCACTTGTCTAAAATTCCCAGTAATTCAGTCTGGTTGGCCCCCAAGAGGGCTATTTTCATCAAGCGTGCATTTTGTGTTAATTCACTGAGCAACGGGTGATTCCAACTTTCCAATTCTTTTTTGAGGGCTTCAGCCTCTGGAATATTTGTGGGGATTTGAGCATAAATATCCTTTAATCCATTGGTTCTGGCTTGGTTAGGCTGGCTGAATGCCTCCCATGCGCGATCCCGGGCGGCTTTAGCTTCAGCTCTGGCATTAAGGCGAATGGCTTCAAGTTCCCCAGGAGTCGCCAATTGTTGGTCGAGGATCCATTGTTCCATTTTGAGGATACAATCATGTTGCCTTTCCCATTCGAGTCTTTCCTGGTCTTTGTACCGCTCATGGGAGCCGGAGGTAGAGTGTCCTTGTGGTTGAGTCAACTCCCGGATATGAAAAAGTGCAGGGGTGTGTGTGGCTCTTATTTTTTCGATCCCATTGCTGTACATTTCCAACAGAGCTGGATAATCCCACCCATTTTCAACATATATTTCTAATCCAGAATTTTGTTTGTTGGCTTTAAACCCTGCTGCGGCTTTAGATATACTACCTTTGGTCGTCTGAAATTCAATAGGCACACTAATACCATAACCATCATCCCATACATTAATGGCCAAAGGAACTTGCATCACGCCAGCAGCATTCAAGGTTTCCCAAAATACGCCCTCAGAGGTACTGGCATCACCGATGGTACAAAAACAAATTTCATTGCCCTGATCAGAAAAATGGGTGCTTTGGGAAAGACTAGCGTGGTTTCTGTATTTTTTTGAAGCAAGGGCCAATCCCAAACCTCTGGCCATCTGGCCTGCAGTGCTGGAAATATCTGCACTAATATTAATCCTTTCGCGGTGATTGAGCCAATGACCAGCGTCATCCAGGAGAGGGGTAGCAAAATGGCCATTCATTTGGCGACCGCCGGAAAAGGGGTCGTTTTCTGAGTCTGCATATAATTGTGCAAAAAAATCATCCAGGCTAGCCAAACCGAGTGCAAAAAGAAGCGTTTGATCACGATAATATCCCGAGCGGAAATCTCCCTTGCGAATAAAGTGCGCCAGGGCCACTTGTGGGACCTCTTTGCCATCACCTAATATGCCGAACTTTGCTTTACCGGTAAGCACTTCCCGACGTCCAAGAATACTTGCTTCCCGGCTTAGACAGCAGATTTCAAAATCTTTTAAAATGGATGCTTGATCCAAGCTTGCGTATAAACTTGTCTCTTCCGAAGGGTGATCGACTGGTGAATTTTTGACCATACTTTAATTTGGTTTGGTTGACGGGATCAAATCTGACTGGAATCCTTTTTCAAGGGTGGCGACTTCCTGACAGATTTGCCTGGAATATTTAAGCGAAATTTAATGCGCGGACTATAATATGCTCATTGTCAAGCTTGCAAAATTTAATTTCAACTTATCCAGAAAAACGACTGCGAATTTACGAAAAATTTTGCACTTTCTTTACTAAAAGTATAACATCTTTTAGCCGTGAAGGGTTTAATAGAGCCGCTTGCACATAAGTTTTTTGGTAAAAAAGTCGTTAAATATAGAAGGGTTGCTTGAACGATAAAGATTAGACGACAATGAAGTGCGGCGTTGTTACTTTTTAAATTTATTGCCGTCAAAAGCCCAGTAGCTGAATTCTTGATTTTTCAAGCTTAACATCTCATTAACTAATTTAAAGGGATAAAACTTTTATTTTGATCTTTATTCCCATAAATTTGTAAGAACATTTTAAGCACATCTTTAAACTAAAATACAATCAGAATGAAGAAGTTTTTTTCCGTACTAGCACTCTTTATGGCGTTTAGCTTTGTAGCGTTTGCGCAAGAAACTACAATCGTGCCAGAAGAGCAAACAGCTCCACAGGATGGCCCTCAGATGGTTTTCGAAGCTGATTTGGTAGATTACGGTACTATTGAGCAAGGTTCTGATCCTTATCGCTATTTCAATTTCAGTAATCCCGGTATGGAGCCTCTCGTTATTACCCATGCTAAAGGTAGCTGTGGCTGTACAGTACCTACCTATCCTAAAGAACCAATCCTTCCTGGTGAAACTGGCCAGATCAAGGTAAGATATGATACTAACCGTTTAGGCCCATTTACCAAGCGGGTAACCTTGACCACTAATATTGGTGAAGAAAATGTCGTATTGACGATTAAAGGAAAAGTAGAAAAGAAACCTGATCAACCTGAAGGTGTTCCTTCTAATGAAGGTGGTTTGTTTAACAACAACTAAACTTCGGGATATTTTGCTTAGTGTTTGTTTGTAGCCAAAGTTTGACCTCCAAACATGCACTTAAAAGCCCTTTGGCAAATGCCGGAGGGCTTTTTTTATGTAAATGAGGCAAAAAAACATATAAAAAAACCCTTGCTTCTAGTGAGCAAGGGTCTCTAACCCAAACAAATAAACACAAAAACTACTTTAAGATGCTACAATATTAAAGCCTTTTGATGGAAAAGGCAATTATTTCAGCCTTTTTTTTCGCCTATTTAGGTCATTATTACTTTTAGTGTTAGTGATTGATTTTCAAATTTTTAGCCTTAGAAAATTAGAACTACAACTTAAAAAATTAACATTATTTCAAGTCACGAAAAACAATAGCCTGTTCAAAATGTAAATTATTTATTCTTTTCATCATCAATTAGTATGAAATTGTAACATTGAATATTCTTGTTTTTTGATGAATTTTGGAATTAGATTTAGAAAATATATCCTTATTTTTTCTTACTTGTAAGAAGTGATATTATGTTTATTAATGAGCAAAATTTTGTTTTTTGTGACATTTATACAGTTGAATGAATGTTCTAAGTTATTCTTGCTATTCATAGGAGGATTTTGCTAACTTTAGATTTTGTAACCTACAAGCGTAATAAAATGCGATTGATCAAGTTGGCTTCAGCACTCTTGCTCACCCTTGGCTTCATTTATTTTGGTAATACACACCATCCTTTCGATTTAGCACTTCCACCGACAGGAGACTTTTTTAATCCATTTCGTGGATTTTGGCAAAATGCAGAATCCGGAGAGCCAACGCCTATTCAAACGTTAACATTTGCACCACTTAAACAAGAAGTCCAGGTGGTGATGGATGATCGGCTGGTTCCTCATATTTTTGCTGATAACCTGGAAGATGCTTTTTTTATACAAGGGTACCTTACGGCAAAATACCGTCTTTGGCAGATGGATATTTCTGTGCGCTCTACAGGTGGCCGGTTGGCTGAAGTTTTAGGTGAAGGTCTTTTAAAACGCGATCAGCTCCAACGTCGCAAAGGCCTCCTTTGGGCAGCAGAAAATACGCTGAGTGTCTGGAAGAACAGTAAAGATTGGCCATGGATAGAAGCTTATTCGGCAGGAGTTAATGCCTGGATATCCGAGCTTTCCCCAGCCGACTATCCCCTGGAATTCAAGATGCTGAATTATACACCAGAACCTTGGAGCCCGCTGAAGTCTGCTCTCTTGGTTAAAAGTATGGCCGAAACGCTTGCTGCTCGTCAACAAGACCTCGAATCCTCCAATATGCTCCGTATCCTTGGACAGGATATGTTTGACTTTCTTTATCCTGAGAAAAATCCCCAACAGTCGCCAATCATTCCGGCAGGTACGCCCTGGCCTTTTGAATCCATCGCAGTTGATTCGATCAGTAAAACTACGATCAGTCAGGCCCTTCCACCCTTCCGCTTGTTCCCCAATCCTCCCGAATTTATAGGAAGCAATAACTGGGCAGTAGCAGGCAGTAAAACGGCAAGTGGCCATCCTATACTCTGCAATGACCCCCATCTGCAGCTTTCCCTGCCTTCTATTTGGTTTGAAACACAAATTCATTGTCCAGAAGCAAATGCTTATGGGGTTTCACTGCCCGGTGCGCCCGGTATTATTATTGGATTTAATGAAAATATTGCCTGGGGTATGACCAATGTTGGGCAGGATGTAATGGATTGGTACACGATTGATTGGGCCAATGACCAAAAGGAGCAATACTTGATTGACGGACAAGAGCAAGCCATTACCTATCGAGAAGAAAAGATAAAAGTTAGGGGGCGGGCCGAACCGGTCGTTGAACGAGTAAAATATACCCACTGGGGACCAGTTGTCTATGATTCGGGCGATTCCCCTTATATGGATATGGCTATGCGCTGGGTGGTACACGACAAACCAGCTGAACGTGATCATTACGAAATGGGCACTTTTGTAGGCCTGATGACGAGCAAAAACTATGAGGATTATTCCCAGGCCATCAGTTATTTTGACAGTCCGGGACAAAATTTTGTTTTTGCTGCAAGGGACGGGGATATAGCTATAAAAGTAGAAGGTAAATTTCCGATTAAACGAAAGAACCAAGGACGTTTTGTGCAGGACGGCAGCCACTCAGATCAGGGATGGGCAGGGTTTATTCCCAATGACCAGATTCCTCAAATCCGCAACCCGGAGCGAGGTTTTGTCTCTTCGGCGAACCAAAAATCTACAGATGACAGCTATCCATATTATTATAACGGAGGTTTTGATGATTACCGGGGTCGATTGCTCAACCAGTTATTGGAACCCATGCAGGACATCAAAGTAGCGGATATGATGCAATTGCAAAACAACAATTTCAGCCTGAAAGCACAAGAAGGCCTTGAAGTTTTGTTGGCATTGGTAGATGAAACTCAACTCAATCAGGAAGAAAAAAATGACCTGCAATTATTGCGTAAATGGAATTACCGCTTTGAAAAAGACGAACAGGCGCCTGTGATTTTTGAGGAATGGTGTGATGCAGCCTACCGGCTAACCTTTGATGAAGTGTTGGCGTTTAAGGATTCTATAGAAATTTTGTATCCCGAAACCTGGCGATTCATTGCCCTGATGCGGGAAAACCCAGAGCACATCCTCTTTGATCTACAAGTAAGCCCTGAACGGGAAAATGCTTCCCAGATTGCCACCATGGCTTTTCACGAAATGCAGAAAAGCCTGGATGAAAATTATCCGGATGGCAGCTATAATTGGCAAATATACAAAAATACGTCTATCAATCACCTTGCCAGAATCCCCTCCTTTTCTGTGGGCAATATTTCAGTTGGAGGCTATGCCGAAGCATTAAACGCCATCAAAAGAAACCATGGCCCTTCCTGGCGAATGATCGTGGAATTGAATGATGAGGTCAAAGCTTATGGCATTTATCCTGGCGGACAATCGGGTAATCCCGGAAGCCCGTTTTATGATAGTATGATTGATCAATGGGCCAATGGCGAATACAATGAATTGTTTTTCATGCGGAATGCCGAAGACAATCGCCAAAATATTTTATCCAGTTACACCTTTTCAAAACAGTAAAATGCGTTTATTATTGACGATATCAGGAATCATTATTTTGGGAGCGATCTTCCAGTTATTTTTGCCGTGGTGGAGTTTGGCCATTGTGGCTGCACTGCTTAGTCTGCTTGCCAAGCTGAAACCTTTGACCAGTTTTTGGAGTGGCTTGCTTGCGGGCATGTTGCTCTGGGGGATTTATGCTGCGGTGTTAAATTATACTAACGAGGGGCTATTAGCTACCAAAATTGGCGCTTTATTTGGTGGCCCAGCAATAATGGTGGTAGCCATGACTGCCTTGTTTGGTGGAATTACCGCCGGCTTAGGTGCTTTGAGTGGGAGCCTTATGCGCAGTTGATTTGAGTATTTTAGTCGATTATTCTTGACAGAGTGCTCTCAAAACATGTATATTCCAAACAAAATTTGCTAGACAAAGACAAAATTTATAAAATCAGTATATGAATAGCGATTATAGAAGGGAAGCTGAGCGTAAAGTGAAAGAAAAAATCAAATTTCACAATCACCTTAGATCTTTCATTGTGGTGAATACCCTTATGTTGGGCCTTACCCTATTTCAGGGCCAAGGTTTTAGTTGGATACCCATTATCTTTTTCTGGGGAATCGGTTTGTTTTCCCATTACATGAAAGTTTACGGCCTGGGCAGCTCCGGTTATCTCAGCAAGCAATGGGAAGAAAACATGATTGAAAAAGAAATGCGCAAAATGAAACCTGAGGAGGACGATTTTCTGGATTTAGATAAAATCAAAGAAAAAAAGCCTTTATACGACGAAAGAGATTTAGTTTAAAGTATGAGAAAAGTAGAAGATAATTATGCCAAAGCCCGCAAAAGGGTAGCTAACAAAAAAGGATTTTATAGCCACCTTGGCTATTATGGCGCCATGATTGTTTTTTTCTTTTTGCTCAATGCAGTCACCTTTCATGGCGAGTGGTGGTTTATCTTTCCCGCCTTGGGTTGGGGCATTGGTGTTTTGATCCATTACCTTTCTGTATTCGGCCTGCCATTTCTAGGCGATACGGATGCCTGGGAAGAAAAAGAAATACGTAAGGAAATGGAAAGATTGGAACGCCGCTCTCTACCCGAATCTTTTCCCCGGGAAGAAGATTCTCTCGACCTACCCGAATTGAAAAAACAAAAAAAAGAGACCACCTGGGACGAAAATGATTTGGTGTGATATCATCTCACCTTTTTATTACATTGCATTCTCACCTTGTCTTGTTATCTCGGGCAACCACAAGGATTGCCCCTACTCTCCGGCTCCCAATTTCAAAACCCCACCTACATTCCACCGTCGGCTGAGGCCAATATTCTGACCACTCAACACCAGCGCTCCACCGATAAAAACACCGAAATAAGGTTTTATAGGCACATAGAAAGTCCCACCCGTCCGCAACCAGCGCGATCCGCTCCCAGCACCGATATTGGTATCCACTGCGCTACTAAAGGCATGAAAATATTCAAGCCAGCCATCAATATAAAACCAGGGAGCACCATAACCGAGTCGAAACAAAACCGGAATTGCAGATTGGGGCTCCGGAATAACCCGGAAATCAAAACCAGATTGCAGGTGAAGAAATAAACCCGAATTAAAATTGTATTGGGCCAATAGTCGCCCACCAAAGATGGTTGCCCGCTGACCGATTGGATTTTGTGTGTCAACCGGATATTGCGAAAGCGGAAAACTCAATCCAACAGCCGTGATGATACTAAAAGTGCCATTATCGTTAGACTGATATTGATTGCGGTATTTTAAAAATAGAGAAGCATCCTGCAAACCCTGGTTTTCATCGTCGATTGATAAATAGGGGACCGACACCACCACAGAGGAACGTTGACTTAAACCGTGTTCCAGAAAAAGACTATAGGAGAGGGTACGCAGGCTAACATCCTGTTTGTCCATCCCAAATATATAGGTGTCAAACCGTTCTCCTGAATAGGAGAGGGCAATGTCTGTTTGTCCGGGATTGGGCATAAATCCACTAATTGGCCCTTGAGCCAATAGTGAACTGAAGGTGAAAAATAGAAAGACAAAAACGAGAAAGCATGTTTTTTTCATATTCCATGTTTGAGGGTTAGGGCATGTTTGCAGCCAAAAGAACCTGCCCGGTCTTACATTGGGCTTGGCCTCCAATCATGCTCGAAAATAGGTTTTATGCTTCCATTGTAGTGTCGCGTTTTTAACATAGAGGCCAACTTAGCATACAAATATTAATGAAATCATAGGGTTTGATACCAAAAAAATAGTCTATATTTGGGGCTTCTTAAATTTTGATGATTACCAATTCACAATAGCTTTGCCGGATAGTTTAGTCATAATTCCTACCTACAACGAAAAGGAAAATATTGTTCGAATGATCGAAACTGTATTTTCACTAGAACACGACTTTCACATATTGATCGTAGATGATGGTTCCCCTGATGGAACCGCTGAACTGGTGAAGACAGCACAACAAAAATATCCCGATTCCTTATTCATTCTGGAAAGACCGGGCAAACAAGGTTTGGGCACCGCTTATATTGCCGGCTTTCGCTGGGGGCTGTCACGCCATTACCAATACATCTTCGAGATGGATGCCGACTTCTCCCACAATCCCAAGGATTTATTGCGGCTATATCAGGCCTGCCACAAGGGTGGGGCAGATGTAGCAGTAGGCTCCCGTTATGTCCGGGGCGGCCGGTTGGAAAACTGGCCCTTTGACCGCATTGTCCTTTCTTATGGTGCATCCCTCTACGTCAGGATCGTCACCTTTATGCCCGTAAAAGACCCAACGGCAGGCTTTGTCTGTTACCGCCGCGAAGTTTTGGAAACGATTGACCTTGACAAGATCCGTTTTGCAGGTTACGCCTTCCAGATCGAAATGAAATTTGCTTCCCGATCCCTGGGCTTCCGCATCAAAGAAGTACCCATTACCTTTACCGACCGCCTGGAAGGGATCTCTAAAATGTCGAAGAATATTGTTAAAGAAGCTGTGCTTGGTGTATTGCAAATGCGCTTTCGCAGCTTTTTCAACACTTATGCTTGTGCAGAAGCTTCGTAAATACCAATTTATTTGGTATCGAAACCAACCTCATTGCACCAAAAACTTCCGACTCCCCCTTAACTCCACTCCCTCCCAAAACTGCAAAAAATAACCCCCCTTAGCCCAGTCATACACCGGCAATATCTGCGTAACATCATTTTGCGTAGCCGCAAATTCCCGGACCACTTTACCTTCCGCATTCATGATCGTGAACCGTCCATTTTTGGGTAAAGAGCGGGCCTGATAATAAATATTGAGGTAATCACTCACCGGATTGGGGTACAAAATAAGCCGAAAGGCATCGACCTCCGCCTCATCCAGGTCATTGATCAAATGACAGCCCGGTACCAGACAGCCGTATTGATCTACTTTAAGTATCCACGCTTGTTGGGGATAGGCCGGGGCATTAAATTCTTTGGCCTGACCGACCATGATAAAGCCACCGTCGACGGTTTCTTTTACGTCGTAAAGGAAATGACGATCCCCGTATGAATCCAGAAACCTCAATTTCCGGCTCCATAAACTATCTCCTTCTGGTGAAGCCTTCACCAACCAACCGTGAAGGTCTTGATGAAGATTTGGATAGGTTTCTACAAAATAGCCAGTGGCCACAAAACCACTTCCATCAGAAACGGGAACTACTTTGGAAAAACTATTGAATAAAGTAGGAAAGGTAGGATCCCGAAACTCACACTCCCACTCAATCTGCCGATTGGCATTTAGCTTAAAGATCAACCCGCTTTTCCAATAAAGGCCATTGACTGAAGAATTATTTTCTTCTATTCCATTGGCACTGGCAATGACCAGGCCGCCATCTTCGGTGGCCACCATAGAATGTGCTTCATCCATTAAGCGATGAAATGGGCTTAGGTAATTCCATATCATCTGGCCTGCTGTATCAACCTTAAAGATATGAACCTGGCTGAAATAATTAGAATTTACTAGAGTAGTATTATCCTTAATTCCTCCTATTATATAACCATCTTCTTGTATAATGATAGAACCCGGCCGATCAAAATAGGGGTCACCGTACTTTTTTTTCCAGATTAAATTACCCAAACTATCCAATTTTAAAAGAATCATATCATAATTGTTAGTTCCATTAGGGTTTTCGTTTCGATCTCCAATGATAAAGCCATTTTCAGATGTAATCCCCATTGCCGTAGGACCAGCAAAATGTGTATCCGGATAAAAAAAAGAAAAATGTTTTTTTAGGAACAGAGTGTCTCCTTCGGTATCATATTTAATAATCATCAATTTTGCGGTGGAATCTATACTAAACCCCGATACCGCCAGGTTTCCTTCATGAGTAAAGCTCAAAGTTTCTCTCCAGGTTTCATAAGTAGCCAAAGTATCAGTAATGGTTTTGAGCAGTTGCACATTACCTTCCAGGTCAAACTTGACAAATACATTGCCCGTATTATAGGGAAATATCGTATCGGCAATAATACCTGTCGCATAATAACAGCTATCGGTTGGCTGGATACTGGTCAATACTGCAGCCAGAAAGTCAAAGCGCAGGCGCTTATTGAAGGTGTTTTGGGCGCTCAAGCCCGAAGTGAAGATTAAGAGGGCTGTGAAAAGAAGTAGTTTTTTCATGATATAAAGGTAAAAAACGGCTTGCACATCTAAAGTCATGCGCAAGCCATTTTGGGTTTGCTTCGGTTGGGAGGAATTTATTCCGCCCCTCTTGTACCAGCCCAATTTATTGGGCTGAAGGCTACAGGCGGAAAGATTTCCGCCGAACCAAAGGGCCCTCCCGCGAGTGGTTGGGCGACGGAGAGTCGTCAAACCACAGCCTGCC
Organism: Saprospiraceae bacterium; assembly: GCA_021604865.1. GTDB lineage: Bacteria > Bacteroidota > Bacteroidia > Chitinophagales > Saprospiraceae > BQJU01. Next base: position 17,057 of record BQJU01000006.1, on the reverse strand, counting down.
CGCCTTCCCGTTTTCCAAGACAAAGACTTTGAAAAAGGGAAGACGGCCATTTCAACGCATAAATACCTCCTTGAAGGAGTCGCCCCCTCTCCTTGTCTCCCCTTCTCCCCATCTGTTCTTAAGTTACATTAACCTCCAAACATACCGCAAAAGCCAATTAAGCTACCTGTCAGCCACCCTTTCCCACCTTTTTCCACCTAATTGCTCTTTTTTTTAAAAAAAAGGATATTCCTTATTATTGAGGATCACTCATTTACACAATTAGGTGTCAAAAGTGTACTTTTTTTGCGTATAAATAACTTTTTTCCTTGATCAGGAACCTTTTATGTGGAAATTTTATTAAAAAATAGTGGGTAAAAGTGGTAATTTGTGTCAAAATCCTATACATTTGGAGACACATTAAAGATTAAAAGTGGAAATAGTACAGTTACTAGGGGAATATGATTGCAAATTGGACGCCAAAGGACGTCTTCGCATGCCTAGTGGACTGATCAATCAATTAGGAGAAAATGAGAAGTTGACTTTTGTCGTTAACCGGGGTTTCGAGAAGTGTTTAATACTTTATCCGGAGGCGATGTGGAAGAAGATTTCCGCAGAAGTCAATCAGTTGAATTTATACAATAAAAAGAATCGGGACTTTTCCCGTTATTTTTATCGGGGGGCGCAAGAAATGCTGATGGATGGCGCCGACCGTATATTATTGCCAAAGCGTCTGCTGGAGTATGCCGGCATCGATAGGGATGCCATTTTATCGGCTTATAACGGCAGAATTGAAATATGGGCCAAGCATGAATATGACCAAATGCTTGATGAAGAGCCAACGGATTTTTCTGATCTGGCTGAAGACGTACTGGGAAAACTAGATAATCCTACACAATGATGAGGCCATACCACATTCCGGTATTGGCTGAGGCATGCCTCGATGGTCTGGCTATTCGGCAAAACGGCATTTATGTGGATGCCACCTTTGGTGGTGGCGGGCATTCTGCCTTAATGCTGGATGCATTAGGACCTCAAGGAAAATTAATTGGTTTTGACCAGGACGAAGATGCCAAAAGGAATTTGCCACAAGATGAGCGATTCCTGTTTGTACCCAATAATTTTCGCTACTTAAAGCGCTTTCTAAAATTACACGGTATTCAGCAGGTAGATGGAATTTTGGCTGATTTAGGCGTATCTTCGCATCAGTTAGATGAGGCGGAAAGGGGCTTCTCTTTTCGGTATGATGCGGAGCTGGATATGCGCATGAATCAACAGGGAGCACTGACGGCTGCACAGATACTTAATACCTATAATGCCGATGCGCTTCAGGAACTGTTCAGCAGGTATGGTGAGGTACGCAATTCCAAAACGTTAGCCCAAAGCATCGTTGATCAAAGGGCTTTTGGGGCGATCCGTACCATTGGAGAGTTTCTGACTATTCTCGATCCGTTGATTCGAGGACAAAAGCAGCGATATCTGGCTCAGGTTTTTCAGGCACTGCGCATTGAAGCCAATGATGAAATGGGCGCTTTGCAAGAGTTTTTGGTGCAAAGCCAGGAAGTATTAAAACCCGGCGGCCGATTGGTGGTCATCGCCTATCATTCACTGGAAGACCGGGCGATTAAGTACTTTTTGAAAACAGGAAATACAGAAGGAAAAGTCGAAAAGGATTTTTATGGAAATATTTATCGGCCTTTCAAATTAGTGAACAAAAAAGCAATTTTGCCGGACCCGAAAGAACTTCGGGAAAATTCCCGGTCCAGGAGTGCAAAACTTCGCATCGGGGAAAAACTGGCAGATAAAGCGACTTAAAATGGCTCAGAAAAAGGGTTTTAAAATTTCGGACCTGGGTTCTATGCCCTCAGAATTCATCCTGAAGAATTTAGTCTTCCTGGTGTTTCTGGGTTTTTTGGCGATGACCTATATCGCAAATTCCCACTATGCTGAGCGCAATGTTAGGAAAATACAGGTATTGCAAAAAGAAATGCGTGATATGCGCTGGTTTTATATGTCTCTTGAGTCAGAAAACATGGTGAATAGCATGCAGTCGATCGTCGAAGATCGGGTAGAGCAAGATGGATTAAAATTGTATAGAGGATCGACCAGTAAAATTGTGGTTGGCCAAAACAAAAGATAAGTTATTTTAAACAAATGGATGTTAAAAATGAAGTCCTTTATCGGGTTTATTTTTTGGTATTCGCTCTCGTAGTGCCAATATCCATGCTTTTGTTTTATAAGACCGTGCAAATCAGTATAATAGACGGAGATAAGTGGCGGGAAGATGGAAAAAAGGCCTACATCCGGGAAAGACCGATTGAGGCGGAACGCGGCAATATTATGGCTGCCGATGGTAGCTTATTGGCCACCTCAGTTCCTTATTTTGACATATTTTTTGATCCATTTGCTTCTTCGGAAGACGACTATTATAAGAACCTGGATACCCTGGCTTATTGCCTGGCTACTTTTGTAGACGATAGCTACACCGTAGGCGGGTACCGCGAATATCTATATGACCTGAGAGATACCCTGATCAATAGAAAAAGACATATTCCGATCAAGCGAAAGGTTTCTTATTCCGAAAAAAGAGAAATAGAGAAATTTCCATTGTTCAATCTTGGGCAATACAGAGGGGGATTCATAGCCGTAAAAAGAAGCGAACGCAAACGCCCTTTTGGCGTTCTGGCACGAAGAACCATTGGTTATGTCAGAGAAGAAGCCCAGGACATCGGATTGGAAGGCACATTTGATGATATATTGGGCGGAAGCCCCGGATCAGAATTTGCCATGCCAGTGGATATGATTCAGGTAGACAAATCGCAGGATTTGTGGATGCCACTGGAAGACCTGGCATCCATCGAACCCAAAAGTGGGGACGATATTTTAACCACGTTGGATATCAACATTCAGGACATCAGTGAGCGGGCGCTCATGCGCGCTGTTCGTCACCATGATGCGGAATGGGGTACGGCCATTGTTATGGAGGTGAAAACCGGTAAAATTCGAGCCATCGCCAATCTGGGAAAAGTTGAAGATCGTGAAGAGTGGTACGAAATCTATAATTATGCCATCGGTACGGGTATCGAGCCGGGATCAACCTTTAAATTGGCTTCGATCATGGCCTTGCTGGAAGATGGGTATATAACCTTGGAGGATTCCATTGATATCGAAAACGGGAGAACGACTTTTTATGAGGATGTGATGGAAGATGCTTCTCCATATAGCTTCAAACTAGATACCATCACCGTGCGCAAAGCCTTTGAGATTTCCTCAAATGTGGGCATTGCCAAACTGGTTGATAAATATTACGGCACCCCTTCCAAAATAAATGAAAATAAAGGTGCCGCCAAGTTCATTGAAAGGTTGAAGGGGTTTAATCTGAATTTACCGACTGATGTCAAGATTCAGGGCGAAGAGATGCCTTTTATTAAGGAGGCCTACAGCTCTGAAGATCAGTGGAGCGGCATTACGCTACCTTGGATGTCAACAGGTTATGAGATGAAGCTGACCCCGTTACAATTGCTCACTTTCTACAATGCCGTGGCCAATAATGGAGTCATGATGAAGCCAATGTTGGTAGAACAAGTACAACGTTTTGGGGAGCCTTTAGAAATATACCGGCCTACAGTAGTCAAAAAAGAGCTGGCTTCCAAAAAAACATTGGAGCAAGCCCAGCAACTACTACGTGGTGTGGTGGAAAGGGGAACTGCACAAAAATTGTATACCGAACGCTTCAGTTTTGCCGGAAAAACCGGTACGGCTCAGGTTGATTATAAACGATTGGCCTCTGGAACGAGGGTAGGCGGTTATCAGGCTTCTTTTGTCGGATATTTTCCTGCTGAAGACCCTTTGTATTCCTGTACGGTTGTGATTTACAAACCTCGGCGGAATGGTTTTTACGGTGGGGATGTTGCCGGTCCGGTATTTAAGGAGATCGCTGAAAAGTGTTACGAATCTATTCTGGAATTGCACGAACCGATCAACGCAGGCCCACGACCTATGTTAGGCGAAAGGAGCCTTCCGGTGGGCAGTATAGGTTATAAGGAAGACATGAAGCAGGTACTCGAATTTCTGAACTTGTCTTGGTATGGTGATCCGGAAACCGAACTGACGGCCCTGACGGCTAGCGCGGATAGCCTGACCCTCAACAGACGGACGGTAAGCGATGAAACCATCCCCAATGTAGTAGGCATGGGGTTACGTGATGCACTGTTTTTATTAGAAAACAAGGGATTGAAAGTAGATGTTGAAGGGGTGGGCAAAGTGATTCGTCAATCGCACCGCCCGGGAACACCCTTAAAGGGGCAGACCCTGATATTAACGCTGAATTAACGCACTATGAAACACCCACTTAGTGCTATTTTGAAAAATGTACCCCTACTAGAGATCGTAGGGACGGTGGATCGAAAAATTAGTCAACTGGATTTCGACTCCCGCAGTGTAAAAAAGGAAAGCCTTTTTGCCGCATTGCGGGGTACACAGGTCGATGGACATCAATATATTGAAAAAGCAATTGCCAGCGGAGCTACTGTGATTGTGGCAGAAACATTACCAGACCATCCTGATGACAGGGTGACCTGGATAAAAGTCAAAGACAGTGCTCAGAGTCTCGGAATGATGGCCAGCAATTTTTATGGCCGGCCCACGGAGCACCTGAAGTTGGTAGGGGTTACTGGAACCAATGGAAAAACCACAACGGCTACCTTGTTGCACCAGCTTTTTCAGAATTTAGGCTATAAAGTCGGATTGATATCCACTATTGAAAATAAAATCGGTCATAAAGTTTTGCCCGCTACCCATACCACACCTGATGCAGTGGCTATCAATGCCCTGTTGGCGGACATGGTAGAAGCAGGTTGTGATTATGTTTTTATGGAAGTGAGCTCGCATGCTGTCGATCAGCGACGCATTGCAGGCCTACATTTCACAGGAGGCATTTTTACAAACATTACTCATGACCATTTAGACTATCACAAAACCTTTAGGGCTTACATCGAAGCGAAGAAACGCTTTTTTGATGAATTGCCTTCTACGGCATTTGCCCTGGTCAATATTGACGATCGTCGGGGGGAAGTGATGGTACAGAATACGGCAGCCCGAGTGTATAAATACAGCTTACGGCAGCTCGCCGATTATAAAGCCAGGATCGTTGAAAGCAACCTTACTGGATTGTTATTAGAATTTGACAACAAGGAATTTTTTAGCCGCCTTATCGGTAAATTCAATGTCTACAACCTGCTTTCGGTTTATGCAACAGCAATATTGCTCGATCAGGAACAAATGGAGGTTTTACAGGTGTTGAGTACCCTACATTCGGCAGAAGGTCGCTTTGATTATGTTCAGGACCCTTATCGGGAAATTACGGCAATCGTGGATTATGCCCATACGCCCGATGCGCTTGAAAAGGTGCTTGATACCATAGTTAGTTTGCGGGAAGCCAGCAACCGGGTGATCACCGTAGTTGGTTGCGGCGGCGACCGCGACAAAAGCAAACGACCGCTTATGGCCAAGGTGGCCTGTGATTACAGTGATCAGGTGATTTTGACTTCTGATAACCCCAGAACTGAAGTTCCTGCCACTATTCTGGCGGATATGGAAACAGGGATTCCGGCTTACGCCAAACAAAAGGTGTTGGTCATCGAAGATCGAAAATCGGCCATATTGGCGGCCAGTAGGATGGCCCAAAAAACGGATATCATTCTTGTGGCCGGCAAAGGGCACGAAAAATACCAGGAAATCAAAGGGGTGAAATACCCCTTCGACGATAAGCAGATTCTAAAAGAAGAATTTGCAGTCAATGGTTAAACCTCGTTCGGATAAACATTTATAAACGAATAGAACCACTTAAAACAGCATGCTAGTTCAACTGATAGAATGGATTAACCATACGTTTGAAGTTAATATTGAAGGAGCCCGCCTTTTTCAGTATATCTCTTTTCGGGCAGGTGTAGCCATGATCTTGTCTCTGGTTATTTCCATGATTTTCGGAGGACGGATTATCCGCTATTTACAACGCTTGCAGGTAGGAGAGACCGTACGTGATTTGGGGCTTGCAGGACAATTGAAAAAACAGGGTACACCGACTATGGGTGGTGTCATTATCATCATGGCCATTTTGATTCCCTGTTTGTTAATGGCCCGATTGGACAATGTGTATATCCTGCTGATGATCACCTCCACTGTATGGATGGGACTGATTGGTTTTGTAGATGATTACATCAAAGTATTTCGCAAGAACAAGCAAGGGCTCCACGGAAAGTTTAAAATACTGGGGCAGGTAGGCTTGGGTTTGATTATCAGTGTAGTGATGTTGACAAGCGATCAGGTGGTGGTAAGAATGGAACTAGAAGATGCAGAAGAAAGGGGTATTGCTGACCAGATGGTAGGCGATCCCATTGAAATAGAAACGGGGAATATGGTGGAGATCGATGGCAAAAAGCAGCCATTGGTGGAAATCAAAGGCGATTATAAAACCAGTCTGACGAATGTGCCTTTTTTAAAGGGCAACCGACTGGATTATTCTCACCTGCTTCCCATTGAAAATGGAACGGCCCAAAAGTGGGCCTGGTTGTTGTTTATTCCGCTGGTTATTTTTGTTGTCACAGCAGTGTCTAATGCAGCCAACCTCACAGATGGGTTGGACGGCCTGGCTACTGGAGTATCTGGAATTATTGGCATTACGCTAGCCATTTTTGCCTATGTTTCGGGCAATGCGATTGCGGCCAATTACCTCAATATTCTGCACTTGCCCGGTGCAGGCGAGCTGGTGATTTTTGCGGCCTGTTTCCTTGGCGCTTGTCTGGGATTCCTTTGGTACAATTCTTTTCCGGCATCTATTTTTATGGGCGATACCGGTAGTTTAACCTTAGGAGGCATTATTGCAGCATTGGCTATTGTTTTGCGGAAGGAATTATTGATCCCTCTGCTCTGTGGCATTTTTTTACTGGAAAATTTATCTGTGGTGATTCAGGTTGCCTATTTTAAATACACTAAAAAAAGATATGGCGAAGGCAAACGGGTTTTCCTGATGTCTCCACTGCATCATCACTACCAGAAAAAGGGAATGCCTGAGACAAAAATCGTCACCAGATTTTGGATCGTAGGAATCCTTTTGGCAGCATTGACCATCATTACCCTTAAAATTAGGTAAAAATGCAAGGGGAAATTGTGGTTTTAGGATCAGGAGAAAGTGGGGTAGGGGCTGCGATTTTGGCCAAACAGAAGGGTTGGAAAGTGTTTGTCTCTGATAAAGGAAAAATTAAAGACTCCTACAAGGAGGAATTAGAAAAATATGGCATTCCATACGAGGAAGGTCAGCATGATGAATATCGGATTTTACAGGCCCGGGAAATCATTAAAAGCCCGGGAATCCCCGAGCGGGTAAGCCTGGTTCAGTCATTGTTGAAAAAGAACATTCCGGTAATCTCCGAAATTGAATTTGCGGCACGTTACAGTCAGTCAACTTTGATCGGCATCACGGGGAGCAATGGTAAAACCACAACCACCAAACTACTTTTTCACTTGCTAAAAACAGCGGGAATAAATGTAGGCATGGCGGGTAATGTGGGATACAGTTTTGCCCGCTACGTGGCAGAAAGCAAGGTTGATGTGATGGTTTTGGAACTCAGTAGTTTTCAATTGGACGGCATTGTGGATTTTCGACCCCACTATTCCATCTTATTGAACATTACACCCGATCATCTGGATCGATATGAGTACCAAATGGCGAATTATATCCGGTCCAAATTCCGGGTAGCACTCAATCAAACCGAGGTGGATTATTTCTTCTATTATGCGGAGGATAAACACATTCGGGACTACCTGGCTTCACACCAATTGACCGTGAACCAGGTGGGGATTTCCACTTCAATGGTGGAAGATAGTGTGCTCACCCTGGGAGGCGAAACCTTTGATTTGCAACATACACAGTTGCGGGGGGTACACAATGCGCTGAATGCTTTGTTTGCCATCAGTGTAGCTCAAAAACTGGGCGTGTCTGCAACCAGTATCCGGGAAGGACTAGCGGAATTTAAGCCCGTAGAACACCGACTGGAACCGGTAGCAGAGATCGAAGGAGTGGAATACATCAACGATAGTAAAGCCACTAATGTAGATTCGGTTTATTATGCTTTGCAAGCGATGAAAAAACCGGTGATCTGGATTGTTGGTGGTCAAGATAAAGGCAATGATTACGAGCCCTTGTTTGACCTGGTCAGGGAAAAAGTGAAAGCACTAATTTGCCTGGGGGTAGATAACCGGAAATTACAGGAAACCTTTGGGCCATTTGGTCTCCGGATCGAGGAAGTTCAAAGTGCCGACGCTGCGGTCAGGCTTGGCCAGCAGCTGGCTAAAAAAGGAGATGTCGTTTTGTTGTCTCCAGCTTGTGCCAGTTTTGATTTATTTAAAAATTATGAAGACCGGGGCAATCAGTTTCGGGAAGCAGTATTAAATCTGAAAAAAGAAAAATAGAGCATGTCAGTTGCAGCCAGATTATATACGGAATTAAGAGGTGACAGAGCCATTTGGGCTGTGCTCATCCTGCTGGCTATATTCTCGCTTTTGGCTGTATATAGTGCTACCGGATCATTGGCTTACCGGAGTGCGGGCGGTAATACGGAGACCATATTATTGAAACATGGGATCATTTTGGCTGGAGGGTTGTTTTTGACTTACCTCTGTCATTTGTTGCACTATATGAAGTATTCCCGGACGGCACCGATTTTATTATTACTGTCGGTTCCTTTACTGGTCTACACCATTGCTTATGGCGCTGACATTAATGAAGCCAAACGCTGGATTATGTTGCCCTATGTGGGCATTACGTTCCAGACCTCGGATTTTGCCAAGCTGGCATTGATTATTTATGTAGCCAGAGCGATTTCCAGTAAGCAGGATTATATCAAGGACTTTAACAGTGCTTTTTTACCCATCATTGTTCCGGTCCTGATTATTTGTGGCCTGATTGCACCAGCGGATTTATCAACGGCAGTGCTGTTGTTTTTTACCTGTTTGATCATGATGTTTGTTGGGCGTGTTGCCATACAATACATCACATTATTGGTCTTATTGGGGATAGTGGTTTTTGCCATTTTGATTATTCTGGGGCGTTTTTATCCCGAATTTGTTCGGGTAGATACCTGGGTGTCGAGGATGAATGATTTTTTGAATAATCCGGATGGTGGATACCAGGTTGTACAGTCAAAAATAGCCATTGCCAATGGGGAATGGTTTGGAGTAGGACCAGGCAATAGTATTCAAAGGAATTATTTGCCCTCACCGTTTGCTGATTTCATTTATGCCATCATTTGTGAAGAATTTGGTATTGTTGGCGGTTTTGCGGTGATCTCACTTTATGTGTTGTTCTTTTTTCGGGTGGCACGTCTGGTCACAAAAAGCCCAAAAGCATTTGGGGCAATGTTGGCCATGGGATTGAGTGTTATGTTACTCATTCAGGCTTTTACCAATATTGCTGTATCCGTACACCTGGTACCTGTAACGGGTATTGCGTTGCCATTGATCAGTAAAGGAGGAACCTCCGTTTTGTTTACGTGTATTTCATTCGGCATTATTCTCAGTGTCAGTAAATACATTGAATCTATTGGGGATTGATGGAAACAACAAAACCCATAAAAGTCATCGTCAGTGGGGGCGGTACCGGCGGGCATGTATTTCCGGCCATTGCCATCGCAGATGCACTGAAAAAGAAAAATCCTCAGGCCGAAATTTTATTTGTCGGCGCGCAGGATAAAATAGAAATGGAAAAAGTCCCGAAAGCGGGATACCCCATCGAGGGGTTATGGATCAGCGGTTTTCACCGCAAATTGACATTGCGAAATATGCTTTTTCCGCTCAAGCTGATCATGAGTATGCTTAAAGCACGCAGGATTATCCGCCGTTTCCGACCACAAGTAGTGGTTGGTGTTGGTGGATTTGCGAGCGGACCGGTACTGGATATGGCCACGAGAATGGGCATTCCAACACTGATCCAGGAGCAGAACTCTTATGCAGGAGTTACCAATCGGATTTTGGCTAAAAAAGTAGACAAAATTTGTGTGGCTTACGATGATATGGAGCGCTATTTTCCAGCCCCAAAACTGGTCATCACCGGCAATCCGGTACGGGCGGATTTGGCGCAAGCATCAGCTGATCGAAAGGTAGCTTTTGAGCATTATGGTTTTGCACCAGATAAACAGACCATCTTTGTTTTTGGTGGTAGCCTGGGGGCACAATCGCTCAATGAAGCAATGGCGGCAAATACGGAACTGCTGGCTAAAAATCCGCAGGTACAGGTTCTTTGGCAAGCCGGTAAGTTGTATATGGAACGTTTTCGGGATTGTGCAACGGCGCAACTACCCAACGTGCAAATCCACGACTTTATCGACCGAATGGATTTGGCCTATAAGATGGCCGACCTAGTGGTTTGTCGAGCAGGAGCACTGACCATCTCCGAGCTTTGTCTACTAGGGCAACCGGCTTTGTTGATTCCTTCGCCAAATGTGGCGGAAGATCACCAAACTAAAAATGCGATGGCATTAGTGAATAAAGATGCAGCGGTTTTTCTTCCTGATGGGGAGGCCAAAACGTCAATTATCAGCCGCTCATTGAGTTTGTTGGAAGACGAACCAACCTTGAAAAAACTAAGTACGAATATCCGGAAACTGGCCCGGCAAAATGCAGCAGAGGTTATTGCAGAGGAAGTATTGAAATTGATAAAAGTTGACCCATGAATCTAAGTGATATCCGGTTGATTTATTTCATAGGAATCGGAGGCATTGGTATGAGCGCACTAGCCCGGTATTTTAATAGCCGGGGAGTTGTTGTTCACGGATACGATAAAACAGAATCACCACTGACCAGAACGCTGGCAGCGGAAGGGATGCAAATCCATTATGACGAGGACATTTCCAAGATCCCACAAGGAGTAGATCTGGTGGTTTATACGCCAGCAGTACCAGTAGAACATGCCGAGCTGCTTTATTTTCGGAAACACGGTTTTCCGATCAAAAAACGAGCAGAAGTACTGGGCATTATCAGTCGGGGCATGAAAACCATTGCGGTATCAGGTACTCATGGCAAAACCACGACAACAACGGTCACGACCCATCTGCTACGGGAAGGCGGCGTCAATTGCTCGGCTTTTCTGGGAGGCATTGCCAGGAATTTTGCCTCCAATTTTGTGGAGGGCACCAGCGATTGGGTAGTGGTAGAAGCTGATGAATACGACCGTTCCTTTTTGCACCTGTCTCCGGATATTGCCATCCTGCTTTCAATGGATGCCGATCATCTGGATATCTATGGTGACCGGGAACAAATGTTGGAGACGGGGTTCAAAGCTTTTGTCCGCAAGATAAAAGATGGCGGAAAGCTGGTTTTGCGCCAGGATCTATTGCCTGAATTCAGTGACCTAAAAGGCTTGTTTCCCTTTGGCCTGGAGCAGGGACAATACCGGGCTGCAAATATTCGGGTAGAAAATGGGTTTTTCACTTTTGATTATCAAAGCCCGAAAACGGAGATCAAAGCATTGCAATTTAGCCTGCCCGGCCGACACAATGTAGAAAATGCAACAGCTGCCATTACGGTGGCCCTGCAATTGGGCGTAAGCCCGGAAGACATTAGAAAAGCACTCTTGTCATTCCGGGGTATTCAGCGCCGTTTTGAAACGATATACCGGGATGATAAAGTGGTTTATATTGATGATTATGCCCACCATCCCTCAGAATTAAAGGCGGCCATCAATGCTGCCCGCGAATTGTTTCCCGATCGGAAGATTACGGGGATTTTTCAACCGCATCTATTTTCCCGGACGAGGGATTTTGCGGCAGGTTTTGCGGCAGCACTGGATGCATTGGATGAAATCATATTGCTGGAAATTTATCCGGCCAGGGAATTGCCGATTCCCGGTGTTAATTCGGAAATGCTCATTAACCTGATGCAAAATCCGAATAGTGAAGTGTGGAAAAAAAGCGATTTAATGGATCGCTTGCAACATAAAAATATTGATGTTTTACTCACTTTGGGTGCTGGCGATATCGATCGTTTTGTAGAGCCCATTGGACAATGGCTAGAAGAAAGTAATTAATGAACCATGATGACTAAAAATGTAGCATTAAATAGCACGATAAAACGTCTCCTTTGGGTGGCGATGTTATTTGTGTCTGCAGCTTTTGTCATCTCGGCTGTAGCCAAAAAAGGAGCATCGCCGGTTCAGGAGGTCAATATTGAAGTGGCCCCTTTGCAGGACGGAAATCTCCTGATTACAGGCGATGATATCCGGTTGACCATAGAACGCAGCTTTGGCTTTCCATTAGAGAATTTATCCATTGCCAGAGTTGATGTCGACCGTTTGGAAAGGGTACTGGAAGCAGAGCCCTTCATTCTGGATGCCGATGTATTTGTAGACGCCCGTAATAAGGTGAATATCAAAGTGGAGCAAAGGCTCCCGGTACTACGCATTATCGACCACAATGGGTTGAATTATTATTTGGATGGATCGGGTTCACGAATGCCGCTTTCCCCTCACTTTTCAGCAAGGGTAATTGTGGCAACGGGTAATATACCACCGCATGTACCTGATTTTCGGGAGAAAAAAGACTATCTGTTGAATCAGATCTTTGATTTGGCGGAGACGATAAGGAAGGATGCCTTTTTGTTTCCCTTTATTCAGCAAATTTATGTCAACAACCGAAGTGAAATCACATTGGTGCCTACTGTGGGCAATCAGAAAATCAGCCTTGGATGGTGTCGGAATGTAGAAGAGAAACTAGAGAATTTGAAGATATTTTATCAGGAAGGCCTGCCATACGAGGGCTGGCAAAAGTACCGTCATATAGATTTGAAATACGACGGCCAAGTAGTGTGTAAATAATTAAATACTAATATAATTTCAACCAGTTAGGGTGTGGAAGGCCAATAACTAACCATACCCAAATGACCAAAACAAGTGATATGATGGAAACTAACGTGTACAGACCCGAAGTTATCGTCGCATTGGATATCGGCACAACCAAAGTTTGCGCCATAGCCGGTAAGAAAAATGAACATGGGAAATTGGAAATCATCGGCCACGGAAAGGTGGACTCCGAAGGGGTCTTGCGTGGCGTAGTTTCCAATATTGAAAAAACCGTCAAGGCTATTTCAGAAGCCACCAGCTATGCCTCCAAAAGTGCAAGAACAGAGTTTAGGGTTGTGCAGGTCGGTATAGCCGGCCAACACATCAAAAGCCTCCAACATCGGGGCATCCTAACTCGCGATAATGACCACACTGAAATCAGTCAACGTGATATTGACAAACTGATCAGTGATATGTACAAATTGGTATTGCCTCCCGGCGATAAAATCCTGCATGTTATTCCTCAGGAATTTACTGTAGATAATGAGCAGGGAATCACCGATCCGATCGGAATGTCGGGTATTCGGCTGGAGGCGAACTTCCACATCATCACCGGTCAAATAACGGCTTCCAACAACATTCACCGTTGTGTACAACGCACTGGTTTGAAGGTTGCCAATATTACCCTGGAACCCATTGCTTCTGCTGCCTCTGTTTTGGGTAGAGAAGAGAAAGAAGCGGGTGTTGCACTGGTCGATATCGGAGGCGGAACAACAGATATTACCATTTTTGAAGATGGCATTATCCGACATACGGCGGTGATCCCCTTTGGCGGAAATGTGATCACCAAAGATATAAAGGAAGGATGCAATGTGATGACGCCACAAGCGGAGAAGTTGAAGGTGAAATTTGGCTCCGCTATGGCAGATGAAGTATACGATAACCGTATTATTACGATTCCCGGTTTGAAGGGCCGTGATCCTAAAGAAATTTCCGAAAAAAACCTGGCCCGGATTATCCAGGCGCGGGTGGAGGAAATTCTGGATTGTGTGGTCTGGGAAATTCGCCGGTCCGGTTATGAGCGCAAACTGATTGCTGGCATTGTGCTTACTGGTGGAGGAGCCTTGCTCAATCACATTGACAAACTCACGGAATTCCACACAGGTATTAGTACCCGAATCGGCATTCCGGTAGAGCACCTGGCACACGGTTACAGCGAGCAACTCAGCAGCCCGATTTATGCTACCGGAATAGGTTTGTTACTCAAAGGTATTGAAGATTATGAAGCTGGTAAGATACCGGTGGACGTGGTCGAAGAAACCAAAACTGAAGAGGAAGAAGTTCAGGAAAATGGGGATAAATGGTACGAGCAAATCTTTCGGAAAACGAAAGAATGGTTTGAAGCCGAACCCGATTCTGAATTTTAAATCAGGTATACCATTACATTGTACAGATTTTCTTTATATTACATTGATTAATCCGATTGAATATAGATACTTTTTTTCTAAACGCTGGAGGTAATTTTACTGATACTAATATGCGCTTATCCGGCGGAAAACACACAAAAACCAGCAGATATGATCTTCGATTTGCCAAAAGATGAAAGCCCTATAATTAAAGTAATAGGCGTTGGTGGAGGCGGTAGTAATGCTGTAACCCACATGTTTAAACAGGGAATCATTGGCGTAGATTTCGCGATCTGCAACACGGACTCTCAAGCTATGGAATTAAGTCCGGTGCCAACTTTAATTCAATTAGGACCCAACCTCACCGAAGGGAGAGGAGCCGGGTCTAAACCCAATATTGGAAAACTGGCTTGTGAAGAATCCATTGAGGATGTCCGCAAGTATCTGGAGAACAATTGTAAAATGTTGTTCATCACCGCCGGTATGGGTGGTGGTACCGGAACCGGTGCCGCACCGATCATTGCCAAAACCGCCAAGGAAATGGATATCCTGACGGTAGGTATCGTTACCTTGCCTTTCACATTTGAGGGGCGGCGAAGAACGAGCCAGGGAATGGAAGGCTTAGAGGAATTAAAAGCCAATGTGGATACCCTGATCATTATTTCCAATGATAAATTGCGTCAGATTCATGGTAACCTGTCGATCTCACAGGCATTTTCCAATGCGGACAATATCCTGACAACCGCAGCGAAAGGTATCGCTGAAATCATTACGGTTCCGGGGCATGTCAACGTTGACTTCGAGGATGTCAATACCGTGATGCGGGATAGCGGGGTGGCTATAATGGGAACGGCTTCTGCTGAAGGTGAAGACCGGGCCCGTCGGGCAGTAGATGAAGCTTTGCATTCTCCATTATTAGAAGATAATGACATTAGAGGGGCGCAGCATATTCTGCTCAATATCACCTCAGGTACTAAGGAGGTCACGATGGATGAAATCTTCGAGATTACGGAATTTGTCCAGGAAGAGGCCGGTTTTGGTACAGATTTGATCTGGGGTAATTGTTATGATGAGGCATTGGGTGAAAAAATTAGTGTGACGGTTATCGCCACCGGTTTTGAACACACTGATCCGGTCAAGCAGGCTCCTGAAAGCAATCGTATCGTGGTATCACTGGACGATGAGACCCAAAAAAAAGCCCCGCCAACAGTAAAAAAGCCGGGTCTGTCAGATATCGGCTATGAAGAAACCGATAAGCCGACTTCCAATACCTTTGAATTTGGAGATATTCGCGCTCGTTATGACCGCAATCGTTACTCCTATGATGAGCCTTATATCAAAAATGAGGACAAAGAGAGACAGGAAGAAGAACGTCGCCGCCGGGAGGAACAGGAAGCTCGTCGCCGGGAGTCTTTGCGCAGTCAGGGCAAAGGATTAAAACTGAACAATCCGCGTACCATCAATGAATTGGAAAGCGAACCGGCTTATTTACGCCGGGGCGTCAACCTGGATGATGTTCCTGACTCTGCGGAACCCAGTTTGTCCAAGTGGTCCATCGGCGATGATGAAGAAGCCGAAATTCGTGAGGGAGGCAATTCCTTCCTGCACGACAATGTTGATTAATTCGATTAAGTTAGTTTTTTAGTTTCATACACTTTTATGTAGCCGGGTTGTTTGACCTGGCTTTTTTTTTCTACCTATTGTAATCCGATTGCCCCTTCCTCCTCGTAAATAACCTTGAAAGGAAATTATTTTTAAAAAAAAGTCAATTTCCTGGTAACGTTTTAGGGGTCAGATACACTAATAGGTGTATGTAGTAGCAAAAGAGCTTACGTTGACCCTGAAAAAGTCGTTTTTAAGACTTTATAAATGTTTTTTAACAATACTTTAAAAAAAGCCAGGCAACATAAGGCGATTTCAAAGAGTTTTACTCAAAAGGTTTTGTTGAAAGAACCAAATGCCCATAAAATTCATATCCAAAATGAACACTCGAAAAATTAAATTAGCACTCACGGTTGGCCTCCTGAATAAGGAAGGTGAAAACAATGTGCTAAACGCGATCAAAGAACTGATGCTGGACTTTAAAGAAGTAGGTGCATACATAGGTTGGCAGCTTACGCGAAAATCCCCAATTAATCCGACCCACGTACACCGTACTTATGCAGTCCGTTTTGAAAATTGTACCCTGAATGTCAATCTGGTTTCTAACCCCAATACTAAGAACCAGTTTGTACAGGGTTTTGACTTTCGTTAGACAATCACAAGTACATATCCCATTTGCCACAAAGGTCTTTTCGAGTTTTCGAAGAGACCTTTGTTTTTTTTGGGGGAGGATGGTCGCCTTCGCCAAGGCTTCGGCGCCCGAAGGGAGGAATGGAAAGTTGGAAGAAATGGAAGGAGCAATAGGTTAATTAGCGTGCTCATTTTTCATTTTTCACTTTTGATAGGATGGAAGAACTGGAATGTGTAATTGCTGATTTGTGTGCTCATTTTCTCAATAAAGGCCGAGGTTTCGTTAAATTAATACCACCTGTTTGCAATTCTAATTTTATTTACAGATATTAGCAATCGTTATATATTTTGCTACCTGGTTTTAAAAACCTACAAAACAGCACTTCAAAATACAAAATGGATTGACAACTGTCCCAATGCTGGGGTTATTGGGGTACCTTGGTTTTATTGTCATCGTTTGCATAGCCCTTTAACAAATATACCTGACGCGCTTTAAAACACTATTTATTCTTTAACCGATTACCAAAACCGATTATTTATGATCGAGCAAAAAACTAAAAAGGACTTTGGCCAATTGATGCCTATCCTATCCTATCCTATCCTTCTTACTG
>BQJU01000005.1 GCA_021604865.1 Saprospiraceae bacterium | reverse complement strand
ATTCGTTCATATATACCTATGAATCAATGTATTATAAAAAATTTAATACCAATAAATTTGCATCAATCAAATAATGTGGGTAGACTTGCATTGTCTTAGCCAGATAAAATTTAATGTGATGAACCATTTTATTATTTCTTGTTGCTGTTGCTGTCGTTACCACGAGTCGAACTCTGGCGGGATTGCCTTTGATTAATTTAAAGAATCATTAGAGGCAAAAGGCCTTACCGGAGTATACATCCGGTAAGGCCTTTTTTTTTCTTGGTTATCCCCCTTTTTCCTTTGTCAACAGAGTTGTTACGCAGACGTCATAACAACTCAAATATATCCAGAATTATGAATTACGATTTTAATCATGTCAATGAAGCTGCCCAAAAAGATATCTTGGAACTCGACCGACGTATTCAGGCATTCCGCTCCGGTAAAGAGGATGAAGAACGCTTTAAATTATATCGACTGACTCGTGGCGTTTATGGACAACGCCAATTTGGGGTGCAGATGTTTCGCACAAAAATCCCCTATGGAAAACTGACCACTGATCAATTAATACGCATTGCAGACGTTTCGGAAAAGTATACCAATGGCAACCTCCACCTCACTACCCGGCAGAATATACAGTTGCATTATGTCAAGCTGGAAGATTCTCCAAAAATATGGACGGAGTTGGCACAAACAGGCATAACAGCCCGGGAAGCTTGTGGCAATACAGTGCGCAACCTCACCGCCTCGGCCAATGCCGGTATCGACCCCGACGAGCCCTTTGATGTAACGCCTTATGCTGAAGCAGCTTTCCGCTATTTCCTGCGCAATCCGATCTGCCAGGAAATGGGACGTAAAATCAAACCGGCCTTTTCCTCAAGTGATAAAGATTCAGCCTTTACTTATTTTCATGATTTTGGGTTTATCCCCCGGATACGGGTAGAAAATGGTGTGGAAAAACGAGGCTTTAAGGTCGTCGTTGGTGGTGGTTTAGGTGCCATTTCTATTGTCGCCAAAACGGCTTATGAATTTCTGGAAGCCGATCATATTATTCCTTTTATGGAGGCTGCCATTCGGGTATTTGATCGGTACGGCGAAAGGGAAAAGCGCATGAAAGCACGCATGAAGTTTTTGATCCAAAAGATCGGTTTTGAAGAATTTATGAATCTGGTGGAACTGGAAAAAATAGCCTTAAAAAATCGAAGTGTTCCCATCGATTATGCGTCATTTCCGCAGGCAAGTCCGGCACCGTATCAGGTGCCTCCAACAAATACACCTATAGATGCCAACAAATACGAACGCTGGTTAATCACCAATGTTTACGAACAAAAACAACAGGGATATTTTGCTGCACAACTTCGGGTGCCATTAGGTAACATCTCCGCGCCAAATGCCCGCAGCCTCGCGGCACTGGTTCGGAAATATGCTGCTGATGATATCCGGGTTACCGTCAATCAGGGCTTGTTGTTGAAGTTTCTCCGTAAGGAAAGTTTACCATACCTATTTAATGAATTGCAGAAACTGGGGCTGGCGGAACCTGGATTTGATACTATTGCTGATATCACTGCCTGCCCGGGAACGGACACCTGCGCATTGGGTGTGACCAACAGCACTGGCCTGGCTGAGGAATTGGAGAAAGTAATCCAGGAAGAATACCCCGACCTGATCGTGGAGAGTGATATCAAAATCAAAATTAGCGGTTGTATGAATTCCTGTGGCCAGCACATGGCTGCTCAAATTGGTTTTCATGGCAGTTCTATCAAAAAAGGTGCTTTGGTTATTCCGGCCATGCAGATCGTGTTAGGAGGAGGTGTGAGTCCAGATGGAAAGGGTTTTGTGGCAGAAAAAGTGATCAAATTGCCGACCAAACGCATTCCGGAGGCCTTGAGATATTTATTAGAGGACTACGAAGTTGAAGCGGGAGATACTGCGTATTTTAATGACTATATGCGTCGACAGGGCAAACGCTATTTCTATGACTTGCTTAAGCCACTAGCGGAAATTGATACCCTGAAAGAAACAGATTTCTTCGACTGGGGTCAGGATCAAAATTATATCCAGGAAATTGGTGTCGGAGAATGTGCGGGAGTTACCCTTGATGTGGTTGGTACCATCATTGCAGACAGCAGAGAAAAAATTGATTCGGCTTATGCAGCGTTCCAAGCTAATGACTATATCAATGCATTATACCATGCCTATACCGGATTTGTGGTTGGTGCCAAGGCGCTCTTGCTAAGTAAGGATGTCAAGTGTAATACCCATCGCCTTATTCTTGATGACTTCCAAACACATTATGTAGAAACCGGCGATTTTGACTTCCCGGCTCTATTCCCGGATTTTGTTTTACAGATCAATAAATATGAACCTACCCTGGAATTTACGGAAGATTACCTGGCACAGGCAGAAATCTTTGTGCAGCAAGTGATCGCTACCCGTAAACACCAACTGGTAGCTGCAGATGGGGCAGAAAAATTGGTCATTGATAACTATTATAAAGCCTAATCGATCATGGCAAAATTTATCGAACTAAAAAGCAAAAAAAGACTAGCTACAGCTGCCCGTATTACCCTGGTCGGAGCCGGGCCTGGTGATCCCGATTTGATGACAATCAAAGGATTAAAAGCATTGCAGTCAGCAGATGTAGTCTTATATGATGCCCTGGTTAATGAAGCAATACTGACTGAAGCGCCAGCCCATGCTTTGAAGGTTTTTGTAGGTAAAAGAGCCGGACTACATAGCTACCGGCAAGAGGAAATCAATTTACTCCTTGTGCAACATGCTTTAAACTATGGCCATGTGGTTCGTCTGAAAGGAGGAGACTCTTTTGTTTTTGGCCGGGGCCATGAAGAGCTGGCCTATGCCCGGGCATTTGATATTCCAGTGAACGTTGTGCCTGGCATTTCTAGCTGTATTGCTTTGCCAGAGTTACAAGGCATTCCGCCTACCCGCCGTGCATTAAATGAAAGTTTTTGGGTCTTGACTGGTACTACCCGTAGTGGAGCCTTATCCCAAGATGTCGCCATTGCTGCCCAATCTTCCGCCACGGCGATCATCCTGATGGGCATGCGTAAGATCCGGGAGATTATGATCTGCTTTACGCAAAATGACAAACAGGATACACCAGTCATGGTGATTCAAAATGGGTCGCTGCCCAATGAAAAGTATTACCTCGGCACGGTATCAACCATTGCTGACCAGCTGGAAGCCAACCCTACTGATGGTCCCGGAATTATTGTGGTGGGCGAAGTGGTTGGCTTGCATGAGGATCTGCAGGAAGTTGTGTATGGTGAGGAGAGAGAGAAAGTGAGAGGGTGATGAGGTGTACGGGAACAACACTTCTTCCATTTCCAATTCACCTTTTAGGCGACTCAATTCCAACGGAATCGACCAAATTATTCAAAAAATTAGGATTTAGGTTTTGAGATAAAAAAGAAACGATGGCTGCAAAAAATGAACTGTATCCGATTTTCCTAAAGCTACATCAACTACAAATGTTGATCGTAGGTGCAGGTGAGGTGGGGTATGAGAAGCTGTCTTTTATACTAAAAAGTAGTCCCAGGGCGAAGGTGACGATGGTTGCGCCCTGGGTCTCGCCGAAAATAGAGGATTTGTTGATACAATACCCTGAATCGAAAGTAACAATTCTTAAAAAGTCCTTTGAAAAAAGTGATCTCCATTCAGCGGTGGATTTGGTCATTGCCGCTACAGATATTTCAGAATTGAACCGGGAGGTTTACCGGGTGGCCAGGGAGGCAGGCAAGTTGATCAATGTAGCCGACACCCCTGATTTATGTGATTTTTATCTGGGGGCTATTGTAACTAAGGGAGATTTGAAAGTGGCTATTTCCACTAATGGGAAATCGCCCACTTTTGCCAAACGATTCCGTCAGCTATTGGAAGAGATACTCCCTGAAGAGACGGATGAATTGTTGCAGCAATTACACCAGATTAGGGAACAGCTGAGTAAAGATTTTGCGACCAAAGTCAGGCAGTTGAATGAACTGACGGTCGGCTTATTGAAATGAGACATAAAGAACATGCAAGAAAAACAAAGCAGAAGTGTAATCAAAGCAGTCACCTACCGGTTTTTGGCAACGATGGCTACTATTGGATTAGCCTATGCCTTTACGGGTAGCCTGGAAATTGCCGGAAAAATAGGCGTACTGGACTTTATCATAAAATTTACCATTTACTATCTCAATGAACGAATCTGGAGTCGTACGACCTGGGGATACCATAAAATTGCAAACCAAAGTAATGAGCACCATGACTACTTTTCAGGAAAGAAGCAGGACGAAACCGTTGACCGTAGAAGCACTCAACGAAATATTCACACCACTACCATTCGAAGATAGAATTCGGGCATTGTATCGCTATTTTGCAGAATCAGAGGTGTTGTACACTTCTTCTTTTGGCACAAAATCGGTGTTTCTGCTGCACTTGATCAGCCAAATCCGCCCAACACAAACGGTGCATTTTATTGATACGACTTATCATTTTCCAGAAACGCTGGCCTATCGGGATCAGCTGGCCGAAAAGTTTGGTTTGGAAATCATAAATGTGACACCTGATCCAGTGCAAAACGCATTGACCAGTGACGAGTCCTGGTGGCAAGACCATCCGAAGATGTGCTGCAGTATTAACAAAGTAGTGCCCCTAGAACCAATCGTTGCGAAACACAAAGTTTGGATCTCCGGCCTGATGTCCGACCAGACAAATTTTCGGTCCAACCTTCGCATCTTTGAACAACAGGGTGACATCATCAAATTTCACCCCATTCTCGACATAGATGAAGGCGAATTTTTGTACCATCTAGCTTATCATAAATTACCTGCCCATCCCTTGGAAGCTCAGGGTTATGGTTCCATTGGTTGTACCCATTGTACAGCAAAAGGCAGCGGTCGTGAAGGACGTTGGAAAGGGTCAGAACAGAAGGAATGTGGATTGCATCCCAGTTATTTTTTAAAAACCCCGTAGACGCCCTTGTGGTCGGCTAATGACCAGACCAACCGCCCAAAACCTAATACAAATCACAATATTCCGACTTGAGAAAAAGCACCGTCTATCCGCAGGTTTACACCACTGAGATAGGAGGCTGCGGGCATGGCCAGAAAGGCAATCACCCGGGCTACTTCTTCAGGTTCGCCCACTCTACCAAGTGGTGTGGTGGCATTGATTTGTTTAACTTTTTCCTCATCCTTCATCACACGTTCTACCCGGGAAGTATTGATAAACCAGGGATCAACAGAATTGACACGGATACCATCTTTCCCCCAATCAACGGCAAGGTATTGTGTCATGCGGTCCAAAGCTGCTTTCGACATGGCATAGATGGCAGTAGTCCACATTACGCCAGTTTTTCCAGCAATAGAGGCTACATTGATAACGCTGGCCTTTCCGGACTTTTTGAGCATCGGATGCAGGCGAACAGACAAATCAAAGGCCGTTCCAGAATTGATGTCCATTACATATTGATGATCTTCAAAAGTAGCTTCAAGCGTAGGTTTTTTGACATTAGTGCCCACATTATTGACAAGTATATCGAGTTTCCCCCAAAGGCTGGCCACTTTATCAACAATGGCTTTGCGTTGGTCTGATGCTGCAATATCGGCTACCATCGGATAGGCTTTCCATCCTTTTTTCCGGTATTCTTTGGCTGCTGCCTCAATTAAGTCTCCCGAACGGGCCAGGAACAAAACTTCCGCTCCCTGCCGAAGGAATTCTTCCGTTGTAGCCAGGCCAATGCCTTTACTCGCACCTACAACGAGGGCTGTTTTCCCTTTTAAATTCCAGTATTCCATGTTTGAATGCTTATTAGATTTGTTTCGCGGGGATCATCAAGGGCTTAAAATACCTGGCCACCCATCGCTCCCGCGTTCCTTCAAAAAGCTACATTTGGTTGAAAACAGGAAATTTCCCCACCATACTGTCCCCTCGAAACAAGTCTATTTTGTAAAAAATAACTCCTTGTCTTCTGATAAAGTTTGATTGAACCGATATCCATCCACCTCAAGTGTCTTCATGGTGTCGACATCCGTAATCCGACGGGTAATGAGCTGATGGGCCATAGCTCCCCGGGCCTTTTTGGCGTTGAAAGAAATGACTTTATATTCTCCCTTGCGCAATTCCTTGAAGTGAACATGGACAAGATCACCATTGAGTCCTGATGGTTTCACTGAGTGAAAATATTCCTTTGATGCCAGATTAACGATCAGCTTATCTCCGGATTCCATTAGGTCATCATTGATCAGATCAGTAATCTTGGTATTCCAAAATTCGTAAAGGTTTTTTCTGCGACCCTGCTTCAGGGATGTTCCCATTTCCAACCGATAAGGTTGAATCAGGTCCAACGGACGAAGTAATCCATATAATCCGGATAGAATACGCAAATGTTTTTGAGCAAAAATGATCTCTGCTTCGGTAAAGGTTTCTGCTTGTAGGCCCAGATAAACATCCCCTTTAAAAGCAAAAAGAGCCTGTTTGGCATTATCCAGCGTAAACGGAGTCTGGAAGTTTTGAAAACGATCGACATTCAGGGTGGCAATAGCGTCACTCACGCCCATTAATTTTTTTAGACTGCGCGCTGATTTCTTTTTTAAGACATTGACCAGCTTACCACTCTCCGGCAGGAATCTGGGTGAAGTGAATCCCTTGTAATCTGGAACAGTTTCATCAAGTGTTTTAGCAGGTGAAAGAAGTACGATCATGAAATTGTGTTTTTTTTATGCTTGCCGCAAATATAGATTAAGCACTCATCTGCTAAAACCAGTTTTGCCCAATAATGTTGACTTTGAAGTTTCAAAATCACTCTTTAGGCTGTAACATTAAAATATTTTCTGCAAAAACAAAGGTTTTTTCCCGGACACTTTCAAGGTCTTTAGATTGGAAATGATTGGCAATGACATGGGCCCCTACATCGGGGAAGGCCATCAACTCTTTTTTATCTTCAGGTGTCGTAATCATTTCATAAAAATGTTTCATGTCATCAATAGAGACCAAGGTTTCGCGTTCTTCTTCATTTTTATAATAATACCCTAAAAAAAGTGGCTGATGAATAGCTTTGAACATTTTATCTGTCATCGTTTCATTCAGCAAATATTTGAGGGCCACCAAACCTTCTATCCTGTAGGAGGTTGTCCAGTAGGCCTCGGCACCCGGAGGCGGTGTAAATTTATTATACTCGCCAAGTATAGTTCGGGCAATTTGTAGTCCCCAGGGCCATGCCAACATTTCAGAAGCCGTGCTCTCCAGATCAATATTTGGAGAATAAAGTATCTGAGAATGAATCAATTCGGGGTTATTTGCCGTAAGATAAATAGACAGTGTACTTCCCGTAGAGCAGGACATAAGAATTACTTTTTCGCCCAGTAACTGTCCAATGGCGATGGCTTCTTTGGCGGAATCCACCAGTTGTTTAGGCGTTAATTCAGCAAATGCTTCGGGGTCACTGGTACCATGACCGGCCAATCGGGCCAGGTACATATTGCACCCATAACGCCTGGCGAATTCCAGATGGATAGGGTCTGCTTCCATCGGGCTGGCTGAAAAACCGTGCAGGTAAACAATGCTGTAGGGTGTGCGGCGTACCGAATCTGCCCAAATGACTCTGGCCTGATTATCCGGTTTCAAGTCATTTATCAGGGCTTCTTTTTCGGCAATATGTCGATCCAAATCCGCTAATGGAATATCTAATGCTGATATTTTGCCCTCAATAGCTGGATAATGAGGCCGGGGGCCAACAGAAAAAGTCAGCAGTGCTAAAACCGGAATGAGGTAGCGTTTTTTGATCGTCATTAGTAATATTTGAATAACTTACACGGTGAACAAAGGGTAAATTTATGTAAAAACCTGTTATTTTAGCGATTAGAGCATGTTTGGAATTCCATCATTGGACCGAAAATGCCAAATTTAGGAGTTGAAAACCTCCAATAGTCAATATATATTTTACTTTTGATTACCCCCCGATAGTTTTCTATGTTTCTTTATTTAGATTTGAGCAGCAGTAACGTTATTAATTTATGAGGAAAATAGCCATATCAGACATACATGGTTGTCTCCATAGCTTTTGGGCGCTGCTGGACCAACTGGCCTTGAGTACGGATGATGAATTATACCTTTTGGGTGATTACATTGACCGGGGCCCCAAAAGCAAAGGCGTCATTGATCACATCTGGCAACTCCAGGAAGATGGATATAAAATTCAATGCCTACGTGGCAACCACGAACAATTGTTGATTGAAAGTCGGCAGCGACCGGGACAAAACATGGTTTGGTTGGCCAATGGTGGTTGGGATACATTGGCCAGTTTTAAGGTACAATCTCCATTCCGAATTCCAGAAAAATATTATAATTTTTGTCTCGAACTAGGTTATTACCTAGAAGTAGACAATTATATTTTGGTACATGCCGGCCTGGGCTTTGACCACGAAAATCCCCTGGAAAACCTGGATGCCATGCTTTGGATCAGAGAATGGTATGACAATATTGACAGGGACTGGTTGGGTGATCGCGTCATCATTCACGGTCACACGCCTATCTCATTGGCACAAATCAATTTGCAATTCAAAAATATTAAAACAGTCCCCGCGCTCGACATTGATGGAGGTTGTGTACACAAAGGCAATCGACCGGGATTAGGATACCTTTGTGCATTGGATTTAACTAATTGGAAATTGTATTTTCAGGATAATATTGATATAGCCGAAAAGTGATTTGAATTTGTACTGTCCAAAGGGTTTCCCATCACTAACGCGTACATCCAATCTTAATAGATCCCGGGAACTTCGTTTAAAAACTCTACCAGTTTAATGAATAACAGCTGTAAAAACGCTTTACTCCACATCAATAATTCCCACACAAAAAATTTCAACGACCACCACCATGCACAAAACCCTACTTCTACTCTTCTTTTTTTATTGTCTCAACGGTATTTCCCAAACCGAACCCAAAGTACTGATCATCGGTATTGATGGTTGTCGGCCCGATGCGCTCACCTTGGCCAATACGCCCAATTTGGATGCCCTGATTGCCAATGGCATTTCCAGCATGGACGCACTCAATGATGATATAACGATTAGTGGCCCTGGCTGGTCAGCTATGTTAACTGGCGTATGGTCAGCCAAACACGGGGTAACGGATAATAGTTTTGCCGGGTCCAATTATGACCAATACCCTCATTTTTTCAAATACCTTGAAGCGTTTAATCCTGATTTCCATACCGTTTCCTTTTGCCATTGGGGCCCCATTAATGATTTTATCGTACTGGATCATGCCGATTTCAAACAAAATGTAAGCACGGATCAGGCGGTGGCGGATCAGGCAGTTGCCTATTTAACGGTTAATAACCCCGACGCCTTGTTTCTACATTTTGATGATGTGGACCATGCCGGTCATAGCTCTGGTTTTTCGCCCGACGTGCCTGCATACATTTCTGCCATTGAATCGGTTGATGTCCATGTAGGCGCTGTGATGGCTGCCGTGCATTCAAGACCCAATTACGCCCAGGAAAAATGGCTGATTCTGGTTTCTACTGACCATGGTGGGAAAGGTTTTGGTCACGGGGGTACTTCTATGGAAGAAGAAAATATATTTGTTATCGCCAGTGGAGATCACTTACCTACCGAAGTGATCAGAAAGGATTCGATGACTACTATTATTCCCCTGCCGGAAAACTGCCTGGATACACCTGTAGAACTCGTTTTTGACGGCAATAACGATCAGGTCCATGTACCGGCTAATGACTTGTTTGATTTTGGGTCAGATCAGGATTTTACCATAGAATGTAGGGTCAGAACAAACCAGGCTGGCGATGTAAATATAGTCGGTAATAAAGACTGGAACAGTGGTTTGAATCCCGGTTTTGTATTGTCTTTCAAATACCCGGCAGGACCAGAATGGAAGGTCAATATCGGTGATGGTAGCAACCGGGCAGATATTAACACCGGCGGCCAAATTGCCGATGGAGAGTGGCATACCTTATCTGTAAGTTTTGACCGTGACGGCTATATGGTTATGTACGAAGATGGCGTATTTGTTGATTCTACAGATATTTCTTTTATTGGTGATATTGATATCGGCGAGGGTTTGTTTTTTGGCAATGACCTGACGGGTGGTTATGCTTATCAGGGTAGCCTTGCCGAAGTGCGGATCTGGAAAAAAGTATTGAGTGCCACAGCCATTCAGGATTGGCATTGTACTTCATTGGGCGAAAGCCACCCCGGATATGATCAATTAATTGGCTATTGGAAAGCTGACGAAGGTGCAGGAGCTACCCAGCTGACTGATTCCAGTCCATTCCAAAATTTTGGCACAATCACTGAAGCACAATGGGCCCTACCCGATACGATTGCTATCATTGAAGATTATTCCGCTACCCCGCGGACGCCGGATATTGCGGTATCTGCTTTGACACATTTATGTGTACCTATTGATGCTGCTTGGGAGTTGGATGGCCAATCCTTGGTGCCTGTGTGTGAGACCACGGCGACTAGCGAAGTTGAAAATCCCGATGCTGTTTTTCAACTTAGCCCAGTACCAGTCAGCGATCATTTACAGGTGGAAATCATCCAACCGATTCAGGGACGATATACACTTTGTCTATTTTCCAATACCGGCCAAAAACTGAATTGCTGGACAAATAACCAGCAGGCTTTAACGCTTGATATTTCCTATCCGGCGGGAGTATATAGTTTGCAACTAGAGTTGAATGACAAGGTCTACAGCCAGAAGATTGTGATAAAAAAGTAGTAATTGTTTATCTTGAAGGCTGTTTGTTTTATAAAATTAATCCTAACCAATTGAAAAAACACCTTCAGCAACTCCTATCCCAGGGAAACACAAAAAAGGTCATCCAAGAATTACTGGACTATACCTCACGTATCAGCGATGACGAGCTTCATCAGGAGGTCATGATGCAATCGGCGAGATATGAGCAATATGCCAAAGAATCCCGCCTAGGCATTACGTCTCATGGTGAGCAACAATTGACGCTCAACAAAATCAATCAATCCATCTTGTCTATTATCCAGCATCTTCCGCAAGAAGAGTCGAGGAAGCCAATAAACAATCTATCGAAAGCGGGATTTAAAAAACAAAAATGGTGGCAATGGGTCGTTGGTGCGGGTGTAATTATTGGCATTTTGGCGGGAATAGCAGAATTTACAGGACTCAACCTAAAGGGTTTATTTTCCTCTACCTCAACGGCTTCCAATACCGTTACTGTCCTGGTGCACGGCAAGGATGGCAAAGCGGACCTGGTTTTACCTAATCGGGGCATCGTCAAGCTAATTTATGGAGATGCCATTGTTTCCAAACAAATTAACAATGAAGGCGAAGCTACCTTTCGGCAAATCAGCGATGCCTTTTTTGAAGACAATGTTCAGGTAGAAGTTGTTTTCCAGGATCCAAAGGGTGAACCCTATCGTGCCGTTGATCCGGATAATAAATATCAACTGACCAGAGGCAAATACATCCCGCTAGAGGTTCGTTTGTATGGCCTGGATAAAATACGGGGCATTGTCAAAAATTTTGAAACTGGAACACCCATTGAAGGGGTCAGAATCAGCATACAAGGTGAAGCCGCTTTCAGCAATCAATACGGGGAATATGTCCTAAATATCCCAGAAGAAAAACAGCAACAATTTCAGACAATCAGGGCGTTGAAAGAAGGATATGAATCCTACGAACAAGCTGATGTACCTACCCAAACTCAGAGGGAAATACCGATTTTATTAAAACCTGAAAAGTAGATTACTGTACAAAAGATTTCAGAAGCCCTCCCATTATTAACAGGGACAAACCTTTGCTTCATGAATTTAAAATTCCTAGTTGCACTTAATTTTTGCCTATTGCTTTTTTTTGCCGGTCGCTCCCAGCAGATTACGCTACGTGGCCAGGTGTCTATTCACAATAGCCAATTCCGAACCGGGCAGATTGAATATGTGAAAAATGCTTTTGTCAGTGCTCCTTTTACTACCCCCGATGATACAGATGATCTCGGTCTTTTTCATCTTGAATTTGTGGGTTTAGATGCCGGTACTTCTGTAAAATTGGATTTGGAAAAAGTGGGGCTAGAGGTAATCAATCAAAGAGATTTGCAGGATGTAATCATTGGTAGAAAAAATCCGCTCAAAGTATTTATGGCTCCCAAAGGCGAATTGGCAAAGGCCCAAACAGAATTGTATCAGGTAAGTATCAATGCATTGACAGCGAGTCATGATCAAATGATTCTTCGCTTGCGGCAGGAAGGCGATGAAAGTAAGGCGGCGCTTGCGGAAGTCGCACAAAAACTAAAAAGGAGCGTTGCCGATCGCTTCGAAGCGGAAAAGCTACTCCAAGAACAATTGGAAACCATCAAAAAACAATTGCCCGAATTTGCCCAGGAATTGTCGATAGTGAATCTGGATTTTGCTACAGAGATGTATCAAAAAGCATATACTTTTTTTAAGGTCGGAGAGATAGAAAAAGCTATTTCTATTCTGGATGAAACGCAATTAGACCTGGATGCAGCAGTAGCTTTGGAAAATATCACCCAGATTGATAAAGATATTACCAGTCTGGAAGCTGCAAAAATCAATGAACAGGAACGCCTTGATCAATTAATTGAAAGTTACCAACTCAAGGCTACTTCTTTTCGGCTATTGTTTCAATTCCGCAAGGCTATCAATGTCTATAAAAAGGTCATTGTTTTACTGGAGAAAAGTCAGCCGGAAGGGATTGCTTTACCCAGAGCGCATCGGGAAATTGCTATCCTTTACCGGGATTTAGTGGATTTTCCCCTGGCACTAGAACATGAACTTGAAGATGTGCGAATTTGTGATGCTCTTCTTGATGCTGACGATCCTGAATTAGCCCGGGCTTACAACGCTCTGGCATTGATCTACCGCGACCTGGGCCAATATTCTCAGGCCTTGCAAACGCAGCAAAAAGCCATCAATATTTTGGAACAAAGCCATGAAACCATGCACCCTGATTGGCTTTCTTTTTATAATAATCTCGGACTTATTTATCAGGATTTGGGTCAACTTAACGCCGCGCTGGAAATGCACCAAAAGGTAGTTGTTTTACGTGAAAAAACGTTGAATCCCGACCACATGGATCTGGCAAATTCTTATAATAATTTATGCATAACCTTTCTGGAATTGGGTCAATATGAAGCATCACTGGATGCCGCCAAAAAGGTAGTGGCCATTCGGGAAAAACATCTTGAAGCCAATCATCCTTCTTTGGCTAAGGCCTACATCAATTTAGCCAGCAATTACCTGTATTTAAAACAATATGACCAGGCCATTCAAAAATTGCAAAAAGCGATTGATATTCAAACTAACGTTCTGGAAACCAATCATCCCGATTTGGCATTTGCATACAACAATCTGGCCAGCGTATATATGAATATGGGGCAGTATTCCGAAGCCTTAGAAAATCAGGAAAAAGCATTGCAAATACGCATGCAAGTGTTGAGTCCCAATCACCCTGATATAGCAACAACTTACAACAACTTATCCACCATTTATTTCTATTTAAAAAAATACGACGAGGCCATCGATGCCCAACAAAAGGCCCTTGATATCCGCAGTACCGCTTTGCCTCCAGAGCATCCTGACTTTGCAGAATCTTTTCATAACCTCGCCACTGTTTTTTACCAAAAAGGAGCGCTCGACCAAGCTATCCTCAACGAAGCAAAAGCTTATGCCATCTTACAAAAAAACCTTCCAGCCGGACATCCCAATCTTAAAACAACGGAGGCAAATTTTGCAATATGGTATAAAGATCGCGGCAAATTATTTCAATCCGAAGAAGAATATCTCAAAGCGATTGCCGACTATTATAAAGCGCTGGAGTTTGATATTGGGAACAATGAACTCCTCCAACGCATCGGATATTGTCTGTATCAAAACAAAGATTATAAAGCCAGTATTCAATTTTATGAGCAAAATTTTTCGCAAGACACCAGTCGTTTAGGGCGGGCAACTTATCTGAATTATTCGGGGCTGGCTTACGCCAAATCCGGCAAATTCAAAAAAGCCAAAGAACGCTTTGAAACGTTGCAAAAGTTAACTCCTGATAATAGTTTTGTGTACAGAAACTGGGCGGTTTATTATGCGCTAAAAAAAGATATTGATCTAGCTTTGGAGCAATTGGAAAAGGCGGTCGATCTTGGATATAATAAAAAGAAGTGGATCGAAGAAGAGGATGGATTTGAAGTCATTCGAAAACAGGAAAGGTATCAGCAGATTATCAAAAAACTATAACAGCTGTAGATGGCACGGCTCTTAGAGCTTGTTTGGAGCGGATTCGTTAGGAAAATCAAAGAGTTGTGGTTCTGGCAAAGTCTTTTTATATGAGCTTAGCGGGTTAAGTGAATAGAAAAAGACAAAGTCAAGTTCATAAGTCCTTGATTTGCAGTAGGAGCAAGCTCCAAACATGCTCTTAGTGCATTTCGCCCAAAAGAAACCGTGCTATCTATGCAGACTATATTTTATAATGGGATCAAAATGCCCACATTGACATTAAAGACCCGATTATAGGATTTGTAATCGATGCTATTATTATCAGAATTGAGGTCACCCAATCCGATCAAATACCGGATGTCGCCAAAAAAGCGCAAAGCATCACGGGCACCCAGTTCAAAGCCAAGGGCTGTAGCCAGGGTGAAATCGCTGCGTTTATAGTTATCAAAATCTACATCCGTTTTGCCGTTATCGTCTTTTATTTGGCCACTTACTGCATAACTAAAAAATGGGCCGGCTCCGAGAGTCAGGGCAGATTCGCTACCGAAGCGCAATTTTGCCAAAGCCCCCACATCAATATAAGCTATATTGTAGGTTGATTCACCAATCACAGGAAAGTCAACTCTATAGCCTCTTCCGAGATAGGTCACTTCCGGCTGAATAAGAAAAAAATTGGCAATTGGCAATTCGAAGACTAGTCCTAGGCTAAGGTCTGTTTTGCCTTTTGTATCAACATCAAGGTTGTCCGCATCAAAAGTTACATTGGAAAAATTGACCCCCACTTTAGGGCCGAATCCGATCTGACTAAATGCTGTGCCCGAAAACAGCAGGAAAGCCAATAAGGCGGTAAATTGAAATACTCGGTTTCGCATATTGCTTAGGTATTTGGTTTGCTGATAAAACTCTGTTTATGCAAATATGTTCGATGCACCAAGAAAAATTAACCTATCCTAGGCCCAACAATCTACCTATCAAGTGCTAAATGTGTATAAGGCACCATAGGGACATAACAAAAGACGCCGC
The DNA here is from genome assembly GCA_021604865.1 of Saprospiraceae bacterium. Taxonomy (GTDB): domain Bacteria; phylum Bacteroidota; class Bacteroidia; order Chitinophagales; family Saprospiraceae; genus BQJU01. Next base: position 143,476 of record BQJU01000005.1, on the reverse strand, counting down.
TAAATTACCGTTCATTGTTCATCGCCCACAATTTTCGAACATCCTTCATACGCAGAGAAGGTAAATGTCGTGGCGTACGGTACGATAAGCGATCAAAACAAACTTCATGGAAGTTATTATAACGCCCCGTAGCTGCTGAAACGCCCCAATAGACGATTTCATTGCCTTGAAAAATGCGATTGAGTAAATCGTAATTGGTTGCGACAATTTCTTTACCATCTATCTCCACAGATAATCTTTGCTGGTCTGGCTTCCAGCGCACGGTCAGTTTGTGGCGGCGGCAATCTTCGAGGTTGGGAATTGGGGTAGGAGCCGACATTTCGCTAAAATGTCCTACTTGTCCATTGATCAGAAAGGCCAGGTGATCCTCTGCAGGGTCGTTGAGGTGATAATTGCGCCAGGTATCAATTTCTATTCCGAGTGACGGACTCAGCCCGGCAAAGCCGATACCTTCACCCCGATAGCCTGTCCGGTTAGGCTGGGCGGCAAACATAAAGACCATGCCATCTGCTCCGGTTTCATCCTGACAACCCAACATTATCGATAATTCAATAGAGAAAGGTACCGACAGGCTTATCGGTTTCCGATACCAGATAGAACCCGAAGCGTAGTCTTTTTCATCGGTAAGGCGAAAACAATAATCTTCAATTTCATAAGTATCTCCACTCATAGTAAAATCCTCAATGGTAGGCCGCTGGGTATATGCCATGGTGCAAATCAGCAAAAACAAAAGAACAATAGGGTATCTTATTTTCATGACTGGGGGATTAAGAACGTGGTAAAAAACACTATCTCTTCTTCTTCATCTGTTCACGCTACATAGATGGAATATTCCTTAAAAAAGGTGGGAAATGCAAGTTGGGCGCAGAAATTTTAATGTTCCTGTCTTATACTTTTTCATTTTTTGGAACTTTACTTTGTCAACTGCGTGTTTATTCCGTAAATTCGCACTCTGTTTTGAACAGGTCCCATAGCTCAGCTGGTTAGAGCATCTGACTCATAATCAGAGGGTCCTTGGTTCGAGCCCAAGTGGGACCACAAAAAAGCTTCAACACGCCAGTGTTGGGGCTTTTTTTATGCGCCAGCTTGGGCGAGAAGTCTATCCCGGTTTAGAAAATCTCAGCGAGGCACGAGCCATAGATTTTGTTAACCGGGAAGCCCAAGTGGGACCACAAGCAAAAAAGCCCATTCGACTTTGTCGGGTGGGCTTTTTGCGTATGCTTGCTCTTTAGTCACTAACTTCGATTTAGTACTCTAAATTTGCCCTCAAAAATCAATAAAAAATGAACACATACACCAAAGCAATCTTAAGAAAACCAGGAAAAACCTTTGCAGCCGGCATTACCACCACCAATTTAGGAAAGCCCGACCTTGAAAAAGCGCTGAAGCAACACTACTCCTATTGCGAAGCCTTGCAACAATGTGGCCTAAAACTAATCGTCCTGGAAGCTGATGAACGTTATCCTGATGGTTGTTTTGTGGAAGATGCGGCCATTGTCACTGAAACACTCGCCATTTTAACCAATCCCGGAGATCCTAGTCGCAGAGGGGAAGTAGAGGCTATTCGTGAGGTACTTGCGCAATACAAAGAAATAGCCGCCATCAAGGCTCCCGGAACGGTAGACGGTGGAGATATTTTAAGGGTTCAAGATCACTTTTATATCGGGCGCTCCAAAAGAACCAATGCCGCCGGGGCGAAGCAATTGTCTTTGCTACTTTCCAAATGCAAGTATAATTCTACGGAAATTCCCGTAAATAGCGTCCTCCATCTGAAAACAGGTGTAACGCATCTTGGTAATAACAACTTTGTGTCTATCGTAGAATTTTCCAAAAATTTTCCATCCGGCCAAGTCATTTGCCTGGATGATAAAGAGGCCTATGCTGCCAATTGTATACTAATCAATGGCAAGGTGCTGATGCCTGCCGGTTATCCCACAGCAAAACAGCAAATTGCGAAGCTCGGACATCCCATCATCGAGGTAGAAATGTCTGAATTTCAGAAAATGGATGGAGGGTTAACTTGTTTGTCTTTGTTGTTTTAGTTTTTCACCGAAAACCGATAAACCGTACTCGTTGCATACTTCTCTCCAGGCTTTACCACCGTTGATCAAAAAACCTTTCTGCATAGGCACCAAAATCATTGTACTTCTGGTAGATTTGATCATAAATGATTACCTGCTCGGTGTTGGGGTAGTATTCCGCATCAAAACCGGAGCCCATCTGTTCCATAGCATCTGGGACATTAGCATAAATTCCGGCGGCAGTGGCCGCAAACATAGCTGCCCCCAATGCACAAGTCTGCTCTGACCGAACAATTTTAATGGGCCGGTTGAGCACATCGGCCATGGTTTGCATCACGAAGGGAGATTTTTTGGCCACACCACCCAAGCCGATCACTCCTTTGATCGGCACGCCTTCTTCCTGAAAGCGGTCTACAATTTTTTTGGCTCCAAAACAGGTTGCCTCTACCAAAGCCCGAAAAATTTTTGGCGCATCACTGCCCAGATTTAGGCCCAAAATTGCACCTTTTAGGGCTTGATTCGCATCTGGTGTCCGGCGGCCATTGAGCCAATCCAAAGCGATAATGCCGGTCGCATCAGGTGGGATTTTTTCTGCCGCTGCGGTCAATTCAGGAATGATCCGGTCGGAAGCTTCTTCTATCAATTGCTGCTTCAACTTATCATCAAGCAGTTGACTTTTTCCGACTACTTCCTCCAAGGTCCAGGACAACAGGTCTTTAAACCAGGCATATACATCGCCAAATGCAGATTGACCGGCCTCCAATCCCAGCATACCGGGGATAATCGAGCCATCTACTTGCCCACAAATACCATTGACCAGCTTTTCTCCGCTCTCGTTCATAGGAGCCACTAACATATCACAAGTCGAGGTGCCCATCACCTTACTTAAATAGTAGGGTTCAATTTGGCCACCCACAGCTCCCATGTGGGCATCAAAGGCGCCAACTGTAACTACCACCTCCGTATTCAAGCCCAATTTTTGTGCCCATTCTTTTGACAGATTACCGGCAGGAACATCTGAGGTATAGGTTTCTTTGTATAACCGTTCTACCAGGCCGTCGAGCAATGGGTCGAGTGTCTTAAAAAATTCATTGGATGGTAGGCCGCCGAAACCTTCGTGCCAAAGAGCTTTATGGCCTGCGGCACAACGACTCCGCTTTATTTGCTGAACTTCATTGCCGCCGGTAAGCAGGAAGGGAATCCAATCGCAATGTTCTACCCAGGAGTAGGCCGACTGGCGCACTGCCTCATTAGCCCTCAGGGTTCTCAGAACCTTTGCCCAAAACCATTCCGAAGAATAAATACCACCTTCATATTTTGAATAATCTATTTTCCATGTAGCACAAAGCTCGTTAATCTCTCCAGCCTCTTTGATGGCGGTGTGATCCTTCCATAAGATAAACATAGCATCGGGGTCTTCCTCAAAGTCAGGCAACAGCGCTAATGGTGTGCCGCTTTTATCCACAGCGACTGGCGTCGAACCAGTTGTATCTACAGCAATACCTTTTACCTTTGTTGCTACTCCGGCGGGTGCCGTTCTCAAAGCTTCTATGATGGATGTTTCCAACCCTTCCAAATAATCCAGAGGATGCTGGCGAAACTGGTTGTTTGCCGGATCACAAAATAAACCTTCTTTCCATCGGGGATAATAAAAAACTGCATTCCCGACTTCTTCACCAGTTTTAGCATCAATAATAACCGACCGCACTGAATCAGTTCCGTAATCTACTCCTATAACGTATGTACTCATTTATAAAACGTGTTTTTTAATGTCTCTGCTAACTAGGCTTCCAAAGATAAAAAAATAGGTAGGAAAATGGGTGTTGAATAATAAGATGGGCATGGAATCAAAGAAGGCTGGTCCTAACTAATTTGTATATTAGAGACCATTCAACTTAAACACCATGTACCAATAAACAACTAAGTGCAAGCCATTGCAGAGGGGCTTACAGTATACAAAAAAACGACTTCCATTGTACCTCCCGAAACAGTGGATAGAGGAGATATTTTGAGAATTACATCTTCACCTTCCGTCCCCACTTATCCAATTCTTCCTTCGTCCACAATTCCGGATAAAAAATAATTCGCTGATGGATCGGAGGCAGGTATTTTTGCCAATTGGTACCACCGGTAGCTTTGATAATGTCGGGTTTTTGATCTAGATAGCGGACAGCAGATTTGAAGTGCATCAATGGCCACCTCACGTTGGTGCTGAAGTCATACTCACGCATAAGGCGGATCACGTCCTCATCTTCGCGGTCTTTTTCATCTAGCTTTAGGTAGGTTTGCCAGAGGTTGGTGGATTTTACGGTTTCGGCCAGGGTAATGAATTCTGTGGAATATTTCTTTTCAAATTGTTTTAGCGTAAGGGTTTTGCGGCCAGTAGCCAACTCTGTCGCGCCTGATTTCCAATAAAGGTGTTCATAAGCGGTTTCAAAATCGGTGTTGGCATCAATCTCTGCACGTTTGCTATGGTGTACCAGGTGGTAGAGATCGGTGCTTAGAATCTCAATTTTCCGATATTGGCCAGATTGAAAACCACTGGCAGGCAGCAAGCTCATACGGAACTTCAGAAACTCGTCCCGATCCATGCCATCAATCATCACATCAAAAGAATCGATCAGGTGTTCAATGTAGCGAATCACCCGATTCATCTGACGTTTAAACAACTCCACGGTCAAGGTCGGTGCTTTGATGAGTTGTTCAATGGCTTTAATGGTGAGTTTGAAATATAACTCCGTTATCTGATGATACATGATAAAAATCTGTTCATCAGGCAAACTGGTACGTGGATTTTGCAAGCTCAACAGGGTATCAAGATGAATATAGTCCCAATAAGTGAGGTAATCATTATACAAGAGACCATCGAGGTAAGAAGACATATCCTGCCCCATTACGGCATATTTTTCTTCTAATTTATCGAGCCGATCGAGCATTTCGTGGGTTAACTTCATGGTGTTTTAGAAACTTGGTTAGGTAATTATTGCGCCCATTTCATGCCCAAATATATACAAATCAAGCCGAGTGCAACACTTATTACAACATTTGCGAAAGCATAAAAATAATGCCCTTGCTCCAACAGTTGAAAAGTCTCACTGGAAAAGGTAGAAAATGTACTGAATCCGCCACAAAATCCGGTCATGAGTAATAGACGATATTCTATTGCGATCAACTGGCGCATGCTTAATACGACCAACGCACCCAATAATAAAGAGCTGAGCAAATTGGCGATGAGGGTGGCCAAAGGAAAAGGATAACCGCTATCAACTACGAGTCTGTTAACTCCATATCGGCAAATACTGCCAAATCCTCCTCCCAAAAATACCCATATAAATGAAGTCACGAAGCCAGGTTTTTTAAACGGTTTTTTCTTACAACCGCAATGTGCAGAGAATAGGTTAGTGTGCTGGCAATGATAATCAAAATAATCAACAAGAGGTGTTGATCAATCTTATCGTGAACCGAAAAGACGAAGGAAATAAACATGATGTTGATAAATACCAGGACGGCTGTGGCACGCATGTGACTCAACCCATAGTCTACCAGCAAATGATGGATATGTCGCCGATCGGCATGGAAGGGAGAGTTGCCCCGGATCACCCGGGTAACAAAAACCCGCATGGTATCAAAAAGCGGCAGAATCATAATGCCAATAGCCACCGCCGGAATGGCTTGGAATTTATACGGATGCCCTGCTTCCATGCTGTAGTTGTAATCGATAAACTGGATGATCAAAATGGCACATATCAGGCCGACCAGTAAGGCGCCTGTATCTCCCATAAATATTTTTGCTGGGGTATAATTGTATTTCAAAAAGCCCACAACAGCTCCTACCAGCGAAAAAGCTACGATGGCGTATTCTATATGTCCAGTGAGAAAAAACCAGATACCCAATGTACCTGCAATCAATGACCCAATACTACCTGCCAGGCCATTAATGCCATCAATCAAGTTGAAAGCATTAACAATAACCAGGATGGTAAACAGGCTAAAAATTGCAGCAATCCATTCCGGGAAAGGTGTGTCAATATTAAACAATCCATAAAAACTAATCAGCAAGATGTTCGACTTGAAGACCAGGATAAAGGCCGCCATAAACTGTCCAATCAATTTGGTAACCGGAGAAACAGGCGATATATCGTCCTTGGCGCCAATAAGAAATACGATAATAAAGGAACAAAGGATATACTGCAAATTCCCAAAATCATTGAAAGGCGTCCAAAGCACAATACTGAAGATGGCTCCGGCAAAAATGGCAATGCCTCCCAATGAAGGGGTACTAATAGTATGAGAGCTCCGTTCAACGGGTTCGTCAACCAGGTTTTTTTTCCTGGCAATTTCTATTATAGAGGGAATGGCGGCATAGGTCAGCGAAAATGCCGTTAAAAAACTGAGGATGAGCGTATACATGTCATGGGAGGTTTGGGATTTATCATGGTAACACATGCCAAAAGTAGTAGATTTTTAGGCACTATTTGGAAAAACCCTGCTTTTTTGGGCAGAAACTTTAATTTCATCGCCAAATTTTCGTTCTTTTTCAGCGGCCTCCCATCCCGTAACATTCATTCTCTTTGCTTGGCAAAGAGAAATCGTTCATTCCTCCTTTTTCTTCCCAAAAAGAACTTTATTCCAGAAGTCTTTGCGTTTTTCCCGACGTTCGTTACGACGATCCAACCGTTCATTGTGCTCACGAATTCGCTGAGAATATTCAGAAAGTGACTCGTTTTCTCCTCGGGGTTTTTCGCTTATCAGCATCTCCACCTGTTCGCGTTCCATGTTGTCCAATTGCTGATTGAATTCGAGCATTTCGTAATAATCTTCACCCCAGTTTTCTACCAGAATAGGCATTTCGTTCAAATAGGGTGGGCAGACCATTAGGGCTGCTATGGAATCCGCCATAGCTGTAAAGCGGGCACGTCGAATATTTTTGAAATTTGGATCTTTGTACACTTTTTTCATAAACCTTCCATAGATTGGCAGTGCGGTATTACTACCCTGCCCCAGCTTCATACTCCGAAAATGAATACTCGGACTTTCGGCCCCTACCCAGGCTCCAGCTACCAGTTCAGGATTATAACCAATAAACCAGCCATCGGAATGATTTTGCGTCGTTCCTGTTTTTCCGGCAAGGTCTCCGTACAAACCAAATTCATAACGCAGCCGCCGAGCAGTCCCACTATCCACCACTGACGCCATCATTTTGATCATGATATCCGCATGATTAATATCGAGTACTCTTTTAAATTGTTTTGGGTCAGGCCTTGGAAACTCAGCAATAATCTCCCCTTTATTGGTTTCAATACGGTCAATATAGTGCATATCCGGTCGAACACCACGATTGGCAAAAGTGCCATACACCTCCACCATATCATAAAGAGAAGCTTCGGCAGTACCTAAAGCAATCGAGGGCACTTGTGGAATGTTATTGGTTATGCCCATTTCCCGTGCCAGATTACGGATAGAATCTACGCCGGCTCGTAGCGCAATCTCTACAGTTACGGTATTGACTGACTGGCTTAGCGCACCTTCCATAGAGTAAACTCCACCGTATTCTCCATCAGAATTTCGGGGTTCCCAATTATTTAAATCTACATATTCCACCAAACGGTTATAGGTATACTCGCAGGGCAGCATTCCGCTTCTCAATGCCTGAGCGTAAACAAGCGGTTTAAAGGTAGAACCTACCTGCCGCGTTGATTTGACATGATCATACTGAAAATATTCGTGGTCAATACCTCCTACCCAGGCACGTACCAGACCCGTTTGTGGATTCATGGCCAAGAAACCTGCATTGAGAATAGTCAGATAGTATTTGATGGAATCCAACGGGGTCATTTCTTTGACCTCCTCTTCGCCTACCCAACTAAAAATACGCATCTCTACCGGCTGATTAAAGATCTCTTCAATGGCTTCATCACTAAGGTCCTTTTTTTTCAGTGCCTGATACCGATCCGATCTTTTCATTGCTCGATCCAGATTGGCTTTGCTCCCCCAGGGTTTGCCTCGTCGCCAGTCTTTATAAAAATCTTCTTGGAGTTTCGACAAATGTTCTTCCACTGCCTCCTCTGCATACTGCTGCAAACGAGCGTCAATAGTAGTATATATTTTGAGACCGTCGGTATATAGGTTATAGCTACTACCATCTGGTTTTTTATAGTCTTCGAGGATTTCTTCCAGCTCCTGCCGCAAATGCTCCCGAAAGTAAGTAGCCAACCCCTGATTGCTCCCTTCTCTGAAATAATCAACTTCCAACGGAATTTGGGTGAAGGAATCGAGGAGCGCTTCTTCGAGATAGCCGTATTTGGCCATTTGGGTGAGCACGGTATTACGTCGCTCCTTGGCCCGTTCGGGATGGCGCACGGGATTGTAATAAGTATTGGCTTTCAACATGCCTACCAATACAGCCGCTTCTTCTATCCGCAATTCTTTAGGAGATTTGCTAAAAAAACGTTGTGAGGCTACTTTTATACCAAAAATATCTTCTCCGAAAGGCACTGTATTGAGGTAGAGCTTTAGGAGCTCTTCTTTGCTATAAATTTTCTCCAGACGTCTCGCCACATAGGCTTCCCGCAATTTGTTGATAAGGGTAGCAAACAGGGTGTAATCTTTTCGGGGATAGAGATTTTTAACCAATTGTTGGCTAAGTGTACTCCCCCCACCGGATGAGTCATCGGATAAAATAATCGATTTGAATAACACCCGAAACAGGGCCCGAAAGTCGATCCCCCGGTGTTCAAAAAATCGAGCATCTTCAGTGGCAATCAAAGCCTCCGCAATGGGGCCGGAAATTTCATCAAAATCGGCATTGGTCCGATTTTCTACATAATATTTCCCTAATAAAACGCCATCTTCCGCATATAATTCGGAGGCATTATAGTTTTGAATATTTCGTAAATCGCCATAAGTAGGTAATGGGCCAAAAGCACCGAAATACGTCAATACAGCAATACTGAAAAGAGTCATTGCCCCTAAAAAACCCAATCCACCAAAAATAGATCCTGCGGCAACCAGTTTCGGGTATCGCCGATATACCTGCATATACCTGCTGCGAATATTTCGCCAGGCAACCTGGAGTTTTTGTTTGATCTGCCAAGTCTCTTCGTTTCCTTCCATGGGAGAATTATCCTTCATTTTACTGCCCAATTTATTGTCAACGTCATTAGTCGCCAACCTAACCTAGCTCTAACGAATTTTGACAAACAATTATTTTAGAACATGTTACCCACAACAACCAATTTGTTGCAAATATAAAACAAATAATTTAAATTGTTTTTAAATATTCTATTACAGCACTGCGTTCTTCATCCGTAAATACATCGCCGTATACATGTCCCTGATTGCCGTAACCGGGCAGGGTAGTATCATAAATTGCCTTATTGTTTCCACTACTTTCGATTGTAAATTGCCAACCTACCGCCGAATAATCGTATTGGGGGTTGGTAAAACTACGTCGCCAGTAAGTCGGTCGTTTACTGCTGTTCAGCAATGTTTCCAGATTGGGTACCGATCCATTATGTAAATAAGGCGCTGTGGCCCAGATGCCATCCAGTGGAGGCGCAATATAACCGTCAAAAGGCTGTAACCAGGATGTTTGTAACGCCTGCCCAAACCATCCATTGTTCCACCAATCAAGGAAAAATTCATTGGTGGTAGCCGTCTGCGCATACAATGGGTCAGTACCAATAGTGGTCGACGCCACCAATAGGTTGGGATAAGTCGGAGAATCACCGTAGGTACCATGGCATTTTGCGCAATTTTTATAAAAAAGGCTTTCTCCTTGAGCTACTTTTGTCGCATCAACAACCTCTGGATAATCCGGTGCTTCCAGCTCAAAAAGAAAGGCCAAAACATCACCAAAATGCTGGTAGATAGCACTGGCTTCGGCACTATCTTTCAGGGTCAACATACCGGAGGCCATCGTGAATTTAGTAAAATCTCCTCGACCAGCACCATTATAAAATTGAGCGTTTTTCTTTTTCAGCAACCACCAGGCTGGTACATCGCTAGGGACTCCCAGTGTGCCAATTTCATAGCTAGGATCAGCTTGCCACTCCAGGGTCTGAGGATCGCGGTGAGCAGCAAGTATGGCCGTCAGTTCCGCAGCAGGATTTACGCCTTTAGTCTCCGCAATCAATAGGGGGCCAGTTACCAAAGCAGACCGCCGGAAGGGTTCATAAGCCTCTCGTTCCGGAGAATTGGCTCCATGCAGAAAGTTAATAGCGGCATCAACTGTAGGCACTACCGAACTTTGGTCATCCGTAAAATCCGCCAGGCTATTACCCAGCCCCAGGATCAATTGTCCATCGAGCACCTGAGCATGACAGGTGAAACAATTGGCTGCCGCAATCCGTACGCCATTAGATGCATTGATGGCCGTAAAATCATAAGGTAAGTCAGCATTATCACCCGTACGATTGAGTAAGTTACCATCTCCATCAAAGGCAAAATTAAATACGTCAATTGGAATGCCACTGCTTACATAATCACCATAAAGTAAGTATTCTCTGCCTGCTTCAGCGTCACCATTGCGTTGCTGGTTGGCAGGAATGGGCGTAGTGCCACTTGGTGCGGCTAGGTAATCCGGTTCTCCCGGTTCTTCTGGCTGTATAGGTTCATTTTTACAGGCACTGTACAATAACAATCCTAACAGAAAACACAGGCTAACAAAAGGAATCTTTTTCATAGTAACTTTTGGGTTCATGCTCACAAAGGTAAAGGGTTTTCTGTGTTTGGTGAAATTTAAACCCATCACTAATTCATTACAAAACCCAAAGATGTTCTAATAGTCGAAATAAACAAGGCATTGACAATTGGATATTCCTCTGCATCAATGCCTTGGTGTAAGATAACAAACGCTGATTTTGCTTATCTGTTCCTAGTGTATAAACGGTAAGCGTGCCTGTCGTGCAATAAAGCTACATCAGCAAAATCACTGTCAGCTATCCATTTTATTACGGAGGCAATAGCCAGTCTTATACCTCAAAAACCTAAGAACAAACTTTCACTGAAGGTTTTTCAGAAGCCGTTTTTGGGTGGCTCTGAATAGAAATTATTTTAGCTTTTTTCGAGACCCGAGCCGCATTTTTTGAGCCAGCACCTTTCTCGCTTATCGAAAAAAACCAGTCTCGTCTGAAGTCTGCAATCAGACAGATAAAATAAAAGATTAAGAATGGAAATAACATGATAATTTGGGATTTTGGGGTGTTTATCTTTTTCTCGCTAAATGCACGATAGTTGTTACTAAATCAACCATTAAGAGACCATACAACAAAACGAAAATGATGTAAAACATGATTTGTTTTTTTGTTCCATACAAAATTAGGGGTAAAAACAGGCAAAAGAAACAGTATAGTCGTAGCAGGTACATCTAAACAAGTAAGTGGGCAGTTTAAGCGAGAAGGTGGCAATCTCGTCCCTCTTTTGGTATAAAAAACCCCGGAGAATCGAAACTTTCCGGGGCCCAAATGGGGTTTAGCTATTCATTGTCGAGTGGGCATCATTTAGCGTAAGCAAATTATTAAGGTAATCATCCGTAAAATAGCGGGACAAAAACCGGTCGGCATTGCTAAACATAATCTGTTGCATGCGCTCTTCTGGCGTTTTACCTGCCATTAACGACCATACTTCCTCACCAGGTAGCGTTTTTTCCGTACCATTTTCGGAAATTAGAACCTCTTTGCCACTTTTTAGATACTGAATCATATCTTCTCTGAGATCTTTGAATCCGGTGGCCTCAGCATAGCTATCAAAAGGATCAATCAGTCCGTCAAAATCACTACCGAAAGTGATTAACCCCCAACCATCTTCACCTCTTTCCTCTTGAACCGTTTTCACAATGTGGAAAATATTTGACCAGAGGAGTTTGATGTAAAGGTCTTTGAGTTGTACCGAATAAAAATCGCGCTTGGCCTGGTTACGCTTAGCATTTTTGATTTTCTTTTTCAGCTTATTGGCTTCCTTCTTGAAACTTTCACCAGGCATCCGGCCTTCGTGCAGCAATAGGCCGATAATTCCGGCCGAGTCATAAGTTTCCAAGATATCCTCATCCGTCAGGTTGATTTGCCAGCGGCTGAAGAACTGGTTTTTATCAATTTTTTCGTCTTCTTCGTGTTTAGCAGCATCTCCCAATGTTTTCCAACCGCTGATAGCTCCGTGGCTGTGTACGATAGGGATATTATCACCTTCTACTTCTCGCTTATGTTTGATGTACTGGTAATATTCCCAGCGGGAAGCCAGGCTCATGTGTTTCGTATCGATCAGGATACGTTTGCCTTTGCTCCGGTCGAGCATGAGCTCCATTACTTGCTTACCCAGTGTAGAAAAACCTTTTTTTAGATTTGTTTCCTGATTCAACAAATGCCTCATACCTGGTTTGTTTGGCCAAGCAAAACCGCTCAAAAAATCAGATTTTCCGCTAAAACTACGGGCATGACCAGCTAGCAGGTTATTGAAGTGGTGACAGAAAGTGACAAAAAATGGAGCAAGCTCTCCTTTTCTCTCCTTTTTCACCCGGGTAATGTTTTCGATAAAAGATTGCTCCAGTACGGTCCTTTCAATAGTATCCAACTGATCAAAGGTTTTCTTGAAAGTCGAATTGTTTAAATAATGCCCAAAAGAATGGACTCCTTCTACCGTAAGTATCCCCGTAATAGTTGTTTTACTTGCTAAAAGCGCTTGAAAGTTTTTATAATTGGTCGCAATTTTAAAACTAAAGTCATTATGTTTGGAGCCAACCATGGTTTGATCCATCAGGTAATTGCGTTCTTCCAGGTAGTTTTTGAAATAATCGACACCATCATCATTACCTTTTTCAAAGTTGGCCAGAATATCGGCTACCTTTTCCGGGGGAAACCCCGATACTGCTGATCCGAGAAACACGGGTTGTTTACCTTGTAAAAAGAGGTTAAATAAATTCTTGTATGGTCTTTGGGGATCCATTTCAAACATCTGCCGCTCTATCGGGTAGATAGCCAGAAAAGGCACCATCAGTTTGGTTTCGGCACAGGCATCCAGATTGGCCTGAGATTCCTTGGCGACATCTTTAATAGCAGCCTTCAGAAAGAAGTTCAACCGCTTCATGACATCCGCTCTTTCAGGAAATTTATCCCAAATAGAACGCTTGTTGAATTCTTCATGGCCATGGGCACCAAAACCTTTTAAACCAGAGTGTACATGCAGATCACAAATTACATTTTTCATTGGTCTATTAAATTTGAGGGGTTATTTAACCATAAGCTCAAAACAAAATTACTAGCTGATTCCCGTTTTAGGAACAGCACCAGGGTATTGGGTAACTTTTTAAAGGTAAGTGGTTTGGTTGGCCTGAAAGGCGGTTTTGAGTATTAACCCATCGCCATTTTGAATGACAATGAAGTTCGTGAATTTTGTTTCTCATAGTTACATTTAGTTTAGGGGCGATGTGTTGCAGAAATAGACTTCCTGCAACCATCTTGTATTACTTAGTGATTTAACTACGAGAAATGTTACACAGAAATTTTAATTATTTTGAAGCTTCCTAAAACATATCCCCCTTATACACTTGCATTTTCCCACGCATAGTCATGTGGTGACCAGGGAATGTACAGACAAATTCGTAGGCTCCTGGTTCTTTGGGTGCCACAAAATAGATCGACTCCGAACTTTCCGGTTGCAGTAACTTGGTGTGGAATAATACGGATTCAGAATTGGGGATGTATTGCATCGATTCACCATCCAAGCCCAATTTGAGAGCAGCTTCGCCAACCTCTGTTGCTTTACCAGGCAGGGTTATAACCAGGTTGTGCAGCATATCATCATTATTATTCAGCGTTAATTTTATTTTTTGTCCGGCAGTAATGCTGAAAAAATCCATATCATATTTCATGCCGGGTTTAGTAGCCATCACGATTTCCTGATCAGGGCCATTGGTCCAGGAGGTCGGCATTTCGGTTAAATTTTTGGAAGTTATGGCTCCGGAGGTTGTTTCCGAAGTTGGTTCTGTCGTTTCAGCAATTGTTTTCCCACCTCCAGGAATCTCATTGAGGGTGTAGTACCCATATCCAAACACAGGCATCTGTCCGGAAGCAGACCGTACACCAATAGCTTTGACCTCATTGATATACCCTTTTCGCAAACGATCCAAATGTAACACCACGGATCGGCCATCTTCAGCCACCGTCACTTTCTGAATGGTGCGACTTTGTTTGTCTGTAACGGGGCTTCCGTAGAAATGGTGGTATTTATAGGTAAAGTCAGTTATTTGATAAACCGTAGGGTCCGCCAGCGATGCCTTGTCAGCAGGTTGGGTAAATTCGATTGTGAACCCTTCAGCATGGGCGCGGATAGACTTGATATCAAAAGGCGTTTTCCCAGACCATACCAGGCGCTCCAGGGCAAAGTCTTCGGCCCCTGTAGAGGCCCATCCGCGACTAGTCATGCCCACATACAAACCATCACCCATTGGACTCCATTCCAAACGCAATACGCCCGAAGAAAAACCATCTACAAATGGAAAACAAGCTCCCTGATACACTCCATTTATTTTTTCCTGGCTGACCCGCATAATTTTACTGTGCCCCTGGTCTCCCACCAACATCTGCCCGTTAAAGGCTGGGCCGAATTCATCTTTCAAATTCACAAAACCTGAAGTAGAAATACCCATCAAAGTGTGTGGAAACCAGACAGACGGTGGTTTAATTGCCTCCAGCTCCTGGGCATACTGATAAAGGGTCAACCCTTTGGTATCGTCAATATCTTCCGGTTTCAATTTCAGCGGTGATCCTTCGCGGGAGGTCCATTTTAGGCCCTCCGGATTGCCGGCAAAATCTCCTATTTCCAGATGGGTCATACGGCCTGAACCAACCCAGTCCCCTTGGTTTTCGGTATAAAAGATATCGCCGTCCTTATTGTAACCAAATCCCGCTGGTGAACGCAACCCAGTAGCCATAGGGATCAACTTCCCTTCTTTGGTAATCTTAACCAGCCAACCACGCCATTCGGAGAGACTTGCTCCCCGGCCTATCCAGCCGAGGTTGAGGGTAACCAGCATATCTCCTTCCGGGGTAAAAACCGGCCCATAGGAATATTCGTGGTAATTGCCCGCCAAATCCCAGGTGTACAAAGCTTCGTAGCTATCGGCTCTGCCATCGTTGTTTTTATCGGTTAGTTTGGTTAACTCTCCACGCTGTGCGCAAAAAAAAGCACCATCTTTGAAGTTAAGTCCTAATGGCTCATGCAGTCCATGGGCAAACCGGGTATAGGTGGGCTTATCTGTTTGATAATTTTTAATCAACCAGACTTCTCCACGCCGGGTAGCAACACCGAGATTACCTTGATCGTCAAAAGCCAGACCGCCTACTTCCAATTCGATGCCATCCGGAATCTTAACCTTTTCGATCTTGAAATAATCCGACATTAGAGGCTGGGCAGTCAATCCTGTCAGACCAAGGGTACACAAAACCAGCAGACCTATTTGAATTCTGAAGATTACCATAATATAGCATATTTTACTGCATTATTGGAAGCCGATAAACCAAACAACAGTTCGGTATTACCTTGGCTTTGTCGAATCACCGGTTCAATACCCGGGCTGAGCAGTTTGATGTAATAATTGCCTCCAATGGAATAATATCCGTTGCCTACCTCTGAGATATATTGATCTGCCGCAATTCGGGTATAAAGGTTAGCCGTTTCCTTTTCCAGCTGAATCGTGCGAATCAGTTCCTGACCATCCTCTGATGGTTGGTAGTGGTCGAGGACGATTGCATCGCCCACTTGATAACGGAATACCGGCTGATCCTTTTCGTTAATATCGTACCCCTTAAAAGTCAACGATTCCTGGCTTTTCTCTGGATAATTGCTGGCATTTCCGGGAAGCACAGCAGCAATAACCCCATCAGTAGCCTCCACAGCCATAGCCAGCGGCTTTAGCAATTGAGGTTCTCCCCTTTCGTACCACATTTCAGTTACATCAGCAAAATTTCCCCGCCAAAATTTGAGCAATGCACCTTTGCGAAGGTTTAGCGAATAATGAATCCCCTTAACATCACCAACAGAAATGGCATGAGTGATTTTCTGATCATCAAACATCACAAAACTGCGCACCATTTCCGGAGCCTTTTTAGGTGTAATGGTCATAAGTGGTCGATCCGACTTGCGCTGAGCTGGTACCCGGCTAAGCAAGGGTTGTTGCCGCATTTCCGGTCCTTCGTACTGGAGCATGAGGCCTTTACCCCAGGTATAGTTGAAATAGGTCAATTTCAAATCATGTACTCCCTGCTCCAATGTGACGAGACCCACTTTAGATTCAAAGTCGTGTTTGCCATCATTGTCAACCACCATATTTTCATCCAAAAACAACTGTGATCCATCATCAGAAGAAAGATGAAACAGGTAATCTCCTGTTTTAGGTACCTGTAACTTGCCGGTAAAAATGTAAGCTACCTGCTCGTCTCTTTCCGACAAAGTTTCATAAACCAGAGAATCAGTGGGCCCTTCTTTAATCACTTTTAAGGTGTCAAATCCTGGTAATTCAGTAATGGGGCCATCAATTTCGAAATACTGGTAATGAATATTGGTCACCTCCAATTTGGGATCGTCGAAATAACGTTTGTATTTAATATTTCTAAAGGCTACTGCACCATGATCGCCCTGAATCATAAGCGGTCCCAGAGGGCCTTCTTCCGGAAAAGCTGGGCCTCGGGTAGGGCCGAAAAGTTCTACATTGTCGTGAATCAATACCCCATTGTGTTCTACTTTTTCAAAACGGGCATTTTCTGTTTTTTTTCCAGATGCATCAAAGCGGGGAGCCCTGAAGATAATGTGCAAATGCTGCCAGAGGCCTGGAGCTTTACTTGCATTGAGGCGAGGCGAGTGACCTTCATAAGCCTTTTGTCCCTCTGGTTTGGCATCGTCCCAACGGGCGTATATCCCTCCACAGTCTGAGTATTTCGGATCGGCCACCTGCCAACTATCGAGCAGCTGCAATTCATACCTGCCCTGGAAATATATCCCTGAATTGGAGCCTTTGGGCATCATAAATTCCAGGTGAATCTCCAGATCTCCATGCTCCCAATTAGTAAATAAAGCGTCCTTAGCTGTTTCGTTATTTTCATTGACCAAAACGCCTGTACCCTCTGTGGTGCGGATGTCCCCTTCCTTGGTATGATCCGAAAGTACACTAGCCACAACGGACCAATTGGCAGTAGTTGCCTTAAAATCTGATAAATCTGCCAATGCAAGTTTTGTAAAAGGCAATTCCTCCAGAGCCTTGTCTTTTTCGACTGCATCTAAAGGTTTTTCTCCTGGCTGGCAACCTATGAGCAGGAGCAATGAAAATAATCCGACTAGTTGTTTCATCATTGGAATAGGATAATGAAAATATGTGTTAGAGCTTGTTTGGAGGTCGGCTTTGCATCGCCGTCGGCAAGCCTATGGCGGCCGATGGGAGGCGATAAGCGTCAATTTTTTGATGACTGGGTTGGCTTGATGCCAAAGCATCAAAAAGCATTTGAAGTTCATACCCTGAGGTACGGACGAAAAAAGCAACAGCCTGTCCCGCCGAAGGGAAACCGCTAGGTCGGGAAAGTAT
Organism: Saprospiraceae bacterium; assembly: GCA_021604865.1. Taxonomy (GTDB): domain Bacteria; phylum Bacteroidota; class Bacteroidia; order Chitinophagales; family Saprospiraceae; genus BQJU01. Next base: position 125,887 of record BQJU01000005.1, on the reverse strand, counting down.
CATCATAAAAGTGATCCTTTGCAGCCCAAAGATTGGCCTCTAAACATGCTCTTAGTTTAAAACTATTCATTTTGTGGTGGCTAAACTATTTTGATAGGGAAGAAAAGGAAGGGTCGGAAAAAATGTTATAACACCTCCCTAGATTTGCCGTTTCCATTTGGTAATCAAAATAGCATTAATCTTTTTCAACTGATTTATGGGATCGAGAAAGTATTTAAAAGATAATACTACAAAAAACCCTGGAAAATATACATTTAAATAAGCAATATTGGAAAACAATCGAATAGAGACTGTGCAAATAAAAAGTCCCCATCAGAAATTTCCGATGGGGACTTTTTAACATATTTAAATCCGATCTTACAACATTGGTGCAATCACCAGTGCCACAACGGACATCAATTTCAGCAGAATGTTGAGGGAAGGTCCGGAGGTATCTTTGAATGGGTCACCAACGGTATCACCAACTACGGCTGCCTTGTGTGCTTCAGAGCCTTTGTAGTGTTTTACACCTTGAATTTCAACACCTTCTTCAAACATTTTCTTGGCATTGTCCCAGGCGCCACCGGCGTTAGACTGGAAGATAGCCATCAATACCCCACAAACAGTTACGCCGGCCAATAGACCGCCCAACATTTCGGGCCCCATGTCACTACCAAATAATTTGGGACCAAAACCAATGATTACCGGGGTCAATATCGCCAGCATACCCGGCAATACCATCTCGCGAATTGAGGCTTTAGTAGAAATCTCCACGCACTTGCTGTATTCGGCTTTGCCATCAGCTGCGTCGAAAATTTTCTGGTCAGCTTCAGACCAATCGGCATGTTCTTTGCCTTCATTTTTACGCATTGCCGCAAGAGCAGCCGTCAACTCAGGAATATCTTTAAATTGTCTTCTTACTTCCTGAATCATATCCATAGCTGCACGTCCTACCGCGCCCATAGACAAAGAAGAAAACAGGAAGGGCAACATACCACCAATAAACAATCCGGCCATTACAATAGGCTTGGAGATGTCAATAGTTTCAATATTAGCTGTAGTCATAAAGGCAGCAAACAGGGCCAATGCAGTCAATGCAGCAGAGCCAATAGCAAAACCTTTACCAATAGCGGCAGTGGTGTTACCTACGGCATCCAGTTTGTCTGTGCGCTGACGCACCTCTTTGGGTAGGTCTGACATTTCAGCAATACCCCCGGCATTATCTGAAATAGGACCATAAGCATCAACAGCCAATTGAATACCGGTATTGGAAAGCATGCCTACTGCGGCAATAGCAATACCGTACAAGCCTGCAAATTCGTGAGCACCAATGATGGCAGTAGCCAAAATCAGAATCGGAATAGCTGTGGACTGCATACCCACTCCCAAACCAGCAATAATGTTTGTAGCAGAACCCGTCACCGATTGGTTGACAATGCTCTGTACTGGTTTTGTACCAGTACCGGTATAAAATTCGGTTACATAACCAATTCCCAACCCGGCAAACAATCCAATAATTACGGCTACAATTACACCAGTGCTCGTGTAAGCAGTACCTTTTACGATCCATTCTACAGGCAGCATATACTTTACAATCAATATCGTTGCAACCAACATCAAAATGGAAGAAAACAATTCTCCCCGGTTCAATGCTTTTTGTGGATCACCACCTTCTTTAACGGTTACAAAAAAGGTACCGATGATAGAAGTAACGATTCCTACTGCTGCCAATGCCAATGGTAATAATACAGCATTCAGGCCTCCAAATTCATTGGTGGCTTCAAAACCGGTTGCGCCAATAAAAACAGCGCCCAAAACCATAGTACCTATGATAGAACCTACAAATGATTCAAAAAGGTCGGCACCCATACCAGCTACATCACCTACATTATCACCTACGTTATCGGCAATTGTGGCTGGATTCAGTGGGTGATCTTCAGGAATACCGGCTTCTACTTTACCTACCAAATCGGCTCCTACGTCCGCAGCTTTGGTGTAAATACCACCACCCACACGGGCAAACAGTGCGATAGATGAAGCACCAAAAGAAAATCCGGTGATCACCGTAATCACTTTACCAATATCCCAACCCATGTTGGAGTACGCAAGGAAAAGTGTTCCTAATCCAAGTACGCCTAGACCTACAACACTTAGTCCCATGACAGCACCACCTGCAAAAGCTACCTCCAGGGCTTTGCCCAATCCGGTACGTGCAGCATTAGTGGTTCTGACATTGGCTTTGGTTGCAATACGCATCCCTAAAAAGCCGGCTAATGCAGAACAAATGGCTCCAAGAATAAATGATACGGCAACCAATGGAGAAGAAGTAGCTCCATCAGCACTGACGCCCAAAAGAATAGCTACGGCAATCACAAAGATTGCGAGCACCCGATATTCAGCTTTTAAGAAAGCCATTGCTCCATCAGCAATATGTTTGGCTATCCGTGCCATGCGTTCGGTTCCTACCTCCTGCTTGGTCACCCATGACGAACGCCAAAAGGTATAGGCAAGCGCCAGAAGCCCGAATAAAGGAATGGCAAATGTAATTGTTTGACCCATGATGTTAAATAGACTTTTAGTAGTTAAATTGATTAGGGCTTCCAAAAATCAAGCGGTAGCCCATCTTGTTTTTTAATTGGCGGGCAAATCTAAGGCAATTTTGGGTTTTGTCCAACAAAAAAGCCTAACTATAAGGTAATTAGGTCGAAACGAATGCTTTATTGAGAAAGAGTGACGAAGTAAAAACGTGACGAATGAAAAGCGAAAGTTGAGTAGCATGTTGACAATTGCCAAAACAAATAGGGACAATCCTTTTTTACGAAAACCAGGATGATGGGCCGAATTAAATGTCTCCCAAAACGGAAAAAGCTGTTAAAGAATGGATCGCTATTGCAAGATTGCTTGTTTTGGATGTATATTGAAGAGGATAGTCAATAAGGAGTCAGCGAAGTATATTTAGGGGGCAGCGAATTGAAGTTAACGTTGAAATGGTAAGTTTTTATCTATATATCACTAAATACACCCGACATGAAAAAAGTTTTTATTCTCCCTTTCTTAGTGGCCATATCCTTCCTTACAAAGGCCCAGGAAACAGCTCCTGACCACTATATTTTTAGCATTTATTTTGGTGGCGGATCCTATTACATTGATGCCGAGCAAGAAGCCGAATTTTATCAATGGCTGGAAAGCATCCCCAATTTCAAGCAACATCAGATCAGTGTACATAGCCATACTGATGATATTGGTAGCCAGGTGTACAATGAACAACTTTCGCAACTACGCAGTGAAGCTGCCCGTCGTCGTTTATTAAAAAAAGGAGTCTCTTCTGAACGGATTTCCATTGAGGATTTCGGCGAGTTAAACCCCGTTTATGACAATAATACCTGGGAGGGAAAGTTAAAGAACAGACGGGTGGATATCATCATCAAACCTGAGTTGTTGTAGGTGCTCTTAATTTCATCCAATATCATATTGTTCTATTTTGTTTCTTTAGTCCCCGGAAATGTAGACTTTTGTGGGCCTAAGAGTTTGAAATAATGAGACAACTTTTTTTATTGCTAGCCACCCTGATGTGTCTATCTTTTTTGCCTCCTGGAGGTAAGAAAATGGCATACCGATTACATTATCGGGGGACGCTCAATTATAGTGAGGGAAATTACCAAAAGGCCGTTGGCTATTTTCGGCGGGCCTATGGCCTGGCTCCAGACAATTTTAGCTTTGCCCTTTCCCTGGCCGTAAGTCTGAGTAGGGTGGGCAAGGGCGATGAAAGTCTGAAAGTGCTACACGAGGGAGAGCGCTATTTATTAGTCCATGATCCGGAATATCCGCAAAAATTGGCTATGAAAACGTTCCTGGAAGGTATGATCTATTGCTACTCAGGACAGTATAAGTCTGCCGTTCCACTTTTCAAAAAGAGCATTGAATTACAAGAGGATCTGGGTAAACCCAAACTGATCAGTGTTTTTCACAATGCCCTGGGTTATGCTACGATTATGGATCAGGGACAAAATGCTCATCGCAGAGCCGATCTGGGCAATCATTCCCATGTACATCGCCGAGACCTGGAACGCGCCTTGAAAGAATTTGAAATGGCCATTCAAAACAATCCGACCAATGCCAATGCCCGACACAATTTTCAGGTGATCAGTGATACCCTGGACATCAACCTGCCGCCAGCCTTTGATTCTATCACAGAAACCCGTCTGGCTGCCGAAAAAGAACTGACTAATTTACCTGATAATATTTTTAGAGCCCTGAATTTTGAGCATTATGATGAGGTCCTCTTTCTTCTGGATATTTCAGGATCTATGGTTATGGAAAAGGTAATTTGTATGGGCAATACCCGTTTTCAGGTAATGCGGGAAACCGCACTATCGCTTTTGCACGATGTTCCGGCAGAGACCCTGGTAGGTATCGGCACAATCGGTGGTGATTGTGGTACAACGCCCCGGCTTTGGTACCCTGTTGGTGACTTGACCCGCAAAGCATTGAGACAGGAACTCGAATTTCTGGTGCCCGATGGGACCACGCCATTACTCAACATCTTGCAGGCTTCCCCAGCATTGTTTTCCAAAAATACGGAAAGCAAAAAATCTATCTTTCTTGTGAGCGACGGAGCCAATATCTGCCGGGCCGATGGCCAGGATATTTGCGAATGGGCGGAGACCCTATCCCGTCAAAATATCACCATCAATATCCTCTCATTCCTGGATGCCAACCTCAACAATGTCAATGCCTTTGCAGAATATACCTGCCTGGCTGATAAAACCAACGGCGATATCGTCTATCTGGACAACCTCCGATGTAAATTGCAACCCTTCGATTTTAATCTTGTAGAATCCTGCCAGTTGGAAGTTCCCGAATTGAGTCGGGTAGAGTGCTGGGGGAAGAATGTGGATCTGTGGGCAGTTTTTGATTGAGTATGTCCGTTCGTTACACCCAAACTTCATTACATCACTGCTCAGTCATTCCAACGAAAAGTCTCTATCATCTTAAATACATCATTTTTGAGAAATAGATATACCGGAGCCAATGAATCAGGCCTTGTTTGGGTATTGAAATAGAGGGCACCACGCATAAAATGGCGGGTACTGTCTGTCAGATAAAACTGGATAGGGGAGGCAGCAGGGCCCTGCATTTCAAAAATAAATCCACTAACTTGATTGTTTAAGTTAATGGGGATCTCGTCGATATAGTTGGCGCGTTTGTTATGCCAATCGGCCATTTCAAAGGCGTCTTTTTTTAAGGTTGAGAAGTCTTTCTCTTTGCTAATGGGGTAAAAACTGCAATGCAGACGGCTGTCGAAATCAGGGAAATAGATATCAAACCAGCAAGGGTGAGCCGGCGTCTCTCCAAAAAAAGAGGTATCCTGTTGAATAACGGCATAGGTTGGATAATCAAAAGTAAACGAGCAATAATCCTTATCAAATGATTGATAACTTTTTTCAGGATAAACCACACGGGGAAAACCACGAGGTTTGGGTACCATTGCCGGTTCTTCACAGGCAGTAAAAAGAAAACCAGTCAGCATAAAAAAAAGGAATGCTCTCATTGAAATGTACTCTATTTTACCGTGGTAAGGTGATCAAAATTTGTTCAATTCTACGGTTGGTTACCTTAACGACTTTGAACTTAAAATCATTGTATCCGATTTCTTCTCCTTCTCTAGGCAGCCGCCCTAATATTTCGAGAACCATACCGGCCAGAGAATCCGATTCTCCTTTTACAGGATCGAAGGTGGAGGTGTCGAGGCCTACCTGACGGCAAACGTCATTGAGCAGGGTTTTGCCATCAAAAATAAAATTGAAGTCGTCAATCTTTTGGTAATCTACTTCTGCTTCATCATCAAATTCGTCCTGAATATCTCCGATAATTTCTTCCATAATGTCTTCCAGAGTCACCAACCCTGAGGTGCCACCGTATTCGTCAACCACAATCGCCATGTGTAAATGCTGCTTTTGAAATTCACGTAGTAGATCATCGATCTTCTTGGCCTCTGGCACAAATAATACATTGGTACGGATCAGGCTTTGCCATTCGAAATCTGGACCATGTTGCAATTTCCCTAATAGGTCTTTTACATAAAGAATACCGGTGATATTATCGAAATCAGTTTCATAAACCGGAATGCGGGACAATCCCGATTCTTTGACCAATGTGAGCAAATCTTGAAAACCACCGCGAAAATCAAAAGCAATAATATCCATTCGTGACCGCATGATTTGGGTAACTGATACATCGCCAAACTTGACAATACTCTTGAGTATATCGATTTCATGGGCGTTGACCTGGTCACTTGTTACCGTGAGATCAATGGCTTCGTCGATATCTTCACGACTGGTAAACAATACTCCTGTTTTGGTTTTGGCTAGTCTCCTTTCTATGATTTTGGTCCAGTTAACCAAAATCATACTGGCCGGAGAGAAAAGATCCATCAAGATGAAAAGCGGTTTGGAAACAACCTTCGCCAAACCAATATTATTGAGGCGAGCATAGACTTTGGGGGCAACCTCTCCAAATAGAACCAACAAAAAGGTAACCCCCACTACATTGATCGCAAAACTGATATTTCGGGCAGTAGTTTCAACCTCCATCCAGTTTTCAAGATCCAGCAGGTTGATCAGTTGTTGCGCCCAATAAGTATAGGTTTCCGGCGGCAAAATCTGGTTGAGCACGGAGTCGGAAATCAGAACAATGGCAATATTTATAAAATTATTGGTAATCAGAATCGTCGCCAATAACTTGCGAGGCAAATCCTTCATCTTCAGGATACGCTGACTTGTCTTATTGTTTTCCTGGGCAAGCTTTTCAAAGTCATTGTGGGTTAAAGAAAAGAATGCAACTTCTGATCCCGAGATTAACCCCGAACAGACAAGGAGAAAAATGATGGCAATAATACCAGAAAGCACCCCAGCGGGTGGCATGGTAAAAAGCAACATTGAAAAGGATACAACTTCCAGTAGACTGTCAAGTTCAGTTTCCAAAGAGTCCAGAATTAATTAGATCATTAGCGTAAAAGCCCGGGAATAATGCTTCCGGGCTTTTACAGATGGGTGTTTTTAAAAGGGAAGATCATCATCCGCCGCATTAGGCGAATTCTCACCATTAGGCACTGATGCGGTTGTTTCGGACTTTTTTTCCGGAGTTGTTGTAGGGCTTGAAGTATACTCATCGTCAGAAGAAGGGAAATAATTGCCGCCGCCTGAATCGGAACCACCCTCTTTACGCCCCAATAAACGGAAATAATTGCCCACCACTTCTGTAGTCCGGCGATTATTGCCTTCCTGGTCTTGCCAGGTACGGTGGGTAAGTTTTCCTTCCACATATACTTGAGCTCCCTTTTTGAGCTGGGTTTCGGCTCTTTCAGCCAGGTTTCTCCACAGTATTACATCGTGCCATTCGGTTTGCTGCTGCCATTCTCCGCTTTTATCCTTATAGCTTTCGTTGGTTGCAACCGAAAACTTAGCGACCACTGCTCCATTTTCAAGGCGGCGCACTTCAGGGTCTTTTCCCAGGTTGCCGATTAAAATAACGCGGTTAACCATTTTATCTTCCTTTTTATAGTTTGATTCAAAGTAATTTTAAATATAGCGAATTATCCCGTAAATACAAATCAATAATTTTGGGGAATGCAAATTTACGTAAGTTTTTCCTTTCGATGATAAGAAAGGAATCGCTGTTTTCAGGAGCTTCCTCTATTTGAATTTCCCAAAAATTGGCAATGATCTTCTGATGGGTCAACAATTGACGAAAGGACGGAGAAATCGCTTCAAGGCGAAAGGGGCAATTTCCAATCATTTCTTGCCATAATTTACTTTTCACTAACTCGGCTTCACTACGATGTAATTCCGATGATTCAATCATGGGAAATTCATACAAATTGCGCCAGATATCTCGCTCCTCGCGTTTTTGTAAGATAAGTTGGCCTTCAAAATTAAGGATAAGGTAGTGGAAATAGCGAGTCTTTTTTTTGATTTTTTTGCCTTTGACAGGCAGATTCAACACTTGTCCGGATTGCCTTGCCTGACAGTCTGGTCGAAATGGACAATTGTCGCAGGAGGGATTACGCGGTGTACAGTGTATAGCGCCAAAATCCATTATGGCTTGGTTGTACCGACCGGCTTGTTTGGGATCGAGCAGGTCTTGTGCCAATTCACCAAACTGACGTTTTCCCACCGTTGAATCAATCGGTGTATCTATACCATAAATACGCGCCAGCACCCGAAATACATTGCCATCAAGCACAGCATACGGCAAATCATAGGCAAAAGAAGCAATCGCTGCAGCAGTGTAGGGCCCTACACCTTTCAAAGAACGGATGCCTGCATAAGTATCCGGAAAGATCCCTGCCAACTCTTCTTTGATGTATTTGGCTGCAGTATGCATATTTCTGGCACGGGAATAATAACCTAAACCCTCCCATTGTTTCATGATTTCATCACCGGAGGCGGCTGCCAATTTTTCTACTTGTGGGTACTGAGTTCGAAAGCGTTCATAATAGGTCCATCCCTGCTCGACACGGGTCTGTTGCAGAATGATTTCCGATAACCAAATCAAATAAGGATTCTTTTCTCCTTTCCAGGGTAAGGGGCGGGGATTTTTCTCCGACCAGTCCAATATTTTTTTGCGGAAGCGTTCAATCTTCTGATCACTCAATACTTTGGGTATTTAATCCGTCCAAAAGTATCTGCTTTGTAGCACAATAACAAAAAAAGCGATGAGCAATTAGCCTACCGCTTTATATATAAGTTCATTACCTAAGTAGTCCTAATTTTTATCTGCTGCTTCCACTTGAAAGTTCTTTTTGCCATAATAATTCCCAATGCGTTGTTTGAGCTCCCTTCGAGCAAAGAAAATCCGACTTTTTACCGTACCTAACGGCAATTCCATCTCATCGGCAATTTCCTGATATTTAAATCCGCGATAGTGCATCAGGAAAGGAATGCGGGTGCCGTCCTCTAACTGCTCAATCATCCCAGTCAATTCTTTCATCATAATTTTGGACTCCGCACCATTAGATATTTCCACCTTACCGGAATTGATATAATAAAGATTGTCGGTAGCATCCATAATAGTATTGGATCGGACCTTTTTCCGGTAGTTGTTAATAAAGATGTTTTTCATAATCGTAAATGTCCAAGCCTTGAAGTTGGTTCCTACACGAAATTTATCCCTATTCGTCAGCGCCCGATATGCTGTTTCCTGAAATAAATCTTTTGCATCCTCTAAATTCTTGGTCAAATTATAGGCAAAAGCATTAAGCAAGGCAGACATTTGTTCAAAGCGACTATAAAATTCTAATTGAGACATGATCCTCTTTTTGGTTTAGATAACTTATGTTTTCCCAAATTTGTTGAAGCAAAGATAAATAAAAGTTAAACAAAATACAAGCTTGGCTTTCACAAAAATGAGTACAGTTGTTAATTAACGATGTATATACATCAATTATAGTGCTGTAAAACAATGTATTACACAGGAAAGGTAAAATAAAATACATTTCTTTTGTTTCAATAAATAATGAAAGACAATAGTTCTTTGTTTAACTTTTGAATACCAACAGGTTCAAAATATTAAACAAACCTTGCTAATTGATGGATAATTGATCAAGTCACCGCCAAAACATCTCCAAGTAATATGGGTGCCTATTTCTGTGCATTCAGCACCAGATACACGGCTACAACGGAAAAGACCAGATTAGGCAGCCAGATACCAATCAATGGTGGCAGCAACTGGCCGGTGGCAAAAACGATGGCAAATCGGGAAAGAAAAATAAAAATGGCACCAATAGCCACACCGATAGCCAGGTGCAGCCCTATGCCCCCCCTTACTTTGCGTGCAGCGATAGATACGCCAATAATGGTTAGAATAAATATAGTGAAAGGTTCGGCCGTTCGCCGATAGAGTTCAATTTCATACTTTTCAGTATTGCCCATGCCTCGATTCCTACGATCTTGGATAAACCCACGTAATTCAACAGAGGTCATCATAGATTGTTGTTCGGTATAATCGACAAAATCATCGGGTCGAAGGTTAATCGTGGTATCAATCTCTTGTCCCCTGCCGACTACCAGGCTTTCTTTCAATCCATCAAATGTCCGGATTTCGTAACTCCGCAATTTCCAGTGATTGGGAGGCCCCTGCCATTCAGCCGTAGCAGCCTTCAACAGATATACCAGTTCATTACCCTTAAAACGTTCAATACGGAAATTGCGGGCTGTACTATCCCGCTTTCGATAAGTGTTGACATATACCTTGGTATCCGGGCTCAAAAACATGTGCACATCACGGGTTTTACCCTTGTCATTATCTCTTGAGATATAGGTGTGCTCTATATTTAGCCGCTTTTTATTGCCAAGTGGAATAAAATAGTGGTTGCCAATGAAATGTAAGCCCGAAATGAAAAATGCCGCAACTAAATAGGGCCGCATAAACCGACGAAAACTAACTCCAGCATTGAAAATGGAAATAATCTCAGAGTTATAAGCCATACGGGAAGTAAAAAAGACTACTGCAATCAGGGTGAACAATGGCCACAACAAACCAGCAATGAAAATCACAAAATTCGGGTAGTATTCAACCAAAATTTCATACTTCGTGATTGGCTCTTCTATAAACTTTTCTATCTTCTCACTAAAATCAATGATTACGGAAATCATCGAAAAAATGAGTACCGTAAAAAAAAAGGTCGTCAAAAATTTTTTAATAATATACCAATCTATTTTCTTCAGCATACTGCCTTATTTCCTCTTCGCACATTAAACGTTTCACCTTCACATTACATCACTAAACTTACTACCTAAAACCTAAAAATAAGGTTTTTCTTATTGCTTTAACAAAATTACAACCTTCTTGGCAGTTCTTTAACCATTTGCTGTTTCCAGCTCACAAAATCCCCGGCTTGAATATGCTGGCGGGCTTCCCCAACAAGCCAAAGAAAAAAGCTCAAATTATGCAGAGAAGCGAGCTGTGCACCGAGATATTCTTTAGTGTGTATCAGATGCCTCAAATAGGCTTTGCTATGGGTCTGGCTCGTCAGGCACGGGCCATCTGCATCTATAGGGCTATGGTCGTTTTTCCATTTTTGATTCTTGATATTGATAATACCTTTCGCCGTATACAAAAGGCCATGGCGGGCATTTCTCGTTGGCAAAACACAATCAAACATATCCACCCCGACGGCAATACATTCCAATATATTGACTGGAGTACCTACCCCCATCAAATAGCGGGGTTTGTCTTTGGGTAGAATGTCGCAAACCATATCGGCGACCCGATACATTTCTTCTTCTGGTTCGCCGACCGACAGGCCACCAATCGCATTTCCTTGCCGGTCAAAAGAAGCAATAGTCTCGGCAGAAGCCCGACGCAGGTCATCATAGGTACTACCTTGAACGATTGGAAAAAAGGTCTGACTGTACCCGTATTTACCACTTGTCTGATCGAAGTGTTCACAGCAGCGTTTGAGCCAACGGTGTGTCAACTCCATAGAGTTTTTTGCGTAAGCATAATCGCAGGGATAAGGTGGACACTCATCAAAAGCCATAATGATGTCACCACCAATAGAGCGCTGAATATCGATGGCACGCTCAGGTGTCAGAAAATGTTTGGACCCATCGATATGGGAAGCAAATGTGACCCCTTCTTCAGTGATCTTACGCCGATGGCTCAGGGAATAGACCTGATAGCCACCACTATCTGTCAGGATGGGCCCTTTCCAGCCGGTAAAGGCATGTAGTCCGCCGGCACCTTCCAATACCTCCATCCCTGGGCGCAGATACAGATGATAAGTATTGCCCAAAATAATTTGTGCTTTGATAGACTTTTCCAGCTCGTGCTGGTGTATGGCCTTGACGGTGCCCACTGTGCCTACAGGCATAAAAATGGGCGTCTCTATCGGGCCGTGATCCGTCTCAATGAGGCCGGCCCTGGCCTTGCTTTGTGGATCCTTGTGTTGTAAAGTAAATTTCATTTGGTCACAAAAATACATTTGTCTCGGGAATCTTCTATAAATTGAGACCATTCAACCGATTTTTTCCTTCTTTCGTGCTTTTTTGGGGGCCAAACAAGCACTTATCCCCAAATCACGAGATTTGTCAAAGAACTTTTTAAAAAATGTTGCATTTAATATTTGACGGCTTCAAAGTGGGTATGATTCTTTGTTTTTTATTGGGGCCCATCTTTTTCGCCCTTATTCAAGCAGGTGCAGAACACGGATTTCGTGCCGGCACGATGGTCGGCTTGGGTATTTGGGTCAGCGATTTTTTGTTTATTTCCTGCGTCTATTTTGGTGTTTCTCATGTTACCCGTATCATCGCCTGGGAACATTTCACTTTGACGCTCGGTATTGTGGGTAGTATCATTCTTGCCATTTTTGGCCTGAGTAGCCTGTTTTCCAAGCCAGTTGTACCAGATCAGCAAGAGATGCTCCCCAAAGGCAAAGACTGGCTATCGTTCTGGCTCAAAGGTTTTCTCATCAACACCATTAACCCATTCACCGTCTTTTTCTGGATTGGCATCATGACCACTGTGGTATTAGAGGAACACTTTAATGATACCGAGGCATCCTGGTATTTCGGAGGTATCCTAGGCACCATTATTTTAACGGATTTGTGCAAAGTGGCTTTCGCCAAATATCTCCGCGGTCACCTGCGCATACATCATTTGCTATGGTTGCGACGTATTTCAGGCATTGCACTCATCATTTTTGGTGTAGCTTTATTAGTCAGAGTACTTTGACCAATGTAGTAAGATTTTTTCTCTAGCTTTAAAACAAAAAAGTATGAAAAACATCCTCCCTCTATTCTTCCTTTTTCTCCCATTTCTGCTTGTTGCCCAGGATTTTGCTCAGGACTCTGCCTGGATTGTCGACAATTATGATAAAATAGAGCAATACATCCCCATGCGAGATGGTGTTAAGCTCTTTACAGCAATCTACGTTCCAAAGGATAAAACCGAAAAACACCCCATTATGCTCACCCGTACGCCGTACTCCTGCGCACCATACGGTAAAGACGAGTATAATAATCGCCTGTGGAATCGGCAGGATCGATACTATATGCGAAAAAACTACATTCGCGTCTTTCAGGATGTACGAGGCCGCTGGATGAGTGAAGGTGATTTTGTAGATGTGCGCCCATTCAATCCCAACAAAAAAGATAAGGACACTGACGAAGCTTCCGATACTTATGACGCAATCGAATGGCTCATCAATAACTTACCTGACAACAATGGCCGAGTTGGGGTAAAAGGAACTTCTTATCCTGGATTTTACGCCACCATGGCTGCTCTGAGTGGACATCCGGCATTGGTAGCAGTCAGCCCTCAGGCACCGGTTACCGACTGGTTTATCGGTGATGATTTTCATCACAATGGGGCTTTTTTCCAGATGGATGGTTTTAGTTTTTATTCTTCTTTTGGCAAACCACGCCCAGAGCCAACAACGGTAGGACCTGAGCGTTTTCAATTCCCCACTCCGGATAATTATCAATTCTATTTGGAAGATGTTGGTGTGGTGAAAAATTTTAATGCAAAATACCTCGGTGACAGTATTGCATTCTGGAAAGACATTATGGCTCACCCCAACTACGACGATTTTTGGCAAGCCCGAAATCCGCGCAATTTTGTAACGGATGTCAAGCCTGCCATGATGGTTGTTGGGGGATTATTTGATGCCGAAGATTGTTTCGGGGCCTGGCGCATGTACGAAGCTATCGAAGAAAAAAGCCCCAATGCAAATAACCGCTTGGTTATGGGCCCCTGGTACCATGGCCAATGGTCTAGTCAGGATGGTAGCTACCTGGGGCATATCCAGTTTGGTGGCAATACGGCCTTCTGGTATCAGAATGAGATCGAAATTCCTTTTTTCAACTACCACCTGCTGGGAGAAGGGGATATCTCGAATTTGGCAGAAGCCACCGTCTTTTTCACCGGTGAAAATAAATGGCACGTTTATAATCAATGGCCGCCTAAAGGTCAGGTGGATCAAACCATTTATTTCCAACCTGGCGGAGGCCTCAATTGGAGTAAACCTACTCAGAAGGAAAGTTTCACCGAATATATCAGCGATCCCGAAAACCCAGTTCCTTATACTGATGGCGTTCATCTGCGCCGAACCAGAGAGTATATGCTCGACGACCAGCGTTTTGCCAGTCGCAGACCAGATGTTCTTGTTTTCCAAACGGATATCTTACAGGAAGACCTCACACTAGCAGGTACCGTCATCGCCGATCTGCTGGTAAGTATTTCCGGTACTGATGCCGATTTTGTGGTCAAAGTAATCGATGTATTTCCCGATGATTTTGCCTACGAAAACCCTAAGGATGACTACCCCATGGGTGGATATCAAATGCTGGTACGTGGTGAGATCATGCGTGGCCGCTTCCGCAATAGCTTTGAAAATCCTACAGCATTTGCGCCCAATAAAGTAGAACGCGTCAAATTTGAACTACCTGATGTAGCCCATACTTTTCACAAAGGGCATCGCCTGATGATCCAGGTCCAGAGTTCCTGGTTTCCTTTGGTTGATCGTAATCCGCATAAATTTATCAACATATATGAAGCCAACGAAAGCGACTTTCAAAAGGCAACCATCAAAGTACACCACGACCAGAAGAATAGTTCGGGAATTATACTGCCGGTGTTGAAGTGACATTAGAAGAAGGGTGAGGTACGATATGGTAAAAATGATATAGCGATGTGATGAAAATTGCAATACCTCGCTATATCACCATATCCTTCTTTTTCCTTGCCTTTCTCCTTCCAAAACTACTCCTAACAATAAAACACTAGCAATAATCGTTTATTTTATATATTTTTGCATACAATCAGCGACTTCCCCCCAAATCGTCGATAAACAATGAACAAGCATCCCGGAAAGTGTACTACACTCCTGTATTTTCTACAAATGTACAGGACTGACTTTCTTTGACTCACCCAGTTAGAAGTTGCTAAACACATTAACTTCTAATATCATGCTAGGAATTATTATCACTGCAATCGTCATTTGGGGTATTCTGAATGTTTTAGCTTTTACTCGCAAAAGAGTCAATAGTATTCAGGATGAAATCTTTGAAGCTTCTCATACTTCCCTGGAGCAAGCCTACAATCAAAACCGCCAAGACCGCGAAAAAAAAGGCCTGGACCCCTCTGGTGGAGAAAAGGAATTCGCCAAGAAAGCATCAAAGATTGTCGGTTTTTTTGGTGAACAAGCCTATGGCAAACGGGGAAAAATTCCGGAATCACAATACTCCAAAGTGA
Organism: Saprospiraceae bacterium; assembly: GCA_021604865.1. GTDB lineage: Bacteria > Bacteroidota > Bacteroidia > Chitinophagales > Saprospiraceae > BQJU01. Next base: position 110,653 of record BQJU01000005.1, on the reverse strand, counting down.
AAGACGGGGCTCGAAACTTAAGAAACATCGGCAAGAAAGAAAAAAAAATCCGGCTAATTTGATTGGCTGATTCCTTTTGGTGTTTTTTGTTCCTTGTTCAATATTCGTTATTCTTGTAACGAATATTTCGTTTACAAAACTCCTCCCTCTATGAACAGGAACTTATTTTTGTGCATTTCTTTTTTGTGTGTTTTTTCCCTCATCGCTAACGCTCAGCAAGACAAAGATATCGCTACAGTAGAATCTATTCTACTTCGTCAGGCTAATGCCTGGAACCGTGGTGATATTGATGCTTTTATGCAGGATTACTGGAAATCTGATGATTTGCAGTTTATCGGCGGCAATGGTGTCACCTATGGCTGGCAAAATACCCTGGAAGGATACAAAAAACGGTATCCTACCCCCGAAGCTATGGGGCATCTGACTTTCGATATCATCAAAGTGGAAAAGCTAAACAAAAAAGTAATTGCCCTTACAGGTAAATTCACCCTGCTTCGAAAAAATGATACGCCGACCGGACATTTTCTACTCCTTTGGCGTAAGATTAAAGGTTCCTGGGTTATCATTGCCGATTGTACCAGTCCGGCAAGTTGAAAACATCTTTTACGGTTTACTTCTTTTTTGCATTACCCATCGTTGATGCTTTTCGCAATATTTTATCACCAAACCGTTGCCTGATCCGATCCATTGTTTGCAGTAAGCTGACTTCTTTCTCTGTGTCATCAAACAAATCAATCTGATGATTTCCAACCACCAACCCACTGAATTTGATACCGACAAGACGCACTAGTTGTCGACGTTGATACACTTGTTCAAATAACTCATGAACATGGCGCAGCAAAGTCTTGTCATTCGCCGTATAGGCAATCTTGCGTTGTCGGGTATAGGTGTTGAAGTCTGTATAGCGCAATTTGATGGTCACACAAGAAGTCAATTTTCCTGCTTTGCGCAATTCGAAAGTCAATTGACTCAACATATCCGTTAGCCGGTCTCTCAGCCAATGTACATCGATAGTGTCAGTTTGAAAAGTCCGTTCCGTTGAAATGGATTTGCGTTCATTATAAGGAATTACAGGGCTATCATCAATCGCATTGGCCTTTTTCCACATAGCCAGGCCATGTTTTCCAAATTCTCTTTGCAAAAGCATTGGTGGGATCTCCGCCAAAGTATGGATAGTGCGTACCCCCATAAAGGCAAGTCTTTTGTACGTTTCCTTTCCAATAGTGGGCAACACCCGGACCGGGAGCGGAGCCAGAAAACCTTTTTCAGTCCCCAATTCCACCACTTTTTCCGCATTGGGCTTGTGTACACCTACACCGACCTTTGAAACCAGCTTATTGACTGACAAGCCAATCGATAATGGCAGGCCACTTTCCCGGTTTATCTTGTCTTTGAGTTGTTTCGACCATTTCCAACTACCAAAGTAACGATCCATTCCTGTTAAATCCAGGTAGAACTCGTCAATAGATGCTTTTTCAAATAAGGGGGCTTCTTCTTCAATAATGTCTGTGATAATGGCCGATTGACGGGAATATTCCTCCATATCTCCCTTCATCACCATGGCATCAGGACAGAGATGTAAGGCCATTTTCATTGGCATAGCTGAGTGCACGCCAAATCGACGAGCTTCATAGCTGCACGATGCCACCACTCCCCGATCACTACTGCCACCAATAATTACCGGTTTGCCACGTAATGCATCATTGTGCAGGCATTCCACTGCCACAAAAAAAGCATCAAGATCCAAATGAAGAATCGCTCTGTCGAACATATTCTGGTTTTCTACAAAGATGTTTATAACTTGAAATAAATAGTTTCAAAAATAACTTTTTTAATTATTACAAAACAAATAGTTTGCTATCTTTTTCTGCAAAATCTTGCTTGAGAATTATATTATCTTTGCCCAAGAAAGACACTTGCCCTAATGTACCTTTCAAAACACAAATTATGATCCACTCATCTCTACGGGAGGCAAAGGCGAATGGGCAAAAACAATTTGCTGTACTTGTTGACCCGGACAAAATCACGCTTCCCGAACTGGAGCGGTTAATCATATTGGCCGTAGAATCAGCCATTGACTATTTCCTGATCGGTAGTAGCCTTTTGATGAAGGATGGACTGGAAGCATGTCTGGATACCATTCGCCAGGGTTGCCGGATTCCCAAAATACTTTTTCCTGGTAATGCGCTTCAGTTAAGCGACAAAGCAGACAGCATTCTCCTTTTGTCTTTGATTTCAGGTAGAAACCCGGAGTTATTGATTGGTCAACACGTCATTGCTGCTCCTTATCTTCGCCAAAGTGGTCTGGAAATTTTACCAACAGCCTATATGCTCATTGATGGAGGCGTACCAACTTCAGTATCCTATATGAGTAATACCAATCCGATTCCCCGCAATAAAAAGGATATTGCACAATGTACCGCTATGGCTGGTGAAATGCTCGGCCTGCAACTCATCTACCTGGATGCCGGCAGTGGAGCCCGTCATGCCATCAAATCCGATATGATTGAAGCGGTTAGCCAGTCCGTCAAGGTGCCAGTAATTGTTGGGGGCGGCATCCGCAACCCCGAAAGTGCCCAAGCAGCAGCTAAGGCTGGTGCTGATCTGATTATTGTGGGTAATGCCATTGAAAAGAATCCCGGATTGTTAGGGGAAATGACCCAGGCTGTGCACTCCTTAAGCACAGGTGTTGGTAAAAAAGTTTCTATCTAAGAGGAACTTAATCGAACTTTCGGTACTTATGTAATTGAACTTAATCGAAATAACATCAGATTGAAAAAAGGAATAGTCATCAAATCGACGGGAAGCTGGTATCAAGTGAGGCTAAGTGATGGTTCAATTGTAAACTGCCGGATTATTGGTAAATTTCGACTGGATGGTATGAAATTAACCAACCCGGTAGCCGTAGGCGACGAAGTGGAGATTGAAATCGAAAACGAAGAAGAACAAAGCGGCACCATCAAACATATTTTGCCCCGTAAGAATTATGTCATCCGGCAGTCGCCACGCAAAAAACACGACTTGCACTTATTGGCAAGCAATGTTGACCAGGCCATGATCATCATGACTATTGTTCAACCCAACCTCAAACAGGGCTTTATTGATCGTTTTTTATTGATGACCGAGCCATACAATATTCCCACTATTGTTGCTTTCAACAAAGCAGATTTATACAGCGAAGGAGATTTGGCGGTATACCAATATCTTAAAGAAATTTATGAGAAAATTGGATACACAGTGTTGCTGCTCTCTGCATTGCAGCGCGAAGGCATCGAAACCCTCCAGGAGGTCCTCAAAGATAAAATCACCCTGGTGAGTGGCCAATCTGGTGTAGGCAAATCAACCATTATCAATAGCCTGCACCCCGAGTTGGAGCTACGTACACACGAATTATCCGATTACTCTGGAAAAGGACAACATACCACTACTTTTTATGAAATGCACCAGCTAAATTTTGGTGGTGCCATCATTGATACCCCAGGAATCAAAATCCTGGCTTTCAATAACCTGGAGCCTATGGATGTGGCACATAATTTCCGAGAGTTTTTTGCCCTGTCTGAAAATTGTCGTTTTGGGGGTAATTGTTTACATCGAAATGAGCCGGGCTGTGCGGTAAAAGCCGCCCTCGAAACTGAAGAGGTCAGCGAGCTGCGCTATAGTAACTACCTTACTTTGCTTGAAGAAATGGAAGATCAAAACTACTGGGAAAGACACAAGGATTTGTAATAGTGTTGTTGAATAAGGGGGTATGGATCTCCCTTTTAATCAATTCATGATGCTTGGTGCCATAAGCCTGAATTCAGGAATATCAGCTTCAAATATAAAGCCATCAGATTGTCGTTGCATCAGAAAGGTACCGTGCATTTTGCCCAAAGAAGTAAGCAGAGGACACCAAGAAGTATATTGATGTGTTTCGCCTGGTAAAATGATGGGCTGTTGGCCAATAACACCTTCACCTTCCACCTCACGGGTAATGCCTACTGAATCGAAGATGTACCAATGTCGCCGAAGTAATTGAACGGCTTCAATGCCTAGGTTTTCAATCGTCACCCGATAAGAAAATACATATCTGGCCTTTGCCGGACGGGAGTGTTCTCCATGGTAAAAAGCCTCTACACTTACTTTAATATCATTGGTGATGAGTGTCATCATGGCTCGAAGTTAAGAAATCTCCGACAATTTTTTCGGCTTCCAGTAAAGCAACTTCCAGATCATCATTAACCAGCACCTGATCAAAACGATCTTCATACATCAATTCTTCACTGACCCTTGCCATTCGTATACGCAAACTTTCTTCCGATTCGGTACGCCGGTTGCGCAATCGTTCGAAGAGTGCCTCTGGGGAAGGTGGTTTGATAAAAACACTTAATGAAACCTCTGGATAAGCCTTTTTTATATTTAGCGCTCCTTTGACATCTATATCAAAGATGATATCTTTATTTTCCTGCCAAAGCCGTTCTATTTCCCGCTTAAGCGTGCCATAAAACTGATTTTTGTAGACTTCTTCCCATTCTACAAAGGCGTCTTCTTCAATTAATTGTTTAAACGTCTCGGCACTTAAAAAGTAATAATCCTCTCCATCACGCTCATGTGGGCGTTGGGCGCGGGTAGTCGCCGAAACCGAAAAGGAAATGGAATCGAAGTGATTGAGGAGATGATGAACGATTGTCGTTTTACCAGCTCCCGATGGAGCGGCAAAAATCAACAGTTTACTCATAACTATACGCAGTTGACCACCAGTTCTTTTATTTTTTCCAATTCATCCTTCATACTGACAACATAACGCTGAATATCCGATGAATAAGCTTTAGCTCCCAAGGTATTAATTTCCCGCCCCATTTCCTGGCTGATAAAACTGAGCTTTCTACCTTTGAGTGTATTTTTCTTTTCCATTACTTCAAGAAAATAGTTGCAGTGTTGCTCCAACCTGACTTTCTCTTCCGTAATATCAATTTTTTCCAAATAGAAGATAATTTCCTGTTCAAACCGGTTTTCATCCACTTTATCTTTGCCCAGGTAATCCTCTAGATTTTGATAAAGGCGTTGACGCAAACGTCCGATTCTTTCTTTTTCAAAAGGATCAATTTGAGCCAGGGTTTCCAAAATATTGGTAATTCGGCTTTTTAGGTCGGTTTCCATAGCCTCACCTTCTGACAACCGAAATTGTTCGAATTTATCCAATGCTCCGTCCAATGCTTTCAAGATCGCCGTCCATTCTTTATCATCCAGGGAACCTTCTTCTGACCCTACTACATTTGGAAGACGCAGTATCGCTTGAGTAATGTCGCCTTGAGGCATACCCAGTTCGACGGCCAAGGCACTAATTTCTTTATAATAACGCTTAAAAAGCGCCTTGTTTAATCCATATTCGTCATCACCTTGCAGGGACTTAACGTCTACTGAAAGATCCAATTTACCACGTTGAGCTCTTTCGATAACTTTCCGCCGTAATTCTGTTTCCTTCGCCCGGTAATTCTGCGGAGCTTTCAAACGTAGATCAGTGAACTTACTGTTCAGCGACCTCACTTCAACGGTAATGGTTTTATTCCCAAATGTTTGGGTACCTCTACCGTAACCAGTCATTGATAATAACATACCAGGAGATTTGATGTAAGAGAAAATATAAAGAGGAGTACAAGCGCAAAGATAACCAAAGCATTCATAAAAAAAAGCCCCTATTTTGACACTGAACAATATTCAGTCAGGTCATAGATTGGTAAAATAATCGATGTAATTATCACAATATAGAAGTATTTAATTTCATCATTCACAAAGTTAAGCGGCATATAAGACGTAAAGGACTGACTACTAATGAAAAAATACACAAAATAAAGTGGTTATTTATTTCCTGTTATTAAAAATTTTACGAAATTTGCCACTCATTTGTCAAAGGCTGACAGCATTTATAACTAGCTATAAACCAAGTAATAACGATGAGGAAAGCTGATCTGGTAACAGCAATCTCTGATAAAACAGGTGTTCCAAAAGTTGACGTACTCGTAACGTTGGAGACATTTTTTAAGGAAGTAAAGAGCTCTCTGGCGGAGGGAGAAAACGTGTATGTCCGTGGGTTCGGTTCTTTTATCGTTAAGAAGAGAGCGAAAAAAATTGGCCGACATATTAAGCGAAACGAAGCCATTGAAATTCCTGAACATTTCATCCCTGCTTTCAAACCTGCAAAGGTATTTATTGAGCAGGTTAAGGATAATGTAACTTCGCTTCCTGAAGATAATGGCAGCGACGATTAATTAGACAGGTATTGATATGACTAGGTTACAGCTTGCAGTGATTGGTGGGGTGGTACTCTTGTTTTTAGTATTGTATTTGGGCTGTGACACCAAACCGGTTTCGCAAAAACAAATCGAAAAGACGAGGGCCCTGGCGGTAGAAAGTACGAGTGTCCAGGTATTGCAGAAAGAAGCACAAGCCGAAATGAGTGAAGATCAAATTAGCGAAATTGCAGCTATTGATTTTCGACTTCAGGATCCGGAAAATGATTCTACAAGGATTGAAAACTTGAAATTACTTTCCGGTAAATGGTATCAATTTGGCTATCCTGCAATTGCCGGGTACTATGCACAGGAAATCGCAGAAACTGAGGGGATAGCAGACAGCTGGTCTATCGCCGGTACTACTTATACTCTTTGTATTCAGCAAAGCAAGCAGAAAAAAGTGGTAGACTTTTGTACAGCTCGTGCCATCAATGCTTTTGAAAGTGCCATTTCCCTGGCGCCAGCGGATATGGCCAATCGGGTTAATCTGGCTCTGGTATATACTGAAAATCCTCCGGCTGACAACCCCATGAAGGGGATACTTATGCTGAAAGATTTAAACGAAGAGGCTCCTGAGAATGTTATTGTATTGAATAGCCTTGGAAGGTTGGCGATTAAAACAGGACAATATGATCGGGCCATTCAGCGACTGGAAAAAGCTTTAAATAGCGATCCTGAAAATATCAGTACGGTTTGCCTTTTGGCTAGTGCTTATCAAGGAAGTGGCCAAATGGAAAAAGCCAGGGTTTTTGAAGAGAAATGTCGACAGATAAGCAGTCGATAGACCCTTAATAAGATAATTAATTTTTAAAAAAAAATATACGAATTATGCCGTGTGGAAAAAAGCGTAAAAGACATAAGATTGCAACGCACAAACGCAAAAAGCGACTACGTAAAAATCGCCATAAGAAGAAAAACAGATAAGTAATTTTGGCATTGGATTTTAGAGGAGACAGTTAGATTTTCTCACCTGCCATCTATCCAGCTTATTGGAAGTGACACTTTCAGTAAGCTGGGTTTTGTGCATATACCCGTGTACTAAGAGCTTGTTTAGTGTTTGCATTCCATGAATGATGCTCAAAATAAACTCTTAAACTCTCTGATACAAAGTAGAAAACCAAACTTAAGAAAAGAAAAGGGTCAGAGTACCCCATTTTTGAACATCGGACCTGCATTACTGATAAGGTGAAAAAAATTACCCTTTATATTGAGAAGGAATAAGCCATAAAGGATGGTTTCCCCAAAAAAATGTAAACCTTATCCAAATTATTAGTTCGATTTTCCCTTCTGGCATTTGCCACTATTAGATTTTGTACTACCCTATCCTCCTTGAACTTTTCTGACTGGTTATCCTCGCGTTAAGTCCAATGCCCTAAAAAAATGTCCTGTGGAAAAAGAACTAATTATTAATTCTACGCCCACAGATGTCGAGATAGCGCTTTTAGAAGGTTCTAAGTTAGTTGAATTACACTATCAGAAGACCAACAATAATTTTACAGTCGGTGATATATTTCTGGGTCGCATCCGTAGGTTGATGCCCGGTTTAAATGCCGCGTTTGTAGATATTGGTCACAAGAAAGATGCCTTTTTGCACTATACCGACCTGGGCCCAAAGTTGCGTTCCCTCCTGAAATATACGGATGGAGCCATTTCAGGAAAAATTACAACTCATCGTCTCGAAAACTTTGAGTTGGAGCCGGAAATTATCAAAACCGGTAAAATTGATCAGGTACTGAATAAACGCCAGCATATCCTGGTGCAGGTTTTAAAAGAACCCATCTCTACCAAAGGTCCCCGCTTGAGTTGTGAAATGACCATTCCCGGTCGTTATCTCGTACTCACCCCGTTTTCAGATGCTATTGCCGTCTCGAAAAAGATTGCTAATGCCGAAGAACGCAAACGCCTGCAATTATTGGTGGAAAGCATTCGACCCAAAAATTTTGGTGTTATCGTACGGACTGCTGCTGAAGGGAAAAAAGTACAAGATCTGTTGGAGGAACTCAATCTGATGATGAGTAAATGGGAAGATATTTTTACCCAACTCCACAAATCTAAGGCTCCGCTAAAATTACTTAGCGAGCTTGATAAAACATCAAGTATTCTTCGAGATATTCTGACCAATTCCTTTAACCGCATCGTGGTTAATGATAAACAGTTGTATCAGAATATCAGAAGTTATCTGGGATCTATTGCACCTGATCAGGTAAAAATTGTCAATTTGTATAAAGGATCAAAACCGGTTTTTGACGCCCATGGCGTAATCCGGCAAATCAAATCTTCTTTTGGCAAGACCGCAACAATGCCAAGCGGGGCTTACCTGGTCATCGAACATACAGAAGCGATGCATGTCATTGATGTCAACAGTGGACATAAGATGACCAGCAGCAACCAGGAAGAAGCGGTGTTAAATGTCAATTTGGAAGCAGCAGCAGAAATTGCCCGGCAATTGCGCCTGCGCGATATCGGCGGCATCATTATTATCGATTTTATCGATATGAAAAATCAGGAAAATCGGAAAAACCTGGTTAAAGAGATGCGGAATGCGATGAAACAGGATCGTGCCCAACACACTATTCTGCCATTGAGTAAATTCGGCCTCATGCAGATTACCCGACAGCGGGTTAGACCTGAGGTAAACATTAATACGGCTGAAGTTTGTCCAACGTGTAATGGTACAGGAAAAATCAATGCTTCAATTCTTTTAACGGACGATATTGAACGTGATTTGGTTTTTATCGCCCAATCACACCCTAAAACAAAGCTGAAACTGTTTGTTCATCCTTATGTGGAAGCTTTCCTAAAAAAAGGTATTCCCAATACTCAGATGAAATGGTATTTTAAATACCAGAAGTACATCCGGATTTTTTCCGATAACGATTACAGCTTGATGGAATACCGCTTCTATGACGGTAATGATGACGAAATTCGATTGACCTAATTGGTTCTTTGTTAAAAAACAATTAAGCTAATCTCTAATGCATCGGGCAGCCGCAATCCAGTGCCTTACAAGCGGCCAAACTTAAGATGAGCATTAGGATTATGCCTGCCATAAGCCAGTTTTTTTTTGTATTCATTTTATCATCTTTTAGGGCATGTTTGGATAAAAACAAATCCAAACATGCCCTTATTTTTTCCGAAAATATTCCTTTCTTAGTTGTTGAAGCAACTAAAATAATAGAATTTGGCCAATAAGCGTATTTTCATCGCTATTCTTGATTGGGGATTGGGACATGCCAGTCGCTGTATTCCTCTGATTAACGCCTTGCAGCAAGCGGATTATGAACTCATTTTGGGTAGTAGTGGGCGAGCCATGCAATTGGTTCAAGCTGAATTTCCAAACCTGAAAACCATTGAGCTGCCAGCATATAATATTTGGTATATCTCCAACAAAATGTGGTTCAATATTGCCTGGCAATGGCCTAAAATCATCTGGTCAGCCTGGCGTGAATACCGAATGTTGCAAAAAATTATTGACAAACATCAGATTGAATTAGTCATTTCTGACAGCCGTTTTGGTTGTTTCTCGACTAAAGTGCCCTGTATTTTCATGACTCATCAGCTATACATTCGTATTCCATTTCCCCCCCTTCAATATGTGGTCAATTGGATAAATCATTATATGATCGGAAAGTTTACAGAATGCTGGATCCCCGATAATAGAGAAAATGGTGGACTAGCAGGTGCATTATCCCACCCTTCTTTATCTATGCCCACCTGGTATCTTGGTGTCTTGAGCAGAATGAAGCCCCTCGATTTAACTATAAAATATCCGCTGATAGCAGTCCTTTCGGGGCCGGAGCCCCAACGTAGTAAATTGGAGGAAAAACTTATTCTCCAAGCCACTGAGTTGAAACAAAAACTCATCATTGTACAGGGAAAAACTGAAGATACGATACAAATCAATGCGAGCGAATATGTTCTTAAAATTCCATTTTATACATCAACTGAACTCAATCAATTGATGGAACAGGCCAAACTGATCATCTGCCGCCCTGGGTATACTTCATTGATGGACTTGACCCGGTTGGGGAAAAAAGCATTACTCATTCCCACTCCCGGACAAACTGAGCAGGAATACCTGGCGAAACGACTTCAGGAACGAGGTATTTGTTATACTCAAAATCAGGAAAACCTGAACCTTGAGGAGGATATAAAACTGGCAGGTATTTATCCTGGATTTACACAAATAATGAATGCTCAATCGCTACCAGATATAGCGCTAAAATCACTTCTTATTAAACGCATTCATGGTATGTGTTAATCCAATGGCACCAAAACTTTTCACGGTATCGGCAGCATATTTGAGTATTTCAGGCAAGGCTTCTTGTTCCTCAGTAGTCCATTCCCCTAATACATAATCAACTTGTCGGCCTTTGGAAAATTCATCGCCAATGCCGATGCGCAGGCGTGCATAATTATTTCCCCCTACAAATTGGTCAATATCCTTCAGGCCATTGTGGCCACCATCATTTCCTTTGCCGCGCAGACGTTGTTTGCCAAAAGGCAAATTTAAATCATCTAATACAACCAGGAGGTTTTTTTGATTGACTTTCCCCTTTTGCAACCAATACCGCACTGCTTTACCACTGCGGTTCATATAGGTTGATGGCTTGAGCAAAATAAAGGTACGCCCACGGTATTTGAACTCTGCCACATCCCCCAGTTGGTCATTTTTAAAGGAAACTTCAAATTCCCGGGCAAGGTAATCCACCACTTCAAAGCCCACATTGTGCCTGGTATTGTCGTAATCGGCCCCCATGTTTCCAAGGCCTACGATCAGGTATTTCATCGTATCCGGTTCAGATTGTTTTTTATAAATGCCTTTTAACCATCGTAAAAATTCCATAAAATAAAGTCTGCAAAGTTAAAATAGTGAAGGAGGATCGGCAATTTTTTGGTGTAATTCAGGTGAATTATTTCGCACAGAATTGACTTTTTCGGATACGCGGTATAAATCCAATATCCCATCGGAAGGAGTATTGAGCATACCCAGGACCTCTTCCAAAGTATTGTCGGCCAGCCATTGTTCATAACTTTCTTTATCCGTGAATAATACCGGCATCCGATTATGGATAGGTGTTATTTCCTGGTTGGGAGGTGTGGTAATAATCGAAAAGCTTTTGACGGCGTAGTCATCTTTGTACCAGGCATCCCAAATTCCAGCCATGACCAACAGATCGCCATTTTTCATAAAAATCCGGTAAGGAATTTTTTGAGTTCCTTCCTTCCGCCATTCATAAAAACTATCTGCCAAAATTAGACAGCGTCTTTTGCGCAATGGCACCCTGAATGAAGGCTTGGATTCAATCCCCTCCCGTCGGGCATTGATCAATTTTCCCGCATTTTTACCATCTTTCGACCAATATGGGATCAACCCCCAGGTTATATATTGTAAAATATCAGGCTTATCATTAGTGATAACATAGGCATGTTGAGTAGGTGCTACATTGAAATTGATCCGCAGATTGGCGCCTACATCAAGGTTTTCACCCATCTGTTGTTGAATCTTTTCTTTTGAAGCCACAAATGAAAATCGACCACACATGTACTGAGGTTTATTAGACTTGTTTCGCAGGGATCATCAAGGGGTACTTACTATGTTGCCCCTGCGCAACAAGTTTATTGTTTGAAAGGATTTGAACGAAAAATAGGCTTTACACCAACACTCACTAAAACTAAAAACAAATCGATGGATATCAAAAACAAATCTTAAATAATGCCTGTAAAATAGTTATTCACAATTGATTAATCACTACTTTATAAAAGTATAAAAACCAATATTTTAGCAAATAAGGTTTTCCACAGAAATTGTGAGCGTACCGTGGATAAGCAGATAGGTTTTGCACATTGGCTAAGAAACAACCTCTCCCCCCATTGTGGACAACGACCAACCCTATCATTTTCGTGGATATCTATAGTAGTTATTGACATCAAAAAGTAAAAAAATAGCCTCTGCCGACAAAAAAGTTATCCTATTAATAACTTTTACACCAACTGTGAATTACTTTGTAAAACCCAGTTCTATTCAGGGATCAATCAGTGGAAAAGCTGTGGAAAACTATTGACATTATCTTAATAATGAATTTACATAAAATTAACACACTTTTTTACTGACAAACTAACAGCACTGATTATGATAGGGGTTTTAAAAAATTTAATAAAAATAACTATTAATAGATCAGAGATCAAAATACAGAAACCGGGGAAACAAAACCAAATCATATCATTTGTTTTCAAACAATGCGATCATGAATCAAGCATCCAATATATCCACTAGTACATCAGAAATTTTGCCAAAGTCTTATCATACACTAGTAAAGGTTTGGTTGATCATTGGCCTTTTTATGATTTTTGTTCAGGTAGTTGTTGGAGGCATCACCCGACTTACGGGGTCTGGGCTATCCATTACTAAATGGGAAATTGTAACAGGGACGTTGCCTCCCCTCAATGCCGCGGAGTGGCAGGAGGCCTTTGATTTGTATAAAGAGACGCCACAATATGCCAAAATTAATCAAGGAATGAGTCTCTCCTCTTTCAAGTTCATTTTCTTCTGGGAGTACATACACCGGCTCTGGGCGCGATTAATGGGGTTTGTCTTCGCTGTCCCCTTTCTGATCTTTTGGCAGCGTAAGATGCTCGATAAACCCCTGATGAGGCGACTGGGCATTGTCGTCTTGTTGGCTGCAGTAGTGGCATCCTTTGGCTGGATCATGGTAGCCAGTGGCTTGGTCAACCGGCCTTGGGTAAATGCCTATAAATTGACCATGCATCTTAGTCTGGCATTTGTCCTGTACAGTTATCTTTGGTGGACTACATTAGGGGTGTTGCAACCGGATAAAAAAGTTATCCACAATACGCTGTTAAAAAGGTGGATTAAGGTCATTTTTGTGGTATTGTCTATACAGATTATTTTGGGTGGAATTATGTCGGGAATGAAGGCCGGTTTATTTTATCCAACCTGGCCAGATATGAATGGCCAATGGATTCCCGGAGTGTTAACAATTGCAGATCAATGGAATGTGAATAACTTTGTACACTACGATACTTCGCCTTTTATGTCAGCACTCATACAACTGTTACACAGAACCACTGCTTATCTATTGTCTGGCCTGATCTTCTGGTATTTTTATAAAGCCATAAAAATGTCGACGAGCCCTCCTTTTCGAGTTGGAATAATCTTGTTGGTAACTATGTTGGTAATCCAGGTTTTATTGGGGATATTTACTTTAATTAATTGTGTTGGAATGGTTCCTGTTGCTCTTGGTGTGTTGCATCAGGCAGGCGCATTACTATTGTTGACAATTGTTCTATTTGTTATATATCAAGTAGTTCCAACAAGAAATTAACAGGTGTGGATAACTTTGTGGATAAGGTAGGTAGGTCAAATTTTACGTCCCTTTGAGCATTCATTTTCCACATTACAGATTCAAAAAAAACAGCCAACTGAACTCTGTTCAGCTGGCCGTTTTTATCGTTTCAGATTGAATCTTTTCTATACGGTCGGCATCATTATTTTGGCCTGTTCTTCATATACGCCATCCTTCAACTTCTTCGCTACTTCGCTGAAAGCCTGGATGGTAATATCAATATCTTCCTTGGTATGTGCTGCAGTTGGAATCAAACGCAGTAAAATCATTCCTTTTGGAATAACCGGATACAATACGATTGAGCAGAAAATTTTGTAATTACTACGCATATCCTGAACTAACATAGCCGCTTCACCAATTGAACCGTGCAAATAAACTGGTGTTACACAAGCATTGGTATTACCTATGTCAAAACCGTTTTCTTTCAAGCCATTTTGCAGCAAATATACATTCTCCCAAAGCTTTGCTTTCAATTCAGGACGGGTCCGCAACATATCCAAACGCTTACGCGCACCAATTACGATTGGCATTGGTAGAGATTTGGCGAAAACCTGTGAACGCAGATTGTACCGCAAATAGTTGATAATATCTTTGTTGCCTCCAATAAATGCACCAATGCTGGCCATTGATTTAGCGAAGGTGCTGAAATAAAGATCGATATCATCTTGTACGCCTTGTTCTTCTCCGGTTCCGGCTCCTGTTTTACCCTGAGTTCCAAAACCATGTGCATCATCTACCAATAAGCGGAAGTTATATTTAGATTTATAAGCAACGATTTCTTTTAGAATTCCCTGCTCGCCACGCATACCAAATACCCCTTCGGTAATCACCAATAAACCACCGCCGGTTTCCTTGGCTTTGGCGGCTGCTCTTTCAATTTGTTTACTAAAGCTCTCGATGTCATTGTGCTCAAAAGGGAAACGAGTCCCAATGTGCAGCCGAATCCCATCATAGATACAAGCATGATTGTCTTTATCATAAACAACTACATCCCGGCGATCCAGCAACGAATCAACGAGAGAGACAATCCCCTGATAGCCAAAATTTAGCAAGAGGACAGCTTCCTTTTTGATGAAGTCAGCCAGTTCTGCTTCCAGCATTTCATGTTGGCTGGTTTCACCCGACATGATGCGGGCTCCCATTGGGTATGCCATTCCCCAATCTGCAGCAGCTTTGGCATCAGCTTCGCGAATCTCAGGGTGATTGGCCAATCCCAGATAACTGTTAAGGCTCCAAACAATCATCTCCTGACCCTTGAAAGTCATCCGACTTCCCAATTCACCTTCCAGCTTAGGGAAAGCATAATTACCATGAGCTACTTCCGCATACTGACCTAATGGTCCGCGGTTGGCCTTAAACTTTTCAAATAAATCCATATTGAAAGTCTTTTGAAATTACAAGATCGGGAAGCTAGCGTTGCTACCAGGTTTTCTCTGCTTTCTTTTCATCGACCCACTTACTCCAATTTCTATTATAGGTATGCAATTTTCTAGTTGGTTTTTCATACTTATCGACTATTTTATAGTCGTGATTTACCCACTCGAAAATGCTGCCGTAAAGGTTACTGACATTAGTGAATCCTAGGGCTTGGAGCTTTTCTCCAATTTTTTCACTTCGGTAACCAATGGAGCAGTAAAGTACGATGGGAGCGTCTTTTGGAACATCATCCATTCGACTGGCTTCAAAGTCACCATAACCAAGATATTTTGCTCCCGGAATATGACTCACCTCGTACTCTTCCCATTTTCTGGTGTCAAAGATAAAAACTTCATTTTGAATATTATGTAGTTCTGTTACACCAATTGTAGGAACAGTAAAATTGATTAACCCACTGATCTTTTCATCAAAGTCTTCATCCTGTACTTTTGCCCGGTTATCTGGTATATTTTGAGTGCAAGCCTGTGTACTAAGAAGCAGAAAAATGAAGAGGTTAATGGTTGAAATGAAATATTTCATATCCGTTTATATTTAAGCTTGTTTGGAGGCCAACCATTTGGCTGCCAAGGATCCCTTTTTTGGTGATGCTTCGTTATTGTATATCCGACCTTCAAAAAAAGTATTGTTTCATCATCTTTGGCTGAGCCGAGACGCTACAAAAGCCGACCTCCAAACAAGCGCTTACCCTAATTGCAATGGACCTTTTCCGACCTGATCAGCAATCCACTGTCTTTGTTCACAATATTGGATTAAGTCATTTTTTATAAAAGCCTGCACCTTATCCTTTATTGTTTCGGGGTAGAGCAAATGCAGATTGGGGCCGGCATCAAGACTAAAAAATAAAGGATCACCGGTTTCCTGCCGAAAGTCCCAAATTTTTTCAATCAATAAAAGAGAGTTAGGATGCATTAATATATAGGGTGGGTTGGAAGTCATCATCAGAGCGTGCAAAGTGAGGGCTTCGCTTTCCGCAATTTGACCAAAAGTTTCCAAATCACCGCTACGGAGTGCGCCAAGCAAACGATGCATTCTTTGCCTGGCCTGAGAATAACGATTTTCAGCATAGATGTTGCCATCCATTAAACTGTGCCCGGCCCGACTGGAGACACTTTTTTCTCCTTTACTAACAATCAGAATATCATCGTGGAACGTTGTGAAAATTGAGTGTAACTCTTTTTCAAAAGGAATAGCATAGAGATCTGATGAATCACCAACTTCTCCGGTAGCACCCCACAACCCCATAGTGGCATAAATAGAACGGCAAGCACTACCCGATCCCAGTCTGGCAATATAGGATGCCTTTCTACGGAATTCTTGATCGTCGGATAAGCTTCCAAAAAAATGATGTTCCATACTACAAAGGCATAAAGCCAAAGCACTCATACTTGAAGCTGAAGAAGCAATCCCTGCAGAATGAGGAAAAGAATTTTTGGATTCAATCGACAAACGCACTTGTCGGAGGAAAGGAAAAATATCTGTTAGACTTTCTAGAAACTTAAGTACTTTTCCTCTGAATGCTTCATTGGATTGACCATCAAAAAGAAACTCTAAATCAATTCCCTGGTCAACTCCTGTTTTGGGGGTATAGGATAAAGTGGTTTCAGTATAGGCCTTATCTAACGTGAAACTGATCGATGGGTTCCTTGGTAATTGTATGCCATGTTTTCCCCAATATTTTACAATGGCTAAATTGGAAGGACTCTGCCAACTTATTTTGTTTTCAGCCACCTTGCTCGTCTCAATGATCAGTTTCGGATTTTTGTAGTCTATCATTATATTCATATTAGAATCTAAGTACGAAGATATAACAAACCATCATGAAAGGGGTTTTACTTTTGATGCATAGTTTTGACTCTTTATTGGATTCGGGATTTTGTAAAGGAAAGGTGATAAAAAACAGCGTTTCCTATGGACATAGAAAAATTTATATTAGGAAACGCTGTTTTTTAATACATAACAATTTAGTTGCGGATTTTATTGATTTAATTAATTGATTATCAATAAGTTATGTGTATTTTTAAAAGTCTAACTTGATTTTCCTCATAAATGGATAAAAATATTCATGCTGATGGAAAAACTTGCATTTATTTAGTCATCAATCTGTACCTGATTTATCTTTTGCGCGTTTGGCTCGTTGCATAGGATTTTCAGATTCCTGTTCTGCAGACTTTTGCCGGAAAAGTTCAAAGCGGTTAATTTTTGCTTGACGGGGATAAGTGTTATTAAAAACATCTGTATCGGCAGTTTCCAGATATGGATCCAGTACTACCCTACTGAGTTCCTTTTTGCTTACAAATACTTTGCTTACCTGATCACTTCTGTACCTCCATATTTCTGCTGGGATGCGGTGCACTTCTGTACTGCCATCAGCATATTCCATTTTCAGGATCAAGGGCATGATCAGGCCTCCGATATTTTTAAAAGTTATTTCATAATAATTTTTGCCTTCCGTTAACAGTCGCTGTTCTTCTGGAATTAAAGATCGAAGGTAGGTGTTGTAATCTTCTTTGTCTAATATGGTCACTTTAAGGGGATCATAATCGGTATAAAAATCGCGAATATCTCGATCAATTTCATCTTGGGTTTTTTCAATCTCTTTTCTGTTGCGAGTAAATCCGATGTACTGTTCTTGCTTATCTCTGTCTAATTTTGTTAATTCATTTTCAATTTCCGGATTTTGGGAATCCAAACGAAACCACTTGACATCCTCAATAGCTATATCTGTATGATCGGTAGTGAAAAACCAACCTCGCCAAAACCAATCCAGGTCAATGCCCGAAGCATCCTCCATGGTACGAAATAGATCAGCAGGTGTGGGATGTTTAAACATCCAACGATGGGAATAACGTTTAAAGGCATAATCAAAAAGCTCGCGCCCCATTACCGTCTCGCGAAGAATATTGAGTGCTGTGGCCGGTTTACCATAAGCATTATTGCCAAATTGAAAAATGGATTCTGAATTGGTCATAATGGGAGAAATATTACTTTTATCCCCTTTCATATAATCAACAATATTGACTGGAGGTCCGCGCCGGGATGGATAATTCCTTTCCCATTGTTGTTCTGCCAGGTATTGTAGAAATGAGTTTAAGCCTTCATCCATCCAGGTCCACTGACGTTCATCAGAATTCACGATCATTGGAAAATAGTTATGCCCGACTTCATGGATGATTACACTAATCAATCCATATTTGGTTCGTTCACTATAGGTGCCATCTTTTTCCGGTCGCCGACCATTGAAACAGATCATCGGATATTCCATGCCAATCTGATCTGTATGAATAGACCATGCCATTGGATATGGATAATCGAAAGTATAATGAGAATACCATTTTAATGTGTGGGCTACAGACTTGGTGGAATATTTTTCCCAGAGTGGATTACCTTCTTTGGGGTACATCGACATGGCCATGACTACTCTATCGTCTCCCATTTCTACGCCCACTGCATCCCAGATAAATTTACGAGAAGAAGCAAATGCGAAATCACGTACATTTTGGGCTGAAAATTCCCATGTTCTTTTATCCTTTGATTTTCTTTTTTCTGCTTCTCTGGCTTCTGCTTCAGTCACAATAATGACCGGATTGATTCTTTCTTTCCTTGCTTGCTCCCAACGGTCCAGTTGTTTTTTCGATAATATTTCTTTGATATTGACCAACTCTCCAGTTGCTGCTACCTGGTGATCAGCGGGTACAGTAATACTGACTTCATAATTCCCGAAGGTCAGAGCGAATTCTCCTCTACCCAAAAACTGTTTATTTTGCCATCCGTCTACATCATTATACACACACATTCTTGGGAAAAATTGAGCAATTGTATAGAGGTAGTTTCCATCTTCAGGGAAATATTCATATCCTGAACGACCTCCATCTTCAGCTCTTTGTCCAAGAAAAAATCGATTATTTATATTGTACCACCACTTAATTTGGAAGGTGAAGCTTGCTCCTGGTGCTAGTGGTTGAGGCAAATCAATACGCATCATGGTTTTTACAACGGTATGAGGTAGCGAATTGCCGGCTGCATCTTTGACAAAATCAAGTTTGAATCCACCATCAAAATCAGGTTCAAGGGATCTAATATCTTGTATGCTCATTTGATTTGTGATGGAAGTAGGATTACTAGCATAGGTGTCGGAGTCTTTCGTTCGACGATTTTGGTCTAGTTGCAACCATAGATATTCTAATTGATCAGGAGAATTATTGTGGTAAGTAATGGTCTCTTCACCATAGATTCTTTGTTGCTCATCGTCTAATTCCAGATCCATTTTGTAATCTGCCTGCTGCTGCCAATACTGATGGCCGGGTGCTCCCCCGGCAGTTCGGTAGACATTAGGGGTAGGTAATTCTTCGTTTAATTGCTGAAATTTGTTTGGGTCAGTGGTATGTTGTTGAGACAACAAGGCAATACTGAATAAGAATAAGACCAGAAATAAGGGTGTTTTTCTTCCCATGATTGGAGTGTTTTTCTAAAGGTAGTTAAATAATAAGCATGAAACTTTGCCCAATGTTCCACGTGGAACATTTAATCTGATGCTAAAATAGAAAAAAGAATGGAGCTATTATTGCTAAGATATTAGGCGTATTCAAAAAAGTAATGCCCGGTATTTATTCTATACCAGGCATTATTTTGTGAAAAACAGCATCGTGTTTTAGGATGTTTTAGTACTGTTTTAGCAACCAATCTTTGAACACAGGATACGCGTTGGGAATAGAAATTGCTTCTTTTTTTAACTTAGCAAGCTTGGCCAGACGCTCCGGGATTTCAATTTTATGACCCAAAATTCGTTCTACATCATCATTAAATTTTGAAGGATGTGCTGTTTCAAGGATGATGCCCCGAGTGTTTTTATTCGTTTTTTGGTACTCTTTTAGAGCCAAATACCCTACTGCTCCATGTGGGTCGATCGTGTAATTGTACTTGTCTGAAACCTCCTTTAGTCCAAATTCTGTTTCTGAATCACTGAAGTGAAAGGACGAAATGGAATGTTTCATAATGTTCCACGTGGAACTTTTTGAATTTTTATATAGGTCAAGTAAACGAGCAAAGTTAGATGGGTTGCCAACGTCCATTGCATTTGAGAGTGTTCGGACCGATGGTCTTGGAGTGAATTGACCAGAGGAAAGATACTCTGGTACAACATCATTAGCATTAGTAGCAGCAATGAAATGTTGAATTGGAAGACCCATTTTTTGTGCAATCAGCCCAGCGGTGAGGTTGCCAAAGTTTCCACTAGGGACACAAAAAACTACTGGATTGCCATCTTTTGCCAATTGTTTATATGCTTCAAAGTAGTAAAAAGACTGAGGTATAAGCCTGGCGATATTTATAGAATTCGCAGAGCTTAATCGGATATTTTCTTTGAGTTCGGAATCAAGAAATGCTTGTTTGACCAAAGCTTGGCAATCATCAAAAGTGCCATCGATTTCCAATGCTGTTACATTATGACCCAAGGTAGTTAATTGCTTTTCTTGCAACATACTGACTTTGCCGGAAGGGTAGAGGATGACAACTTTGATACCCGGCGCTTGATGAAACCCAGCGGCAACTGCGCCACCCGTGTCACCGGAAGTAGCGACAAGAATGACTAATTCTTGATTTTCTCCACGGTTAAAATAACTCATTAATTGAGCCATGAACCGTGCCCCAAAATCCTTAAAGGCTAAAGACGGGCCATGAAATAATTCTAAAATATATTTCTGTTCATCGAGTTGAACCAGTGGAGCAGGAAAGGAAATAGCTTGGTCAATGATGTTACGGAGATCATGTTCAGGGATGGCTCCGTTGAATAATTGACTGCAAATTTCAAATCCAATTTCAGCAAAAGTATATTGATGCAAGTTTTGAATGAATGACTTTTCCAGTTCAGGAAACCTTACCGGCATGTATAATCCGTTGTCTTCCGGTAAACCTTTTAAGACTGCTTCTTTTAAAGAAACCAAATTATTTCTATTTCGAGTACTGTATAGTTGCATTGAATTATAATTTAATCGCGCCATCTCTATTGATAGGGGAGACGAACAATTGATTGTTGATTTGCTGATTGTTGAAGATTTGCTGCATGGCTGCTCCAATATTATTGGCTAGGACTTCACCTTTACACAAGGCAAAAATAGAAGGCCCTGCTCCGGAAATACTACAACCCAATGCACCGTGTTTTAATGCGGCGGCCTTTACCTCAGCAAAGTGAGGAATTAATTTAGCTCTTTGTGGTTCAATAATTACATCGCGCAAAGAACGCCCTATCAGTTCATAATCACACTCGAAAAAACCTATCAAAAGGCCACCAAGGTTACCCGTTTGTTCTATATGATTTTTTAAAGAAACAGTATCACTTAGGACTTCACGGGCATCTTTTGTCAAAACTTCTACCTCAGGATAAACAACTGCGGCGTACAAATCTTCAGGAACCGGTAGTTGATGAACATCAAGCGCATCATTATTTCGAATAAATAACATACCACCGAGAAGGGAAGGGCCTACATTATCGGCATGATAAGCACCATCGGCAACTTGCTCTCCCGCAACGGCAAAAGGCAAAAGTTCGAGTTTAGTCAACGGGCCTCCTAATAATTCATTGACTGCAAAAACCCCTGCTGCTGCACTTGCAGCACTTGACCCCAAACCACTGCCAAAAGGCATTTTTTTGTGGATCTGCATTTCAATACCTAAGTCTGTTTTTCCTAAATGTTCCAATAAACGAAGTGCCGCAACACCCGCAGTATTCTTAGCAACTTCTAAAGGTAACTTACCATTGGCACCACTTATTTCCGTAATCCTAAAGCCTATCTGGTCACTAAATCGCACAATAACTTCATCACCAGGTTTTTCCAGCGCAAAACCGAGAATGTCATACCCTACTGCAACATTGGCTACAGATGCAGGTGCAAATACTTTTATAGAATTCATATAAATATTTGATAGTCAGTTTGTTATATCAATGAGTTGCCGATTTTAATGATTTCGGCGAATATGCCTGCTGCCGTGACCTCTGCACCGGCCCCAGGGCCACGTACTACCAATGGACGGTCCTTATACCGGTCGGTCGTGAATACAATCATGTTGTCACTTCCACTTAAGAAATAGAATGGGTGGCTCATATCGACGGCCTCCAAACTAATGCTGGCTTTTTCATTTTCTAACTTGGCAATCATGCGCAAAACTTTTCCGTCTTTGGCGGCCTTTGCCCGTAAGCCTTCGAAATAATCATCGGCTTTTTCGATAGCTTCAAAAAATAGATCTACCGATTTGGCTTCCGCACAAGCTTGGGGTAAAATGCTTTCAATATGCACATCGCTACTTTCAATTTCTAATCCGGTTTCCCGCGCAAGGATAATTAATTTGCGACGAACATCAATACCTTGTAAATCAACCCTCGGGTCTGGTTCGGTAAAACCACGCTTTTTGGCTTGTTTGACAATTTCACTAAAGAGAACACCTTCCTCGAATGAGTTAAAGATGAAAGAAAGGGAACCTGATAAAACGCCTTCAATTTTAATAATTTGGTCACCACTGTTTATGAGATCATTGAGTGTAGAAATTACAGGAAGACCTGCACCGACATTGGTTTCATACATAAATTGCACCCCACGTTTGCGAGCGATATTTTTCAATCGCTGATATTGAAGAAAAGCTGAAGAGGTGGCGATTTTATTTGGAGTCGAAACAGAGATACTTGAATCGAGTATGGATTCGTAATAACTTGCTATTTTTTCATCGGCCGTATTATCAATAAAAATAGTATTGTTTAGATTGAGGTTCTTCATCTTTTCAATGAACGTGGGAATATTAGCGGTTACTGCAGATTCAGTTAAAGCATTGCGCCAATGATCGAGTTCAATACCATTTTCATCAAACAACATCTTTTTTGTATTGGAAAGTCCAACAACCTTAATTTCTAAAGAGCGTTGACTTTTCAAAAACTCGGATTGTTTTCTGATTTGTTCAATCAGGGTGCTTCCAATTAGTCCAACACCAACGATAAACAAATGGAGTTCTTTTGTGTCAGATAGGAAGAAAGCCTCATGCAACGAGTTTAATGCTTTTGCCTCATTTTGGCGATTGATGACGACTGAAATATTGAGTTCGGAAGACCCCTGGGCTATAGCCACAGCATTGATTCCGTTTTTACCCAGAGCATCAAAGAGTCGGCCTGCAATGCCAGGACGGTATCGCATATTCTCACCGATGATAGCAATTACCGATAAATGTTCTTCAACTTTTACCGGTTGGACCATCTGCATCTGCATTTCATATTCGAATTCCTTTTCAACCCGTTTTCGGGCTTTGATCGCTAATTGTGGCTGAATAGCAAAGCTGATTGCATTTTCAGAGGAACCCTGCGTAATCAAAATGATATTGATGCCGGCCTGGGCCAGTGCCCCAAACAACCTTCCTGCTATACCGGGAACTCCAAAAAGACCGCTACCAGAAAGAGTCAGTAAGGCAATATCATTGATGGAGGAAATACCTTTTACCGCATGACCTGCAGGGTCTGATTTGCTGGAAATCATTGTTCCCGCAAAAGACGGATTAAAAGTATTTTTAATATATAAAGGAATCTTTTTGCTTAGTACTGGTTGTAGGGTAGGTGGATAAATAACCTTAGCACCAAAGTGAGACATTTCCATGGCTTCTTCATAAGTCATGGAGGGGATTGTAAATGCCTTTTTTACTTTTCTAGGATCAGCGGTAAGCACTCCGTTTACATCTGTCCAAATTTCTACAGAGGAGGCATTGAGGCCAGCAGCCACGATTGAAGCTGTGTAATCGGATCCACCCCGGCCAAGGGTTGTTGTCAGTCCCCCTTTTGCAGAAGCAATAAATCCGGTAACAATTTGTACTTCCGGATACTCAGCGTAGTGTTCCTTAATTTTTTGATAGGTTAAATCAAAGTCAACTTTTGCCACACCAAAACTTTTATCCGTCTTGATTATTTTTCGTGCGTCGAGATAATTGGCATTGATTCCATTATGTTTTAGGGCAAAAGAAATGATATAAGCCGAATTACGTTCACCAAAACTTTGTACGTAATCCATGGTCCTGGAGGAAGCCTCCCTAACCAGAAATACGCCATAAAGTAAATTTTTGAGTACTTCATGGTTCTTTTCCAGGTGTGGAATAACCTCGGTCAGGTATTCGCTTCCGAGCAGGTCTTTGGCCGTATCGAGGTGCCTTTGGCTAAATTGTTCAAAAATTTCGAGATAAGAATCATCACCTTCAGCAGCGAGCTGGCTCATTTGAATGAGTGAATCGGTTACTCCCCCAAAGGCCGAAAATACGACTGTAAATTGGTCACCTTGCAAGTAATACGACTTCAGAATCTCAATAATACTTCGGATACGCTCAGGTTTGGCTACCGAAGAACCACCAAATTTTAAAACTTTCATGTTATGGGATTTTCTGTTGCAGAAATATATTCTTTCTTTGACGAATCAGGGGATTTGTCAAAGAACCATAAAAAGTGGTTAGGGTGGAGAAGACACAAAAGTATTGATTTTTAGAGAATTGAGCGCATTTGCAGGGCTCCATTTTCTTTTTTGGTCATGAGACTTTTTTCTTCTGGTAGCTTATCGCCATAGCCACAAAGGTGGAGCACTCCGTGGATCATTACCCGATGTAGTTCGTTGGAAAAACTCGTTTTGAATTGATGGGCATTTTCTCTAATACGCTCTATACTAATAAAAATATCTCCGTGGATACGAGGTGGATCGGAATAAGGAAAGGTGATGATATCGGTAAAAGTATCGTGATTGAGGTATTCCAGGTTAATCTGGTGTAGATAATTGTCGCTACTAAAAATGAAGTTAAGGTGAAGGAGTTCTTTTTTTTCGGCTTCTATCACTGACGTTATCCAACTAGAAAGTTTGGTCGGATTATCAACGTCGAAGTCAATATCTTCTGAGTAATATTCGATGGAAGGCTCGGCTTCGGAGGGCCATTCAGGTTCAAAGAGTAAACCGTCGTTGTCAGACATCACTGAATTTTAAAATGCATTTCTACAGTTCTTCCGTTATTATGAAACTTGATATTGTCAGAAAGTTCATGCATTAAAAATACACCACGGCCACCTATTTTTAGGAGATTTTCGGGAGCAGTAGGATCAGGAATACTATGGTGGTCAAAGCCTCTGCCTTGGTCAGTGACCCGAATAGCGAGACTATCTTTCCGGCGCCTAAGGCGAATCTGAACCTTTTTAGATTCGTCTTTATCATTGCCATGAATGATGGCATTATTAACGGCCTCTGTAAGGCTTACCAGAATATTGCCATAAAGGTCAGGGCTTAGTTTAAATTCTTCCACTACTTCAGCTACAAACCTTTCTACTTTAGCAATATTTCTCGGATTTGATGGGAGTTCCAGCATAGTTAAAGTTGTACTCATATTCGTTAGACAATGAAAATTAACATAAATCCCGCAAAGATGCAATAGTTAAAGTACTTATAGACGAAAATAAGTTAACGAATTCTTAAAAAAGAGATCAAATTCTATTGTCTTTATATAAAAGACGTGAAAAATAAAAAGGGTCACATCTGTAATTTAAAAAAAACGCTGCGCGATTCGCGCAGCGTTTTTTGAGACAAACATTATTTAGTTGCGCCTTCTCCTTTCAGGTTTTTGAAGTATTCTTCAACCAGGAATTTGTAATAAGGCTTGAGAGAAGGTGAAACGGTTTTATACATTTCGATTTCTGCTTCTCGTTTTTTAATATATTCTTCCAGAGAAGGCGGCATTTTGCGTTCTTTTTGTGAACCGGTTTCTGCTTTGCGCTTTTCTTCGTATTCTCTTTCCCGCTCTGCTTTTTCGTGTTTGAGCAGGCGTGTTAGAATTTCCTGTTGGCGCTTCATCATTTCATTGGTTAGTTTTTTATTGACCAGGTCTGTTTCGGTTTTATCCATTTGCTCGATCAGGTCTTGCAGTTCTTTATCGCCTCCCTGTCCTTTTTGCTGTTTTTCCTGTTGTTGCTCACGTAAGGCTTTACGCATAGCAGCCTGTTTGGCGGCCATTTCAGCAAATTCTTTGCTACTCGCTCCCTTTCCCTTCTTCATCTTTTCCAGCGTATTTTTCATTTGCTGGTTAAGTTCTTCTTGGCTTTTGCCCATTTTATCCTTAGGAACGGAGCCACTTTTACCTTTTTGTCCGGGTTTGTTACACATTTGACTGCCAGACATCATGCCAGACATTTGTTGTTGCATCTGATTCATCACTTCACTAAGCATAAGGGCCAGGTCGTTGGTGTTTTTCATGATGCGTTGTTGGTGATCACTGGCTTGGGTTTTACGTCTTTCTTCAAGATCTTCCAGTGATTCCTTCATGTTGTTCTTAATTTCAGAAACCTTTTCGGTAACAAAGGATTCGATCTGGAACACTCTTTTGCTTAGTGCCTGCAGGCTATCTTCAATGAGGCGGAAGTCGTCTTTCAGTTTGAATTGCTCCTGGACTAATTCTACGTACTTAGGCGTATTGATAGTCGCATTGTTAAAATCGCTGATTAGGTCTTCCTGGTCGAAAGACATGCCAACCAGGTTTTCCAGCAACTGCCGAAGGGCATCCATGTCTTCTTCCAATTGCTCCATTTCACCAGACTCCATTTGCATCTGCATGTCCATCGCCATGCTCTTCATTTTCTGAGAGGCTTTCTTTTGTGATTTTGAAGCTTTGTTGTTTTGCTGTTGTTGTAATTGCTCCTGGCTTTGATCCAATTCCTCCTCGATATCTTCCATTTCTTCATCATAATCGCCTAATTCTTTAGGTGATTCCAACTCTTCATTTTTCTTTTCCGTCTCTTCCATCTTCTCCTGCAACTTATCAAACTCCTCGTTGATCTCTTCCTGCTTCTTCTCTAGTTCTTCCTGTGTTTTTTTATCTTCCTCTTTACCTTCTTCTCCATTTTGTTGGTCTTCTTTGTTTTCAGCTTTTTCTGTTTCCTCGCTCAGTTTGTCTTGTTCTTCTGCCAATTCTTCCAGCTTTTTAACGATATCCTGCATTTCCTTTTCTACCTCTAGCTGTTTGTATAATTCCAGAAGACGATCGAGTTCCATTTCCATTTCCTCATCAGACATTTCCATCTCCTCCATCATCTCCAAGGCATTATCCTTTTCGATTTCCTGAAGCAACTCTTCAATCTGCTTCATCAACTCTTTCATTTCTTCACTCATTACTTCTTCAAAGAGCTGTTCCAGCTTTTCTTGTTTTTCCTGGATTTTCTCTTGGGTTTTTGAAAACTCTTCCTCGTTTTTACGGTTTTCATCAAACTTCTCTTTGGCATTCTCCAACTGCTTTTCTAAATCCTTCTGACGGTCCAGGAGTTTTTCCAACTCCTTACGACTCTGCCAATCCATTTCTTTTTCCTGGAGAATTTTTTCCCGCATTTTCTTCATGTCTTCCTGTATTTTACGGGATTCGTCCAGTGCTTTTTTCAGATCTTTCTTGATTTCCTTGTCATTGGCTTCAGCCATATCTTCATACTCCTCAAGGGTTGGCATATTAAAGACCATCAAACCGGTACGGGCTGACTTACTACCATTTACGGCATCATTATCAAATACTTCGAAATAAAAACTAACTTCATCGCCCGGCTTCAATTCCAGATCAGACATGGCGAAAGTATGGTCATAACGAACCTGCCTACCTTCTGGTTTTTTCAGTTTTATGGTTTTGAGAGGCTCTTCTTTATCACTTTCGTGTTTGATTCGGTAATTGAAAGAGAGACTGAGCAGGCCATAATCATCGGAAGCATCACCGACAAAAAACAACAATTTCTGATCGGTACTATCCTGAAATTTTTCAACCTTGATATTCGGATAAAGATCGGGAATTATGGTAATGGTATAGTTGATAGAATCCGCATTGGGCAAGGCTTCATTTGAGACATAAAGACGATAGGATTCGTCTTTCAAGGCTCGGCGCTTGTAGGTGAATAGCTCGTCAGAAAAACGTTTAGAAGGTTCTTTTTCCTGAACACCACTAAAACGTAGGTCAATAGCGTCTGTATTCTGAGCATTAAAAACCCAGTCAATGTTTGTGCCGATGGGAACAACCATATCACCGATACTTTTCAACTCCTCATCTGTACGTTGGGTATAAGCTGGATAATCCAGTTTTACTTCAAAGCCCAGTAAATTGGGTTTTTTCAGTACATCGAGTGTATATTCATCGGAGGCTATCTTACCAGAAAATAATTTAAAATCGGTTGACTTTTGGACGTTGCTGAATCGGTAGGAAAATAAATTGGGTGCTTCCTTCGTCAATCGGTATTGATAGTTATCGACATCGATAAAAACTTCATTAGGTAATTCTTCGCCTTCAATTTTTACGGTGAGCGGATAATCTTCAAATTGTACGACAGAGAGCTCTTCTTCATTTATTGTAAAATGAAAAGGTGCCGGCTTGACATATTTCCGATTGTTGTGAATCAACCGATCCGTGCTATCACGCAGCATGCTGGGTGCGGCGAGCAAAAGAATGAGCAATAAAAAAAGTGGTGGCAACGCATAACGAAGATACTTCCGGTTTTGATTCAGATTGATAGCAGATCGGAAGGGAATCGGTTTGATTTCTTCAGATTTCTGATCGATACTGGCCAGGATCAAGTCTTTTTGGCCAGATTGATCAGCTTGTTGGCGGAGCTGGAGGATATTCAGCAATTTATCCTTTACATCCGTGAAGTGGTTGCCTATAATTTGGGCAGCCTGCTCATGCGAGATCACAGAGCCCAGGCGAAAATACCGCAGCAAAGGAAGAAATACCCAACCAGCCAGGGCGATTGCACTCACCCCGATAAAGGAATAAAATAGTAACTTACGACCACTGGTATCAAAATAAAAATTGTATTCCATCAGGGCAGTAGTCAAAAACAGTACCACAATCAATGCAATACTGTAAAGGGCCCCGCGGATGAGCTGATTGATATAATATTTTCGAATAAACTGGTCAAGCTTCTCAATTAAGAGCTGATAATTATTTTGTGTCGCCATTGCAAACGCTTGTTTTTATGTTGAGGTCCTTATATTTCATCGATGTTCAGGTGTTCAAAAAGAAAACCTGCAATTTATCAAAAAGATCAATATATGCTAAACTTACCCGGCTAAATACCGGTCAAGGCATTGATGCAAAGTTACGGACAAATTCAGTGATGAGTGGCAAAGTTGGTTGTAGAAAAGAGGGTAATGTCTTTTGGAACCTGAAAAATAGCTAAGTTTTATAGGATTGTCAAGGAATAATTTGTTAAAGTATGCCTAAGCCGACATTTGCACAGCAAGTTATTGAGTTTACGATTGGTTTAGAACCAAATTGGGAGGTGCCAAAAGGTATTGAGGTCTTGTATCCGTACCATTACCAACCCACATTGGCGACCTTACGCGCATTTTACGCTAAGTATTATAACGACCATCAGGAGCGTATCGCTATTTTCGGGATCAACCCCGGTCGATTTGGGGCGGGCATTACCGGTGTTCCTTTTTCTGATCCGATCCGACTGGAGGAACAATGCGGTATTGCTAATTCTTTTGACAAAAGACAGGAATTATCCTCTGTTTTTGTCTACAATTTTATAGAAGAATATGGAGGTGTAAAGCCTTTTTATGATAAATACTACATTACTTCTCTTTGCCCATTGGGGTTTACCAAGGACGGTAAAAATTACAATTACTACGATGACCGAAAATTGGAGAATGCGGTTTTGCCACATATCCTGGAAAATATCCGTGCTCAATTTGATATTGGTGTGAGTAATAAGGCGTGTATTTGTATGGGGCAGGGCAAGAACTACCAATTTTTTCAGAAGATAAACGAAAAGTATCACTTCTTTGAACACATTCTTCCGGTTCCACATCCGCGTTGGGTCATGCAATACCGCCTCAAGCGCAAAGCGGAATTTCTCCAATTGTTTTTGGATACCTTTGGGAAGGCTGAGGAATTGGTTGGGGGGTGATATTGTGAATAGGTGCTCCGAACACTTTTAATTTCCGGAATTAGGAAGGGCCTTAATTTGATGAGTGCTATCGTTTGATGCATCTGGTGCTTCGGGCTTTTTTTGCCATTCTTCTTTGGTTAATGCTCGGCGTTGATTACGGATTTGGTAACGGTAACCGATCCAGATTAATCCGGTCAAAGTGAGGGCACCCAAAATGAGGTTGCCATAAACGCGGTGTTGCGAAGAAAGCCTTCGGACCAGAATAATAGCCAGTATCAAACCTATTACCAGACCCATAACCCCATATCCCAACACAATGGCTCCACCTGCAAGACCACTAGCTTTGGGGACTTGCCACCCACCAACAAACAATCCCAAAATAAAGGCAACGAAGGTTGAAAAAAGAAGGAATGCTGCTTTGCTGATCCAGGTTTTCATGGTTTTATGTTTAAAATCCGCAGAAGGCTGTGGAGCAACCCTCTGCGGATGGTCTGTTTATTTGCCCAGGTTACTTAACTTATTCAAACTCATTTCGCTTAACATATCGCGCAATTCATCCATGCCAACATCGCGGCCTTCGACTTTCACTACAAAACGGTTGTCGACCAAGAGGGATATTTCGCTGCGATTAGATCTTTTATTATATTTTTCAAAAGCTTTAAAGCCATTAATAGTCGTGGAACGTTCAAAGCCATTTGAATCTTCCTTATCAATAGTGAGGCTGGCCCAAGCAGCCATACCCATCAGTCCGGCAGCAAAGCCACCCGTATCTACAATGCCTACTTTGACGGATTTACCATCGGAAGTTTTGTATTCTGCCTCTGCCTGCGAAATGTTATAACCAAGAGTTCCGGTGGTCTGTCCAGACTTATCCGTTTGCTCCATACCGGAAAGTTGATCGGGAAGCACGGTTTGTAGTTCCCGGAAATTGACCGGATCAACTTTTTCGCCACCACTTACTTGCTCCAGTGCTTTTTGGGCTTGTTTCATAGCTGAGGCTATGTCTGTGGGTTGTTCGTCGGTATTTTCTTCACTCGAATTGTTTTCGGAAGTGGTGGTAGATGCCTCTTCATTTGACTCCTGATTGTTGTTGCCGGAACAGGCCACTAAAGAAGTCAGCAAAAAAAAAGCAAGAACAGGAATGAGGTATTTCATAATAGTTGGTTTAGAAAACTTAAAGAAAATAGTATCTTTCGGTTATCGCTCTATTGGTGCTCTGATATTAAAATTGGGAACACCATTGAGGTAGCTCTTAGTTCATGTTTGGAGGTCAGCATTGAAGGTAACCTCTAAACATGAACCAACAAAAACACCCTAAGATATGAACCAATTTACAAAACATCTACTCTCGCTCTTATTTTTAATTTTATGCTCATCGACACAGGCACAAATCATTGATGTGCAACATTACTACCTTGATCTCACGCTGAATGATTCTACCGACGTGATTCAGGGTAAGGCACGTTTGTTCATTCGATTTAATGAAAAGCCACAAAAATTCCAGCTTGACCTGGTTGGGCAAGACCGAGATGCGACGGGCATGAATGTGGTAAGTGTGGTTGAAAATGGACAGAAGGTAGCTTTTAATCACGAAAGTCAATTGCTCACGATAGAGCCGGCCAAAGGGAATCAGGAGCTTTATCGAACTTATGAGATCAGCTACCACGGCATTCCTGCTGATGGACTGGTCATCGCTAAAAATATTTTTGGCGACCGGACTTTTTTTGGTGACAACTGGCCCAACCGGGCACACTTTTGGTTTCCCTGTGTGGATCATCCTGCTGATAAGGCAACTTTTGAATTTTTGGTTACTGCTCCCGATCATTATCAAGTAGTGGCGAATGGTATTCAATTGGAAGAAACCAATCTGGCCGATGGTGTAAAACTCAGTCATTGGAAAACCAATGTGCCCATTCCCACGAAAGTGGCCGTCATTGGTGTAGCCAGGTTTGCCATTCAATACCTGGGCGAAATCCACGATGTGCCGGTATCCACTTGGGTATATCCCCAAAACCGAACGGAAGGTTTTTACGACTATGCGATCGCAGAAAAAGTATTGGATTACTTTATAGAACATATTGGGCCATATCCCTATGGGAAAATTGCGAATGTACAGTCCAAGACCCGTTTCGGTGGAATGGAAAATGCCAGTAATATTTTTTATTTTGAAAAATCAGTGACAGGCAAACGAGAGTATGAAGATTTGATCGCTCACGAGTTGGCACACCAGTGGTTTGGCAACTCAGCTACGGAGACGGATTGGGCACATATATGGTTGAGTGAAGGGTTTGCCACCTATTTTACGGATTTATATATCGAACATGCTTATGGCAGGGATGCATTTGTAGAGAGAATGAAAAAAGAACGGCAGCAGGTGCTCGATTTTTCCAAACAGGTGCAAACACCCGTGGTAGATATGGCCACCAAAAACTACATGAAGTTATTGAACCCGAATTCTTACCAGAAAGGAGCTTGGTTTTTGCACATGTTGCGCAACCGTATTGGTGATGATAATTTTTGGCAAGCAACCCGAGATTATTACCAACAATATGCTTTAAGTAATGCATCAACAAAAGACTTTCAACGGGTAGTAGAACTGGTTTCGGGACAGGATTTAGAAAGCTTTTTTCAACAATGGCTTTTCACTGGTGGTAATCCGGTGCTGGGAACGAGTTGGACCTACCAAAAATCAAAGGTGCATCTGGAAGTTTCTCAAATTCATAGAAGTGAAGTGGTGTTTCAGTTTCCTTTAGAGGTTAAAATTATCGGTGAGGATGGACAATTTGTGAAAGAAATTCTGGAGATTAACAATGTAGAAGAAACTTTTGATATCAAAGTAGCTTTTAAACCGGTATCGGTAGAGTTAGACCCTGATACCTGGCTATTGTTTGGGGAATAACTTTGTCGTAATTGTGCTTGTTTTAGCCGAGAAAACCTGTATTTTCATCCTTTTTGGTTTAAGTTGTAGTAATTGTTAACCTCAACTATAACAGCCATGGGATTCACACAAGCAGCCATTTCGAGCCTAAAATACAATAGGAGCTTACAAAGGAAGGCCAGCTTTTTTAGTATAAAAAAAGCACAATATGAATCGACCTTTCCAACAACTATTCCGAAAGGACCAATAAAATTATCTAAAAGGTCGCTGGAAAAAGTTGAAAAAGCAAAAGTCGATTATTGGATACGAGAAATGAAGGTTTATGCCGTTATTATACTAATGCTCGGCACTATTGTATTCTTTTATTTTTATTAAAAATAATAGATTTCTGTATGACTGTAAAATCTATGCTGGGTAGTTTGTTTTTATTAATCCTATTGATCAGTTGCAAAAAACAAGAGGTTGCACCTCAAAAACAATGGTACAAAGGTAATTTGCATACCCATTCCTACTGGAGTGATGGCGATGAATTTCCAGAGATGATCATGGACTGGTACAAATCGAATGGTTATCATTTTGTAGGCTTATCAGATCACAATGTTTTGGCTAGACAAGAGAAATGGGTCACTATTGCCAAAAATCAAATTCTTGAAAATGCTTTTGAGGCCTACCGCACGCATTTTGGCCCCGATAATGTAGTGTACAAACAAGACACAGGAAGAATCAGTGTAAAGTTGAAAACCTTGGAAGAATATCGGCCAATGTTTGAAGCTCCTGGGGAATTTTTAATCATCGAATCTGAAGAAATTACGGATGGGTATAAGGACAAGCCGGTACACCTAAATGTAAGCAATGTGCAAAGCCTGATCAAACCCAAGGGCGGGGAAAGTGTACTAGAAGTTATGCAAAATAATATTAATGCTGCGCTTCAACAAAGGGCGGAAACAGGTATCCCTAACCTGGTACATATCAATCATCCCAATTTTTATTATGCAATTACGCTAGAAGATATGCAAGCGTTGCAGGGGGAACAATTTTTTGAAGTGTACAATGGACATCCTTTAGTTAATAATTATGGCGATTCTACCCATATTGGTACAGAAGAAATGTGGGACCAAATCAATATTACTTATCTGAACCGGGACCAACCAGTGATGTACGGTATTGCCACGGATGATAGTCATAGCTACCACCTCTTTGGTTCAGAATACAGCAATGCTGGCCGTGGCTGGGTAATGGTGCATACTGAAAATTTGGAAACCACCAGTTTAATTAAGGCTATGGAAACAGGGCAGTTTTATGCATCAACGGGCGTGCAATTAGACGAAATAAAATATGAAAATAACCTCCTAAGCATCGCCGTTTCAGAAGAACCGGAAATACAGTATGATATCCAATTTATCGGAGTCAGAAAAGGAAATCAGGTTCCGGAAATTATCAAAACCGTGAAAGGTCCCAAAGCCAGCCATCAGGTAGAGGAAGAATGGCTATTTGTACGGATCAAAGTTATATCTGATCAGCTGAAACCAAACCCTTTTCAGGTAGGTGATGTAGAAGTTGCCTGGACGCAACCTGTTATGCATCAATAAAAAAGGCCAATCTCCGTAGAGATCAGCCTTTTAATATCTAAGTGTTTATTTCACTTTAATAAAATCATCTTTCTTGTAGCAGTATATTGGCCTGTTTCCAGTTTATAGTACAATACACCACTGATAGGAAGATCATGAGTTTCGACAGCAATTTGGTTGAATCCTTTCTGATATTGCCCTTCGATGCGTTTCCACTCCCGGCCACCGAGGTCATAAACGGTTAGTGTTGCACGAGCGGCATCAGGAATATTAAATCCAATCACCGTCCGATCCTGAAATGGGTTCGGTATATTTTGGTGCAATTCAAACCCAGATTCTGAAGCGTTGGCATCTCTGAAAAGAAGCCCAACATCAAGCAGGTCACCTATTGAATTATAGGCTTCGGCAAAGGTGACGGAGGCATTAAGATCAAAAGCTTTGCGAAGTTGAACGGCCTCTTTAACCCGGAAATTCAAGCTAAAAAGTATACTATTACTTTCCAATACTTCGCTGTTCAGATGATTCCAGCTAACCGTCAACCTGCCTTCTGCAAGTTGGTGAATATTACCTTCTGTAAACTGTTCATATTGAATGGATTCCAGTTCAAGCAAATCAGAATCATAATCCAGGGTAAATTGACATCCAGTGATATCATTCAGTTCACCGGCTCTGAAGGGTACATTTTTTATGATTCCTGCCGAGAGTTGTTCATCATCTGCTTCCAGGTAAAACGTGCCACTCAAACTCCGATTTTCCAAATCATCGTCATTTGCGTTGGGGTTTGCACTCAGGTTTACGTCACCTATTTTGACTGCAATAAAGTCATGATGGAGGGATTGCCCTTGCAGATCATTAATGTTGATCACCTCTGGGAAGTAGGTTTGCCATGGATTGCCCGGATTTGGAAATTCAAAATTGGCATAAACAAACCGCCAGCTGTTATTATTGGAGAATTCCGGCGTAACACCAAGGATGAGCTTTCGCAGATGTATCACATCAATAGTGGAAATATTATCGGATGCATTGATATCGGCGGCAATCATTTTATAGGGAGAATTCAACAGTTGAGTCCCTAAGATATGTTTGGTGATCAGGATTAAATCAAGCGTGGAAACACCATTGAGATAATCGCCATTTCTTTCAGGAGCAATACTGTAATCCAATCCTATATTCAGGCTATCCATGAGGTAATTACCGGTGGGATCAGTCATCATTTCGTGAGGCATGGGCACATTGGAATGTAGCCTTACTTCCTCTACGGGTTGGTCTTCCTCAGTGATGATCAACCCGGCGATAGATCCCATTATATTGGTGGTCGAGCAAAGACCCATATTATCTTGTACTTGCAGAAATGTTTCACAGAAATCGTAGTTCGGCCCACCCACGATGCCGTTGGGTTGCACCGAATAAGGATTAAAGGCATTGTCCCATGCATAAAGGCGCACCATTACGGTCCCTATATCGTCACAAGTAACTACGGTCGCAATATGTTCAGGACTCGGAATATCCGAGCCGGCGATAACATCAGCGGTCTGGTGGATAGAAAAACGTACCGGTCCGGAACAATCGGTTAGCGGTGAGCCGGCTATAAATTGAGTGGCCAGCAAGGTGCGTCCGGCAACATCCACGTCGCCATCGCCATCAGCATCGGTATTTTCGTCGAGTAGTATCAGGGAAGTAGAAAGGCCATCCGTACAGTTGGGAGCAGGGGCCAGGCAATCGACTACTTCAAATGGGATGCGTTCTACAGCCTGATTTCCACATCCATCCGCAACCCTGACTTCAAATGCATGATTGCCTTTCGGGAAATTACCATTTATTCTGTAGTCCGGATAATTGCCCGATAAAGACTGGTTGCTAATATTTCCGTCAAGGGTACCATCATTATTGGTATCTATAAATACCCGGACATTAATATCTACTGTTGAGCAAAGTTCCACTACTGAAAAATCAGCAGTCACATTTCCCAAACAATTGGACTGGTTGCTACAAAATGCTGCCGGGGCATCAAAGATGATTTCTGGAGCCAATCCATCACGCACTTCAATAGCCTGTGTATACCGCCAATAACCATTGGAATTGATGGTTCGCCAATAACCCGATGCATTGGTCGTTCCATCACAGCTAGTTTCCTTTGTTCCTGCCGCGGGCAAATTATCCAATTCATTATTATTGCTATCGAGGTAAACGTCCTGATCGCGGCGCAGTAGCCATACCGCTTCATTGCCATCATCACCATCACAATCTTCTTCTCTGGTAATATCTATCGGTGGGCTGATACCATCATATTCACAATGGTCGATAATATAGTAAGTCCGCAAAACCCTGTAGCATGCCGGACTTGAAACAACATCAAAGACCTGTTCATGGACCTCAACAGTCAGGCTTTCACAACCTAGTGAAAAAATTTCTACCGTATCAGTATAGGGGCTTTCACATTCGGCAATTACATCAGCCGGAAACCTGATTTCATAATTACGGCTGGTATTGATGGTAATAAATTGTTCACATACACTAGAAGTATTGCCAAACTGATCCACGGCCTGGAATCGGCGAACAATAGTGCCTGAACCACAATCGGCCATGTTTACCAGTGGCACCAATTCCTGAATAAAACCATTATGACAATTATCCATTGTTTCGGGCATACCAAATACCGATTGCAAATCTGTCAAATTATTGAATTCAAAATCAAACGGCAGATTGCCACAATTGACGGATATCGCTTCAGGAGCTTCGCATTGTGGGGCGGCATTGTCTATCACCAGAATTTGTGTCCTACATACATTTACATTGCCAGAAGCATCGGTTACCCGCAAATCTACAGACACCGTTTCATTGGCTTCACAGCAGTAGAAATCTACAGAAGGGCCCCATTCGGTAAAAAATGGCGTAACATCGGCACATGTTTCGGGATTATAATCAACCCTCCGGCGCACTTCCAATAAAACAACTTCACAATTATCATTACTACCTTCATCAATATCTAAGGCTGTGATTCTGCCAAAACCATTGTTGTTGAGCACCACGGAAATATTGTCGTCACAAACCGCTACAGGAGAAACCAGGTCTTCCACACAAAAGGGGCATTCCACGATACTAATATTTGAGCAATCATCTGTTACGGTATGTCGAAAACGGTGACACCCGAGGGGAATACCACTCATTTGGCGGGTAGCCCCAGCCGGAATGGTTGCCAGGGTAATGGTTTCTGTCGAGGTACCAATTACTTGCCCAAATGCATTGAGAATGGGGACTTCAATATCGGTGACAACATCGGTGACTACACTCCAACTAGAACAGGCATCGGTAACAATAGGCAGCGGGACATTGATACTTGCAGTACAACTACCAGCTACAGCAGAATGATAAATTGTATCCGGATTGATACAGCTGATGATAGGGGCAGTAAAATCGCCCACTCGGATAATTTGGTTAAATGGGGTCAGTTCCCCAGGGTTGCAGTCGTCAAAAAGAAACCAACGGCGAACAAATTCATAGGAATCGCCACAAGTAGAAATCACAGGTTGGTCGGAATAACTGGCCGATAAATTGCAATAATTAGCGGCGATTTCAAATATACCAAATGCGGTTTGTACAAATGGATATCCGCTGACCGAAGGATGCGGATATCCATTCTGCAAAGTAGCAAAGGATTCATTACATTCCAGCACCAGCACCTGTGGAGGCAACCAGACATCTTCAATTTCAAAAATATCGAAGTCAATAATCTGAGTACAAAGCCCCCGATCACCGGAAATATTAGTTGCAGTAAATGAACGTGTAATGGTGGCACCTCCGCAAATGCCTCCGTTACTGAGCACATCATTAAAAGTGAAAGTCGGGGGTAGACAATTACCAGTGACTATTGGTAGACCAGTAAAAGGCAAACTAGATTGCTGGTTTAATATTTGTTGGTAGTCGTTACAATACAACGGCAAAAAAGCGGTGGCTTGCTGGGCATTTACGCCAACAATAGCTCCGTTTCCCTGACTGTATATTGTCCATTGATAGTCGCCGGTTTGAGCAGGTAAAAAAGAGGTTGTAAACAGGGTATAATCCTGATTGGGCCGCAAGGGTACTGTAATGCGGATAATATCATTTTGGTTGGGATATACCCCTTCTCCCTGATCCAAAAGCCGGGAATAAGCCATTAAATTTTGACAAGGCCCGAGGAAAGGATTGAAATAATTGTGATATAAAGCTGCTGCTCCCTGCCCGAAATCAGTGGATAGTTCGAATGTGTAAACATCTTCCTCTGTGACTTGAAAGGTATCCAGTTGATAATAATGAGTTCCTGAAGCAGGAGTTACCAGATTTGTATAACAAGCGAAATTTTGAGGCGTAATGGTCGGCTGATCAGCCGACAGGGAATTTTCCAACTTAAAAACATCGTGATCCACCATAGCCATATTGGATTGCTGAAAACAATCTAGCATGGGCAAACCTCCTTCCTGGATACGGATGTCTCCATGACCAAAATAATCACCAGCAACTGTGGTCACCTCGACGAGTAATATTTGACCCAGATGTTCATCCGTTACCATATTGCCAATCGGGTTTCCGTTGAGGTCAAATACAGTAACGATAAAATCTGTTTCCATACAAGGATAAGTACCTTCCAGGATCATATCCGGAATAATCAGTGCTTCACAATCCAACCCAAGCGGGACATTGATTAAATTATTTGTCGCAATATTCGGCAATTCCAATACGGTCACCGCCTGGCTGATACTAATGCTGCAACCGGGATCAGTAGGATCATCCGGTGTACCCGTGCCCGCATCAAAAGTATACGTGACGATATGGATTCCCGGTCCTTCTGCAATAGGGTCGAAAATCATTGCAGGTTGACCATCAATGGTGAAAACACCCATTCCGGTTATGCCTCCGGTCGACGCAGTCAGTGTGAAAGGAGCACTACTCAGGCATACTTCATCCGGAATGCCAGCAATTACGGGATTAGCATAATAACAGGTATTGGCAATCATCAATGTATCCCCCAAACCATTATCTACCGTCAATAGAAACCCCTGGCCATCAACATGAATAGCGGCCAGCTGGTACCTTCCTGATCCGGGAGATGTTTCCGGAATCAATGTCCCTGTATTTATGACTAGCGGGGCGACTGGTGGTGCCTGACTACTGATCTGATATAACCCAGGTGCACTAACCACGGACCATTGCTGATTGGGGGGCGCCTCAATTGTAATCAGTTCACTAAACTGACCATCCAACAAATTGGTTGCATTGTCCATACAGTTACACGTTACTGGATTGGCAGGGGCATCGCCTAAAAAAATTGATGGCATTAGAGCCGTTTCCGATCCAGCCATTGCTATGCCCGGGATCATCATTAGGGGAGGTAGAAAACACAGTAAAAAACGGCGAATTTTTCCATGCATTACTGTGGTTGGGGAGTTGGCAAAAATCACAGTGCCGGGTGTTATTCGTACACGTTTCGGGATTAATGCACCTCTACCCAAAAAGAATTGAAGTAGTCTCATAGTGCGAAAATTTTGGCCAACAGCAGTCTGCCGAAGGTTTAAATAATTAATAGTGTTTCAATTTGATGTAGTAGTTTTTACGCATAACAATCCCACCCCAATCCCGGAGTCTATCCGGCAAGGCAGTCTGCAATTCAGCAATAAAAACCAATTAAATGTTATTGAAACATCCTAATGCAAAAACGGGGCCAAACTTTTTGAAAGGATAAAAGAACGCTAATAGTTTTTAATTCCAAACGAACTATTCACGCTACATTCCATTATAGAGAGGAACACAAATCAGACTTTATGAATATAGAACTTATTTTAAAACAAATCCAGACTTTTTTGGCTACTTATGCCCTGAAAGCCTTTGGGGCAATAATTACTTTGATTATTGGTTTTTGGTTAATTGGCTATATCACCCGATTGGCTAACGCGGCCATGGAAAAACGAAATATTGAGCTCTCATTACGGACCTTTCTTGCGTCTATTCTCAATATTGGGTTAAAGGTATTATTGGTGTTGAGTGCGGCCAGTATGTTTGGTGTCGAAGTAACTTCTTTTATAGCCATTTTTAGTGCCCTGGCCTTTGCTGTCGGCTTAGCATTACAAGGCAATCTGGCCAATTTTGCAAGTGGAATAATTATTCTCATTTTTAAATTTTATAAAGTCGGAGATTTTATTGAAGCTCAGGGGCATTCTGGTACAGTTAAAGAAATCCAGATATTCCACACCGTATTGATTGCTGTGGATAACCGCATTATTATCATTCCTAATGGTGCCATGACAAACGGCCCGATCCAGAATTATACCGCCATGGGGGAACGCAAACATGACTTGGTGGTAGGTATTAGTTATGATGCGGATATAGACAAAGCCAAAGCCATTATTCTCGATGTCGTCAAAAGCATTCCTGACATTGAGCATGAACTTGGTTATGACATTTTTGTAAAAAGCCTGGGAGATAATTCTGTGAATTTCGCAGTGCGGTTTACGGCAAAAAATGACTTTTTCTGGCCAGCCTTTAAATATTTCTGGGAACAGCTCAAGAAGGAGTTTGATAAAAACGATATTGGCATCCCCTATCCCCAAATGGATGTACATTTTAAAAAGGAAAAGGAAGAAAAACGTAGCATTTAAAAATTGCAGGCATTCAAAAACATTAATTTTCGAAAGTTTCAAATTTTCCGATAACTTTAAGGGTGGAGATTCAATTGGAAGCGTTTTGTAAATCTACCTATTGCCATGTCAAATCAGAAAATCCCTCTTTCTGAGCAGGAAAAAAGAATTAAGTTTCAGGATTGGTTGGAAAACCTCCAACAAGAAAGTTGGCAATTGGAACTATTGGTTTCTGGTTTTGCCATCTTTCTGATATTGGGGGCTTATGATTCTCTGCAGGAATTACAACTGACAGCAAATTACCTTTCCCTTAGCATTTCCCGCAATTTTGTAATCAATGCGCCTGTTACTATCCTGGTTTTTGGCTGGGTTTTCTTTTTATTTAACCTGCTATTACACGTTTTGTTAAGGGGATTGTGGATAAGCACCATTGGATTGCGTTATGTATCCGGAGATATTGACTATGAAAAACTGAAATTCACACCGAAATTTAGGGCCCTATTAGAAAAAAAAATCGGCTCCTTTGATCTTTATATTGAACGTTTGGAAAAATTGTCAAGTGTCGTTTTCGCCTTTACATTCCTGACATTTTTTACGATGCTTTCCTTTGGCCTCTATTTTTTTATATTTGGCCTCTTTGTTAATGTGCTCTATTTTTTGGCCAATTGGTTGTTGCTGGGCAGTCTAATAAATTGGCTCAGGATATTGTTGCTGTTTTTCTATCTTTTATTTGGTTTGATATATCTTATTGATTTTCTGACGTTAGGCTGGTTCAAGCGAAAGTCCTGGGCCGCGCGTTGGTATCTTCCGATATACCGGTTGATGAGTTTGATTACCCTATCTTTTATTTATCGACCTATTTATTATAACCTGGTGGACAATCGGTTTGGTCGTTTGATTGGTTTTATGCTAGTTCCCTATATTCTGATTGTCATTTTTATTGTAAGCCTTCATTTTGAAACACATGAATACTACCCGGAAAAGGATGCAGAAAAATTCGCTTTTAGCCAAGATAATTATGATGATCTAAGGGCTGAAAGGAGATTAGTAACCGGGCCTTCTATTCCTTCGCCTTACATTCATAATGGTTATTTAGAGGTTTTTATCCCCTATTTACCCAACCTTGATGACCCTGTTCTTCAATTAATATGCCCTGGATTTATCCCTGCAAAAACGACTACCCTGCAAACGAACATAGTTCTATCTATGAATAATGTATCCCCAAAAGAGGAAGGTCCATTAAACGCAGATTCTTCCTTTCAATGTTTACGTCAATTACCACGAATCTATATAAATGATAGCCTGATACAACAACTGGATTTGCTATTGTATGAACATCCCAACCGACAGGAAAGAGGAATGCGTACAACATTAGATATTCAATACCTAAAGCGAGGAAAATACTTATTGAATGTAGAAAAACAGAGACGCGACCAACAGCATCTAGACAGCTTAACCTGGCAACCAATAGCAAGCATTCCCTTTTGGGTAGAATGATCCCTATTTCAAATAATACTTCAATCCTAAAGTAACACCAATCAAGGTATATTTTTGCTCTAGGGCATAATTATCCACGGTAAAACTTTGTGGGAAAAAGCGAAAATTAGCCTTGGCTCCGAGGCTTAATTTTGGAGAGATGTTATACTCAACGCCCAACCCGAGGTGATAACTCAACCCCAGGTTGGCCCGAAATACTTCCGGCTCATTCTCAGACAAATTAATCAGAGCATCATCATCGGCTGCAATATTCCCCTCTGCTTGTAATTGAAGGTTGGCATACGCACCGCCCTCTGCCAAAAATGACCAGCGATCAGCTCCGACCCGATAGCCAACGATTAGCGGAACATCTAAAAGGGTAAGAGAATTATACGTGCGCTTATGAACACTGGTAGTGCGGGTGAAAGGAACCGGCCCTCTTATATTTGTTGAATCGCCATTGATGTCGATATAAATCTCCTGGATACCATCCTCAAGCGTATCCTGTTCCACTGTGGTAAAGGCTTTTTCAAATTTTTCGTTAATGCGCGTGTAACTCAAACCTGTACGAAAATAAATGCCTATTGGCAATTCGATTTGGGTATTGAATCCAAGATGAACAGCTTCGAGTAATTCTTCAGTCGACTGCCGCAAATTGCGGTAATCTACTGAAAGGCTATCCGAAGCACTCAAGGACCGGGTCGGTCGACTCAAGCCCCCTTCCAGGCCTATGGACCAGCGGATGGTCTTTTTTTTGCGTTTCTCATTGTGCTCTACAATCAGAATTTCCGGAGCATCCAATTGTACTTCTCCAAAATCAGGAAATACTACCCCTTGGGTTAATGGAGTTAGTGATGCAAGCAAGGCTAAGCGGTTTTGTTGGCTTTGTATGCTTGTTGAGTGCATTGTGGCAGTAGATGACAAAGCGGGCGTTGGTTCATGTGAAGGTGCAATGGCTTTCTCAGGAGTCACAGTTTGCAACGTATAGCCTTTTGATCTAAATTGATCTGATTGCAAGCCGGGTTTTTCATTGGTGTTAAAAATCAGAGAAGATTCGCGTTTAGTGACAGATGAAGGAGGGGGATTTGATATAACCTTTTCAATTTCCGAAACATCAGCATTATTTTGCTGTGGTTTGCTTATTGGTACAGTTCCTGAGGTTTCCCTTCCAGAAATAGTTTGATTTTCTGCCTCTTTGTCGTTTGTTGTCGTTTGTTGTTGTACGTGGTTTTTGGCGGTGTTTAGGCTATAGCCAAACCAGCCGATAGTCAAAAGTAGTCCTAAACCCAGGAAAAACCACCAGCCAAAAATCCGCCGTTTTTTCTTCTTAGGTACCCGATCAGCAATCTGCTCCCAGATAGCATCCGGGTTTACCGGACTGGGGTATTGTTGCAGTTGCTCTCTGATATGTTTTTCCAGATCTTGCTGGCTCATATCCTTAGTTTTTCTCTTTGCAAAATTTGTTGTTGTAGCAGCTTTCTTGCCCGCGTCAGTTGTGAACGCGAAGTACTTTCCGTAATGCCAAGCATTGCTGCTATTTCTGCATGTCGGTAACCTTCGATGATATACATATTAAAAATTTGGCGAAAACCATCCGGTAAACCAGAAATCAGTTTCAACAATTCTTCAGCACCAAAATGTGCGTACACTTCCGGGGCCACCTGTAGATCCATTGTACTCTCCAGTCCAGGCAATTCC
Organism: Saprospiraceae bacterium; assembly: GCA_021604865.1. Taxonomy (GTDB): domain Bacteria; phylum Bacteroidota; class Bacteroidia; order Chitinophagales; family Saprospiraceae; genus BQJU01. The sequence continues at coordinate 66,438 of BQJU01000005.1, read as the reverse complement.
CGTCGATACCAGCTTCGGTCCAACGCTTGCAGGGAAGTCGTAATCACAATGCGCCGCATCCAGGCTTCAAAAGACCCCGTAGGTTTGTATCGATCAATGGCTCCGAAGATGCGGATCAGGGCATCCTGTAACACATCTTTGGCGGATGCTTCATCACGTACATAACGACGGGCAACAGTCATCAGCATAGGCGAATAACGATTTACCAGTTCCCGTTGGTAGGGAGATTCCCGGTTTTGGCATCCTTTTATGATCGTGCGTTCCGTCAAAACGGATATGGTTTTACTTTCTAAATCGGGCAAAGGGCCATTTCGCTGCACGCGGTCTCTTTTTTTTTGCAAAATAGCCCTCTACCCGCGGTATAAAGATTGTATAGGTATTCTAATATTCTCGATCTACCTTAAAGGAGACCAAAATGGGTGCCGAAGTATATATGCTTTGAGTATAATCATATCGCTGAACATTACCTTCAAAAGAACCAATAATTTTCTCGCCAATTGCGCCATATTGTGTAACATTTACATCAACATCATCACAATTGCCATTACCACAGCTGAAGTGGAAACCAGTAATATTCTCTGTATCGTAATAAAAAAATCGGCTTGATTCGAATCCAAAAGTTCCCGTTGTGAAACCTGGAAAAGCAAAGGAAATGGCAAAGGTTGAATCCAGTGACAAGGCACTAATATAAGTGATAGTATCTGCGTATTGGGTAGGCAACAAGTACTCGTATTGCATGCCATCATAATTTACGCGAATATACTCATCCAGTTCTTCCGCGCAGGCTGAGATAACGCCCAGATCAGTTGTGCCTGGAACAGTACCTGTTATCTCTTCACTCTGAAATTGATTCTCCAAATCAATACCAATAAGTGTATAACTATCTTCATCACATACACGTCTTATAAAACTAAAGCTACCATCATCTTCTGTAATTGCGAATCCATTCGACCACGATTCTTCCCACTTGATTTGAATGACACCACCATCAACTGGATTGCCATCACAATCTACTAGTATGCCGCTAACTTCAATCAAATCTGCCTGATTATAATCGACAATTATTGTCCCAATATCGGTATCTTCAGAAAAGGGCCCAATGTTTTGGGAGATAACAATTTCCCCACAGTCGGTACGAATTTGTAATAAGAGTGGTTCATCTTTTGGCATTTGACCGCCAAAGTCCCCATTATTATTAGTGTATCCCCAGCCAACTGAGGCATTGCTTAGCAAGGTGATTTCTACACTAACATTGTTCAAAGGATTTCCATCAGGGTCTACTAAAGTGCCATTTATGTATACCAAAGGATTAAAATAGTCACAATTCCAAAAAGAGAAATGACCTACTTCACCGATATATCGATCTCCCTGACGGATGGCTTTACCTTCTTCTATCCAAATACCAGCGGTTTCATCAAAATACCAAAGTGGAATTTCCTGAAGAGCTGAAGCGGAAAGTTCACTTACGATTGGGAATTCCAGGGTCGCTTTTTGTCCAGGTGCTACATTCAGAATTTCACCGCTTGTACTACTCAATTCAACAGCCATCATACCATAAGTTACCATAGAGACTACTTCACTGGATTCACTAACTCCTTGTAGATTTCCTGGCATGAAGTCACCCAGGTTGTTGGCCTTGGGATTGAGCCATTGTACAGCTACCTGAATGTCGCCGGTAAACGGTTGTCCGGATGCATCGACGATACTTCCTGCGGGCAACCGAACGATGGCGCCACTGCTCAGGTTTACTTCGCCACCATTGGTGCCGTTAATAGTACCGGCAATGGTTTTTGGAAGCAATTGTATCGTGGTGTAATTTAAGGTGTTTGCTTTTGGGAAAAAGCGGTCGGAGCCTTGGAAATATCCGGGCATTTCTACACTTACGAAAGTGCCTGCTGCATTGAGGACTTTATTGTCAAATTTAAAAAAGCCAAATTCACCGGTCATCACAGTATTGGTACCCAGGCGAACGGTGGCACCAGCTACAGGTGTGCCATTTTCATCAATCACTTTGCCCAATAGGCTCCCATTAACTTTAATGACGGGTGGATTGTAATGTTCTTCGATTATGGTGGTATCATCCAGATCTTTGCGACAGGAAGAAAGAACGCTGATAGCCAGCAACAGAAAGATCAACTTTTTCATAAGGTGCAATTTTTTTTGCAATTAAGACATGTTTAAAAAAAAATCTGTCAAAGGGCCCAAAGACGGATTAACAACCCCTAAATCGGAGGGGGCGACCTTTCGCTGCATTATGCCCGAATTTTTTTTAAAAAAAGTGGATCCATAACTCTAATAGTGCATTCATTTTTCCAATTGTGTCGGAGAGGGTTCTGTCTTTCTTACTCGTTCATATCCCCAAGTCAGTATGACTACGATTAGGAGGGAGGGTAGGAGGTTTTCGATATTAATTGTACCCAACTGTAATAGATTGATGCCAATACCCAGAATGAGTACACCACCTACCGCACTTAAATTGTCAATGATGGTTTTAGTGAAAAAGTGTTCCATTTGCCGGGCTAATACGGTTATGCCACCTTGAAAAAGCAACATCGGAAGGATGGAAAATAATACTCCAATACCGTAGGTTGCTGCAAAAGCGATAGAAGAAATTCCATCCAGGGTAGATTTAACCAGTAATAATTCTCGTTTGCCTCGTAACCCCTCTTCAATGGCTCCAACTATGGTCATTGAACCCACGCAAAAGAGTAAAAAGGCAGTAACCAATCCTTTTGTAAATTCGCTGTCAGTGATTCCAAATCCGGTCTTTATCCAATCACCGATGCCTTCCAATCCGGCTTTTAGGTGTATAAGCTCCCCAAGGATACCGCCAAGAATGAGGCTAAAAATGAAGATCAATAAATAGCCATCAGGAATTTTTAGGCTCATCAAAATCCCAATGACCAATACTCCTAAACCAATAGCCTGAAAGATAATATTCTGAATATTGGGCGGAAAGACTTGCTGCAACCACATACCGATCAGACTTCCAATCGTGACAGTGGCCATATTGACGAAAGTACCAATGGGCCATTTTTTCATAGAGAGCAAAAGTACGTAAATGGGTTGGAAGAATAGAGGCGCTGGAAGGAATGGATGAATAAGAATAGTTTGATCTATTTATTACGTGAACGATGCATTTTCAACAATTCTTTCAGCAAAAGTGTAAAACGGGCTTTTTTGTGCCTCCCTATTATGGATTGGCAATTTTCGAATCATTGCCAATCTTTTGGGGTTGGTGGTCGCATTGATGGGCATTGCCTTTGTTTTTGTAGCGCTTCGGTCTGGTATTTCAACATCGACAGAAAGCGGTAATGGCGCCGGAGCCGGGTTGTTGATAATTGGCCTTATAGGAACAACTATAGTGCCTTACAATCTATTCTTGGCTTCGGGACTTAGCAAGGGGCAGGATATTCGAGAAATGCGCGTTGGTCTTGTATCGGCCATTCTCATTGGTGGCCTGATCTCAATAGCAATTATGGTCGTGGGTACTCAGGTAAAGGGAGGTTTCAGTTTTGAGGCATTAGCCCGGACGATGTCGCTTGACTTAGGAGCATGGGCAGCCAATTTTTTTGCCTTTGGCTTATTTGCAGCCGGAATGAGTTCTTCCATTACTTCGCCCCTGGCTGCGGCTGTTACCGCACGGAGTTTATTTGGCCAGGAACATGCTGATTGGTCACCGACCTCTCGAAATTTTCGCTTGGTATGGGGTACCGTGTTAAGTGTTGGTATTTTATTTGGCCTATTGGAGGTAAAGCCGGTACCGGCTATCATTCTGGCTCAGGCTATCAATGGCGTTTTGCTACCGATTGTGGCCATATTTTTATTATTAGCAGTCAATGACAAAACACTAATTCCCGAAAAATACCTAAATGCACCGCTCATCAATGGACTGATGTTATTGATTGTATGGATCAGTTGTTTCCTGGGTTTATACAACCTGGTGAATGCCATCAGCAAGGTGATCGCATTTCCATCCATGGTAAATTACGCAGTATTAATCATTGTTGAATTGCTATTGTGTTTGCTCGGTGTTGGCATACTTGCCCGGCGAATTTTTAAGAGGTGAAACTTTTATAAGGCTTCAGAGCTTGGTTTTTAGCTGGAAATAAACAGCTAATGCCGTCGACTTCATTTTTCACCGCTATTATCCCGCAGGGTATTCTACAAAATTGCGTGGCGTTTCATATAACCGGATGCCCAAATCATAGCGGTCATCCAACCGAGCTCTAAGGATTTGCCAGATTACGTAACAAATGTGTTCTGCAGTGGGGTTGAGGTCCTTAAATTCTTCGGTATCCAGGTTGAGATTTTTGTGATCAAAACGCTGTTCCACTTCTTGGTAAATGAGGTCTTTAAGCACTTTTAGATCTATTAGGTACCCCGTTTCCGGATCAACTTCACCGGTTACTTTCACTTCCAATTCGTAGTTATGACCATGATAGTTTGGGTTATTACACAAGCCAAACACTGCCTGGTTTTTCTTATCAGTCCAGGTGGGATTATGTAGCCGGTGAGCGGCGTTAAAATGTGCCCTACGGTATACGGAAACTTTCATTTTGCATTCGTTTATCAACCAACAAAGATACGGTAGTTTTAGTTTTGTTGAAATGACACATCGGGTATATGAGCCATTTTTGTGTCTACAGCAACTCGGTGAACCTCGATTTATTTGGGATTATAAAAAAATGCCCTTTTTTTATTTCAAAAATTCAAGCATCACGAAAATATTTATTATATTTTTGCTTTATACTAAAGATCTCCATTTAGAATATTAAAATCCAATTGTCTATGCAACTCACCGGTAAGCATATCTTCAATGCTTCTGTTTCTACTATCTGGAATATAATGATGGATACGGATACCCTAGCGGAGATTACGCCAGGTATTACCAGGTTGGAACCTTTGGGAAAAGACCAATACAAGGCCATTGCTGACATCAAGATGGGCCCTGTTCAGGGCTCTTTTAGTGGCGATCTGGAGGTGGCGGAAAAGAATGAACCCAAAAGTTTTGTGTTGAAGATTAAACAGAATAGTAAAATTGGCAATGTTGCTGCTGCTGTCAATATTCAGATCACTCCAGTATCAGAACAACAAACCGAACTAGCCTTCAATGGTGATGCCCATCTATCGGGCCTGTTGGCGCAAACCGGCAATCGGGTGTTATCGGGGGTTGCCAATACCCTGACCAAACAATTTTTTAAGGCAATGGAAAAAAAGATCAACCCATAATTTTATAACATAACAAATAGATAGATACTTATGGCAATCAACATTACCCTAACTGTAAATGGGGAGAGTCGCAGCCACGAAGTAGAGCCCAGGCTTCTGCTGTCGCATTATCTGCGCGACACCCTCGGCTTGACCGGAACCCATATAGGATGCGACACCAGCAATTGTGGTGCGTGTACAATCATGGTTGACGGAAAAGCTGTAAAGTCATGTACACTTCTGGCTGTTCAGGCTGATGGTAGCAAAGTAGTTACCATTGAGGGCCTTGCCCAAAACGGATCGCTTCATCCACTTCAGGAAGGATTCAAAGAAAAACATGGCTTACAATGTGGCTTCTGTACTCCTGGTATGATCATGACAGCGGCTGACCTTTTGGATCGTAATCCCAACCCAACCGAAAAAGAAATTAGAGAAGCCCTTGAGGGTAATTTCTGTCGTTGCACTGGTTACCATAACATTGTAAAAGCAATTCAGTACGCCGCAGAACACGCTTAACATTTTTAAACATTAAAACCTTCCCTTATGACATTCATAGGAAAATCTGTAAAGCGTGTTGAAGACAAACGCTTTATTACAGGTAAGGGTCACTATACGGATGATATTGTGCTTCCTGGCATGTTACACGCCTATATTATCCGAAGTCCTTACGCTCACGCCAAAATAGTCAATATAGACACCTCTGAGGTTGCCGACATGAAAGGGGTTGTGGCCGTTTATACCGGAAAAGATATTACAGCTGCCGGAGTGAATGGGGTACCTTGCGGTTGGCAGATCAACTTTAAAAATGGTGACACCATGAAGGAACCACCCCATCCGCTATTGACAGCGGATAAGGTTCGTCACCAGGGGGATGCTGTAGCAATCGTTATTGCCGAAACACGGGAACAGGCTCGAGATGCCGCCGATGTAGTGGAGATTGAATACGAAGCCTTACCCGCAACGGTTAATCCGAAAGATGCGACTAAAAGCGGCGCGCCACTCGTGCATGAAGATGCTCCAAATAACATCTGTTTTGATTGGGAGTTGGGCAATCCAAAAGCAGAAGTAGACGAAGCCATGAATGGTGCCCACCATATTACTACGCTTGAGTTTACCAACCAGCGGGTCATTCCCAATGCCATTGAACCCAGGTCGGCAATTGGCCATTATGAAGATGCCACTGAAAAATATACCCTGTATACAACGTCGCAAAACCCACACCTGACTCGCTTGCTGTTATGTGCTTTTGTTTTGGGTTTACCCGAGCATAAAGTGCGCGTAGTAGCTCCGGATGTAGGGGGTGGTTTTGGTAGTAAAATATTCCACTACCTGGAAGAAGCATTAGTGATTTGGTGCTCCAAACAGATAGGTCGACCGATTAAATGGACGGCTGAACGCACGGAAAGTTTTATTACGGATGCCCACGGCCGTGACCATGCTACAAAAGCGGAAATGGGTTTTGATAAAGATGGAAAAATCGTTGGATTGAGGGTGAATACTTATGCTAATCTCGGTGCTTACCTTTCTACATTTGCTCCTGCGGTACCCACCTGGTTGCATGGCACCTTATTGCAGGGATTATATACCACTCCTAAAATTCACATCGACCTGGTTGGCGTATTTACCCATACCACGGCTGTTGATGCCTACCGTGGAGCCGGCCGACCGGAAGCAACGTATCTTTTGGAACGCCTCATAGATACGGCCGCTCTGGAAATGAAAATAGATCCTGCTGATTTACGCACAAAAAATTTCATTCCACCCTTTGATGGGGTAAAAGAACCAGGCTATCAAACCCAGGTGGCCTTGCAATATGATAGTGGCAATTACCAAGGAGTGCTGAAAAGAGCCCTGGAAATGGTCGACTATAAAAAATTCCGCAAGGAGCAGGAAGCTGCCAGGAAAGAGGGCCGACTGCTAGGAATTGGTTTTTCTACTTATATCGAAGCTTGTGGTATTGCTCCTTCTGCTGTAGTTGGCGCCCTTGGTGCTCGCGCAGGATTGTTTGAATCGGCCCAGGTCCGGGTCCAGCCCACAGGGAAGGTAAGTGTTTATTCGGGATCTCACTCACATGGCCAGGGCCATGAAACGACATTTGCTCAAGTGGTGGCCGATAAATTTGGCATCCCGATGGAAGACATTGAAATCGTGCATGGTGATTCCGAAGCAGTGGCCTTTGGTATGGGGACCTATGGTTCGCGAAGCCTGGCCGTTGGTGGTTCTGCTATCGTAAAGAGTATCGAAAAAGTCATTGAAAAAGGAAGCAAAATTGCTGCCCATAAATTAGAGGCTTCAGCTGAAGACCTCGAATTTGCTAACGGAAAATGGACCGTAAAAGGTACCGATAAAAGTATTGGATTTGGCGATGTAGCCCTGACTGCTTATGTACCGCACAATTATCCGGAAGGCTTAGAACCAGGGCTGGATTTTTCCAGTTTCTATGATCCTACCAACTTTACCTATCCTTTTGGTGCACACATTGCTGTAGTGGAGGTTGATAAAGATACCGGGAAAGTTACTTTAAAACGCTTTATCGCAGTAGATGATGTAGGCAATGTCATCAATCCAATGATTGTGGACGGCCAAATCCACGGAGGTATTGCGCAGGGTGTTGGACAAGCCATGTTTGAAGGGGCCATCTACGACGAAAATGGTCAGCTGACCAATGGTTCATATATGGATTATACTATGCCCAGAGCCGATGACTTTCCTTCATTTGAGATCGATCGTCAGGTGACCCCATGTCCCCATAATCCATTGGGGGTAAAAGGTGCCGGTGAAGCCGGAACGATTGGTTCAACGCCAGCTGTAGTTAATGCGGTGATGGATGCTTTATCGCCATTTGGCATTAAGGATATCCAGATGCCACTGACTTCAGAGCGTGTGTGGAGGGCTATGAATGAATAGGGTGGTAACTTTTTTGGGAACTTGGAAAATAAATTAGGATTAAAAAAACCTTGTTTCCATTAATTATAGCCATCAAACTCAAAACTTTTAAATTTAAAAAAATGATTCCTGCTGAATTTTCATATCATCGGCCAAGTACTTTGGATGAAGTCATTTCCCTGCTTTCAGAGCACGGCGATGATGCCAAATTATTGTCTGGGGGGCATAGTCTGATTCCAGCGATGAAGATGCGCCTTAACCAGCCTGGCATGTTAATCGATATCGGGAGATTATCCGAACTAAATGGCATTAAAAAAGAAGGTGATGAGTTGGTTATCGGAGCCAATTCAACCCATGCTTCTATAGCTCATTCTGAAACAATCAAGGAGCACCTGCCGATTATGGCCGAAGCTGCCGACCTCATTGGTGACGTACAGGTTCGAAATCGGGGCACTATTGGCGGAAGTCTGGCACATGCTGATCCCTCCGCAGACTGGCCTGCGGTAATGATCGCAACCAATGCAAAAATTGTCGTAAAAGGTTCCAAAGGAGAACGCAGCATCACGGCAGAAGACTTTTTTATGGGTTTTTATATGACGGCACTTGAAGAAACAGAAATCATCACACATATCAAAGTTCCGGTAGCTGGAAAAAACACCAAAACCAGTTATCAGAAATTTATGCAACCGGCTTCCCGTTTTGCAATCGTTGGTTGTGCTGCGGTTGTGACCATAAAAGATGGTAAATGTGAAGACGCCCGCATTGCCTTTACGGGGGTATCGGATGCCCCTTTTCGCGATACTGGTGTAGAAGATGCCATTCGGTCTAAGGCACTTAATACAGAGAACATCGAAGCTGCTGCGACCAAAGCTGCTGCTGGGCAGGATATCGTGAGTGATCATTTCGCTTCTGAAGAATACAGGCTGCATTTGGCAAAGGTTTACGTCAGAAAGGCCCTTAGCGCTGTTGCGGAATAGAAGGTAGTTTTCGAATGTTTTGAAAGAAAAAGAATTAACAAATACCGTTTTGCAAGTCATCCCGATTTTTTTTCGAAATCGGGATGACTCTTTTATTTTACGTTCTTAATTATGATTCAGAATAAAGAACTAACGAGGATACAAGAGCTACTTGAAGAGCAAGGTTATGTCACGGAACCTTCCATAGTGATGTCCATTTTTTTAGGTATGACCCTTCAAAAACCTTTGTTGGTTGAGGGGCCAGCTGGAGTGGGCAAAACAGAGATTGCCAAAGTAATGGCCAAAGCTTTAAATACTGACCTCATCAGGCTTCAGTGTTATGAAGGGCTTGATGCAACGCATGCGCTTTACGAATGGAATTACCAGCAACAATTGTTGCATTTAAAAATGGAAGAACAAACCGGGAAAAGCCTGGAAGAAAAAGAAAAGACCATTTTTAGTGACAAATTTTTACTCAAGCGGCCCTTATTACAAGCCATTACCCATCATCAATCACCGGTACTACTTATTGATGAAATCGACCGCTCGGATGAAGAATTCGAAAGTTTCTTCTTGGAGGTCCTTTCTGATTGGCAGATCAGCATACCCGAAATAGGTACCATCAACGCTACCCACATTCCACAAGTTATTGTCACCAGCAACCGTGTGCGTGAACTATCAGAAGCTTTGCGACGGCGCTGTCTTTACTTATGGATTGACTACCCTTCTTTTGAAAAAGAACTGCAAATTGTGCAAGGCAAAACACCCGGCATTGATAAACGACTGGGACAACAGATTTGTGCCTTTATTGCGGAATTGCGCCAGATGAAACTGGAAAAGGCTCCAGGAGTGGCTGAAACCCTGGATTGGGCTCAAGCCCTTGTAGCGCTACACATCGATCACCTCGATAAGGAAATCGTAGCATCTACCCTTGGAATTATCCTCAAAGACTGGCAAGATGTGCGACAGACCCAGCTTTCCCTGACGGAATTATTCGAAAAAGTTGGTGCTATTTCAAAGTTTGATAAGTTGTAAAAACCAACAGCGTTAAGATTTTGTTATTCTTTGTCAAATTGTCGATCCATCGACATAGGCTCTTCGATCGCCTCCCAAATAATTACTAATTTTGATGTTATCCGCCAGAAAGCGCAGAAACATGTACGATCGGTTATTGATAATTGGATTGTTGTCAGTTGGCCTGGCCATGCCAGGTTGGGCGACTTATGAGGTACGAGGAAAAATTAACCTTGGCGACAGCTGGCAACCCAAAGTGTTTATGGCTATGATAGAAGAACTTTCAGACTACTACCGAGCCAGTCCGGATATGATCGTAGATATCGCCACCACTGATGCAGACGGTAATTTTGTGTTTCGTGGTAATCAATTGCCTGACGAAAATCGTTTTTACCGGTTATATCTGATGAAAGAACAAAATACGGATTATGACGCCTGCCTCTATGTCGGTGGCGATGATCACAACTTTATTCACGTCATTCTCAACAACGACACCCAACTGGAAATTATAGCCGACACCAATTTTTATTCCCCTTTTGGGAACTACCAAATCCGTGGCGATCGCAACAACCACCTGATGCGGGAGTTGTCCAGGTTGGTATACCCTAGTTTTTATTTTTATGAAATAAAATTTCCGACCGAACTCCGGTTGTCAGAAGAGAAGCTGTTTAATGACCTGCTCAATTTCGCCGATACCTGTCAAAGTTCGATTGCGGCATTGGCAGCTATCAACAATACGGATATGGACGAATATTTTGACCTGCATCGGGCATCATATCAGTATTTTGGTGAGCGATTAAAACGGGAGATGCCCCACGACACTTATACCAAAAACTATTTGCGAAAGCTCAAATTTTATACTTCGGAAGACCAAACAAGCGTTCCAATCTGGGTATGGCGGTTTATGGCATTGCAAACATTACTCATATTGGTCATGGGAATAGGCCTAATTTTGCTTTGGCAAAGGTGGAAGTCATCAATCACCAAAGCTCAACCTAATTCGACAGATGCCCCGACCAGTGAATTGTTGACAGTCAAAGAGCTGGAAATTTTGGATCTGATCCGCCAAGGGGTGTCAAATAAAGAAATTGCCGGTATTCTATTTATTGAATTAAGTACCGTCAAAACCCATATCAATAAAATTTACGCCAAATTGGGCGTAAAATCTCGAAAAGAAGCTATTCAACTTAGTAAGGCAACAGAAAAAAAGGGGGTCTAGTCCTCTTTTCCACCAAATTTCCACCCCTTAAAACCGTTAACTATAGGATAAAACTCGCAGTTTTGCACCATTAACTTTTTGATTTAAAATAGTATCCTCATGAAAAGATTTTTTTTTCCATTTGTATTGGTCATGCTGACTTTAGGTAGCTTTTCCTGTTCCAATCAGTCAGAGACTCCTGATCAGCAGCTTCAGGCTGCAGCAACCGTTCCACAACAAGCTCCTCAGCCAGTAACACCAGCAGTTCAGGCCCATCCGGTAAATGTAGCACAACAAAGTGCAATAGATAGCCCGGTTAAGTGGATGAGCTTTAATGAAGCTATGGCTGCTTCCAAGAAAACGCCAAAGAAAATTTTTATTGATGTATATACCGATTGGTGTGGATGGTGTAAGGTGATGGATCGCAAAACCTTCTCGCAGACCGAAGTGGCAGAATACATGAACAAACACTTTTACAACGTCAAACTAAACGCTGAAAAAGAAGGTAAAATCACTTTCGAAGGCAAAGAATATGCGTTGGTTGATGGTGGCAAAAGAAACATTCATACGTTTGCTTACGCCTTGCTGGATGGTCGTCTGAGTTATCCTTCTTATGTATACCTCAATGAAGATATGGAGCGCATCCAAATCAGCAAAGGATTTAAAGAAGCCGCTCCTTTCATGGAGGAATTAAAGACGATTGTGGGAAGCGGTAGCTAGACGGACGTATCACTTTGTCTGATTTAATACAACGCCAAACCTCGCTTAGCGCCAATCTGGTGGCCTTTTGTCGGTTCTTAAGGAATCGGGGCTTTACCATTGGTCCGGGTGAAGAGGCGGATGTGTTGCAAGCCGTAGAGACAATGGCACCTTTTGATAATCCGGAACATTTTCGGGTTTGTCTGCGGGCCATGTTGGTGCGCAAACAAAGCCAATTGGAGCCCTTTGATACGTTGTACGCACAGTATTGGCGAGAACTTGACAAGGCTCTCGATTCCAAAAAGGCAGAAGGCAAAGCCGAAAAATCAAAGAGCGGGAAAAGTGCCGGCCAGCAAACTTCTTTTGATACTCTCAAAAGCTGGCTAGGAGGTAATGCCTCCAAAGAGGTGACGGAAACGGCAACCTATAGTGCCCATGAAAGTTTACATAGCCGGGACTTTTCCAGTTTTACAGAAGATCAGTTACGGGAAGTGATGCGCCTGATTCAGCGCATTGCCCGTAATCTGGCTTACCAGCAATCCAGACGTAAGGAGCGGGTACGCTCAGGCGCTCGCCTGGATTTGCGGAAAACCCTGCGATTAAATATGCGCCGTGGCGGTGAAATTCTCGATCTTGCCTTTGAAAAACCCAAACAAAAGCGACAAAAAATAGTACTGCTCTGTGATGTGAGCAAGAGTATGGACCTTTACAGTCAATTTCTGGTCCAATTTATTTATGCTTTTCAACACGCCTACCGACGCATTGAAACTTTCGTCTTTAGCACCCAACTTCATCGGGTTACAGACCCATTGCGGTCTGGAGAATTTCAGGATGCTTTGCGCGAATTATCTGAAAATGTTCCAGGCTGGTCTGGCGGTACTCGGATTGGGGCCTCCCTTCACCAGTTTTGCGAAAGCTACGCCCGGCGTCTGCTCAATAAACAAACCATTGTGCTCATCCTCAGTGATGGTTGGGATACCGGTAATCCTGAATTGTTATCCCAAAGCATGCGTATAATACACCGCAAAGCTGCCAAAGTAATCTGGTTGAACCCGCTAGCCGGTTATACCCATTACCAACCTACTGTCAAAGGTATGGAGGTGGCAATGCCATTTATCGATATCTTTGCCTCCGCTCACAATATTGATAGTCTAAAAGCGATAGCCCGCTGGTTAAAATAGACCTGACAGTGAGGCAATAATCTGAGCGTACAATGATCTCAAAAGCTGACTTCTTTTTAAAACAAATCCCACCATGTCGATACTTATCGTCGTACCCGATCGAGATGTTAAGCCCTTACGGGAAAGTATAGAGCTGTTGCTTCCAGAAGTGCCGGTTTGGGTATTTCCCGACCTGCCACAACCACAAGCCGTACAACTGGCTATTTTATGGAAACATCCTCCGGGACTATTAAAACGCTTGAATAATTTGCGATTGATCAGTTCATTAGGTGCGGGCGTTGAGCATATTTTAAACGACCCTGATTTGCCAGCAGGTATTCCTGTTGTTCGTATGGTGGATGAAAATATTACCATTTCCATGCGCAATTATGTTTTGATGGCTATTCTGAATATCCAAAAACAATTCCGGTTTTATCAAGCCAACCAGTTGGCAGGAGTTTGGCAATCTCCGAAACTCGTTAATCTGCCACTCCGTATCGGCATGCTTGGTATCGGCGCGCTTGGTGGGCCGATTGCTCAATTTTTAGCAGCCATGGGATTCGAAGTATGGGGATACAGCCAAAGTCAAAAATCTATTGAAGGTGTGCGTTGCCTGAGTGCTGAAGAGGTACCTCTTTCGGCTTTTGCCAGCCAGGTTAACGTCATGGTATGTTTACTGCCCAATACGCCGGAAACGAAAAATATACTTAATCGGGGGCTTTTTCAGGCGATGCCGGCTGGTAGTTATCTGATCAATGTAGCCCGGGGGGCACAGCTGGTGGAAGAGGATTTATTGTGGGCTCTGGCAGAGGGATTGTTGCAAGAAGCTTGGCTGGATGTTTTCCGGGAAGAACCGCTACCTAAAAATCACGCCTTCTGGAATCACCCAAAAATTGTGATCACTCCGCATATAGCAAGCGTTACGAATCAGGTGACAGCTGCTGGGGTCATTGCTGAAAATTATCGGCGCTCGCAAGTTGGTGAATCCCTTTTGTTTGAAGTAGATAGAGCGAAAGCTTATTGAAAAGAGGTTAGGTTTTTAGATTGCCTCACTATCAGATCGGTGTCTTTTCGGATGTGTAAAATTTTCGTTAGGCTAGTAGTTGAATGCAACTTTGTGAAAAGTGGGATTGTTGATTTGTTGGAAGATTAGTCACTGCAAAATTGACTATAGACGATAAACGATGGGTGATGAAAGAAATGGGGGCTGAATTAAGTCCGGGTTTAAACATTCTTTCCACTTCTTCTCTTTCTTCCATTCTAATAAGATGGTTATCTTGGATTAAACAAGCTCTTAAAACCAAATCGTTTTACAGAATTTAGAAAGCAAACAATGGATCAATCACCAATATCGAACACAGAAAAAGAAGAAATTCGCAAATACTTCGGCAAGTCGTTGGAAGAAATGGATTCGGAGGAGTTTAAACAATTGCACAAAGAATTGCGCACCAAATATCATCCGGATAACTTTGAAAAGTTTGACGACGAAACGGTGAAAGAGATGGCTACAGAGCGTTTTCAGCAAATTGAGCATTTGGCAGAACGCATGGCCGCCTTTTACAATGGAAAAACCCGTATTATAAAAGCAGAAGAAGGGTTTTTTAGCCCGGATGCTTTGTTTGCCTTCGACAAAATGAAAATCGAAGTTATTACGTCAGATAAAGATTTAAAATACCACCTTTTCGGTACGGCCTACCGCTGGTTGTTATACGGCGACAAATTTAAAATTCCCGGTTCTCAGGCCTCCATCATCATCGATGAAGATCATCGCGGTAGTAGCATTGGTTATCGGGAAACCATTCGCATGTACCTCACCTTCGGAATTAATGACGCGACCGAGGATATTGTTGCCTGGTTATATGATCGGATTCAAGGGCGTGCCAGCTCCTTGATTATCCACGGCGAAATTGTAAAGATCGAACCTATGGCTATGTTGAATGCAATTAAAAGAACAGCCATCCTGGAGATTGGTTCAGGGGAGGTAGATTGATACAAAAGATGTCGACGATGCGAAGTTCGTCAACTGCGCTTTTTCTTCCAATACCTATTTCATTGTCTCCGACGACAAGCATTTTGATATTTTGTTTCAGGTTGGTTTCCCAAAAATCAATGTGCTGAAATACATGGAATTTAGGAACTTACCACTAGCGAAAAATGCCCACCAAAAATGGTTGTTTCGATGATGAAATCATCCGTTTTCTAATCGCATCTAACGTTTTCACGCCACAATAAGATTGATGATCTGCGGATAAGTCATTATATTGGGTTCAAATACCAATGAGAAAGCGATATAAAAAACCAATGAATTATGCCTAAACCCTTGCTTCACTGGATTGCAGTAGCCATTATGCTGCTAGTGTCTGGTTATGCCCCAGCCCAATCTCTTTTTTATGAATCGCTGAAGATTAAAAAAATACTGGACCAGCGAAACCAGCCTACCATCTATACTTCCGATTTTCGAAATAATTGGGAAGTGCGACTTGACAACCGGTTAATATCTCATAGTGACACCCTCCGCCTGACCCAAATTGGTCGGTATACCATAAAAAGAAGTGATACTGCTGATAGCCTTCTTTATGTAGCTTATGGTACATCAATAGAGCAAATAGTGGTTCCACAAATCATTCAGATTGATAATATGCCCAATGAGGTAGCCTGGACTACGCGTTCGGCGACCACACGCTTGCCCGTACAGAGTGGCGATCAGGTTGATCTTAGTAAAAGTGATAGCCTACCCTGGCAAATCAGGGAAAATATGCAGCCTATTACTGAGGGGCAGAATGATGATTTTTTTCAAATAAATACTCCTGGCCGTTTTGGAATCCGTGCACCTAGATCATTTGAGTTGGCATTGGGGGATTCCAGTTGGACAATTAACCTTCCTGAAAACTACCGCTTGGTGGTTGAGTTTTCTAATAATGAATTGTCTTTTTATCAAGTCTCTGGTTTTAGGGCTGGCAGGCTGAGCAAACCCGATTTTTATGAATTGATGACCTTCTTGGCCATGCATTCCGAATACCAGGAAAGTAGTTTTGGCCTCAACAGCTTGGAAAATGTTTATAAAAAATATCGTGACAACCCGTTTCTGGCACCGCTATTGGACACGCTTTTGTATAGTTACAAATTTGAAGAAATAGCCCCATTTCTTGATTTTGATGAAACCAAATTTGGTCAGCAAATTAAACAGGAACTGACAGAATACTACCCCTGGATCACCTCCATGTACGGTAATCCTTCTCTGGACAACAAAACCCAAATTCTAGAAGAAAAAGATGTCAGTTATTATGCCAAACTTGACCCAACAGACAAGTCTTCGGCTCAGCAATTGCAAAATGCCTCTCAACAAGCGAATGCTGCGTATACCAAGGTGAGCGGCCTGGATCAAACTAGCATCATTGTAGGGTTATCAGACTTTATTGCAGAACGTGCACAGGAAGAATTGAATATCACCTTTTTGGATCGTTTTAAGCGGCGTCTGACAACTTCTGAGCCCAATGAATTTTCAGTCCTGTTTCCTAGCACCTATGATTTGTTTTTGCAATTTGAAATTGCCAATTATAAAAAATTACTGCAAAATGCCCGGCCTATTTTTGCAACTGACCTACAAAATTTAGGATTGCACTTACCCAATTTATTAAAATTGGATAAGTATAAAGAATTGCTCAACTATTCCACAGAGGTCTACAACCTGGCGCTGTTTTATGAAGTCACCCGACTGACCTACAACGAACGACCCATTGAGGATATCCTGGTTGCTTCTTTTCAACAAATGCAACGCCGTTCCCGGGATATGGGCGAGATCATCAATCTAAGCCTGGCTGATACCATCATGCGCACCAACCACCTTCCTCCTACATCGCCAACCAGGTTAAAATCGGGCGCTCAACAATTACTAAAGACATTTAATCAGTTGCGCCCTGAAGTCATTACTTACAACAAAGAGATTAAACAAGCCTATGGCGATTTGAAAAGGGCAAATATTTTGTTGGATGGTAACCTGGATGCTTTATTACAACAGATCGATGATAAAACGACTCCTTGGCTGAACAAGAGAATCCAGGATTTACGGAGCCGATTAGGTAGTAAAGACGGAAAGATTGTGGCGCGGTTTAATTACCAGGTTCCAGAAATAGAAGAGCCCAAAAAGGCATTCGACTATTATGAGCATTATGCGGGAAACAACCTAGCAGGCCAAGGCTTTTTTGGTTATTATTTAGATGAGCAGAGTAGTAATTTTAAAGACTACGAAACTTTTTTCTCTCGTGAGTTAACAGAAAAAGCTTATGTCGCCCGTGGGTTGGAGCTGACACGCCTGATGTTGGATGAAAATTTTGATGAAATACTTGCCGATTGGTGCGAACTGCTTGCAGAAATCAGCCCACAGGCCCGAACTATCCAGGAACAGATTATCCTACAGCGAAGAGCTCAATTGGATACCTTGGTCCAACAAGTCATCGACCTGCGTGCTGCTATAAGCACTGGAATCATTTCAGAAATCGAAACCTGGAAATCAGCAGGATTGAGCGATACGACCCAAATGGATCTGGCAGCGCTTAGTTACCTCAACAAGTTAATTGATATCGGAACACAGGAGGTCTGGGTTACCCTATCAACATTCAATGATTTGCTTGCTGATCCCTCCACTTTCTCCTTACTGCTAGACGCATCGGGGCTCTCAACTGAAGATTTTTTGCAAAAACGGAATGAAGCAGATCGGGAATTGCAACGTATATTCCGGGAAGCGATGAAGCGTGTTGAGGCTTTGCAAACAAAATATCCTGATTTTAACCGCCCACTTAATCCAGGCTTTCAAACTTATCACGACATTCGGCGGAAGGCCATTAGCTTTGATGCCTCCGAATTTGCCAACCTGACCCGTGTGGATACGCTGGTTAATTCAAGCTTGAGGCAAATCCAGAAAATTATAGAAAAGAGAACCTCACTTGGCAACCAGTTAAATCAGCTCGATCAAAAATATGCTCCATCCAATCTAACCAAAGCTCGCGTTACTTCTCAGGATTTAGCAACAGCTGTGGAACTATCGGTTCATTTATTATTCAGTTTAAAAAAAGAAGTCAAAGAAGTCAAACCGATGGTGCAGGATACCAGTATTGCTCAATACACCATTGTCAACCGGGATTCCACAGGATTGGTTGATTCTTCCGTGGTCATAAGTCAACAACTTATCCGCCCCGATACGGTGGGCATTGCCCGCAAGCAAACCAGCTGGTTAAAAAAAGAGAGCTTTGATTCAATCATGCAAAACCCACAAGGACGAGCTATCTTTTTGGGGCTGCTTTATCAACAACTGAAAGCCCTAAAGGGGGGACCGAGTTTTTCTACGGATGGTCTGGCCACTTTAATGACTAAATTGATCAACACCATTTACAGTATTGAATCGGATCGTAATGCACTCGATCAAAAAAAGCTAAAAAGCGAGAAAATCAGCTTTAAAGACTATTATCCCTTCATACAAACCACGGTCGATTTGTTTTCAACGGTTGTCGAAACACCTATTTATAAAGACAGTTCGTTAGCCCAACGCATTCCAAGCCTGGGTTCAATAACTAAAGTGGCACAGGAAGGGTTGTCGCTTTACAATAATATCGACGAAAAACAATACGGCTATGCGATATACAATGCCATGGAGATATTCCGGGTGATTTCTGAAGCAGAATCGAACAGGCGACGCCAATTAGGAAAGGAAACCTTTCGTGGAGATCGGATTCGTAATATCGTGATTTTATATGGCACATTTATGGCCGATGTGGTCAATGCACGCAGTTCTGACCAGGTAAAAGAGGCATTACGTGCAGCTGCTTCGCCACCAGGTAGCTCTCGCCTCAAACGAGAACTGTTGTTTAATATGGCGGTAAATGCTTATCTGGGGCCAGGGGCAGGCCTGGAACGGCTGGCATTTCCGGCAGCAGGTAGCAATCAATTCTCCGGCACGATCGGTTTGTCTGTACCCATTGGATTATCGTTCAGTTGGAAATGGGATAAAGCAGCCCGGAATTCATTTTCCCTATTTATTCCGGTATTAGACATTGGTGCAGTGACTTATTTTCGCTTGAATGACGAAAATGCCAACAACCTACCGGATTTTGGTTTTAAAAACTTCATTGCACCCGGCGCATTCCTGTATTATAACATACATAATTCTCCCTTCACCTTTGGTGGTGGGTGGCAATACGGGCCCCAGATACGGGGAACAAGCCTGACTGATCCTAATCAGACATCTCCAGCTAGTCGGTTTTTGATATTTGCCGGAATCGACGTTCCATTATTCAATCTGGCAAACGGCCCTATGGCTATTCCCAACAGTAAAAAAAGGAAAAAAAAGCACAAGGAAAAAGATCAAAACAGTAATCCTCCCAAAACGAAAACCTATCAATAATTCTAAAATGGCCGAGTTAATGGACCCAAATAATTATTTATTAAAGGTGATTAAAAAAGCCGATGGCCACGCAACTGATGCCATCCTTAAAGTGATTCGCGCTGAACCTAAAACCCGATTTTTTGTTGAAGCAACCGGGTTTAACAGTGCATTTTTAACCCTTTGTATCAATGAAAAAAACTGTCGGATAATCTTCCTCAGAGATGACTTGTTTGACACCGCTACCCGCCTAACTTTTATCGAAAACTGCCCGGTTGGGCGGCCACCAGGTGAAATTTATTTTTACGCGAGTCAATTCGGGGAAGAGGAATTAAAAAAGTACCTAAGCCGTAAATGTTCCGTGCTATTCTGGAGCGAATCTATTGGCAGTTTATCAGCCTTCAAAATCAAAGCGCTGGCCACGGCCTTTCCCGATCAACTAATAGTCATAGGCAAGGATTTTAATAAATTATTGATATCCATTATGCTTGATGCACCATTAACCATGTTGTTTAAACAGAATGATTTCAGTACCGCTGAAATTTTGAAGTTCGCAGAAAAAGGAGGAAATAGGGTAGCCATCGTTGTCGAAGGTTTTACGGACCAGGAACTTACAGATTTTAAAAATTCGGGAGCCCTTTTACTGCCGGAAATAGTTGGAGCTTAGTTTTTTTCATTCAACAAGACTCTAAGTTTTTTCATCAGCTCTTGGGCTTCTTTATAACGATTAAACTCAGGAGAAACCTGTTGCAGATTATAAATACCAGCTTGTGGAAACCCTTGCTTCAGATAGACCATAGCCGTTTCCCAAAGAGCTTCATCCTCGTAGCCGCTTCCCGATTCTATGAGAATCTTAAACATGGTTTTGGCTTTTCGATGTTCTCCCTGTCTGACCAGAACTACCCCTTTGGCCAATAGTGCGTATGGCGCATTAGTATGCTCTGCCAGGTAATTTTCAAGATGGCTTAACCCCTGAGTGAAATTACCCTGCTGGCATTGTTCCTGAGCTAACAACAACAGCTGACTGGAGGAGTCTTTTTCCGCAAAGGAAAAATTGTGGGTGGAATGCTTTTTGTATAACGTCTCGGAATTGATTTTTTCAGAGGTACAGGAGGTAATGGTCAAAGCGATAATTGTTATTGCAAATATCTGGTGGTAGGATCTGAGTAGGTTCATTTTTTTATTTTATTTAGCGAAATAAAGATTTTTTTTTGAAGACTACCAAATCCATTTTCAATCAGCCCTTTTAAACAGGGAAATGAACCTACCTTAATATGACGAAATTACCTCAACTATCCCGCTACCAGGCCTTCAGGAATGCAATGCGCTATGCCGACAATCCCATTCCCGGAATGAATCAAAACCTGAACAAACTGGGCCCAACTTTTGGTGGTTACATCGGAGGGCTTTATCCGTCCATTGTTACTACTGACCCCGATTTCATCCGGCATGTATTACAAAAAAACCATCGGAACTATCATAAATCCTTTCTTCATTTTGAAAAGCTGGCCTACTTTCTGGGTAAAGGACTATTAACTAGCGATGGTGATTATTGGTTAAAACAAAGGCGGCTGATTCAACCGGGATTCCACCGACAACGCTTGGAGGGGTTAACCCAAATTATGCTAAAGGTTATTGATGAATTTCTGGTGAAATTTGACCAAAAAATAAAAGAAGGACCGATAGATATTTATACAGAAATGATGGAACTGGCTTTTGAGATCATTGCAAGATCTTTGTTTGGCAAAGCCATAAAAAGGCAAGACCTTCAGGTGTTGAGTAACAACCTGACGGAGATTCAAACATTTGTAGTGCAACAAATCCGGCAACCCTATCTGCACCCTTGGTTGAAATGCAGTGGCAAAATAAAACGCCACAAACAATTGGCAGAACAATCGGAGGCCATCATTTTGAAATATATCCGAGAGCGAAAAAATGCAGCAACACCAGGAAATGACTTGTTGCAAATGCTGTTGGACGCCCGATATCACGATAATGGTGAAGAAATGACGGAACGACAACTACTGGATGAGATCAATATTTTATTGGAAGCCGGCCATGAAACGTCCGCCAATGCTTTGTGCTGGACCTGGCATCTGTTAAGCCAACACCCCGAAACAATAGCCCGATTGCGGGAAGAGCTACAGGACGTTTTGGGAAACAAGGTCCATCCGAGTTTTGAAGACCTAAAGCGGTTAACCTATTCCCGGCAAGTGATCCAGGAAAGTATGCGCCTTTTTCCTCCGGCTTGGGTCACCAATCGCATTACCGCTACTGATGACATTTTTGAAGGCATCAAGATTCCCAAAGGGACTATTATGGTGCTCTATATTTATGGGGTGCATCATAGCCATAAATATTGGCGTAATCCGGAAAGTTTTGATCCCGACCGTTTTGGCCCGGATCAAAACCTGGCCCATGCTTATGCTTATTTGCCTTTTGGCAATGGCCCGCGTTTGTGTATTGGCAATAACTTTGCCCTGATGGAAATGCAATTGGTGCTGGCTCAAATGTTGCGGAGGTATCAAGTCCAACCAATCACTGATCAGCAGATTGATTTGCAGCCTTTGATTACATTGCGACCAAAATCCGGCATTCTGCTGAACATTAACTCCGAAAAGTTCTAAAATTTGAATCCCAAGGTAACAGCGATGTAGCTTTTATTAATATCATTATCAACAAACTGCATTGGCGCTTCAGAAGTCCGATAAGGCACATAAGTTTCCTTGACGCTGCTGAATCGGTAAGCAAAATCAACAAAGAGGGATTGTTCCCGAATGCCGAGTCCAAGACTGAAATTTGGATTAAAGGTATCATCTCCGGTCAGTGCTGATTGTTGCATCCCCAATCCTGCACGGAAACGGAAAATGTCATAGACCAGTTCCCCCCCTACCTTGACATTTATCGCTGATTTTAGGTTTTTGGCAATCAACTGATTGGCTTCGCGCTCGGAATCCCGAAAATCGGTGAAGCGCAACTCCGCATTTTGATAATTGACATATTCGATTTCTCCAGACAAAAATCCAGATTTACCAAAGATAACTCCAGCATTACCAAATACTCGCCAAGGTGTCCGCAATTTGTATTCAAAAGAACCATCCGGGGAAGTAGCGCTGCCTTGATAGGCCACGTTATTATCGGTATAGTTGTAGGTCATTTCGGAGGTGTAGTTGTCATTTAAGTTGTAAGCCGTAGGCGTATGTACCGCAGCACCAAGGCGTATCATTTGATTGACTCGTACCAGTAAACCCAACTTGAGGTTGATGCCTACTCCGGTAGTGGTTAAATCTTCAATGTATTCGAGATCATCAAAAGCGGGAACCATATCGTCCGGATCCGACTCCTGATAGGTTTTTTCCTCATTAAAATTGACAAAAGGGACTCCAACAGACATGCCGAGGAGTAATTTTTCTTTGTAATTGCCCGCAAAGGCAAGTACTAGCTCATTAATAGAACCACTGCTGCGAACCGTTTGGTTTCTGCTAATCAAAGCATCAGGCGCCAATTCTAAATCAGAATCATAAAACCCATCATTATTAAAATCGTATAATGCTTCGGCATCAAATGCCAAACCCGACTCAAATTCATCAAATCCAAACTCGCTATTGGCCAATTCCTGAAAGCGGTCGACGATAGAGCCCTTTGATGCCCCTTCATAATAAAACTCCTGGTTGAAATCAGCAATACGGTTGAAGCCCATCCCGAAATTGAACGCGCGCCATTGGCTGCCTGGTGGTTTGGAGGCGACAACTATGCCAACACTTGCCATGTGAAATTTGCTATTGGATTCGTCGCTAATTGGTCCGTTGCTGTCATTAGCCAGAGTGGAACTAATACTGGCTCCGGCTATAGCTGGGGTAAGCGAAAAAATGGACTTTCTGTACCAACCCAGGCCTGCAGGGTTCGTATTCATTACCGAAAAGTCAGCACCTAACGCCCCCAGCGCACTACCTGCACCGATGGAACGTGCAGTGCCACCATATTCAAATAGAGAATAGCGCAATGCGTCGGTTTCATTTTGGGCATTCAATTGAAGCAAAAGAGTGCCAGATATCAAAAGGATTATAGATAAACGTTTGATAAAAATCATTGATTTCAAAATTTAAATGAACAAGCAGGGGAGATGATACTTCTCCTCAGGTATATAGAAATATAACTCTTTTTTATTAAAAATAGTTGGAATGGGTACTTAAGTCACTTGGGGTTTAAAGGTGGGTTTCTAATAAAAAGAGGGCGGAAATGTACCATCATATCCACCCTCTTTTCATCTTATACTACGCTTAAAATACGATCTTTATTTATCGCCACCGCCCCTTCTTCTGGAAGGAGAACTGCTGCTTTTTGTGCTACTACTCTTAGTGTTACTAGAGCTAGACCGCACGTTGCTGGAAGAACTCCGACTTGGGCTACTGCTATTACTCCGGCTCTGATTAAAACTAGAGGAGGAGCGATTATTCCCGCTGCTACGGTTGTTAGAACTATTGCTACGATTGTAACTAGAGCTGGAACGGTTGTTACTACTGTTGCTCCGGTTATAGGAACGTGGCGAAGAACTTGAACTATTGTTTTTGCGGGTAGTAGTAGGCGTATTGCTACGTGAACTATTATTCTTCCGGCTAGGAGTAGTCACAGGGGCTTTGCTCCGTGTGCTAGTGTTGCTACGGTAATCGCGAGTAGGTGACGGACTATTATCTTTACGAGGAGTCGTTGTCGTATTATTCCGTGTTGATTTACTACTCCGTGGTGTTCTTGTTGGCGTTACCGCACGATTGTCTTCTCTGGCACGTTCCGGAGTACGGCTGCGCACCCGATCACTATCGGTTGGCTTGCTAATACCAGGATCATTGGTTCTGGTATTGGTCCGTGGAGTTACACCACGTGTTGGTTTTACACCATTGGTCGCATCAACCGGTGTCTCATTACGATAGGTTCTGTCATTCTTGCGAGGCACAGTCGTTGTACCATTATTACGTGGCCCATAATAAGTGCCTGAGTTATTATTGTTGTTGACATTATTCACGGTGTTATAGGAATAACCACTACCCCATGAAGGTGGGCAATAATAATTGGAATAACTACCGCCGTAACCACCACCATAACCATAACCGCCGCCATAACCACCACTTCCATAGTAGTTGTTGATGTAAACGCTGTTGCCACGATACCAGGGATCATTCCAACGATTCCAAGGGTTAGAATTGTAGCCCCAAGAGCTATACCGGTTATAACGATTCCATCTGTTCCAACGGTTCCAGCTATTCCAGCGACCGTACCCAAAAGCATTATCGTAAATCAATACGGTAACTCCAGGGGTGTAAAATGGATCGTAATAAGACATATCTACGTATACAGGATCGTAGTAGCTGAATCCATAATATGGCCGGTGAAAACGACGGATACGAGAGGTATAATAATAGTCGTATTCTTCGTAATCCTCGTATTCATCATCATCATACGCATAGTCCTCATTTCGGTAATCATTATCCGAATAGGTGGAACTATTTGAAGTATTATCATTGTAGTTATAATAGTCACTATCCGTGTCAGGATCGTAGTACATATCATCGTACTGAGCCTGAGCTACTCCCATCCACATCAAGGAGATGAGTGCAGTGACTAAAAAGGAGATTTTATAATTTTTCATAAAGACCGATTTTAAACGTAATTACTTGAGCTCTCTTACAGCTTACAAGACGTAATTTATTACTTTTGTGCCTAATTTTTAGTTAAAGGCTTTTTAAATTCTGAAACACAAGCTGTTAAAGTTATCAAAAGATGCCTTTTAACTACTGTTAAGACGGAGAATTGACCTGATGGTCACCAAATTAATTGCTGGAAATCAGGTCTTTACTAATAAACAAGTGTTAAAACAGACAGTTCATTCATGGCAAAGGAAATTACAAGTAGGAGCGAGGATTATTCACAATGGTACCTTGATATTGTCAAAAAAGCCAATCTGGCTGATAATTCCGCTGTCCGTGGCTGTATGGTAATTAAGCCAAATGGTTATGCAATTTGGGAAAACATACAGGGCCAACTGGATCGCATGTTTAAGGAAACGGGTCATGTCAATGCCTATTTCCCCTTATTTATACCAAAAAGCTTTTTGAGCCGAGAAGCCGAACACGTAGAAGGTTTCGCTAAGGAATGTGCAGTAGTCACCCACCACCGGCTGATGAATGCACCGGATGGTAGCGGTGTAGTTGTGGATCCGAGTGCGCGGCTTGAAGAAGAGCTGATTATTCGCCCAACTTCCGAAACCATCATTTGGAATACCTATAGAGATTGGATCAATTCCTACCGAGACTTACCTTTGCTGATCAACCAATGGGCAAATGTAGTACGCTGGGAAATGCGGACCCGCTTGTTTTTACGCACGGCCGAATTTCTCTGGCAGGAAGGGCATACCGCGCATGCTACCCGCCAGGAAGCAATAGAAGAAGCAAAAAAAATGCAGGAGGTATATGCCACCTTTGCTGAAGAATATATGGCGATGCCGGTAATCCGCGGGGTCAAAACGGCCAATGAACGCTTTGCCGGTGCTGAAGATACCTACACCATTGAGGCATTGATGCAGGATGGTCGTGCCTTGCAGGCAGGTACTTCGCACTTTTTGGGCCAGAATTTTGCGAAAGCATTTGACGTCAAATTCCTAAGTGAGGAAAATAAAGAGGAATATGTTTGGGCTACTTCCTGGGGTGTTTCCACCCGTTTGGTAGGCGGCCTGATCATGACTCATTCTGATGATGATGGCTTGGTGATCCCGCCAAGGTTAGCGCCTACGCAAGTAGTGATTGTGCCTATTCCAAAACCAGGCCCTGAAATTGGAGAGGTAGCGGATAAGATTATGGCCGAACTGAAAGCAAAAGGCATCACGGTTAAATTTGATACCGATACCAAAAAGCGCGTAGGCTTTAAGTTTGCAGAATACGAACTGCAAGGGATTCCGGTAC
This sequence comes from Saprospiraceae bacterium, assembly GCA_021604865.1. GTDB lineage: Bacteria > Bacteroidota > Bacteroidia > Chitinophagales > Saprospiraceae > BQJU01. The sequence continues at coordinate 39,985 of BQJU01000005.1, read as the reverse complement.
GTCTGGGCATTGGCAAACGCGACCTGGAAAACGGCGTGGTTGAAGTAGCCCGCCGCGATACCAAGGAAAAGCAATCTGTTGCCTTGGAAGGAATAGCTGATTTTATTGAACAACTGCTGGAAGATATTCAAAATAACCTGTTCCAGAAAGCCCTTGACTTCCGGGCGGAGCATACTACGGTGGTGGATAATTTTGATGATTTCAAGGCAGTACTTGAGCGAGATATTCCTGGCTTCATTTCAGCACATTGGGATGGAACTACGGAAACGGAATTGAAAATAAAAGAACTGACCAAGGCCACCATTCGCTGCATCCCTAATGATGTAGTAGACGAAGCGGGTAAATGTGTACTGACAGGCAATGCTTCCGAGCGGAGGGTCTTGTTTGCGAAAGCGTATTAAAGCTATCCTACTCTGGCGGTCTGTGATCTAACGACAGACTGCCAGAGAATAAATATTGTAAGATGCTTCCTCAAGTGGAGCAGTAAGGGGTGTCAACTAATTTTAAAAAAAACACCCCACCCGGGAAAAAAACTTACCTTAAGAGGGTCTAATGCTAAAATTTGTATTAGTGACCCGACCAATACCTACAGATGAAGTATTGATATCACAGGCCAAAAATGGCGAGACTGGGGCTTTTAGATCATTGGTATTGAGGCACCAGCACCAGGTACGGGCTACGGTGATTGGAATGCTTGGCAAAGTGGTGGAATCGGAAGATGTAGCACAGGAAGTGTTTATTCGATTTTATCGGTCGTTACATAAATTTCGAGGAGAAGCGCAGTTGAGCACCTACCTGACCAGAATTGCGATCAATTTGTCATTAACTGAATTAAAAAAACGCAAGAAACGACACTTAAGCGTTGTAGCAATTGAAGGGACAACTTGGCCACAGCCTATTGAGGACGAATCAGCCCACCCCGACCGGCAGGACAATCAACAATTGATAGAACGCGCACTAGAAGAGCTGGATCCTGGATTTAGAGCAGTGGTCGTTTTGCGTATGTTGCAAGGTTATTCTACACAGGAAACGGCAACCTTGCTTGATATTCCGTTGGGGACGGTGGCTTCCAGGTTGAGTCGGGCGCAATTGCAATTAAGAAATATTTTGGAGAAATGGGAAGCGTGAGAAAACAAAAGAGCCGTATCAGTAAATTATTCTTCGCTGCCCCTAAGCATTGGTTTTTAATGGAATGATATGAATATGAAACAGGAATTGCTGGAATTATTGGCAAAGTCACTGGATGAACAGCTGACTGCTGGAGAAGTAACCCAATTGGAGGAAGCACTGGCTGACTACGCCTGGTTGAGGGAAGAGCGGGTTAAGTTATTGCAGATGCGCGAATTATTGGGACAGTGGACTGTTTCGGTCAACCCAGGGTTTACTGATGGTGTCATGAAGGCCATTGAAACGGAAAAAGAAATGACGTCTTCGAGCCTCTTTGTGCGCCTGTTTCCCAAGGTTGCAGTGGCTTGTTTAATATTTTTGGCTGTTGAGCTTACGGTTATTTACATCACAGAAGGTAGTTTGAGCACGGATGCAATTATTGGCTTAGAGGATTTGTCGGTGGAGGATGATTTTACTTTTGTTGAATAGAACAGAACGAGCAATGGCTTTAGCGTATGATTAGAGTCCAACCTTTAGGCTCTAATCATGCGCTCACAAATAAAAAGTAGGAAAATGAAAATGCTGAAAACAATATTATCAATCGGAGGGCTGCTATTCATTGGTTTCATCAGCGGATTTTATGTGCATCGGGTGGTGGCGATCAAGAAGATTGAAGCAATACGGGCATTGGACCGGGTACCGGCTATTGAGCGTCAGTTTTTTGAAAGCATTCATGCAAGTCCGGAACAACGGGCAGTATTGGAACCGATTATTGCCGAACACGGCGCAAAAATGGTAGATTTTTTAAAAGAATCTCGTGAAAAGCGGCGGCAACTAATGATGGATTTACACCACGATGTCAAGCCACACCTATCAAAAGAACAGATTCTTCAGTTGAAAAAATTCGTCGGCAGGTTTTTTCATGAAAAAAGTTCGAAAAAAAAACCTGCTCGCAGGAAACAAATGCAGGAGTAGATAGTCCAATAGATACAAAGGGTAGAAAAACGGGACTAAATCCTGATTTTCTTAATTCATAAAAATTTAAATCCAATGAAAAATTTGTTGAAGAGTATCACCTTGATTTTGTTGCTTGGTTTGACCATTACTGCTTTTGGTCAACATCGTGGCCATCGCGGCCCTCATGATATGCAACTCATTGAAAAATTTAAAACAGACCTCAATCTCACACCAGCACAAGAGACACAATTGGCCGAACTACAGGCTAAAGGTAAGGCAGCCATGAAAAACCTGAAAGAAGGGGAATACGAGGAGGCCGCTGACCGAAAAGAAGCCATGCATGAATTGATGAAAGAACAGAAATCTGCAGTAGAAAAAATACTGACGGAGGAGCAAAAAGCAATCCTTCAGAAAAAGAAAGAAGCCTTGCGCAATGCTCACAAAGAACAATTCGAAAAAATAGACCACAAAGCACTTAAAGAAGAGATGCACCAATACCGCGAAAAAAATATGATGCCGACTCTACGTGCACAGCGGGCTAAATTAGAAAGTAAGATCAGTGCAGAAGATAAAACGACCATAGCAGAACTTCGGACCAAATTTAAAGCAATAGATGCCAAACACAAAGAATTGAAAAAAGAGAGAGGCCCACACCCCAAAGGTCACTTTAAGGGAATGAAAGAGGAGCAAAAGCCTGAACGCGAAACGCTAAAAACACTGGTTGATAAATACAAGGACAATATAGAAACGCTAATGGAAGAGATTGCTCCTCAACAGGAGCAGTGGAAGAAAGAAATGAAAGCCATCGCTGAAAAATATATGCCCAAAGAAGAAGGCGCGGACCATCGAAAAAGAAAGGGAAAGCACAACAAACATTTTGATAGAAAAATTAAACAAAGTCATTTCCTCCTACTCGACCCCAATGCAGAATCTTTAGGCCAATCTTCTACTCAGGGGAATAACCAGGCCTGGACCAAGATAAGGACCTACCCCAATCCCACCGTAAATAGTAATAAGTTGGATTATACGGTAGTTAAAGCCGGTCAACTGCGCATTGAATTGCACAACGAAAGTGGCAACCTGGTCAAGGTATTGCTCAATGAAAACAGAACCCCCGGTGATTATTCGTTGGTGGTTGATTTTAGCAGCCTGCGCAGTGGTTCTTATTATCTGATCGTTAAAGATCAGGGCGGCGTAAGCTCACAGAAGGTAGTCGTTACAAAATAACTTGCATCCATCTCAAAAAAAAACCGGAGTCGAATGATAAACATCCGACTCCGGACAAATACAACACGTTAAAGCTTGTTTGGAGGTCGACTTTGGAAGCGAAAAGAGCCCAAAGGTTAGCCTCCAAATATGCTCTTCAAATAAACTACTCTTGCTTTTCTCGCTCAGCCTGTTGCTGAGCCATTTTTTCTAACCGGGCTTCCATTTCATGGTAACGGGCTTCCAAATCCCGCTCAATCAGGCGTTCATCGACGGATAAATTTTCCCGTTCCTGCTCAAATTTCAGCATTTCCAGCTCGTTTTCTCTTTCCATCATCTCAAACTCCTGTTCCATCAAAGACTGGCTGTTTTGCAATTGTTGCAATTCCTTTTCCCGTTGCATCATTTCCTGCCTCAGGTTTTTTTCTGCTTCGTGCCTGCGCTTTTTCAACGCACTTTCTTTTTCAAGAATAGCTCGCTGAGCATTTTGTAATTCGAGTAAGCGGGTTTTTAATGCTTCCGCTGAGAGCGTTGCTTCTTCCGCTTCCAGCTGTTCGCGCTTGATATCCAAGTCATACCGGAGCTGTTCAAGTTTCAGACCTTCCAGTTCAAAATCATTAGCCGAAATTTCAAAGCCGTGATCCAGCAGGTTCTTTTCATTTTCCTGCTTTTGGATATTGAGCTCCAGTTCCATCATTTTTTTCTGCCTTTCCTGCATAGCCATTTGTAGCTCTTTTTGTTTCAGCAGTTCTTTACTTTGCAGCTCGCGCATCTGTGTTTCTATTGTCCGCATGCGTTTGTGCAATTCTATTTCCAGCTTTTCAATTTCCGCCTCCAGTTTGGCCATCTCTTGATCAGGCAAACTATCCGCATTAGCGTGCAGGAATTCTATTTCTTCCGAAAACCTTTCCTCTATCTCTACAGCTACTTCTGCTACGTCTTCACCTTCTGGATTTTGTACAGGCTCAAATAAACCCGTTTCCTCTGGCTGTTCAATATTTAAATCCTGAGGTTCCTGTACGTGTTCATTGGTATCCCTTTTTTCGCTGCTGCTTTGCGATTCTACAGGTGTTGCCTGGAATAAAAACAGGGCCATACAAATACCAATTACGGATAAACTCCAGAAGGCTTTGGCCGGAATTTGTTGCTTATCGTCTCGGTTGAGCAAACGTTGTATCCGACCCAGTACGCCTTTTTTTTGACCGGTGAAAGACATTGCCACACCATGTCCTTGCAGCCGCCATTCTTCTAGCCGGGCCAACGACTTGACAAAGGCAACGGTATCGCCGGTCATGTTTATAGCCAGATCATCGCAAGAATTTTCCCGCTCGGCTTTAATTTTGGCACTTATCCACCACATGGCCGGATTGAAGAACAACAGAATTTCTACCAGCGACTGAAAGAGATTGATCAGATAGTCATGCCGTCGGATATGGGCCAGCTCATGTGCCAGAATACTTTCCACTTGGGCTACCGGCAGATTGGCCAGCAGACCTATGGGAAACAAAATAACTGGTTTGAAGACGCCAACGACCATCGGAGCGTGTATTCGAAAAGTTTCTTTGAATTGCACCTCATGCTGAATGTTGAGTTGAGCCCTCATAGTCGCCAGCTTATCCAGCCAAGAGGCATCCACCGAGCGACAACGGTAATTTTTAAGGTGTTCGATATAGGCAATTTCACCCAGCATACGCAGACACAACAACAAGACACCCAGAAGCCAGGCCATAACCAGCAAGGGGAGGTGTGTTTCAAAATAGTCGGTAAAAACAGCCGGGTGATCAGCTTGACTCAACACTGGTTGAGTCTCCAGGTCAAAGCCCGCTTCGGGTATCTCTTGCTGTTGGTATACATCCGATAGGTAATCTACTGCCATAACGGATGTGTCTGCCGCAGGCTCATAAATCAAGGAAAAAGTAAATACGATGCTAATCATTAGGAGCATCATACTGCCCAAAGCGACCCAATATCGGGTCAGGGCCGACAATTTGCGCATCCCTATTAGCCCAAGGGCCAGCAGAAGTGCAATCGTGCCGCCTTGCCATAAAGAATGAAGTAAAGTCCAGCCCAATGCCTGGACCAAGTCGGGGTCAATCCAATGGATAATGGTGTTCATTGTTGATCATTTTCTAGGTTGTGAATGATTTTTTTGATGGCTTCCAGATCTTTCGAGCTGGTTTTTTCATGGCCCAATGCCTGCATCACCAGCTTCAGGGTAGAGCCCTGAAATACGGTGTCGACCATCTTGTTGACCATGCTTTCCTGGACCATCTCCTTGGAAATAGTAGCTTCGTAGAGGTGTGTCCGCTGTGCCGTGTCACGTTTGAGGAAGCCCTTCTCCGTCATGACCTGCATCATTTTCAGCGTTGTGGTATACACAACCTCCCGGTTTTTGCTCAGCTCCGTGTTGACAAAGCGAACACTGTTTGGGCCATACGTCCACAATATCTGTAGTACTTCCAGTTCCGCATCGGTAGGTTTCCTTTGCATAAGTTTGTACTTTTTTTTGGTATTTTGCTTTTGGGCGCATCCCTGTCCTTCTAAGGTCGGACAGGGTCGCTACGTTTCGCAGCTCGCTATTCGCTCGGCCCTGCGGGCTTTCCGATTAAAAATCGGAACCTGCTGCACATCGCTTGCGCTTACGTCTTCGGGCAAAAACCACTGTTTTTCAAAACTACGACGATCATCGTAGGGCAAATATATACGATAGTTCTCGTAGATGCAAGTTTTAGTACGATGTTTATCGTATTTATTTTTGCATTATGCTCACAGTAAGGTTTCCAGGGATGACTCATGTTTTTTATGTTTGGGATAATCCGTACTTTGGCAAACAATCGTTGACAGCAAAAAGCATGAAAAATGAAGCCCGTCAGAATCCTACTATTCTATGGTATCGCTATTGGCCTATCCTACCTCTTCCGCATCAATCCGCCGGCCTGGTATACCGATCTGGAACTGGGAGGCGGGCTCACTGTCTTTAAATACCTGGCCGAAGGCCTCGGCCCGGCTATAGGGGCGCTAATAATCATTTTCATTTTCAGACCTAAAAGAGAAATTACTTTTTTTGGAACATCCAGATTAAAAAGCATTGGCATGATCCTGCTTCCACTGGTTTTATTCACCGGGATCGGCATAGAAAACACCCTGGAGCTCAATGCACATTATTATGGCTTTCTGGTGGGGCTTTTTTCTATTGGCTATGTGATCCTGGAAGAGTTAGGATGGAGAGGATACCTGCTGGATGAGTTAAAGGCAGAAAAACTGAATCCAATCACCCGATCGGTCATAATTGGTGTTTTGTGGTATATCTGGCACCTTAATTTCAGCATAAGTTCAAGTAATATTAGCGAGCATTTAAGTTTTCTGGGCATCCTGATTTTTGCTAGTTGGGGGTTTGAAAAGATTACGGATACCACAAAGTCCGTTTTATCGGTTGCCTGTTTTCACTTGTTGGGTAGTATTATGAGTTACAATCTATTATTAAAAGGTGGATTTACGGATAACCAGCGGTGGATTATTTTTGGCATCTGTCTGGTTGTTTGGATTTATGTTGTATCTACCTGGGATAAGCAGCGCACTTCAGCTAATCAATAATAACTCATTATGATAAAAGAAATCTGCATATTAATTGTCCTCCTGGCTTTCGCTAATAACCTACTTGCACAAGTTTCCGGCAATGTCAACTATCAAAATCAAATACATTTTTCTGATAAAGACATCAACGTTAACCTTCCCTCAAATAGTGATCTGATGCTGGAGGTCAGAGGGTTGAGCAATGTGGAAGCCGATGCTTATGTGGCTATTTTCAGCCTTACACAAATTGGTGAAACGGCGGATGCTGTGAATAGTTTAATGGATGAAAGAATAAACAATGTTGAAAAATCAGTGAAAGCAAAACCGGAGGTCACCTTTTTTGTAGATATGATTTCCTTTGTTCCGGTCTATGAATATGAGGTAGAAAAAAAGGTCTTCAGCAAAAAAACGTACAATGAAATTCCTCAGGGATTCGAATTGAAAAAGAACCTGCACATCCAATATACCGATCCTGATTTTTTAGAAGAGCTCATAACGATTTGTGCGCAATCAGAAATTTATGACCTGGTAAAAGTGGACTATGTTGCGGACAGTTTGGAACAAAAGAAAAGAGAATTGAGCAGTAAAGCAAAAACCCTGATGGATGAGAAATTGAAACATTATCAAGAAATATTGGGCACCGATCTAACGGTTTTTGAAAAGAATCTTGCCGATGGTTTCAGCGTTTTTTATCCTGTAGAGATGTATAGATCCTATCAGGCATTTTCCAATGCATCACTAAATCTGAAAAAACCTGCAACTGTAAATACAGCAAGCAAATCTACAACACAATATTATCAACCGATCATCGATAAATCTTTCGATTTTGTGATCAATCCAATTATTGTAGAACCGGTTATTCAGGTATTGTATGAATTGAAGGTGAGCATCAAACGGGAAAAAGTTGTAACCCCAGAACCTAAAAAAGAATACCTTTTGATCACTCCCACCGGTGAGGTCAAAAAACTTGAAATTGGAAATTAGCCTGCTGAAATAAATCACATGGACCAACATACCTTATCCGTAAGAGAATTGCAAGAAAGAGACATTGACCTCATTGTTAATTATTGGCTGGAATCCGATCCTGATCATTTGCTTGGCATGGGTGTAGATTTGAAAAAATTGCCCACCAGAGCAGGACTAAGCGAGATGTTATTAGCTCAGGTGAACCAAACTGTAGAGAAGAAACAATCTTATTGTATGATTTGGGAAGTTGATCAACAGGCAATCGGCCATTGCAATGTCAATAAAATCATTTTTGGTGAAGAGGCATATATGCACCTGCATTTATGGCATAAGCATACCAGAAAAAAGGGCATCGGCCACAATTTGGTTAAGATGACCGTGCCCTTTTTTTTCAAAAGCCTCCAGTTGAAAAAGTTGTATTGTGAGCCTTATGCATTGAATCCAGCACCCAATAAAACCCTGGAAAAAACTGGGTTTACCTTCCTAAAAAAACATACCACTATTCCTGGCACACTTAACTTCGAGCAGGAAGTAAATCTTTGGGTGTTGACTGCTGAAAACGTACACTAAAGGACTTGTCCAAGTATAGCATCTACAACAGCAACAATAGCCGCCAGCCCCAGGGCCCACCAGAAACTTTTAACGGATAAACCTTTCAAAAAATAGTCGGCAACCAGAATTAGGATAGCATCCAGCAAAAGCGTAAAAAGTCCCAAAGTAAGGATACCTAAAGAAACAACTTTAAGCACCGTGCCCAGCGTAAAGTTTAAAAAGGCCACAACAATAGCCACAATTATGGCCTGGGCAAAGTTTTTGATGGTAACCCCTTTCAGGATTTGAGCACCGACAAAAAAAGCAACTGCATTGACAAGAATTGAAATAATTAGTCCCATGATTTGATAAGTTGGTTTTTGTATATTATCAATATACCTCAATTTCGGAAAATGTTCGCTTTATTTCGACAAGTTGAGGGCGATTTCAGATAATTATTCTTTTCATAGCCGACGGTCTACCATTCCCGTGCCCAGTGTGCAGTTCACGAAAAAAGAACACCAGGCTTACCTTGCATAGCTTACTTTGCACAACATAAAATACTTCATGTATAACGAAAGGAATCCGGATGACTTTCTTTTACCAACAACTCGTTTATTTATGAAAAATGTATTAATTCTATTTTGTTTGGCAATTATCGGTTCCACCACCCCGCTTGCTGCACAAGAAATCTCCGACATTCAGGGTGTGGAAAAAGCCGTCAATTATTACCTTGAAGGAGGCACAAAAGGTGATGCCGAAATGGTTGCAAAAGCATTCCATCCTCAGGCTGAACTCAAATTTATGACCGATGATGGATATACCGAATTACCCATTGATCAGTTTCTGGAAAGGATAAAACCCAGTCCGGAAGGGGCCACCCGACTTACTAGTATTCGCTATATTCAAATTGCCGGTGGAGTAGCCAGCGCTTGTGTAGAGATTTTGTATCCCAACCGCCATTTCAAATTTATTGATTTTTTCAATCTGCTTAAAGTGGAAGGAGAATGGAAAATTGTGAATAAAATATTCCACCGGGAAGAATTAGGGACAAAAGGATAGTTTTTTACAAGGCAGTAGGCAACAGGTCGTTAATCATTGTTCGTTATTAAAACAAAATGATTAACGACCAATTTTCTATTTATGGACCCAACGACTAATCACCTGATTTTCATTGCGGGCGTATTCCTGACAGCTGCGCTGTTTTATCTAGTTTTTTATTTCGGTTTCAGTCGCAAGGTTTCTTATCTTTTTTTTAGTTTATGTTGTATCGGTCATGCGGGGAAGATCACCTTTCTATCCGAGGTGCCTTATCTGGATTTTGGGTTGATTGGAGAAGCAGAAAAATGGGCGAAGTTGCTTTCATTTTATATTGGCAATACGGCCATTTTAGCATTTTTGGCCTATGAGTTCTCCATTCCCTATCGGAACCAATTTCTATTGTTGTGCATACCCTTTCTTTTCATTATCTATTATACTGGTATTCCTCTTTCTTCAATAGTCACGCCAGTGGCCTTTGCTTTTGCCGCTTATGGTGCCTATCATCGTATGGATGGAAGTATTTTTAGTTTACTGGGATTAAGCGGTTTTGCATTGCTTAACTATCTGGACCATGAACAGCATGTCATCTCACTTGGATATTTTTTGGGTATCATATTTTTTATGGTTTGTATGACATTGGCTGTTGGTCGTCAGCTTGCACAGCAAAACAGGCTCCGACAGGAAGCCCTCGTACGTTCTTCTCGATTGGAAAACCAAATGCTCAAAAAAAGTATCCAGCCCCATTTTATTTTTAATTCTCTGGCGTCATTACAGGAGCTAATTGACCAACAACCCAGGAAAGCATCCCTTTTTGTGGATAAACTTGCGGATGAATTCCGAACGGTGTCAAAAATTCTGGGGCAATCGCTGATTTCCATTGAGGATGAGCTAGCCATGTGCCGGAATTATCTGAGTATCATGGAATTCCGGAAAGAAGCACAATTTGGCTTCGAGGTTCACGGATTTAACGGTGAAGAAAGGGTGCCTCCAGCTATTTTCCATACCTTGATAGAAAACGGTATTACACATGGATATGGTCACAAGACAAGCGGAAAATTTGTTCTAAAGAAAACCGAAATTCAAAATGGTGTCCAATATACCATGTACAACGATGGTGAGTGTAATGATCTAAAAAATGCAAATGGTACTGGTTTGAAATATGTAGAAACTCGTCTGGAGGAAAATTTTCCGGGAAAATGGAAGCTATTCTCCAAACGGCTTCCCGAAGGCTGGCAAGTCAAAATCAATATTTATCAGGTATGAGGTTACTTATCGTGGAAGATGAAGCACTTTTAGCCAAACGCATTGAGCGTTTATCCAGAGAAATCCTGGGCAAACGCTTGGAAAAAGTTGATGTCAGGCCAAGCCTGGAGAGTGCAAGAGCCTACATTCACGAATTTCCGATTGATCTATTGATGCTTGACCTCAACCTCAATGGTAAGGATGGGTTTTATTTGTTGAAAGAAAGTGTAGCTGGTGCATTTCATACCCTGATCATTTCTGCTTATACCGATAAAGCAATTCAGGCTTATGATTATGGGGTCCTTGATTTTATCCCAAAACCCTTTAATCAGGAGCGCCTGGCTAAAGCTTTTGATCGTTTTGAAAATGCACATTATCAGGCAACACCCCCCTTGCGGTTTATTGCCTGCAAGACCAAAAAGAGGATTAGTTTATTAAAGATCGAAGAGATATCGTTTATTCGGGGAGCAGACCATTACTCGGAAATCCATACCCTTTCTGGAAAAATCAAACTACACGACAAATCACTCCAACAGCTTCAGACGCTCTTACCATCCAATTTTGTACGCATCCATAAATCTTATATTGCTAACCTCGATTCTGCAACTCAAATATTAATAGAAGGAGGAGGGCGTTATGGTTTACAACTCACCAACCAAGAAATTATTCCAGTCAGCCGTTCCCGATACTCAATGGTGCGGGCGCATTTTTCCTAGAGCAAAAAAGACCATAACTTTAGAAATATTTAGAATGGAAGGGCTCCAAACCTGATCTCAACACCAAAATTCAACAGCCGGAGGAATTACAGTTGACTAATCTGCACATTTACAGGATAATAAATGTTAAATTAGTGTACCCTTTTCCAGCTTTATGGCGTCAAAATGAGAAAAACCAACACAACCATACCAATTATGAGAAAGTTACTGTTACTCCTTCCAATCTGTTTGCTCTTACACGGCTGTGCAGTCAATCCCGTTACGGGAAAAAAACAACTCATGTTATTATCGGAGAGCCAGGAGATAGCGATGGGCCAGGAATCCGACCCAAGTATCCAGGCCCAGTTTGGTGTTTATGAAAGTGAAGCCATGCAAGCCTTTATCAATGAAAAAGGGCAAATGATGGCAAAAACATCCCACCGGCCAGAGTTGAAATACGAATTTAAAATTCTGGATTCGCCGGTAGTTAATGCTTTTGCACTGCCCGGAGGTTTTGTCTATTTCACCCGGGGCATCATGGCCCACTTTAATAATGAAGCCGAATTTGCCGGTGTGCTGGGACATGAAATCGGTCATATTACCGCACGACACTCTGCCCGTCAATACAGCAAACAAATTCTGGCTCAGGTGGGACTGGTAGCAGGGATGGTGCTCTCAGAGGATTTTCGTCAATTTGGTGACCTAGCCAATCAAGGTGTTGGGTTGTTATTTTTGAAATTTGGCCGTGACAATGAGAGCGAATCTGATCGCCTGGGGGTAGAATATTCTACCAAGATCGGTTATGACGCACACGAAATGGCGGGGTTCTTTAATACCCTGAGTCGCCTGAGTGGCGGGCCGGAAGGACGTATTCCCACTTTCCTATCCACCCACCCCGATCCGGCAGATCGCAATGTCAAAGTAGATGCCCTGGCAGACAAATGGCAGGAAAAAGTAAAATCCACCCAGTTTAAGGTCAATCGAAATAGTTATCTGCGTATGATCGACGGACTGGTGTATGGTGAAGACCCACGGCAGGGATATCTTGAAAACGATAATTTTTACCACCCCGAATTGAAATTCCAGTTTCCAGTACCAGCCAACTGGCTTTTTGAAAATTCACCTATCCAGGTGCAAATGGCACCAAAAGATGGCAAAGCCTTGATGCTCCTGACCCTGGCACAGGAAAAAACGTTGGATGCTGCTGCTCAAGCTACACTAGAACAATTTCAGCTGCAAATGGTCGACTCGCGGAAACTAAACGTCAATGGCCTGTCCGCACTGGAAATGACCGCTGACCAGGTACAACAACAGGATGCCCAAACTCAACAGCAACAACAAGAGCCTGTTCGCACCCTAACCTATTTGATTGAATACAATGGGATGATCTATAAAATTATGGGACTCAGTTTACGCCCTGATTTTAATACTTACCGTTCTACTTTTTTGAATACAATGACCCGCTTTAATACACTCAATGATCCCAGCAAACTCAACCGGCAGCCAGAGCGTATCAAAATAGAAACCGTCACTAAAAGTGGTACCTTCCAGCAGGCCTTGCAAGCCGCAAAAATGCCCACTAACCGACATGAAGAATTAGCAATCCTGAACGGCATGGAACTAAATGGCCCCATCACTAAAGGTACACTGATTAAAGTGATTCGGGATTGATTGATCCTTTTGAGCATGTTAGAAGAAGAATCTCTTCTAACATGCTTGAGTGTGTGTGTAATCCAAATCCGACCACCAAACAGGCGCGGAATGTCGAGAGATTATTGTTTATGCTTATCTATTATTTAGTGTTCACCCTGTTTTCCCTCTTGCGGTGAACGCTTATTTTTTGTACATTGCTTATCGTTTACCCAAGATAACTGAAACCAAAACATTTCCCTTCTTAAAATGGTGATTGACCTCAACTAGTCTTTTGGGTTGGGCCCTAAATCGCTATTCCAGTAGTATCTCTAGTTTAAAAATAAGTTTTGAGACCAACGCTACTAGTACTTTTTAATGCAAAACATATTTACACCTGTTTCGTAACGACTAAAGTATTCAACTGATTAATTGTAGTTAGTTCAACGGAGGAATGGGCATGATGCGCTTACCGGCTCAATGCAGTTCTCTATTGAACGGATACGCTTCTAATTCTTGCCCCAGGTTGTGTAGTCAGAAGTCATTTCCAGATTAAAATACAAATCATGGACCCTAAAACTCTAGCCGCCAGATTGGTGGAACTAACCGGCCGATTAAAAAGATCCTCCAAAGATCAAATTGCTTCTATTCAAAACCTACAGGAATCGCTGGCCAAAGCGATGCTCCGGGAACCTGAGATGGAAATTCGGGATATTGTTTTCCATACTGAGCGCACGGACAGCATTTCCGGGGAGTTGCTTGAGGAAACACCTTTGTTTAAGGAGATGAAGGTGATGACGGAACGCCTGGCAGCCAAAAAAGCCGACAAAAAAGAGATTAACTACCGGGTGTTCCGGCGCACAACACCGACGATCAACAGTCAAATTCCGGGGTCGACGCCCCGATGGGGGCGGGGTGCTGCAATTGCCTTTACGGAAGGGCCCTTTTTTGGTGAAAACGGATTGGTTTATTGGTTCGACTTTTATACGTTCACCAAAACGATAAGCATATATTTTGGCAATGAAGCGCAACCGTCTCTGCTCATTCCTGTCAAACTGTCCTTGCTTGGTGCATCGAAAAAGAAGTACAAAATAGACGAAGGCAGTGTCTGGATTCGATCAAATTTGTTTACGCCAACGGCTCCCGCCGGTCAATATACGGGCTTAAAAATTGATGGTGGTACAATGACGTTGGGTGAAAAAGATGCTCCGGTTGGTGATAAAATGGTGATAAACGCTGGTGCCAACCTCCAGATGGAGCTGGATCTGGTGCAACCCGGTACACTACCCGATTCGACCGATAATTATGGGGTCGATGTCAAAAACTCCAGTATTCAATTGCCGACAAAAGTCACTTTTACCGTTGTTCAAAATAGCCTAAAAATCAATGAATTGGCACGTGCGAAGTGGAAGCTTTTTACCGAAAGTCGCCCCTTTAAGCACCATGAAAATGCCAATGCCAGCTACTCTCCTTTGCTTGACCGGGTACTGGTTCCTATGCTTACTGAACCCAACACTTTTGTTATTCCAACAGGAACCTCAAAGTCATCTTTCAATCAATTTGAGGGTGAAGGGTTTATCTCCCAAGCCGCATGGTCTTTGCCCACTGCAGCCATCACCCTGACTGCCCCGCCGGAAGCAGCAGGTATCGGTGGGCTCGCTTTATTGGTAAAACCCGGTATTACCAGCCAATGGTCCGGATTAAAGGGGGGCAAAATAGAAATGGGTGCCGTATGGTTCCAATTAGAACCTGGTGCATTGACCGTCACAGCCCAGGCGGCAGGCAATATCTATGCCAACCAAAAATACCGCCTTTGGGAAAATGAAAAAACCGGTTTCTTCTCAGAGGTTCATTTACAATATACCGATGCTTTTATTTTTCGATTTTCTGCATTGAATGTGGGTATAGAAGCCATATTCACTCAAGTCGATACCAATGTACAAACCGACCGACCGGTCAAAGTAGATTGCAGCCCGTTTGAGATCAAGGGGAAGGATACATTATTTCTCCTCTTTGCATCCACAGCCTACCAGGGACTGGTACTCTATGACCAGGATATTATCGTTGACCAACAGACAACGGCTTCCATACAGAATATGCCGCTGGAATCTCATGCTATTGCGCTCAACAATGCTTTATTGACGGTTACTCAGCCGGCTTCTTTTATCATTGCTGGCGAACTAGCCAAAGAAGATCAGCTAAAAAAAGGCATTTTAAATCTCCTGCATGGCTTGTATTACCTCATTCCTACCCTGCCCGATCCCTATGCAGCCAATCTGGGGTTGCTGATCCGCGATCGGGGGAGAAACTCCTCGGCGGCACTAACAGGAAAAGCTTCCGGAAGGTCAATTGCAGCCCTATTACTCTGCACCGTAAGCTGGCCGGTTACTACCCCACAAGACGAAGAAAATCCACTAAATGCCAATGTTAGTTATCAATTTTTGCCTCTTGGCAATACCCAAACCAGCAATATCGGGCTGAATCCGGGACCAGACTTTATTGCTGGACCAGTCTCCGAGGAAACGCCGCCGAGCAGTTTGTTTTCATTTGCGGTTAGTCACAATGGCTACCAGCCTGAAAAGTATGAGGGCCCCTGGCGCAATCTTACTCAAAATGTTGGCCGCGACATTTTTTCCTTGCTCGACGTGTCCACCAATGCCGATATGATGGGCGTCACCTATGGATTCCTGAATGAAGATTACCTTTTGCAATTGACACACGTGCCAACCAGCGCAAACCCGAATGCCCCTGCTATACCCTACCAGATTGAAGGCATGGATTTCAAAGCTTCCGGCAAATATGTCAAAGCATTTACCGTACCACAAATCTCCTGGGAACCGGTCATCAATCTATCCGATAATGCCGTTTTGGGTGTCGACCCTCCTCCGGGTTTATTGGCTTTTCCAGACGATGGCGGTCCTACGCGGATCTTTAATGATAGTGTCAATACCGTAACACTGGCCCCAATTCCATTGACGAATTTTATCGTTGATCAGTTTAAAAATGACGATCAGCTAAACACGTATAGCTTTTTTACCTTGCCATTTGGCTTGCAGGCCGTAGCCAAAATCGATAAAAAAAATCAGTTTGACCCGGCTGACGAGGGAGCCGATATTGACTTCAACAAACCACAATTTCCCGATGATGTGGCAGGAGGTATTCAATTAAAAACGACGGGTGCGGAACACAAGAAGCAGAAAAATCGCATCTTCAAAGGCAATACCATTCAGCTGACCAACCTGATTTCATCAGCGCCATACAAGACCAATATCCTGGGAGAAGATGTCACCGGCATTTTTAATAATGAATTCAGCTCGGGTGGCCAATACGGACCTTTCACAAATCGGGGGGTACCGTTGGAGCGTATTGATTTTAGCGGTTATGGAGCCAGTATGTTTAATAAATGGTTCAATAACGAAGCTCAATTTGCACAAACGAGCCAAACAAAATTTGATGTTTGGGTAGGCCGCACCGCCCATGAGATCATCCAGGTGCGCAGCGTTATTTACCCTTACGGAATTTACGTGGTGCGCACCATCACCCTTTTTAGGGTCAACAGTGCTTATGTCTATCGTGTAGATAGTGGCTGGCGGGCAGAAACCGATGGTATTTACGACTTTAATTTTACCGTAAAAGACCCAATTCCAGCTGGAATTTTGAATACCTTCAAATCGTTTTTTGCGGAATTTGCCAATAATGGATCGACCAAAAATCTCCGGCCTTATGCTTTCCATCCGGGCCTGGTAAAGGGGGTTTATAATGTGCAAAACATCCAGAACACAGCCGATATTCCTGCCTATACCAACAACCGGGCGAAACTGCTCGGCGAAGCCTATATGGATCAAAATGGCGACATTCTGGCGGTACAGGGCGCAGAAGTTGGCAAACCCTGGGGCATCAAACTCAGCCCCGTTTATTTCACGGCCGATGTAGAAATGGATTTTGTCAAAGAAGGCAAGGTCAATGGCCGGGTTCCTTCCAAAAAATTGCTGGGTTTTGTGCAAATTAGCCCAGCAGGAGTACCTATACCACGGGATGCCTTAAGTGATTTACTGGTCAAACATCCGGACATTGGTGGCGATGTGGATTGCGTTGTTGATATCGGAAATTCCAGCCAAAAAATGCGGGTCAACCGGATAAAAATTGATGCAGCCAAGGATACTGGCAACACGGATATTTTTGTCGCCACCGCTAAAGGCTCTCCGATCCTTCCACCAGATGGCTCCTGGAGCATGGCGGAACAAAAACAAACCGGAGAAATCAATCAAGTCAAAGATGAACGAGGTATTCCGCTGATCCGGGAAGGAGAATGGACGCGCTCAGCTAATGGCAACTGGTCAGCCAATCAAAATGGCAAACTGCTTCGTTTCGCCAATGCCAGGGAGTTGCTCCGGGCTCCAGACACCAACACCATTCATTACGCCTTTTTGCAAAATACCGGCAGCCAGAAAGCGCTTTTCCGCCTGCCTCGTTTTGAACAGGGCAAAAACCTCTTGCTTTCTGAAAAGCCGGACTTTGCTGATGCCTACCACTTGCTAAATTCAAAAGGTATTTTTCCCAACCTGCAGGATATCACCGACACCCTGGATCTGGGCGCGCAAAATATTGCCATTAAGATTCAGGAGGAAGGTTATAATATGATTGAAAAGGGAACCGAGGCGCTGGCAAATTCTGTGGATAAAGCGCTGGCACAGGTGCTACCAGAGGGGCCCTGGTATTGGGTAGGTACGGAAACCGGTGATGAGCCGGTAAAGATTTACCTGGAATACAAAACGCCAAGTGCAAGCTCTGTACTGAATTTTGATATCAATTCTCAGGCAAAATCCTGGGGGTCTGCTTTGAATGACACCGCTATTGTGGTGGATTTGGGACCATTTTCGCGACTTTTTATCATCAAAGGCAATTTCAATTCCGCCAAGGGTTCACCGGTTTCTATTGATCAGCCTATTATTGAATTTGGCCCCGACTTGAAACCTATTTATGATGTGCTGCGCCTGTTGGCAACCATTTCACAGTTTCCGGCAATAGATTATGCCGAGCTGCTGCAAAAGGGATTGGAAATTGCCATGAGCAATACACCGGAAGTTTGGGAATACAAATTCAGCGCCAAAAAGGAAATACCGATTATTCGTTTCCCACCCCCCAGCCTGGATAGCCCGGTGGCTCCAATGCGCATAGAGGCAAGTCTGGCAGTAGGTGCCTATTTTAATGAATCCCTGTCTCTAGCCACGGATGTTGATCAGCTGCTTCCTTCAGCGGGGGCATTTGTGGAATTCTATGCTCAACTATCAGTCATGTGTGTCAGTGTAGCGGCAGCTACCGTTTATGCCGTGGGACAAACCAAGGTAAAACTCTATGCTGACCTGAAGGATGGCCCTGGCATTGCCATGCGTTTTGGAATCGGCGTGGAACTTGCGGTGGGGCTACCTGTAGTGGGCACTCTTTCCCTGACTTATATGGCGGGTATCGATATGGATTTGAATGCACAAGAGTTAAATGTTGATGCCTTCCTGATGTTCAAAGGCCGTGCAGAAATTTTGGGTGGTATTGTTACCGTAACCATCATGATCGAAGCTCGGGGTGGCATACAACGTATTGGCGATGTAACCAATATGCATGCCCAGGTTACATTTGGATTGGACATCAGTATCTTCCTGGTGATCAATATCAGCTTTGAAGAATCCTGGGAGGAAGAAAGACAACTTTCGTAAAACGGAATTTGTCAAAGAAGGAAAAATTAATCGTATAACCTATAACTCAAGATATCATGGCAAGTCAAGCCTTATTTTCAATACTCGCTTTACCTCAGGAATACAACGCCGGAAACCTTCGGTTCAACCTGGTATTTATACCGCGGAACTTTAGCCCACTACAAAATTTGGGCAATTCGGGTTTCCCAGATGTAGGTGCTTTTGCAGATGCAGGGGCAAACCTGCGATTGGATGTAAAGATCATTGCCGGACTGGCCGGATTGCCGGATAATGCGAATGTTACGTTTAGCGATTTGCTGGAAACGGTTGCTGTTCCCAATTCTGCACGTCCGATTTTTGAACATTTACAAACGGAATTTAAAATTGACGATATCGCGAATGCCAGTCAAAAAGCACCAGGTATTGCACCGCACCGCTTTATAAAAAAATACCTGCCTTTGAGCTATCGGCGTTCCTTCAATTTTACTAACCCAAGGACCAAAGATGCCGTTGTAGACGATAGCTATCACTGTGCCTTTAAGGATAGCGGTATCAATCCAGCCTTTAAACAGTCCAGTAATCGCATTAGTTGGGGTAAAGTATACGCCTACTGCCTGCGTCACCCGGAAGTGGCTCAACAAACAGGCCTGATATATAATAACTTGACCATTGAAGTGCCGGAAAATATTTTCGAAAATGGTGGCTGGTTATATGTAGACTTTGCCAATCAGGGCTATTTTTCCGACAAGGTCCTTGCCGATGACAAACAAGCAAATCGTTATGCCGCCCGTATCCCTGCTATGGCTGCTAATGATAGCAGAATCCTATTTGCACCGGTCTTGTTTCCCGTGGCTTACTCCGTGCCGATCAGCGGCAATTTTGATGAGGTCCAACGGGAAGCCGCAGATTATGACGATGGATTTGCCAAAATTATCCATAGTTTCCAGCCGATCACCACCAATTTTTTGCAGGAGGAAGCCTCTCAGGAGATGTTGTGTCCGACTAAAGATATCGGGATCCGTTTGGCTTGGGATGACGAGCAGATGCTCATTTGGCTCAACCGACAACTAAAGCCAGATGCTTCTGTGCCCGGCAATGAACGGCTGGATGTACCGCTTGGTGTTTTTAACTACCGGATTGATGTGCGTGAAAAACAGGATGACAACAATCCCTGGCATTCGCTCAATACAGTTCGGCCCAAACAAAATCTGGTACTTGGCGGGCAGACCATTATGACACCAGAATCGGAAATAGAGTTAGGAACGGAAGTCTATCCCATGCAATTGGATGGTAACCAAAATGCGAACTACTGGCTGCCTGCTTATTTCACCCAGTGGGCCGGAAAATCTCTGGTGTTAACCGATGAGGATGCAGCAGCTATTTATCGTACTGAAGAGGAAACCCGAACCTATGTTGATGGCGATGGTGCCACTCAGAAATTGCAGGTACAATTGTCAAAACAATACGACCCGGTAGGCCTGGATCAGGTCCCGTTGATTTACGGCCATCAGTACCAGTTTCGGATCCGTATGGGGGATATTAGTGGCGGAGGGCCAGGTGTGAATGATAGCCGCATATTTGAAGCCATTTCTAAAGATACGTCTGTGACATTCAAACGCTATGTAGCACCCAATGCGGTGCGCATGGAAGATTTGCCGGAAAACAATAACTTCTTTACCGGAGCAAGCCTGGCGTTGCGAAGACCGCTGTTGGATTATCCTAATGTTGCCTTTACCAATCAGTATCAGGATGTAGTCAATAAACTGATTGCTTACGCAAATTGGGCCACTGGAAAAAGTGAAATCGGCCTGCCCGATCCGGATGTCAACCGCGTAGAAATTACGGTGGAAATCAAGGCACTACTGATGGATAACCAATTGAGCGTTTCCGGAAGAGAATCCTACAACAAATTATACACAACCATTCGGAATTTTAATGCGCTGGATTTCGCTGCAGCCGTAGATAATGACCCCAACGCAGCTGATCCGCTCAACCTGGTGGAAACACCTCTTCAGGTGCCCATTGAATTTATCGATGCCGCTGTCTTACGTTTTGGTGATCCAAATGATTTGGGGGATCTGAAGGTAACGGAAGCAGAACTGGCCGGCCTACCACAAATTATACTTCCCAGAGGCCGCGACATCCGCATTACGCTACGTGGTTTGGGGGCTGATGATGACACCTATTTCGGAATGGACGCCTGGGCAAAAGGCAAGACCATTCAACTGATGGTCCGTGGCGCTGCCGAGGATGAACGCCAGCTTTTTGATCCCGCTTTTGAAGATGACCAGATTGAAGGCGTTTATTTACAACCTAGCTTTGCGCTAAAACCGAGAGGACGTTCCTACTTATTGGGTAGGGCACAGAGTACTGCCAATCTATCGGTACAGAAACTGGCTAAACAGACAAACCTGGAGTCTCGGGGGTTGTCTCTGCTGGGAGAAGAAGGCGTGCGAGTACAATTTGGTTGCACGCGCAACATCCGCCACTCCCTGGCACCCGATGGTACCTCATTGACCTTTTCCGTGAAAACGGACTTGTACAACCACTGGCTAGTACCCATCAATCTGCGTCTGCAACGGGATTGGACCTGGAATGCAACGGAATTGGAAGGTTTTGTGATTACCCGGCGCAAAAAATTCGGGCGGGCCAATAACTGGGGTGCGGAAGAGGAAGTAGGTATTATCAACTTGCACAATACCATCAACCTTCAGGCCCTGCAAAAGCCCGATCGTACTTATACCCAACTGGTGTTCATTGATGCTGTAGAACCGAAGCCTGATCCGACTGCTCCCGGTGCCAGCGCATTTCCGGATATTATAGAGGTGCAATACTCGGTGACACCGAAGTTTAAAGCCGGAGAGATACCCGTACAGACTACACCGGAAGAAAATCCACTGGCATTGAGTCTGACCTTGCCCGTTACTACCATTCCTGCACAGGAGCCCAAGCTGGTTTCTGCCGGCATTGCGTTATCTCCTTATCAGCGGGATGATCATTATGCCAATACGGAAGCCCGGAAGCGTTACCTGTGGATAGAGTTGGAAGAGCCAGTTAAAGATCCCAATGATCGTTTGTTTATCCGTTTTCTGGCTTATGCTCCTGACCCCTTGCTGGCGGATTTAGCTCGGTATCCGGAATTGCTGGAAGCAGCCGAAGAACCCGATCTGCCCATTGACCCCGAATTGATCCGGATCATTCGCCCGAATCAATCAGATGACAATGCCGGATTGAGCGCTATGACCGGATTGATTCCTGCCAATACGGAAGCCAATAAGAAACCAAGACATTTTCTGGTGCCTCTACCTCCTGGGTTACACCCTGAATCCGATGAATTATTTGGATTTTTTACGTATGAATTACGCATTGGACACAGTGACATCTGGAGTACTGCACAAGGCCGCTTTGGTCGCCCGCTACGGGTGACGGGGGTACAACATCCAACACCTACGCTGTTTTGTACCGTAGAGCGGGGCGATCATCAAATAAAGGTTGTTGCACCTTACGCTACGGCTGTTCAAAATGGCAAAAATGTAACGGCCCGGCCACCACGTACCGAAATCTGGTGTCTCTTATATGCCCAGGTGAAAATGGCAGACAATCAGGATTATCGAAACATTCTTTTGGGTGAAGCCAAACTCAACTTCCCTCGTCGC
Organism: Saprospiraceae bacterium; assembly: GCA_021604865.1. Classification (GTDB taxonomy): domain Bacteria; phylum Bacteroidota; class Bacteroidia; order Chitinophagales; family Saprospiraceae; genus BQJU01. The sequence continues at coordinate 17,692 of BQJU01000005.1, read as the reverse complement.
AGCAAGCCGCCACTTGGCGTAAGGGCTTATGAAGTTAGTTTCCAGGAAAATAGTAATAAAGATGGCCGCATCTATGGAAGTCTGACCTTCAACCTAAAAGATATCCTTGCTGCACTCGCCGGTTACGGATTGCCACTGGATTCTCCACTGAGTGTTGTTTGTGTAGAATTATTACCGACGGATTATCGACCTATTGCTACTCGAAATCAGGCGGCCCTACAATACATTCTAAAGACCAGTGCAGAGGAATTATTTGAAAATAAAAAGATCGAACTGAGTGGCATTACTTTCCAGGATAATTTACAAGAGAGGCCAGATAATGCACGCCCTTTATCTGATCATTTGGGTGAATACCGCATTATGCGGGTATCGCCATTGACAGAAGTGCCGGAGATATGTTGTGTGGATTGTTGAGAAGGAATAAGGGTTGCGGACTATAAAAGATCTCGAAACCTTTTATAGTCCTACAAACTTTCCTGCTATATATCCACCTTTTGCCTCTTTGGCTAATTGTCGTGCTGCCTGATCTGCACTGCGGATCGGCTCAATGATGCGATAGGGGCTGCGTAATGGCCACAGCTCACAAAAATTGAGTTGATAGCATCTTGATTGCGGAGTACATAACCTACCGTTTCCGGTGGCGTGCCAATGGCAATGGGCGAGGTAGCGCCTGCTTTTTCATCTAGAGTACTCTGTGTATTTGACCAGCGTTTCTTTAGCTATGCCGATACTTGGAAGATTTGTTTGGATGTCAAGGAAGATTTTTTGCATGATGGACAAGGTACTGAATTTTGTTTACCTTTGGCCGCATCGAATATCCTCTTAAGACTATGACTTCCAATCAAATTGAAATTGCGCTGAGTGAGCTCTTCGAAAAATGGTGCGGCCAAGCGCCAGATTTAGTATTGCCACTAGCACCTTCTGGATCTACCCGTATATATTATCGCTTGCAAAGCAAAGATTGCACGGCCGTGGGCGCCTACAACCCTAACGAAAAAGAGAATGAGGCCTTTCTTCAATTTTCCAAACATTTTAAGTCAAAAGACTTGCCTGTTCCGGAAATTTACGGCGAAGATCCGGTTCGGCATGTCTATCTTCAGGAAGACCTGGGTTTTACCACTTTATATAGCTATTTGTTGCAAAAAGGAGAATATTTTCCCGAGTATCTGATCCGGATTTATAAACAAGTGGTTGAACAATTGGCATTGTTGCAGATAGAAGGCGGCAAGGGCTTGGATTACAATGTTTGTTACCCACGGGCCGCTTTTGATAAACAGTCGATACTTTGGGATTTTAATTATTTCAAATACTACTTTTTAAAACTGGCCGGTGTCTCTTTTGATGAGCAGGAACTGGAATCCGATATTCATCGGTTAGCCGAGTTTCTTCTTGAAGCAGATACGAGTCATTTTATGTTTCGCGATTTCCAGACCCGCAATATTATGATCAAAAGTGGGTCGCCTTATTTTATTGATTATCAGGGCGGCCGTCAGGGTGCTTTGCAATACGATTTGGCTTCTTTGCTGTTTCAGGCCAAGGCCAATATCCCGGATGATATCCGCACGGAGTTGTTGCACCATTATCTGGATACGGTAGAGAAACTTATCGATGTAGACCGGGACCAATTTATCGAACATTATTACGGTTACGTGCTGATTCGCTCTTTACAGGTGCTTGGTGCTTATGGCTTTCGGGGTTTATACCATCGCAAGGAGTATTTTATCCAAAGTATTCCTTTTGCTTTGCGCAATGTGAAATGGCTACTTGAGAATGTATCCCTTCCGGTAGAAATGAAGGCATTAACTCAGGTTTTACGCCAACTGGTGGCCTCGAAACAGTTTGAGCCATTTGATAAAATCAAAGCTTCTTCCAGCCTGCTGACCTTAAATATCAATAGCTTTTCCTATAAAAAGAATGGCATCCCACCAGATGAATCCGGCAATGGCGGCGGCTTTGTATTTGACTGCCGGTTTATCCACAATCCAGGCCGTTACGAGCCATACAAAAAACTGACCGGACGAGATGAACCCGTGATCAACTTTTTGCGACATCACAGTCAAATGGGAGAGTTTTTGGATGACGTATTCCGCATTGTTGACGAAGCGGTGGAGGATTATATCGAGCGTAGTTTTACCAACCTCTCGGTCAACTTTGGGTGCACCGGTGGGCAGCACCGATCAGTCTATGCCGCAGATGCATTGGCCAAACATGTTAAGGAAAAATACGGTGTAAAAATCATTTTGCACCACATTGAGCAGGAACGTAAAGGCTGGGAGAATTGAATTAACGTAGAAAAAGACAAGGTGAATTGCTCAATCTCCCACTTACATAGCCTCAAAATTACCTTTTCACATCCTGTCTTCTGAAAAAATCAAAAACAATCTGTCCAATATAGCCGCCCAATATGCTTTCAACTAGTGCCAACCATAAGTTCATCTGAGAAAAAGTGATGCTTGATTTGGCTTTGAGTTCAATAAAGAGCAATAACATGATGGCATAAATGGGAAAAAGCCAGATAGAAAAGGTGACCAATGGCCCGGAAATATACCGGGGTGGCTGTATGCCTATCCGCTGCTGTCGCAAATAATCTGCCAGCATGACAGAGATGTAAGCAGCGAGGGTAGGAGTCAGGAGGGCAGCTGTAGCCTGAAATTGGTCATTGGTGAATCCGCCGGTGCTCCAATGATAAACTAACCGAAGCAGGACTAGAAATTTAATGGCTATCAGTAGGTAAAAGATGCGTTTTTTGAAGGTGGCTTCATCTAACAGTTTTCGGCGTCGGGAGGCTGGTCTGGCTTTTTCCGGAAGGCGTTCTACCCATTCTGCCAGTCCCTGAGCGATCTGGGCGTGAGTTAAAGAAAAATCTTCGTAAGAAATCAGGCCAGAATTCCATTGTTCCCGATGCGTTTTAGCCCGATTGCTCAGTACCGCCAGGGCATTGGCAATATCGGGCAATCCACAATATTCGGCATAAGCTAGTGCAGCAGTATTGGCAGCTTCGAGCTTACCCGCAGCGATCATTTCACGGATAGACGGTTTCGTATGCTCCATTTAGTGTTCCAGGTATTGTCTTAGATCGTTTTGAAAATCCTGAACGTAAGGAATTAAAAAATCTTCCTCAAAGTTCGGCTCCATATCCATATATCCACTGATTCGAGGACGGTATACCCCCGATCCAAATTTTCCGGTCAGGCTTCCATTCAGGAAATAACCCTCTTGGGTAGGAATGAAATTAAAGGTGAATTCCAGGCGCTCACGACGTATGTCATTGCAGGGCCCCCACCACAATTCTACAAAATCGCACCACAATGACTTTTGCTCATTGCTCAACACTTCCTGACAGAGGTCATTGACTACAAAAGAAAGGCTGTAATCGTTCTGTTGGATGCTTTGTACCTTTGGTGAGCGATTGTGGCATTTGATCACTTCGTAGCGTTTTTTTGCATATTGAATGATGTTGTCAAATACGGCTTTGGCATCCGTATTCGTAGCTACCCGCAAAGTCGCATTTCCGGATACCTGTTTTACTTCTGGCAGGGTTATCGGGATATTCAAGAGCTGTGCCCGGCAGGCATTGAGTTTGCTTTCCTGTTCGATTTTTCCGGTTTCCTCCCAGATCCATACATAAAAACAAAGGCTATGACCTATTCCGTCGGCCTTGGGGAAATAAACCTGTATGTTGCCCTGTTTCGATGGGATTTCCATCATGCGAACGAAGGTATCATAAAGCGTTTTTTCCAATGTTTGACCAATATTGTTTTTTGAAAATTGTGCTTTCAGTCCCGTCCATATCGCGGCGGCGGTATCAGGGTTTGTCGTATTTAATAAGAGAAAAAGTTCAAGATCTGTTTCTTCTTTTGCGAGTTGAATTTTATCCACTTTTAGCACTTCTCCCATGCCATTGGTTTTAAGCCAATGATCGAATAATTGGCTTTTCTTTTGAAAAAAAGGCAAATCATCGCCAAGAAAGTCTTGGGCACCAAGGGAGCAGGAAAAAAATATGACGATTAGAAAAAGAAGCTTTTTTTTACACATAATACGTTCCTTTTGGCAATTTTGGTTTCCAAATATAATAAACCCCGATAGGAAGGCGAGCGTTTTTCCGGATAATTGCAAATAATGGGCGTAGAGCTGTCGGCGGCAAAGTTAATTATACGCATTATACCATTATTCTTCGCTGACCCCTAATGCTGCGTTCTAGGAGCGTGCTTCTCAGCCATACCTCCCATCCGCCACAAATGGCAGCCGTTCCATGCGAATTACTTCCAGGCTAAAAAATCCGAATTCGGCCACTACTTTCCCGGTGATGCGATAAATGCCTTTTCCCCGAAAGGGGTGTTGTTTTAGAAAATTGGGAAAATGGGTGGTATCAAAAAAACGGCCTTCCATATCCAGCCAGGTCCCAAAATTCATGCGCTGGTGTTTGACGGTGATGACGTCTTTTTTGCACACGTAATAGCCCAGTATATTGACGGTACGTCCCAATAAATGGGGCAGGCTTTCAGCAGTGATACAATCGTAATGTTGAGCTGGATCGGCCAATAATTTAAAAGGAGAGCAAAGGGCAAAACCCAGCAATTCGATCTCGTCAAATGCTTGATCGTAGGGGCTTTCTTCAAGAGGTGGAAGTTGAGGGGGCTGAGGATTATCATCAAAAAGGGTAGGCGTTGGATCGAATGATTGCCGTGGATTGATGAGGCTGTTTTTTTCCCAGAGCAATTCGTATTTATGCCGCCCCGTAAAACGGAATGCACCAATGCGGATGAGTAAATTGAGCTGTTCAGCATTGATTTTTACCCGATGCACAAAATCTTCTAGATTGCGAAAAGGGCCATCTTCCTGACGGGCCTGTACAATGCTGCGGGCGACCTCCCGTTCCAATTGATGGATGTGGATGAAACCAATGTAGACCGTTTCATCCTTAATGCCGGTTAGGTAGAGGCTCTGGTTTACACAAGGAGCCTCGATCTGTGCACCCGCCATCCGCGCTTCGTGAAAATAGTATTCTGTTTGGTAAAACCCTCCGAAATTGTTGATGACCGCCACCATAAATTCCCTTGGAAAATATGCTTTTAGATATAAACTTTGAAAACTTTCCACGGCAAAACTGGCCGAATGAGCCTTGCAAAAAGAATACCCCGAAAAACTCTCCACCTGCCGCCATACTTCCTGGATGAGGGGTTCCGGATAACCGCGGGTTTTGCAATTTTCGAAATACTTTTTGCGGAGTTGTTCGAAGGTATCGCCCCGAATTTTCTTGCCTGACATAATGCGGCGCAATACATCGCTCTCGTCTAATGCCAGGCCAGCAAAGTGATGCACAATTTTCATCACATCTTCCTGATAAACCATCACGCCAAAGGTTTCGCCAAGGTGTTCCTTAAATATGGGATGTAAATATTTAAACGCGTTTGGATGGTGAAACCGATAGATATATTCCCGCATCATACCCGATTTGGCAACACCCGGCCGAATGATGGAACTGGCCGCCACCAGATGCACATAATTATCGCAGCGCAATTTTTGCAACAAGCCCCGCATTGCAGGTGATTCGATGTAAAAACAGCCCATGCATTGTCCCGATTTCAATTGATTCTTGACCTTCAGGTCTTGTTTGATGCTTTCTACTTCGTGAATATCGACAGCCCTACCCTGGTTTTTTTTGATTAGTTGCACGGCATCTTTAATGTGCCCCAGGCCGCGCTGACTGAGTACATCATATTTGTGAAAACCAATGGCTTCGGCCTGATACATATCAAAATGTACAATAGGAAAACCTTTGGGCATCATTTGTAGAGCAGTAAAATAATTGAGGGGGCGCTCGCTGATCAGGATACCTCCCGCATGGATGGACAAATAGTTGGGGAAATTTTCCATTTGTTCTCCATAATGTAGAATTTGTTTGACAATTTGCTCGTGCCGATTGACCGCTTCGGGATCGTGGACGAGGGTGTCAATTTCTTCTTTGGGCAAACCAAATACTTTGCCCAGTTCCCGGAAGATTGATCGCCCTTTGAAGGTGCTATAAGTGGCTAGCAGTGCCGTATGCTCCACACCATAGCGTTTAAAAATATAATCGATCACATCATCCCGCTCATTCCAGGAAAAGTCGATATCAAAATCTGGAGGCGACACCCGATGGGCATTGATAAATCGCTCGAAATAGAGGTCTAACTCCAGGGGGTCTACGTCAGTGATATAGAGACAATAGGCAACGATTGAATTGGCACCACTACCCCGACCTACATGGTGATAACCCGATGATTGGGCATAACGAACCATGTCCCATGTAATGAGGAAATAGGGGCAAAACCCTTGTTGTCGGATTACTTTTAACTCCTGCTGTGTACGCTCTATTGCTTTTTTGTTGTTTTCACCATAACGCCGTTGACAGCCATTGAAGGCGAGTTTTTCCAGTAGTTTAAAATCTCCTGCTTCATTGCCGGTGAAGGTTTGTCGGTTGTGGTGCAAGCCAGATTCCATACTTATGCTGCATCGGGCTAGCAATTGATCCGTATTACGAAGTAAAAAAGGGTATTGCTGATACAATTGCCGGATTGTTTCGGGATAGTGAAACAACTCCGTGGCTTTGGCATGATCCCGGGGGGACAATTTGCTGATGAGGGTATTCAGGTCAATCGCGCGCAGTATTTTGTGCAGGCGGTAACCTTCTTCATCAAGACAAACTACTGGATTTAAGGCCACCAACTTACGTCGGTGTTTGAGCAAATGCGAACTAAAAAGAAGGTGTAGATGCTCCGGGCGAATACCCAGAAATTCGTTGGGCTCAAATAATTCTATTGGTTTGATCAGGCGGGGATAAACGATGTAAGCATGAACAAAAGGCGGGGGGGTATCCGGCAGTGGTTTTTCACTCAGAGAATGTTCCGTAAGGAATCGATTGAGTTCCAGGAAACCTTCTTTGTTTTGGGCAATACCAATATAGAGGCACTGATGGTCGCGCCTGAAGTCAATGCCGAGTATTGGCTTGATCCCCGCTTTTTGGCAGTCTTGCACAAATTCATAGGCACAACTGGTATTGTTGATATCTGTCAATACCAGCGTCTTTACCCCTCTTTTTTGTGCTGCCTTAACCAATTTTTCCGAAGACAGTGTGCCATAACGTAGGCTGTAGTACGTATGACAATTGAGGTACATTCTGTTTACATCATAGTATGTTAGCGCCTTGATTAGGCAAAATAGCTCTCAATGGTATTGGGAGGGGGAGACGAGGTGGTGTACAAATTATGTTACAAATGCAGAGATAGACATAAATTGTTTAAAATGCAAAAATAAAAGGAGCTTCTTTCCTTTGTCATGTGGGAATCAATGTTAGTGTGCTTTTTACGCTAAGAAAATCGAAGCGTCTTTATCTTCAAGACCAAAGAAATCACTAATTTGTCCATTCGATGTTTTGTACACCTGAAATTGTCAAAGATTTTTTTGCTTACCTGCGAGGAAACCTTTGACAACTTCGAGCCTAAAAAATACCGCCTAATGCCCATTGTTATTGTCTTTGTCGGAGTTCTATTACTGTTGTTACTGATTACTGTAGGTAAATTAAATGCCTTTGTTTCTTTTATCCTGGTTGCATTATTTGTAGGCATAGCAGAAGGTTTGCCGACACTGGAAGTCGTTGATGCCATTCAAAAAGGTATCGGAAATACCTTGAGTTCCCTAGTGATGATCCTGGGTTTCGGAGCTATGCTCGGCAAGCTGGTGGCCGAAAGTGGTGCCGCTCAAAATATTACACAAAAAATGGTGTCCGCTTTTGGGCTGAAATATGTGCATTGGGCATTGATGATTACAGGACTCATTGTGGGCGTTCCCATGTTTTATACCGTTGGTTTTGTGATCATGGTTCCGTTGGTATTTACCGTAGCCGCTTCTACTGGTTTGCCTTTATTGTATGTTGGGCTGCCCATGTTGGCGTCCCTATCCGTGACCCACGGATTTTTGCCTCCGCATCCGGCACCAACCGCTATTGCGGAAATGTTTCAAGCCGATATTGGCAAGACTTTACTGCTGGGGTTAATCCTGGCCATTCCAGCGGCGGCCCTCGTAGTTCCAATTTTTTCCAAAAGATCAAAGAAATTCAACCCACAGCCATTGAAAGAATTTTTTAATGTGGATTTGATTCCTGATGAGAAACTTCCTTCTTTTGGAACGAGTATAGTCGTTGCTCTTTTGCCGGTGATTTTTATTGGTGCAGCGGCCGTGATTGGTATCTTATTACCCGAAGAAAATGTTATTGCCAAGATTGCTGCCATTGTTGGCAATCCGGTTTTGGCAATGTTACTTTCAGTATTGGTTGCAATTTATTTTCTGGGTATCCGGCAAGGAAGAACGATGACTGACATCACAGAATCACTTTCGAAAGCAGTTACTAGTATCACTATCGTTTTATTGATTATCGCTGGGGCCGGTGCTTTGAAAGAAGTACTCATTGAAAGTGGGGTTAGTGAATACATTGGTGATTTAATGAATGCCTCAGGTATTTCGCCGCTTGTCCTCGCCTGGCTTATTGCTGCGGTTATTCGAATTAGCGTGGGATCGGCAACGGTAGCCGGATTGACAGCAGCAGGGATTGTATTACCCCTGGTTCAGCAAGGCGGTGTCTCTCCCGAATTGATGGTACTAGCCATAGGTGCCGGGAGCATCTTTTTTTCCCATGTCAATGATGGCGGATTCTGGTTATTCAAGGAATATTTTAACTTGTCAATAAAAGACACCATCGCTACCTGGTCGATGATGGAGACAACGGTTTCCCTTGTGGGTCTGGTTGGAGTGTTGTTGTTGAGTTTGATCATATAATAGACGATAAAAAACATTCCGATATGTCTGAAAATTGGTTTAAAATTAGCAATGAAGACGAAGTTGAATCGCCTTCAATCCTGCTATTTCCGGATCGGATCAAGGAAAATATCCGGCGCATGATTGCTCTGGCAGGCAATGTTCAACGTTTGAGACCACATGTAAAGACCCACAAACTACCACAGGTCATTCAAATGCAGGTAGACGCAGGCATATCTCGCTTCAAGTGTGCGACCTTAAGTGAAGCCAGCATGGTAGCCGAAAATGGTGGTAAAGACATCATCATCGCCTACCCGCTTTATGGACCGGCTATCGGTCGGCTTTTTCAATTGAAAAAACACTATCCCAAAGTAAAATTTTCTACGGTTGTTGATAACATTACCCAATGCCAACTGATAGAACAGCAGGCCGAATCCAATGGAATGCCAATGGATGTTTTTATCGACCTGGATGTGGGCATGGAACGAACGGGCATCAAGCCAGGAAAAGAGGCCTTTGAATTGTATGTTTATTTGGGCGCTTCTCCGTGGTTACAGCCTCGTGGATTACATATCTATGATGGACATTTGCACATTCCTGATGCCACACATCGGGAAGCTATCGCTGATGCGTATTTTATAGAAGTATATCGTTTGATTGATGAGCTAAAAAATGCTGGCATGGAACCCGAAGAACTGGCGTGTGGGGGAACGCCGTCCTTTCCTATACACGCCAAACATCCGGACCGAATTTTATGTCCCGGCACCCTTTTGCTGTGGGACTGGCGCTATTTTAGCCAATTCAGCGACCTTAATTTTCAACATGCAGCAGTTTTATTCTGCCGAGTCATTAGCAAGCCCGGATCTAATAAACTCTGCCTCGATCTTGGACATAAAGCCGTAGGATCGGAGATGTCACCACCACGGGTTCACCTTTTGGGGATTCCCGACTATAATATGGAGGTACATAGTGAAGAGCACATGGTGATTTCTTTTGAAGGCGCTGATCGTTTTTCGGTAGGTGATTGTATTTATGGAATCCCCATTCACATCTGTCCGACTATGGCATTACACGATTGGGCGCGGGTGGTTACAGATCATCAGGCCAAAGAAAAATGGCAGATCAAGGCCCGAACCAGAGAAGTGATCTTTGTTTAAAATATGTTCTAAAAAAGTTACCTAAAAGATGCCTGAAAAATATCTGATTTTCGACGGCCACCTCGATCTGGCCATGAACGCCATGCAATGGAATCGCGACCTGACTCGGCCGGTAGCCGAAATTCGGGAAAGGGAAAAGAATATGGCCGACAAACCTGGTCGAATGCAGGGAACGGTTTCCCTGGAGGCTATGAGAAAAAGTAAGGTTGGGCTATGTATGGCTACCCAGATTGCGCGATACGTAAAAAAAGACAATGCGCTTCCTGGTTGGCATTCACCCCATCAAGCCTGGGCAACAACGCAGGGGCAACTGGCCTGGTACAAAGCGATGGAAGATATAGGGCAAATGACCCAAATTACGGATACTCTTTCTTTGGACAAACATTTGACTAGCTGGAATAATCTCGCTGAAGAAACGCCCATCGGTTATATTCTGAGTCTGGAAGGCGCGGATTCTTTGGTCAACCTAGATTATGTAACAAAGGCTTATGCACTTGGTTTGCGAGTTATCGGACCAGCTCATTATGGTCCGGGTACCTACGCGCAGGGTACCGAAGCTAGCGGAGGCTTGGGAAGTAAAGGACGGGAGCTGCTAAAAAAAATGGAAGAGCTTAACATCATCCTCGATGCTACCCATTTGTGTGATGATAGCTTTTGGGAGGCCATGGATGCATTTAGCGGTCCGGTGTGGGCCAGCCACAATAACTGCCGGAGCCTGGTACCGCATCACCGACAATTTACGGATGAGCAATTGCGGGAACTCATCAACCGGGGGGCTGTAATCGGAGCTGCATTGGACGCCTGGATGCTGGTACCTGGTTGGGAACGGGGCGTTTCTACACCTCAAAGTACAGGTCTTACCCTGGAAGCCGTGGCCGATCACATCGATCACATTTGCCAGCTTGCCGGAAATTCCAAACATGCAGGCATCGGCTCGGACTTGGATGGCGGTTTTGGAAAAGAACAAAGCCCCGCTGATATTGATACGATTGCTGATTTGCAAAAACTTCCACCTATTTTGCAAAAACGAGGTTATTCGGAAAAGGATATTGAAAATGTGATGAGTGGGAACTGGATTGCATTTTTACGACGGGTGTGGTGATGAAAAAGTGAGAAAGTGAGAAGGCGAGGGCGAGCAAGTTTGATGTTGACGGGTGGCTTTTTGGGATGAGGCCTTCTGGAAGATCGATTTATATGGACAATCAGGTAAAATTTTTAGTACAAAAAATCAAGAAAATGAAGTATCAGACAATTCTGTCTCTTAAGAGCATCATGGTTTTAATGCTATTCTTATGCCTGTTTCTAAGGGTAGCAGCTCAGGACGATGGGCCGGAAAAGTGGGAAGAGACCATTCAACAATTTGAAAAGCAGGACCAGGAAAATCCCGTGCATGCTGGAGTTATCCTTTTTGTAGGGAGCTCTTCTATTGCCATGTGGCGGGATATAGCTGACTATTTTCCGGATCATCGCGTATTGAACAGAGGGTTTGGGGGTTCTCAGTTTTCCGACCTGATCTATTATGCCGACCGGGTGATCTATCCCTATAAACCGACCAAAGTCTTTGTGTATGAAGGTGACAACGATATCGCTGCCGGGGATGATCCCAAAACGGTGGTAAAAGAAGCCAGAAAGCTGCGAAAAATGATTGCTAAAGCACTGGGAAGAGACGTGCCAGTGATCTTTATTTCTCCTAAACCCAGTGTAGCTCGCTGGAATTTGAAAGACCAATATGAAACTGTGAATGGCCGGCTTGAAAAGTTTGCTAATAAAGCTAAAAACACTGAATTTGCCGATGTCTGGACCCCGGCGATTGGATCTGACGGAAAGGTTTTTGACCACATTTTTTTAGCAGATAACTTGCATATGAATGCGGAAGGGTATAAAATTTGGCAAAAGGTGTTGATGCCATATTTGGCCAACTGATCTTTCGACATGAGACATCTGCTGTTTATTTTGTTATTTGTTTTTATCGTAGCAGGTAGGGCGAAGGCTTCTATCTCGGCAGATAGTACACCCGTTGCCAAACTTCTGGGGTTAAAACTTCATCAGGGTTTTGTGCTGGTACACAGCAGGCATTTGCGCCCAATCAGGAACTCATACCCAACAGGTCTGGCATTTGATCTGGCCTGGCACAAAACCGGTCAAAAAGCCTGGAATGCTTGTCATTGTTACCCCAAATTAGGGGTGTCGCTTAGTCTTTGGGATTATGATCATCCAGATATTCTTGGTCATGGCTTGATCAGTATGTTTTATTTGGAACCCGTTTTTGGAGCCTGGAGGACAATGAGTTTTTCCATTCGGGCAGCGGCCGGGTTTTCTTACCAAACCAAACCTTACGACGAAATCAGCAATCCCAATAATTTGAGCTACAGTACCTACATTGCAGTTGCTTTACAATTGGGTGCTAATTTACATATCCGCCTTTACCCTCATTGGAATCTGGATATTACTACGGTATACAATCACTTTTCCAATGGAGGTATAAAGTTGCCCAACAAGGGTATCAACTGGCCAACAGCAGCAATTGGTGTAACCCGCTATTTTACCGTCCCTAATTTTCAAAATCGGGAGAAAAAAGACTGGCGGATACATTCCAGACGAGAAGGCCGGTTTGAGGTGAGTACTTTCCTTGCTTTTAAAGAACCGGTGAGCAAACTATTCCTTTTTAGCCCCGGTCTGGAGGTAAAATACAGCCGCCAGGTTAGTCGCCTGAGTGCCTTGACTTTGGGTGCTGAATGGATGTACGACAATGGCACTCGTTATGCCATTGAACTGGCCGGTAGGACAGAAAGTCCTCAGAAGGGATCGTTGGCTATCGGACATGAGTTTTTGTTTGGTAAATTTATTTTCAGCCAGCAGTTTGGCTTCTACCTCTATAAGCCTTACCGGCAAGGGGCTGATGTGTATCAACGGTATGGGCTGATATACCGTATCAGTCCGCGATTTTTTGGAGGCATCAATTTGAAAGCACATAGGCATGTAGCTGATTTTGCTGATTTTCGGCTGGGGATGGTGTTTTAACCCGCCCAATTTTCCCGATCCAGGCTCCGAAAATGAATGGCTTCCGCCAAATGTTCGATCTGGACTTCCTCGCTACCACTCAAATCAGCAGCCGTACGCGCTACCTTCAAGATGCGGTCATAGGCACGAGCAGAAAGCTGTAACTTTTCCATTGCTTTTTTGATGAGAATGGTTCCTGCCTGATTGATCTGGCAAACTTCGCGGACCATACGGCTTGGCATTTGGGCGTTGCAGTAGAGGTTTTTGTGGTCTTTAAATCGGTTGGCCTGTATTTCGCGTGCCCGGACTACGCGTTCGGCTATATCTTTGCTGGTTTCGGTAGGGCGTTCAATACTGATCAGTTGATCAAAATTGACGGGAGTTACTTCTACATGCAGGTCGATACGATCTAGAAGAGGGCCGGAAATTTTATTGAGGTATTTGCCAACTACTCCTGGGCCACAACTACACTCTTTTTCGGGATGATTGTGGTAACCACAAGGGCAGGGGTTCATGGAGGCCACTAGCATAAAACTCGCGGGGAAATCTACAGTTACTTTAGCCCGGGAGATGGTCACTCGGCGCTCCTCCATGGGTTGGCGTAACACCTCCAGGACGGTACGCTTGAATTCCGGTAGTTCATCTAAAAACAAGACACCATTGTGCGCCAAGGAGATTTCTCCAGGATGCGGATTGGTCCCTCCACCAACCAATGCTACATCGCTAATGGTATGGTGGGGAGACCTAAATGGACGGGTAGTGACTAAAGAGGCATTGGCCGATAACATACCTGATACGGAGTGTATTTTAGTAGTTTCTAAAGCTTCATGTAAGTTGAGTGGGGGCAGAATGGTCGATAGCCTTCGGGCCAACATGGTCTTACCTGCACCGGGAGGGCCAATTAGGATGACATTGTGGCCACCCGCCGCTGCAATTTCAAGCGATCGTTTGATGTTTTCCTGTCCTTTGACATCCGAAAAGTCAACATCATAATTGCTTTGGTTGTCAAAAAACTCTTCTCGGGTATTGATAGTCAGGGACTCCAACTTCAGATCGCCACTAAGAAAATCTGTAGCTTCCCGAAGGTTTTGTACCCCGTACACTTCAAGGTCACTGACAATGGCCGCTTCCCGTGCATTTTGTTTAGGCAGGATGATGCCGCTGTATCCTTCTTTCCGTGCCTGTATGGCAATTGGCAATGCTCCCCGAATCGGCCGCAGACCTCCATCAAGCGACAGCTCGCCCATCAATACGTATTTTTCAAGGTCTGCGGATTTGATCTGACTGGTAGCGGCCAAGACTCCAACAGCAATGGGGAGATCATAAGAGGAGCCTTCTTTTCTTATATCTGCTGGCGCCAAATTCACCACCGTTTTTACCCGTAGCATTTTATAGCCGTTATTATTGATAGCCGCCTCGATACGTTGAAATCCTTCCTTAACGGCATTGTCCGGTAAGCCACCTAAATGGTAAAATTGTTTTCCGGCAGCGACAAATCCTCCAGTATTCACTTCGACGGTAATGGTACGGGCATCGACACCTTGGACAGCGCTGGCAAATGTTTTGACTAACATGGAGAGCAGGGGTTAATACTATTTCCCAAAATAATTATTTGCGGGTGAAAATAATAATCTGATTCCAAATGACCCGCGATTTTTCTTCGTGAGGGAAACTAATCACCTTTAAAGATAAAATGTTTTTTAATTTATTTATTAAAATTCTTTGTTTATCTTAAGATTACTCATTCTTTTTCTTTCTTCCTTCTACTTCCCAATCCAGGTAATCCTCATTATTAGGATCAAAATCCGTATCCATTTCAGGGATGTCTCGCCAGTCAACGGGTTCATCTATCAATTCGACAATGCCGAATTCCTTTTCTAAGGCTTCTCTGATCTTGCGTTTGCGCATTTCACTCAATTCAAAATCCGATTTGACCCGTTTTTTGGCGGATACAAAATTATAGTCATCAATGGTGCCGAGGATGGAGTAATAGAGATTGAAAAAGCCATTTCTACGCGCTTTCTGAGGGCTCAGATTGGGATCGTGTTTTTTAAATTTGGCCATAATTACCTGTCCTGCATTTACCTTTAGATTGTATTCTATTTCTTGATCGAAGGAATGTTCCCCACTCACGGTGAGGTTGACGGCATTACTTTGGATAAACATGACGGGAATGGTGAGCCTCCTTTTACGGACCTCCAGGAAGTTTTGCAGATTGGTAAATTTGATATGGTTTAAGTCTCTGATATTAACAAAAGTGGAGAAATCCTCCAGCATTTTAAAGCCAACCAATTCCCCTTCCTTGATGCCAATGCCTGCCAGTACCCTTAGTTTATCATCATCAAAATTGCCTTCCTGATCCCAATAGGCATAAATGGCAATTTTAGCATCCAGGTTTCCTTGCAGGTTTTTGGATTGTAGTACTTCCTGTCCAAAATCTTCGGATTGTCGGAAAAATTCTTTGACGTCGATTTGGTCACAGATTAGTTTTGCCACCAGGCGAGGTTCATCCTCAAAATAGAGCATACCATCGAGTTGGAAATTACCACCCATCGCAGCAGTTACCCCTTCTATCGACAATTTGCTATTGTCAAAATTCAGCTTTCCACGAAAGTCTTTGCCTTCAATTTTATTGTAATTAAAATCATCTACCTGTGCGTTAAAGACTCCTTTAAGGTAACTGGTAATTCGTTCCCGTTTTTGTATTCTTGCTTCTTTGACTGAGTCAATTTTTGTTGCTACCCCTTCAGTCTCTTCTTCTGATACCAGGGAAAGGGCAAGCAGCCGGTCCAGATCTAGCGTGGAAGATTTTAATTCTGCATTAAATTCCAGTTCTGAGCGCTCGCTATTGAGTGAATCAGAAAAGAGCACGGGGATCGTATTGTATGCCAATCCGTTGAACACAATATCGCTGCCGGCGCCTTCCAATTTAAGGTCTTTTATGCTCAGCGTGTTGTCTTTCAGCTCCAATGATCCCCGGTCAATAATCATTTTTTCTTTGTTGATGGTCAAGGAAGCATCATCAAACTCTAATTCGCCATGGGTTTTCACTCTGGCCACCCGCCGGGTGTTGATCATATCTTGATACCTGCCTTTTAGCTGTAAATCTTTGATCTCAATTTCTCCGCTGCCAGCTGAAATACGTGGATCATTCATTAGGCCACGCACAATGTCCAAGGGGAGGACACCATTCATGGCAAAATCAATATCCGGGTTGTCAAGGTTTTCAACTTCCAGATCAAATTCCAATAATTCCCTATTGAAATAACCCTTAAAGCCTTTCAAGGTAAAGGTAGAAGAAGCATTGTTTTGGCTTTTACCGTTGTCGAAGGTCGCTTTAAAAGACATGTCCTTCAAGCTGCCATTCATCTTCGAATTGGTGATCTTGCCATTGGTTAAACTCACATCCATCCGGATTTCCGGATTTTTCCGTTGACTGGCTTCTCCCTTAATCGCTGCATTTATTTCAAAATCGCCACTACTTTGGAATTCCTGCATATTTTCAAGGTACTTTTGAGGCAACATTTGCAGGATAGAAGCAAGATTGACATCATCGCCCGTAAAAACCAAATCGTAATAGGTTGTTGCATCTTCCCGGACTTCAACCAAGCCGTCCACCAGAAAACGATTGGCTTCTATTTTGATTTCCGCATCATCAACCTGATAAGTCCCCTTTTCCATATCCACTAAAACTTTGGCATTATAGCTAAGCTGCTTGCCTACCAGGTAGCGGTCTTTTTCAAGTTCTATAAAGTTTGATTCCAGTTCGGCATTACTTTTTAGGGAAAATTGTTTGCTGGAAAGCTTTCCGGAAAAGACGGCTTTATAAATTGTCCCGGAAACATTTTGTCGAGTGCTGGCGTCTGCATAAATGAGTTTCATATCATTTAGTCTTGCCTGATCTAAAGATACACCGGTACCTTGGCCACTATTTTCTGAATTTTCTTCCCCCTCAGCAGTTTTAAAAATATCGAAATTGCCATTTCCTTTCCGATCAATATCAATATTCAAAGCTCCATCGCTGACCACCACTGATTTTACTTTGACATCCGAACTCAACAAACTAAATAAACCCAGTCTGAAGGAAATTTCTTTAGCTTCCAGCAAAACACCATCCCTACTGCCTTTGAGTACTACGTTTTGCAGATTTGCCCCTAGGTTTGGAAAGGTCCTGATCACTGAAAGGTCAAAACCTCCCACCGTCAATTCTGATTTAATTTGTTTGTTCACCTCAGAAATCACTCGCTTGCCGATGCTCTCTTCAAATACACTAGCGAGTACCACCAATATCGTAATGGTGAGTACAAAAAAAATGCTAAAAATGATGAGCAACCGTTTCAGGAACTTTTTCATAGTGGGTGGGCGTTTTTATATCAGCGAAAATAAAATATAATTAGGGCAGAACGAAATCATTGGGTACAGAATCCGCTAAGAAGCATAACTTAAACCCTATTAGAAAGTAACGCTTGGATGAGATGAAATATTTTTTTAAAAAAAATAGTCAAAATTTTTGCAGGAATAAAGAATGGCTATATATTTGCACTCGCTTTTAGAAAGGGCGATTAGCTCAGTTGGTTCAGAGCACCTGGTTTACACCCAGGGGGTCAGGAGTTCGAGTCTCTTATCGCCCACAAAAAGTCAGCCAAATTACGCAATAGTGTAGTTTGGCTTTTTTTGTTTTTATAATCGCTGAAAGATGTATTACACCTACATATTGTTTTCTGAAAATCTGAATCGGTATT
>BQJU01000004.1 GCA_021604865.1 Saprospiraceae bacterium | reverse complement strand
ATAAATAAGAAAACCGGTATCGAAGTACTTCGATACCGGTTTTCTTATTTATTAGCCAAAAAAAAAGCCATCACACCAGGTGTAACGGCATATACAGACTTAACATTGCAGTCATATTTGGAGATCCTCTTTTCAAAAAAGAATCTTCAAACATGTCCTATCATGTATTTAAGCAATTTGTTTCTCAACTCTCCGGCTGAGTAATTCCTGCTCATTGAGCTTGCCAAAGGTGTATCCCAAAGCACTAAAGTGTTCCAGAATTCTCGGCAGCACATATTGTAGCTTTTCATCGGCCTTGAGGCTGTCATGAAGTACCACAATCGAACCCGGGCCCGCATTGTTGATTACATTTGCCAGACATTGTTCAGGAGTGATATTGGGATCAAAGTCCCCACTCAGTACGTCCCACATCACAATCCGGTAGTGCCGCTGTAAAAACTGCGCCTGCCGGGGTTTCAATTGCCCGAAAGGCGGTCTGAACAATACCGAATTGACCAGGTGTGCACAGTGTCGGATGTTGTGAAAATAAGGTAAATTGTCAGTAGCCCATCCATTTAGATGGGAGAAGGTGTGGTTGCCCACAGCGTGACCTTTCTCGACCACTTGCTCAAATACGTCCGGATGTTTCCGGATGTTGTCGCCAACACAGAAGAAAGTGCCTTTTGCATCATACTGTTCCAATTGGTCGAGGACCCAGGGAGTAACTTCCGGAATTGGGCCGTCGTCGAAAGTAAGAAAAAGCTCTTTTTCATCCGTTGGAATGCGCCAGGTAAAATTGGGAAAAAGGTTCTGGATGAATTTGGGGGTTTTGACTAGATACATAATGTGTTAGGATTAATGTTCATGGATTTAAAAAAAATTGTTCATTTTGGATATATGGATAGTATTTCATAATCGGTTTTAGTTATCCAGGGCCCATTATAGAGCATTCAGTTAATATTTTACCGGGGGATTGTACACAAATCTTTACTGGTAGGCTAGTTGAAATTCTTTAACTTTGCGGTCCAGTTACCGAAATTGTAATTATAACTGAGGGTTGGAGACTTCGTTTGCTTTAAAAACGAACGCTTTATCAACGGGAAAAGCTGCCTATATGTTGGCTTTTTTTTACATTTTTTTGATTTTTTTTTTGTAATGGTGGTTTTTCAAGGATTTTTGTGCCTTTTGAGGCGTTTTTTAAAGAAAATAAGTAGAAAATTTATTTGAATGAATAATATAAGAGTTCGATTTGCTCCTAGTCCGACGGGAGCTTTACATATTGGTGGAGTCCGTACTGCACTCTACAATTACCTTCTGGCTAAGAAATACAATGGAACGTTCATTTTGCGTATCGAAGATACCGACCAGACCCGCTATGTAGATGGCGCGGAGGACTATATTATTGAAGCATTACGCTGGTGTGGATTAATCCCTGCTGAAGGCCCTGGCTTTGGCGGCGATTATGGCCCCTATCGACAATCGGATCGCAAGGAAATATACGAGCATCATGCCAGTCTTTTGATTGACAATGGCAAGGCTTATTATGCTTTTGATACGCCTGAGGAGCTGAATGCCCGCCGTGAATTGGAAAAAGAGAAGGGCAATCATTCTTTTAAATACGATGCCGTAACACGAAAGGAAATGCGCAATAGCCTTAGTTTGCCGGCTGATGAGGTGAGCCAACTACTGGCACAAAAAGCACCATATACTATTCGGCTCAATGTGCCTTCTAATGAACTGATCCGCATTCAGGATATGGTCCGGGGAGAGGTGGTTTTTCAAAGTAATGAATTAGACGATAAAGTATTGTTGAAAACCGATGGTATGCCTACTTACCATCTGGCTAATATCGTGGATGACCACCTGATGAAAATCAGCCATGTAATCCGTGGTGAAGAATGGCTGCCAAGTACCGCCCACCATGTATTATTGTATCGGGCCTTTGGCTGGGAGGAAAGCATGCCTGCATTTGCTCACCTGCCTTTAATCCTCAAGCCCAATGGCAAAGGCAAGCTCAGCAAACGCGATGGACTGAAATTAGGTATTCCGGTCTTTCCATTATCCTGGGAAGGAGACACTCCTGAAGAATCTTTTCCAGGCTTTCGCGAATTCGGCTTTGACGCAGGGGCCGTAGTCAATTTTATGGCTTTTCTGGGCTGGAATCCGGGCACGGAGCAGGAAATTTTCTCTTTGGATGAATTGGCGGAAGCCTTTACCGTTGAAAAAATAGGTAAGGCCGGAGCACGCTTCGACTTTGATAAAGCCCAATGGTACAACCAGCAATACATTATGGCTACTGATGACCGGAAACTAGCCGAACAGGTGCGGCCATGGATTGAAGGCCAAGGGTACCAACCTTCGGATGATTACCTGACGACCTTTTGCCATTTAATGAAGGAGCGAGTCACGCTTTTTTCAGATTTTTGGGAAACCGGTTATTATTTCTTTGCACCCGTCAAAGAATACGATACCAAAACCATTCGCAAACGCTGGAAGCTGGAACAAAAGGACCATTTTATTGGGCTTGCCGCCGATTTGCAGGCCTTAAAAGACTACACCCCAGAGGCTGTCAAGCAGTGCGTAGAGGCATTTATGGAAAAACACGAGTTAAAATTCGGAGAGGTCTTACCCATACTGCGTATTGCTACTTCTGGAACTACTAAAGGGCCTTCCATTTTTGACATCATGGCATTGCTTGGCAAAGCAGAAGTACACCAACGACTTACACAGGCTTTCGATCTTTTTGATACCTTTGTAAAAGAACAATGACTAAATTGATCTGCAACATGGCTAAAAATAAAAAGGACGAAGAAAAGCCTGAGGTACATGATCATCTAAAAGGCTTTGATATACGAATTAATGAATTTGGAGAAATCATTTCCAATGTGGAAGTGGACAAACTCAATAATTTTCTGGACGACCAGGTTGACGATAAAAAGTTGCGCTGGCGTCAGGAAGAGACGACTGATAACGCCGATGAAGAAGAATAGGCGTTTAAAATACTGTTTAGAAAATTGATAGCCCTTTAGGCAATGCTTATAGCCTGACCTAAAGGATAAACTACCTGGATGATTGTTAGAGTTATTGTGCAAGGGTCATAGCGCCATTAAAGCGGATCTTTTTTCCATTGCCCTGCCCCGAGCTCAACAATTCTATTGTGACAAACTACACATAAGAGCAAGCTCCTTGGAGTTTACAAGTCTCTTTTGCACAATTTGCCTGACAATTTTAAGTAAGATTGACGAGATTTTAATATTTTGCAGGACTTTGTAATCCACGTAATCCACAAAACCGATATCCCATGAATTTTAAACGACTTCCTGATAAGAGGAGGCTTCTCCTTAGCCATTATTTATTGGCAAGCGCTTTTCCTAACTTTGTAATCGAACCATAAAAACACACTGGAAGACACTCACCCATAGATATTCATTAAATGTGTTGGTTACAAAAGTAATCCCTTTATTTTAAACATACGGAATATGAAAAGACGACTACAACGCCCGCTGTGGCCAGGTCTTTTAACTTGTCTGAGCATTTTTATCGTTTTGCTGTATCCCTCTGCTTCCATAGCAGGTAACTTACCACTTAACGATGATCCTCCTGTATTCGTGGACCCCGTGCCCAACGATACAACTGTCAATTGCCTCACTCATCTCCCTCCCTCCTTCACCTTAACGGCGATGGATGATATGGGTAATATGTTTGAAGTAGCGCCATTTGACTCCTCCGACTCTATCGAGGTCAACCCCTGTGCTGGGGCCGTCATCACTCGTAGGTGGACGGCCGTTGATGGAAATGGCATGATGGCCACGGTCAGTCAGCTCATCACCGTATTGCCTGATTCTCAGGGGCCGGTCATGCCGGCACCCAGTGTACGGGACACGGTTAGTTGTGAACTAAGCAGTATCTCAGGCTCTCCCACAAACCCATTGCGCTATGACGCCTGGGTCAATGGTGTAAAACTGTTTGTCTCCACGATGGCTGTTGACAGTTGCAATTCAGTTTTTGACATTGATGATGATGCTCCGCCAAATTATGAAAATGATTGCGGCACGCTAACGGTCACCTTTACGTTGACGGATGCGTGTATGAATGAAACTCAGTGGCAGGCTTTCTACACGGTCATTGATACGGTAGCGCCCATACTTAGTGGTGTACCGGTTGATACCCTGCGTCTGAGTTGTGAAGACCCTATTCCTGCTGCCGCCACAGTCACGGCTACCGATAATTGTGCAGGCATGGTGACCACCACTTTTGTAGAAAACAACCAACAGGATACCTCGATCACCTGTAATCGTTTCGAATATTTCATTTTCCGCACCTGGAGTGCCTCCGATAACTGTGGCAATACCACTGAATTTGAGCAGATCATCATTATCAATGACGATACTGCACCGACTTTCTCTGCTCCGGCAGCGGTGATGATCAACTGTTCGGATGATCCCGACGACCTCAACCTTACCGGCATGGTTTCTGGTTTGGCTGACAATTGTACGCCGCTGGACTCCATCAAAGTACAGTATTCTGACGTCACCATGGATAGCCTTTGCGATTATGCCTATACCATTACCCGTACCTGGGAAGCTCGTGACCTTTGTGGCAATATCACCGTAAGGCAGCAATCAATTATGGTTGTTGACAACGAGGCCCCCACCTTTTCTGTACCTGCTGATATTACTATAAATTGTGATCAGGCAGCAGAAATTGGCGTTACTGGGCAACCAACCAATGTTGCCGACAATTGTGATCCGGCACCGGTAGTCAGTAGTGAAGATATTGTCAGTGACGGCAGTTGCCCCAATGAATATACTATTGCCCGTACCTGGACTGTTACGGATGCTTGTGGACGAGATAGTAGCCAGGTGCAAATGATTACGGTCGTAGACCAATCTCTACCCGTTTTTGATACCCCTCCCGGCAATCTGATTCTCAACTGTACGGAAGGGCTCAATATCCAGGAAGCTTTTGATAATTGGGTCAGCAACCACGCTGGAGCGCTGGCTTCTGATAATTGTAGCTTTGCAGAAGACCTTAGTTGGACAATTTATAACGCCGGTACAACAACAGCGGCTTCGCTTCCTGCTCCGGCATGCCCCGCAGCTAGTGATACTGTCCGCCAGCAAATGATAGACATTTCAGTCATTGATGAATGTGGCAATATGCAAACCTCAACGGTGATGTTTGCTGTTATTGACCATACACCGCCGGTGATTCGTGAATGTCCGGCTGGAGCAGTAATTCCTACCGACACATTGAGTTGCGACGCTACTTATACCCTGGTTCCTCCGGTAATTGAAGATGCTTGTGCTGAAGGCTTTTCTACGGAAATGCTCTCAGGTAATGCCACGTTAAGCAGTCAAGCAGCGCCCGGACAGGAAGAGACAACGCCTGTCGATCCAATAGAAATAGATCTGACATCTGCCTTGCCCCTACCAATTAATGCCTTGGGAGATGGCCAATTGACGGTCAGCTTGATTTCTGTTGATGCTGAGGCGTCGACTGAATTTTTCAATATTTATGGAGAGGATGGTACCTTCCTGGGTATTACAGCCCTTACGCCAGCCCAATGCCAGAATTCCGATACCTTACTTACCCTTACTGCTGCTCAGATCAATACCTGGATGGCCGACGGAACCCTTACGATCCGTCTGGAACCAAATCTGCCTGCTGACCCGCGGTTTGCTATCAACCAGATTTGTAATCCAGTGGGTATGGTCAATCTTGATTTGACCTTCACCGTTAAAACATTGGGCAGTATCGTTTATGAATACCGGGTAGATGACCTTCCCAGAGTGGCCGTAGATCCTATTGCTCCAACTGCTGTATCGCTGAGTCAGGGCAACCATATCATTAAATATTATGCCACAGACTGTGCAGGCAATATCGATAGTTGTGCTTATTCTGTAACAGTAGAAGATCGAGAGCCCCCCGTGATTCTTTGCCCATCGGATGTTACGGTGAGTCTTGCAGAAGATTCCTGTACCGTAACCGTTGACCTTCCACTTCCCAGCGGTGCTACGGATAACTGTGCGGTATACGATAACCACACCTTGACCGTGCCCGGAGATACGGCATCGGCCTACTTAACATTTGCTTACGATCCCAATCTTACCGATTATTTACCCGAAATCAAGACACTGTCGTTCCCAGGCGTAGCAGCCAATGCATTTGGGCCAGTACAATTGACACTTGATTTGAGGGGTGATATTAATAACACCAACGCATTTTTTATTTTCAGAGGAGAAGACGGAACTACTTTGGGTACGACGAGTGGCAGTGGGGCCGGATGTGGTATAGCAGGGCAAAAAACCCTGACCATCAACACCGCTCTTTTTAATACCTGGGCAGCAGATGGCGTCCTAGAGATTACTGCCGAGCCAAATAATATTCCCATCCCACCAGGCGGCCCTGGAGATGGCATTAATCCATGTGATCCGGGCCAGGTCACGACTGACGGTGATACGGATGGCGTAAGCTATTTATTTGGTACGCTAAATTACTCTAGTCTGACCCCCACTTTCTATGCACAAGGAGCGAACCCTATTCCACCTACAACCGTTTCTCTGCCGGACTTCATTCCCACATACGAATTTAACCGGGGAGTAACGCAGGTTTTTTATGTGCTGGAAGACCAAGCCAATAATATCAGCAGCTGTAGCTTCTTGCTTACGGTAGAAGACAATACTGATCCTGAGGCCAATTGTCAGGATATTGGCATTTTGGAAATCAATCCTTCGGGTTTGCAAACGGAGGTTGTGGATGTCTCTGAGGTAGATGATGGCAGTTTTGACAACTGTGGCATTGATACGATGTACATTACGCCCAGTTCCTTTACGTGTGCCAATGCCGGATCACCTGTAGATGTTACCCTTACGGTCATCGATTCGGCTGGAAATATGGGTACTTGTACTACGACTGTAGGTATTTCTCTGTCGAAACCAAGTCCAACTTTTAATTCAGGGCTTTGTGGTGGGGATACGCTCTTTTTATTTGCCAATCCACCTGCTCCCGGCCCTCAAGCTTATACTTATACCTGGTTTTTTGAAAGCAACCAGGTAGGCAATACACAAAATCTGGTGATCCCCAATATTGATCCCAGCTTTTCGGGTTTTTACACGGTGCGCATTACTGGCGCAATTGGGGGCTGCTTTTCTGAGGAGTCCGTATTTGTACCCGTTATTGTGCCTCCATTAGAGCCTACACTAACCAGTACAACAACTATTTGTACCATTAATGATATTGTATTGAGTACGCCTGATTTTCCTTCCGGAAATAATGTGATATTCAAATGGTATGGTGGTACGCCACCCAATGGCACCTTGCTAGGAACGACCAGTGTTCAAAGTTTCACCATTCCCGGTCCCCATGTAGTGGGTAGTCGTCAATTTTACCTGATTATCGAAGCAAATGGGTGTGAGTCCTCCCCTTCTGATCCATTGACGGTCAATTCAGTGGTCAAACCTATTGCTACTGTTACCTACGCCGACACCACGGAATGTGCTGGTGAAACCATTAATTTAGGAGCGCAAACGGTGGGTGGTAATGTCGTATACCATTGGACCGGTCCTGGATTTAGTTCAAATACTCCATTCCCACCTGTGGGGCCACTTGAAGAGGTAGATGAAGGCTTTTATTATCTGACAGTCAACCGGGGCGGATGTATTTCCGAACCTGATTCTGTATTTGTGAATGTAAAACCAAAACCTGCCCGGCCTAGTATGTTTAACAATACCCCAATTTGTGAGGGGGAAAGTCTGGTGTTAACCACCTCCGCTTCCGGTGCTAGTGCGTATCACTGGTTACGGTCAGGAGTTGAGATGGCTGTAACTGCTACGCCCAGCTTTACGATCCCCGCAGCAAACGGCACCCATGCAGGCGCGTGGACAGTTATTGTTACGAAAAACGGTTGTGATTCCGATGCATCCTTAGTGAGTCAGGTCATTGTCAGACCGCTTCCTGTGGCTAGTGCAACTGCTGTAGCTGATGAAGTATGTATTGGTAACTCTTTTCAACTTTTCGCTCAACCACAAGGAGCCACTTACGAATGGAACGGCCCTGGCATCAGCACCCGGTTTATACCTAATCCAATCATTAACAATGTAAGTCAGGCCAATGAAGGGGTGTATACGCTGGAAGTTACCCTCAACGGGTGTTCTGATACAGCCTCTGTTTTTGTCGACATACTCAACCGGGTGAATATCCTTAATGTAACCTCTAATGCTCCTTCCTGCCTGAATGGCCCAACGGATATACAGCTCACCCCTACCGTGTTTCCTTTTGACAACAACAATAGTTATCAATACCATTGGACTGGCCCTTCGTATACCTCTAATTCTAAGGTTGCCACTATCTCCAGTGCTACTGCGGCTGTATACAGAGGAGAATATTTCCTTACTGTCACCTCATCAGAAGGGTGTCAAACGGTTCTGGATTCTGCATTTTTCCTGGATATCAGGGATGTGCCAGCCATGCCATCTGCTCCGGCAACAGTAAGTGGGGCTGTTCAATTTTGCCAGGGTAACCAGATTACGCTGACAACCACGCCCTATTCAGGTAATAATGTAACCTACTATTGGACCCTTCCGGGAGGAGGTGGAACACAAACGACGAATACGCCAACCTTGATCATCAATGCTGCCTCTCCTACTTTGCATTCCGGTGATTACCGCGTCCAGGTGTTGGTAGATGGTTGTCAATCCATGAATTCACCTCCGAGGACTATAACCGTTTATCCCAAACCGAATCTAACGGCTACCAGCAATAGCCCGGTTTGTCGGGGTGATCAAATTATTTTAAATGCCCAACATTTTGACAATAGTGAATATAGTTGGTTTGGACCTAATGATTTTAGTTCCTCGCTGGAGGACCCTATCAATAATTCCGCCAACCAAAGCATGGCCATTGGGACCTATCGGGTGATTGCCCGGGTGAATGGCTGTCCTTCAGATACTGTATTCCTGCAAGTAGAAGTAAAGGACCGGCCTGCGGAGCCTGACCCATTGACTATTGGACCGGTTTGTGCAAGCACTACTGGAGCAACGATTTCTCTGGATATCGCTCCAGGGTCTGCGACTCCCGGTGCGACTTATAGCTGGTACAATAACCCTGGCGGTACCAATGCCTTAGCTCCGGCTTCTACCGACCCGAATTTGATTGTTACGGATTTCACCAACTACCCAACAGATGGTATCTACCAGTTTTATGTGCGGGCCAATCTCAATAATTGTTCTTCGACCATCTCCGACCCGGTTCCGGTGCAAATCAATTACGTACCCAATATTTCTCCCTTTGCGGGACAGGATACTTTGATTTGTGACGGTTCGATAGTGACTTTACATGCTGAAGCTCCAAGTGTTGGTACCGGACGATGGAGTCAGGTAAATGGCAGCACTACCGGTGTAACCATCACCAATCCGATGATGCCTACTACGGTGGTAAATGGCCTTACGATCGCCGGAGGGCCCTATTCTTTCCGATGGACACTTTCTAACGGTGCATGTGCTAATTTTGCTTCAGATGATGTTGAGGTAACGCTAAGTCAGGGCGAAGCGGCTGCAACAGGAGGAAACATCACGGCTTGTTTTGATGATGTCATCACCCTTAATGCCACTCCCCCTCAGGGGCCCTCAAGTATTGGGGTGTGGAGCCAACTGTCAGCACAGATGACCGTAGGTAATGTGGTTATTGTAGATTCTCTTAATCCAACGACTTTGGTCAGTGGGCTGAAACCTGATAATATTTATTCTTTTTTCTGGACCGTGACCAGTGATTGTGGCGTGGATACCGAAGAAATCAATATCATCATTTCCGATCCTAATCCCAAAGCCGGCTTGGATGGTACTCCTTGTAATAATAACCAGACAGGTACCCTTTCCGCTACCGAACCGACCATGGGTAGCAATGGGCGTTGGACGTCACTCACTCCTGAAGTAACCATTGATTTTCCAACCAATGAAAATACGACTGTCCGAAATCTTCAACCGGGAGAAAACAGATTCATTTGGGCAATTGATGATAGTTTCTGTGACGCACAGGATACGGTTGTCCTTTTCTACAAAGTACCACCGATTCCTTCTGACGATATTGTACCTGTAGCCTTTGGAGAAACAACATCATTTGATGTATTGCTCAATGATATCGTCCCTCCTGGTTCTACCGCGACCGTTTTGACAGGACCGGATGAAGGCACTGTGGTTAATGATGTAAATGGATTCGTCTATACCCCACCTATCAATTTTGTAGGTACCGATGAGATGATCTACCAAATTGAAAGTGAAGGATGCGAAACAGTAACCGCCCAGGTACAATTTGAGGTTGGAGATGGTGTAGCTTGTAAAGTTCCATCCATCATCACACCAAATGGAGACGGCATTAATGATCAGTTTGTTGTGCCGTGTTTGTTGGATACCCAGCGTTTTTCGAATAGTTCAGTGATCATCTTTAATCGCTGGGGAGATGAAGTATTCCGTTCAAAAACGCCTTATCAAAATAATTGGCAAGGCACTTATAACGGAGAAGAATTGCCTGCCGACACTTATTTTTATGTCATTGATTTTGGCAATGGTACCGAGGCAGTCAGTGGTTTTGTAGTGATTCAACGATAAAATAAAGGACAGGCCTCCAAACTGGAGACCTGTCAATCCTTTAATATGGAAATATAATAGCATGAAAAATAGTCTTACACTGATTATGATATGCTTTCTGGCATTTGCAGCCTATGGCCAGCAAGAAGACCAGTTTACCCAATTTATGTATCATAAAATGGGTTTCAACCCCGGTTATGCGGGTAGCAACGATGGCGCTTGTATCTCAATCATTGCCCGCAACCAATGGCTGGGATTGGAAGGTGCCCCACAAACACAGTTGGTTACCTTCAATACCCCACTTTTTAATAAAAAAGTAGGTGTTGGGGCAAGTATTATCCGCCATACGATTGGCATCACGCAACGTTACACGGGCGAGGCGGTCTATTCTTATCGGATTCGCATGGGTCGGGGTACATTGGGTATAGGCGTCCAGGGATCGGTGCGTTTGTTACGGATTGATTATTCCGAAGCTGAAGCGACCCAGCCGATAGAAATCGACAATGCGATCCCCGGTGATTTGCAAAGCAAATATGTTCCCAATTTTGGAGCGGGTCTATATTATAGCGACAACCGTTTCTATATTGGGTTTTCTATCCCTCGTTTGTTGGAAAACAATATTGATCTGGCCGACATGGATCAAACCATTTCCAAAGAAGTCACCCATGCCTATTTTATGGGTGGTCTGCTGCTGGATCTTGGTGATAAGGTGAAAATACAGCCTCAGTTGCTATTAAAGTACGTAAAAAGCGCCCCATTTGATGGAGATGCAAATTTGAATTTTATCTTTGCTGATAGGATTACTGCCGGATTGTCTTACCGTATCGGCGGATCGAGAAGAAGCGGGATTGGTGAATCCATTGGGCTAGTGCTGGGCGCTCAAATTTCAAACAGCATTCTTTTCGGAATTTCTTATGATGCAACATTATCCGAGCTTCGTTCGTATAGTAATGGTTCCGTTGAAGGTGTTTTGCGCTACTGTATAGGCGGCCGTTCCGAAGGAGAGGAATATATCAGTCCGCGGTTTTTCTAGAGAAATTTATTTTTTAATAATATAAAAAAATAGTAACCCATTTCTGATTGGGGAACGTTTATTTTTAATGTAAAGGGGAAGAGTGAAGCACCCACAAGAAATTTCGCAAAACATTAAATTAGGGTCTATGCGAAACATTTGGCTAATTATATTTCTGCTTTGTTTGCCCGGATTGCTGTTTTCGCAGCGGCGGCGCAAATCCTCATTTGAACAATTGTACAACGCAGGAACCCTAAACCAGGAACTTAGATTACAAAATGCCACTGCCATTAATACTGCTGGACTGGAATTTTCGCCAGTCATTTATGAAAATGGACTGGTCTATGTCTCCCGATATAAGTCCGGACCTATTGATGAAAAGACGGGTGAGACTTTCTTCGAGTTATTTTATGCTGAGCTGGACCCCAACGGGATGCCTTTACGACCAGTAAGTTTTTCTACAGAATTGAATTCTCAACAGCACGAAGGGCCAGTTTCTTTCAACCATCGGGGCGACCGAATTTTTTTCACCCGAAGTAACCAGCGCAAAGGCATCACCAAGGCTGATTCAGAGGGAAAGGTAGGGTTGAAAATCTACGAAGCTCAGCGCGGTTTTTTTGATTGGGAAAATGTAGTAGAACTGCCTTTTAACAACGATGAATATTCCTGTCTGCATCCCAGTTTGTCAATGGATGAAAAAAAATTATTTTTTGCCTCCAATATGCCGGGAGGATTTGGTGGTATGGACTTGTATTTTGTAGAAAAACGAGGAGAAATTTGGTCGCAGCCAATCAACCTGGGACCGGAAGTCAATACCATTAAAAACGAAGTCTTTCCTTTTATTCACGAAAGTGGAGCTCTTTTTTTCGCCTCAGACGGTCATCCCGGTTTTGGAGGCCTTGATTTGTTTATGATCGACCTTGGAGGTAGGCGTTGGGGTCGTGTTATCAACCTCGGAGAACCTTTTAATTCTGAAAAGGATGACCTGGGATTTATCCTGAATCCGACTGGTACCATTGGTTATTTTACCTCTAGCCGGGATGGTGGGTATGGAGGTGATGACATCTACGTCTTTAGTGCACCTAATGGAATTAAAGGTATCGAAGCACCGGCTGTTGTGAATACCAAAGTTTCGGTATACGATGGTACTTCCAGCAAACGCATTAGTGATGCTTCTATCCGAATTTTTGAAAGCTCCCCGGAAGGATTGCTCAATAATGAAGAACTTTATAATCTCGAAATGCTGCCTCGGACCAATGAATCAGATGAAATGGTCTTAAAATTGGTTAGAAAAAAAGAGGACGAATTGGGCCAACCAAAACTTACCACGGATCGAAGTGGGGAAGCTTATGCTGAAATGGATGAAAATACCGACTACCTGATCCTGATCTCCAAACCCGGTTATACCACCAAAGAAATAACCTATTCTACAGGCTCCAAAGACGCGACACTACCTTTAGAAATCATGCTGGAGCCCAGCAATTGTATGACGCTTGAAGGCAAGGTGTTCAGCAACCGGTATAACCTAAAGATCCCCAATGCACTGATTCGGATTGTCAATGATTGTGACGGCACTGAAGAATTGGCACATACCAATATTAAGGGCGTTTTCGAAGTCTGCCTGGCTATGGGTTGCGATTTCACCATCACCGCCGAAAAAGATGGTTATTCAACCGAACAAACCGAAATCAGCACTGTTAAAATGCGAGGTAGCCGTTCTATGAATATCGAACTTTCTCTTACCGCAAAGTCAAATGTAGTATTGAAAGAACCTATCCGAAAAGGAACAGTCATCATTTTGGAAAATATCTATTACGATTTCAATAAATCAGCCATCCGGAAAGGAGCCGCTCCAGACTTGGATGCTCTGGCCAAATTAATGAAACAATATCCAACTCTAGAAGTAGAGTTGGGCGCACATACTGATTGTCGGGGCACTGATGCCTATAATCTGGAATTGAGCCTTCGTCGGGCTGAATCCGCTAAAGATTTTCTTGTTCAAAAAGGTATTGCTGCCAACCGCATGAGTGTGTTTGGTTATGGAGAAGCCTTTCCCCGCAACCGCTGCCGCGATGGGGTTGATTGTTCAGAAGAAGAACATCAATACAATCGTCGCACAGAAGTAAAAGTGTTAAAGATTGATGAACCCATTGATATTGGCTTTAATACAGATGGTCTAGAAGTGAGAGATCAGTAATATCCATTGATTTTACTGATATTTTAGTTATTTTGTCAAAAAACACCATAAAACGGCCCAAAAGAACCATTTTATCACCAAAAACTGACGAACCTTATGGCAGTATTAAAAGTAGTTGAAATTTTAGCGGACTCCGAAACCAGTTGGGAAGATGCAACCCGCAATGCCGTGAAAAAAGCTTCCGAATCTATCAAAAACATCCGCTCGGCCTTTGTGCAAACACAAACGGTTACTGTAGAGAATGGAAATGTAAAGAAGTTTCGGGTAAATGTGAAAATTTCTTTTGAGGTGAACTGATCAACTTGATTTGATTCATCCACTAATCGGGAGAATTCACCTCAGTGGATTCTCCCGTTATTATTTAACCTGATATGGTTTTTATAGCGATCAACGACAGCCTAAACTTTGTATCCAAGCTAAGCATTAGGCGCCTGCTTAATGCCCTTGCGGTGGTCAGTTCCTATCACTTGACTCGTTGGCGTAAAAAGCCGATACAATGGGGCATGCCGGTAACTGTGTCTATTGAGCCAACTACTGCCTGCAATCTGCGCTGCCCCGAATGCCCTAGTGGATTGAGGGCTTTTAGCCGGCCTACCGGAAACCTCAAAGCGGATTTTTTTAGGCAAACTATTGATGAACTACATCGCGAACTAATATACCTGATTTTTTATTTTCAGGGGGAACCCTATATCAATCCACAGTTCCTGGAAATGGTGCAATACGCCCACCAACGTGGCCTCTACACCATTACGTCCACGAATGGCCATTTTCTGAATGAAGAAAATGCCCGACGGACGGTAGAATCGGGGCTGGATCGGTTGATCATTTCTGTAGATGGTACCACGCAGGAAGTTTATGAACAATACCGAAAAGCCGGTAATCTGGAAGTGGTACTACAAGGAGCCCGCAATGTGGTCAAATGGAAAAAACAGCTGCAATCTACTACGCCTCATATCATTTTTCAATTCCTGGTGGTGCGCCCCAATGAACACCAAATTCCAGAGATTCGGCAACTAGCCAAAGAGATTGGTGTGGATGAGGTAAAATTGAAAACTGCTCAGGTTTATGATTATCAGCATGGAAACCCACTGATTCCAGAACAGGAACAATACGCTCGCTATCAAAAACAAAGCGATGGTACCTACCGGGTGAAAAACAAACTGCTCAACCACTGCTGGAAGCTCTGGCATTCCTGTGTGATTACCTGGGACGGTGTGGTGGTGCCATGTTGCTTTGACAAAGATGCTCAACATCGCCTGGGGGATTTAAAACAAGGGTCTTTTCGCGAGATCTGGCAGGGGGAATCTTATGGTCAATTTCGGAAACAGCTGCTTGGTGGCCGGGATAAGATTGATATCTGTACGAATTGTACGGAGGGGTGTAGGGTTTGGAGGTGAGAAAGTGAGGTGGGGTGAAACTTTTCCGGTAGCTACAGCGAAAAATTTATTCAAATAAAGCAATTACATCTTTGGAAAAACCTAAAAAATACCTCACGCCTGCTGAAGCCTTACTAAAACTGCAACGCTATTGTGCCTATCAAGATCGTTGCCACCGGGAAGTACGCACGAAGCTGCTGGAGTTGGGGGTGTACGGTGATGCCTTGGAGGAAATTATTGTCGAGCTGATTGCTGAAAAATTTCTGGATGAGGAGCGCTACGCTCGTTCCTATGCCCGTGGTAAATTCCGGATCAAACGCTGGGGCCGCAATCGCATTAAGCGCGAACTGAAGTCGAAAGGAGTGACGGAATATTGCATTAGAAAGGGGATGGAAGAGATTGATGAAACGGAATATATTGAGGTGTTAACCGATATTCTGACAAAGAAAGCAGAAGCCCTGAGTACTAAGGAGTCCCAAGCTTTTTTACGCAATAAGAAGGTCGCTCAATATGCGATGAGCCGGGGATTTGAGGGAGAGTTAGTTTGGGAGGTTTTGCGGGAGATAGGATTGAAATGAGCTCATTTTTATTTTCAGAGAACTGATGGCTTCCCTTTTGATCGATTTTACTCAATACTTTTTCCTACCTGATCAAAACTAATCGCTTTTTGTTACTTTTGCGGGCTCAAAGAAAAAAATATGATTTCAGTAGATAATTTAGCCGTAGAATTTAGCGGCCAAACGCTTTTTAAGGATGTCTCTTTTGTGATCAATGACGATGACAAGATCGCATTGATGGGAAAAAATGGCGCAGGCAAATCCACTATGATGAAAATTATTGCCGGTCGACAAACGCCAACAAGAGGTAAAGTACAATGTCCTAAAGATGCGGTGATTGCTTACCTGCCACAACACCTGCTGACCGATGACAATAGCACGGTATTTGAAGAAGCCTCTAAAGCTTTTGGTAAAGTATTTGAGTTGCGAGATGAGATGGCCCGACTCAACAAAGAGTTGGAGACTCGAACGGATTATGAGTCTGAGGCGTATTTGTCCATTATCGATCAGGTCACTGACCTTGGAGAAATTTACTACGCTTTAGAGGAGGTCAATTATGATGCTGAAGTGGAAAAGACCCTGTTGGGGCTTGGTTTCAAACGGGCAGATTTTCCGAGGCCAACTTCCGAATTTAGTGGTGGGTGGAGAATGCGTATCGAATTGGCAAAAATACTATTACAAAAACCCGATTTGATTCTACTCGATGAGC
Source organism: Saprospiraceae bacterium (assembly GCA_021604865.1). Lineage (GTDB taxonomy): Bacteria > Bacteroidota > Bacteroidia > Chitinophagales > Saprospiraceae > BQJU01. The sequence continues at coordinate 156,349 of BQJU01000004.1, read as the reverse complement.
CAACCAATCATATCGATATCGAATCAGTCATCTGGCTTGAAGACTTTTTGATCAATAAGGCAAAAGCAGTCCTGGTCATCTCACACGATAAAGCATTCATCGATAACATTACAAATCGTACCATCGAAGTGACGATGGAACGCATTTATGATTATAAAGCCAACTATTCCCACTATCTACAGCTGCGTGAAGACCGGCGGGTGCATCAACTAAAGGCATTTAAAGAACAGCAAAAACAAATTGCCGAAAGCAAACGCTTTATTGAACGCTTTAAGGGCACTTATTCCAAGACCAATCAGGTAAGTTCAGTAGAGCGGATGTTGGAAAAGATGGAAATCATTGAAATTGATGAGGTTGATAACGCTGCGCTCAAACTTCGGTTTCCGCCCTGTAACCGATCTGGTGATTACCCTGTAATTGCCAAAGATTTATGCAAGCGATATGGTGATCTTGTCGTCTTCAAGGATGCGAATATGACGATTGAGCGGGGAGAAAAAGTTTCTTTCATCGGTAGGAATGGAGAGGGTAAATCAACGATGATCAAAGCGATCATGGGAGAGATTGAATTTGAAGGCGAATGTAAACTGGGGCACAATGTAGAGGTGGGTTATTTTGCTCAAAATCAAGCTTCTCTATTAGATCCGGAATTAACGGTTTTTCAAACTGTAGATGAAGTAGCCAAGGGAGACATCCGTACGCAGATTAAAAATATACTCGGCCGTTTTATGTTTAGCGGGGAGGATATCGATAAAAAGGTATCCGTATTGTCAGGCGGCGAGCGTACCCGTTTGGCTATGGTAAAGTTATTATTAGAGCCTATAAATTTGCTTATTCTGGATGAGCCCACCAATCATTTGGATCTCAAGTCTAAGGATGTTTTGAAAGAAGCACTCCTTTCCTTTGACGGTACCCTTATTTTGGTTTCACACGACAGAGATTTTTTGCAAGGCTTGGCCAATAAGGTTTTTGAATTCAAAGACAAACGAGTCATCGAACATTTTGAAACCATCGACGATTTCCTGATCAGAAATCGCCTGGAGAATTTGAAGGAAATTGATTTGGGGAGATAGTGTTGGAATTAGAGCATAACATTGTTGCGCAGGAGACATGGCCCTGCGCAACAACGCTAATAATTTAGGTTATTTCCGCTTCCCTGCAACAGGAAAAGAACCAAATGACCCTGCCGATACAGTACCCTCTAATTCTTTTGCTGTAAAATCGAGATTCATTTTCATTTTTATATTCATGCCTTGTGCTTCCGTAGTATAGGAGAAGTTAAGGTTGTTGGCCTTATTTTCTACCCCTTTTACATTGACTGATTCTCCTGGAGATTGATCATTTGTGATAACGATATCATACGTTTCTCCATTTTTAGTCAACGTCATACCACCACCTACTGACATACCAGGCACATCTACTGTGTAATCCCAAGGGCCTGTGAGGTCCAGTATTTTAAAATCTTTACTTTTTGCCTCAACCATTCTCTTTTCTTTCCTTACTTCTTCTTCGTTTGGTTTTCGCGGTAATCTTTCATCCCGCTGAGCCGTGTTCCATATAAAAGAAGCAATGATGGTGGCTGCTTGTTGAAGATCCTCTTCTACCAGGTGATCCCAATTATCCATATTAGAATGGTGGGTTCTGGAAAAATAGTCCATTGGGTCCTGAATAAACTGAAATGCAGGAATGCCAACCGCATCAAATGGAAGGTGATCGGTGCCTCCTGTATTATTGAGCGTCAAAGTTTTTGCGTCCATCTCTTCAAAGGGTTCTAACCATTCCCTGAATATCGGAGACACTTCCTGATTGCCTTGCAAATAAACGCCTCTTATTTTACCGGTACCATTATCCAAGTTATAATAGGCCGATACTTTTTCGTTTTCAGGCTTTACGGTTTGTGGCGTATAATCTGAGCCCCCAAAGTCGGCATAAAATTCATCGACATAATTTCTGGATCCGTGCAATCCCTGCTCCTCACCAGTCCAAAGCGCAAGGCGGAGTGTACGCCTGGGTTTCACACCGGATTCTTTGATCGTTTCTAATAATATCCTGGCAGCTTCCATCATTACAGATGATCCCGCAGCATTATCTGTTGCTCCCGTACCGGTATGCCATGAATCCAAATGCGCGCCAAATATCACGACTTCATCTTTCAAATCAGTACCAGGGATTTCCGCAATGACATTGTGTTCCATGCCATCAGGGTTCGTGTATTTTGCTTTTAAATCAATATTGAGGCTTATTTTAATGCCCTTATTCATCAGTCTCAATAAACGGTTGTAATGCTCAACAGCAAGGGTCACCTGTGGGACTACTTTTTTATCCTCGTCTCTTACGTTACCCTCAGCTGTGCGCGCACCTGATACAAAGACGGTACCCAAATCTCCTTTATAACTTCTGTCTAATACGGCAATAGGTTTTTCCGCTTCCAATAAGGTCCAGATGACATTATTAAGGTTGGATCTACCAACGCGATTGCCTCGCCGAGGCCGGGGCGTAGGTCTTCCGGCAGTCGCCATGTCAAATAAACTTTCTACATCATACCGACTAGCCATGGGGTCAAAGGGTGGGTTTACCTTTCTAATGGTATCCATCAATACAAACTTACCAGCCAGTTTGCCTTTGTATTTGGCAACGTCTTCTTCCTCTTGTATATTCAAATAGATAATTTCCCCTGTGCCTTTTACTGATGGTGACCATGCCTTCGGGTATGCAATGATAGGCCAGTAACTAGGGCTTTCGGCATGCATCTCAAAATGATCCATCTGCCATCCTCTTCCAAAAGGCCCCCACTCATCGAGATGGACATTGGCCATGCCCCATTCTTTCAGCTGTGACTGTGCCCATTCTGTGGCTTTATCAAGCATAGGCGATCCAGTAAGTCTGGGGCCATATACGTCAGTCAACCAACTTGCTATATCCATAACCTGGCTCTGTTCCAGGCCGTGTTTTTTGATAATGTCAATGGGTTCCATTTTTTCGCCTTCATCCTGAGCCTGAAGGTGCCAGGTCAAAAAGGCGAGTACAAGAAGTAAGGATAGTTTTTTCATAATCCGGTTTTGTTGCTTAATTAATATTGGTATTTAATGTATGAGCATGATAGCCTTTTAAAAAGGCGCCTAAAAATACAAAAAATCCTTCATCCGTTTCTCCTGCCCACGAGGGTACCAGTTTGCCGTTTTCCTGGCGGGTTTGTACTAGCCATTAATTAAACATGGTATTCAACTTACTTATTTATTCTCTTTTCAAACTGTATTTTTTTGATTCCGTGTTCAGTGTTCCACTGTTTAACTTCTTTGAAATCAAATTTTCTATACAATTCAATAGCAGGCTCATTTTTCACTCCAGTCTCAACGACGAATAGTTTCGAGTCATAAGTACTGAAAACAAATTCAATTAATTTCCTCGCGATTCCTCTTCTGAAAAATTTTGGAGCTACAACCAAGCTGTTAATAGCTGTAGCGTTTTCATCATGACTAATTTCTATCACTCCTGCTAGTTCTTGATTTTTCCAATATCCAAAAAACGCATTACTACTCTTTAAATAACTGTCAAGTGTTCTTTTTAATGGGGGAAATTCCGTCGCGTTTAACAATTTGGCTTCCACAGCATAAGACGCTTGAAAAACCGAACGTATCTTAATAGATATTTCTTTGTCATTATTTTGAAGTCTTTCAATCATTGGTTATGCGTGTTTTTTGGCGCCTTCTCTCAGCCACCGATCTGACTTTTCGCCTTCTAAATCCGATTTTAAACTAGCCCCTCACTTTCCTTTACGAGCTTGATTGAGTCCGAGATAAATGCTTAGGGGTCAGCGAAGAATAACTTACCCATTTGATGCGGCTCTTTTGTCACCAGCCGTTGTTGCTCAAATCCTTGCTTAGTAGTGGCCAAGCGCGGTTTTCACGTCTAGGCTGGTAACAAAATAGCTCGCCTGAAACAGACAACTTATTCTTCGCTGGCCCCTTAGTACTTGTTTTGAGGTCGGATTTGATGATTACCCAATCCTCAAATTTAGAGGCTGCTCGCCCTATTTTTTTTTACCCATCTGCATGTAAAATCCATTATAATAATCTCTCAACCCAACTACTTTACCTGCTTTATTAATATCAAAAACTATCCTGTCCATAGGATACTTTTCAGGTGCAAAAGTATGATTCTCTAAGTAGAATAATTTCATGCCTTCTGACGTACTATTTTTGTACTTCCGATAAAGTCGATTACTATCCCTTTTATTTGGCTGAATTATTTGAGCATCATCAGGAGACATGTATTCTTTAAAATTTGAATATTCACCAGCATAGATACTGAGGTCAGTATGTTTGACCTCACGTTTTTCCAAGTTTGTTTCGACTTCATCTAGGGCAATTAAAGCTACATCCCCCTCTATTAATAAAGCATCTACTGGTGAGTAATCTGTGTTTCCAAATACAACAATACTAATGCCTTTTTCCGGATAATATGCTAGCGTACTCCAATAGTTGGAATGCCCACCCGTATGCCCCCAAACTTTGAAACCCGCAAATGCTCCTTTACGAACTCCTAACCCATAATCACTTATCGATTCATCTGCAAAATGCGTGGGGAGCATCATTGTTTTAAGAGACTGCTCAGATAAAATATTTCCATCTTCTAATTCAAAAGGTATCCTTGCTAAATCTGTTGCCGTTGCACTCATTCCTCCATCCATCCCCTTTGAAATAATAGACTGTATCCATCATGCTTTTCACAAAAATTGAGTCTGCTAAATCATATCTAATTGAAGTTCCGTTTTCTTTGTTTCGGTTTAAATGTTTAAGTGAATTTAATCTTAATGGCTTACTAACCGTCTGTTCGATAAAATCTTCATAAGTGGTTCCTGAAAGTTTTTCAATAATTAATCCCATTAATAGAAACCCAGAATTGCTATAAGAAAATTTAGTGCCCCTGCAAAACAGCAATTGAAAATCCAACAATCTTTTTGCTATTCAAATAGGAACTTGCAATTGAATCAATTCTTGACACAATTGAAATGTTTGATGTCCGTTCTGCTGCACTTTCACTAGTGTTATTTTCACATGAAAAGAGCATTGACACAAGACATGTATAATATATAATGTGGTAGCTTAGTTTCATTTTGTACTCTTTATTGGGTTATCCTTTGCAGGAAGAAATTGTTACCAACAGCCCTAAGAATCTGGCATTCCCCCTTCTTTTCTACAGGTTATTTGCCAAAATTTTAGTGAGATTTTGTTTCCTATATTCTTTGCAGGTTCATCTACCTCTTTAGCTCCAATCAATCCATATCTACCAAATTCTTTTTCTATTGAATCCAAATCATAAAAGAATAGCTTAATACCATGTTTGGTTTCAAACCTGTCTTCACTTAATTTTATTCCTTCTCCGTAGGTAGCGGTGTTTTTAGATATTGCTACAAAAACCATGTATCCACCTGGCCTAAGTTGGTTGTAGCAATCATCAACTAGTTTGACTCGCTCTTCTTGATTTAACAAATGGATTAAGGCATAACAAAAAACACCATCATACATTTTTTGGTCAAACGGCATCTCGCTAACAGCTCCGTGAAACACTTTTATATTAGCGCCATAATGCTTTTTTGCTAAGGCAATGGCCGTTTCTGAAATCTCTATTCCGGTGACATCAAATCCGTTGTCAATAAAAACATTTGCATTTCTACCGTATCCAAATCCAGGAATTAATATTTCTTTTAATCCATTTTCCAGAAATAAACCAACGGTTGCTATTGCGGAATCCGCAGGTTCAAACCCCCACATTGTTTGCTTATCCCTAAAGCTTGACTCCCAAAATTCCGGCATTTTATTTTTTTTGTTTAACCAGTTTAGCTAGTTTTTTGCCCGTGGCTAGGAGATGCTATGTTTGGCAGCCGTTAAACAGCCTGCTACGATTTCATCCGATGCCCAAGCACTTCTCTTAGGGCATGATTGGAGGCCAACCATACGCTTGCCGAGGTTCTTCGCCAGAAGGCTTCGACCGCGCGCCGTCGTCGAAGCCTTTCGCTTGCGCCGAAGCTTCAGCGAAGGAGCATGGCACAGACGCCCGGGGAACGGCAATGCAAAGCCGGCCTCCAAACAAGCCCTTAGGGAAAGCCATCTTTCCCACTATTGGCTTCACCACAGCTCAATTTAAGTTTTTTCTGATAAAAACCTTAATCCTATGATGAAGCCAATTGAGGAAACCTAAGGGCCGGCGGCCTTCAATTTTGACCAAGGTTGTTCAACCTATAAGCTACCCGGCCACCGGTTTTACCAGTACCTCCGATTACTAAGATGTTGTCTTTCATTTTTATGATTTTGAGTTGAAAATTAATTCTTTGGGTAAGTGAAAACAGCGAGTACAGAAAGCAGGAAGGATGCAACTGCGAAGACGGTCCTGATTAGGTGTAAGCGATTCCAGCTTGTTTCGTAAAATTTTCTGAATTCCATAATTTTATTTGTTGTCAATGCTCCCAGGTCCAGCACATCCAATTGGTCGTTGAGCGGAACATTGCCCAGTGCCGTAACTCCCACAGTTCCTAGCAAATAAAAAATGGAGGAGGTCAACATCAGCCAAAAGGTGATTTTGCTCGCATTAAACTGAGATATGCTGCCGATAGCCAGAAAGACGATGCTCCCAAAGAAAATCAGAAAAAAAGCAGGGTTGAGTATCGCTCTATTGATCGATTGCATGGTTTCCAAGTACGTAGTATCCGTCACCTTTTGGGTGCCGGGTATCACGGAAACCGACCAGGCGTAGAAAAATCCGGCAGATAGGCCGGTTAGCGCTACAGCTCCGAATAGAATAAATGATTTAATTGAAATTTCCATTTTACTTCTTTATTGGTTACAGAAGCAAAATTGGGGAAAAGTGCTGTGATTGGCTTGACACTTCAAGCCAATGTTTTGATAGTTTAAGCCAAAGGGGAGAGGTCAATGACCTTTTCGGAATTTTATTGGTGATTTTCCGGTCCAGCGCTTGAATGCGCGGTTGAAGGCACTCTGTTCTGAGAAGCCAGCTTCAAAGGCGATTTCGGCAATACTTCTCGTTGGGTTTTTTAGAAGTTTTAGGGCAACCTCTAATTGAGTTTTCTTAACCAAATCTCTGAATGTAACGCCATTTTCAGCCAATCTGCGTGTAAGGGTACGATTGCTCATTCCCAAGTGCAGTCCGATCTGATTAACACTTGGTATGCCGCTGGGGAGCGCATCTTTTATTAGGTTTTCAACATCTGATGCAACTCTGTTTGCACTTAATGTAATGCCATTTGTTTCCTCTTGCACTCTTTCCACCAGAAACTTATTGATACTTGCATCGGCTTTGGCCGTCCGTTTCTCCAGGTCTTGTGCCCGATAGGCGATGAAATTTTGTGGTTGATTAAATAAGACAGGACAATTAAATGCCTCGGAATAGCTGTCAAGTTTTTTCGGAGGTGGATGTTTAAAGGACACTTCAATGGGTGAAATACTTGTTTCAGTCATTGCCTGAAGGACAACAACCGTAGCCGAAAGTGTTGCTTCATTGGATAATTCTACGCCCCTACGATGTGCATCACGATACAATATGACATAAGAAATGTCTGCATTTTTTTCGACTTTAAATGCATAGGTATTTGAAAGCAGCTTAAAATACCGTTCACAACGATCAAATATCTCTCCTGCCCACGAACAAGTTCGCCAGGAAAGCCCAAGAACGCCATAATCTTCGATTTTCATATGTTGTCCTACTCTAACAGAAAATCCGGGCCCCAATTCTTTATCTAATTTTTCATGGAGCTCAAAGAAGTGATCTGCAGGAACAGCTCGAACTTTTTCTAGTGAATCAATTGAAGTTGATAAACCTCTGAAGTGATCTCTTGTCAGGCCTTCGCTTAAGGCATGATTTATCATTTTGCGATAAAGACTAATAGAGATATAATTCATGATAAAAACTGCTGGATATCCCGGTTCTCAAATAGGGCCATTTTTGTTATTAATGATTCAAACCCTCCCCAAATTAATGCATTATTCTGGTAGAATCCCCTTTAAGCCGCTTTTCTTCCTATTTTTGCTCCACTTGTTGCCGGTTTTAACCGTTTCCAATAATGCCCACATTCGATCCGTCAACTTTTTAATACCCAAAACCTATCTAAACCGGTTTTCCCTTTGGAGCAACTACGCCGAGGCTTCCTCGCCTGAAAGAAGGATTGAAAAAAACGTACGAATTGGAAAGAGCTATCCCGTTCTAAACCTCCTAAACCACTCTAAACCAGTTCCTCTTGAAAAGATCGAAAAAACTGAAAAAACTGAAAAGTTCGACTCCGTCCAAAACCATCACTCCCCCCCTAAACCTTCCTAAACCTTCCTAAACAACTCTAAACCTTCACCCCCCATGCCGCCCCTCCAAAATCCGCACCACATCATCCAAAGCAACCCCCTTAGCTGTCAGCAACACCAGATAATGATACATCAAATCCGCCGCCTCTCCCAAAAACAACGCCTTATTATCATCCTTGGCTTCAATGACCAGCTCCACTGCTTCCTCGCCTACCTTTTGAGCCACCTTGTTAATACCGCTGGCAAAAAGGGAAGCCGTATAAGACCCTTCCTGCGGATTGGCTTTCCGGTCTTGGATCACCTTCTCAAGATGGCGAATAAAGTCTTTGTGCCGATTCTCCTCCTGAAAACAAGTATCACTACCCGTATGGCAAACTGGGCCAATAGGGTGGGCTTTTATCAGCAGGGTATCCTGATCACAATCTACTGCGATGGCTTTTAACTCCAGGAAATTTCCAGAAGTTTCTCCCTTGGTCCATAGACGTTGTTTACTACGGCTGTAGAAGGTGACCCGCTTTTCCGCCAGAGTCTTTTCAAGTGCCTCCCGGTTCATATAGCCCAGCATCAGTACCTTATCAGTAGCCATATCCTGAATGATCACAGGCAGGAGTCCTCCTCCTTTGGCAAAATCCAGCTTTTCGATATTCAATTGATTCATAATTTTTGGTTTTTGGTTTTAGCGGAGCTTTGCTCTCCAATGTTGTCACACCATATCACTGTCTCACCACAATATCCTCCCTTTCCAAATAGTCCTTCAACGCTCCAATGCCAATTTCACGAAAGTGAAAAATACTGGCCGCCAATCCGGCATCGGCCTTGCCAATCGTAAAGACATCTTTAAAATGTTCCATCGTGCCCGCCCCACCAGAAGCAATGACCGGTATGGATAAAGCCTCCGAAACCTGGGCAGTGATCTCATTGGCAAAACCATTTTTAGTACCATCATGATCCATAGAGGTAAACAGAATTTCTCCGGCACCCCGCTCCTGACTTTCTTTTACCCAATCCAGCAATCGAATCTCCGTCGCAATGCGGCCGCCATTGAGGTGTACCCACCAGTCGCCGTCAATTTGTTTGGCATCAACGGCCAATACGACAAACTGACTACCGAAGTTTTTGGCCAATTCATTGATCAATTCCGGGCGCCGTACCGCGGCTGAATTGATAGAAATCTTATCCGCTCCCGACTGAAGCAAAACCTCCACATCTTCTACTGATTTGATGCCACCGCCTATGGTAAAGGGGATACTCAGATGCCGGGCAATCTCCCGCGCTAATGAAGCCAGCGTTTTGCGCTTTTCATGGGTTGCCGTAATATCGAGAAAGATCAGCTCATCAGCACCCTGTTCGCTGTAGAGTGCACCCAATTCCACCGGATCACCTGCATCGCGCAGGTTGACAAAATTAACGCCTTTGACCGTTCGGCCGTCTTTGATGTCCAGGCAGGGTATGATTCGTTTTGCTAACATCTTATATAAACTTTTGCAATTCCTCCAATTTAATATGCCCTTCATACAACGCTTTGCCAATAATGGCCCCAAAACAGCCAATTTCGCTTAGCTGTTCCAGCTCTGCCACCGTGGTCACCCCACCGCTGGCGATCAGTTTTAGCTCGGGAAAGGCCGCCCGTATCTCCTGGTACAATTCCACCGAACTGCCTTGCAATAAGCCATCTTTGGCAATGTCGGTACAGATGGTGTACACGACACCTTTATCGGTATAATCTTCCAAAAACGCCAAAAGGTCGAGCTCACTTTTTTCCTGCCAGCCACTCACCGCAATCTTCCGGTCTTTGGCATCCGCTCCCAGAATGATTTTTTCTGAACCGTATGCTTTCAGCCAACTTTCAAATTTATCGGGTTGTTTGACGGCAATGGTACCTCCAGTGATCTGCCTGGCGCCACTATTAAAGGCAATCCGGATATCTTCATCCGATTTTAACCCACCTCCAAAGTCGATGTGTAAAGTCGTCCTGGAGGCAATCTTTTCCAATACCCGGTGATTGATGATCCGACTGGCACGTGCCCCATCAAGGTCTACCAAATGTAGCCGCTGTAAACCGGCCCCTTCAAATTGTTTGGCCACCTCCAGTGGATCTTCATTGTACACCTTTTTCTGGTTGTAGTCACCCTGAGTCAGGCGTACACATTTTCCTTCGATGATGTCTATTGCTGGTATGATTTGCATTTCATTATTTTAGATTTTAGGGACCACCCTGTCTCCTTTAATTGGGGTTAGAAAAATTAGTGGCTTAGTAGAAATTATTCACACCCAAATACTCCAAACCTGAACTTACATCCACCATCAAACCTTCAAAAACCCCTCCAATATCCGCCGCCCCACCGCGCCCGACTTTTCGGGGTGAAACTGGGTGGCGTAGAAGTTATCCTTCCGCATTACTGAACTAAAGGGCTGAATATAATCCGTTTCCCCAGCCGTGTAAGGTCCGATTTCGGCAAAATAGCTATGTACAAAATAAACGTATTCCCCATCCAAAGCGGGATCGAGCCAGCTGCCTTCTCCCACTTTGATCTGATTCCAACCCATGTGCGGCACTTTTTCGCCGGCCTTAGGCTGAAAGCGGATTACTCGCTGGGGAATAATCCCCAGACAATCGGTATCATTCTCTTCGGAATGCTCACAAAGCAACTGCATACCCAAACAGATGCCCAATACCGGTTGAGTGAGGGAACAAATCAGCTCATCCAACCCGCGTGCGCGCAAATAATGCATGGTGGTGCGCGCCTCCCCAACACCCGGAAAGATCACCTTGTCTGCCTCCCGTATCCGTTGGTGGTCGGCCGTCAAATCAGCTGCTATCCCCAGGCGCTCCATGGCGTAAAGCACCGATCGGACGTTACCCGCATTATAGTCGATGATGGCTATTTTCATAAGTTTTTCTTGAAACTAAAGTCTTTTAAAATTTGTAAAGCCCAACGATGAAGTTGCTCAAAGCACACCTTTCGTCGAGGGCAGATCCATCTGTTCCACATCCCGTTGTTTGGCTTGTTTGATCGATTTGGCGAAAGCCTTAAAAATGGCCTCGATTTTATGGTGCTCATTGGTGCCTTCCGCTTTGACATTCAGGTTGCACAAAGCTGCATCACTGAAAGACTTAAAAAAGTGGACAAACATTTCCGTTGGCATCTTGCCGATCATTTCCCGCTTAAATTCCGCCTCCCAAACCAGCCAGGGCCGCCCACCGAAGTCGATGGCCACCTGAGCCAGACAATCATCCATAGGCAGACAGTAACCGTAGCGTTCTATGCCTCGTTTATCGCCAAGTGCCTGACGGAAGGCCTCACCAAGGGCTAGTGCCGTATCCTCAATCGTATGATGTTCATCTATATGCAAGTCGCCTTTGACAAATACTTTCAGGTCGCTATTGGAGTGCCTGGCTAACTGATCCAGCATATGATCAAAAAAGCTGATGCCCGTATCATTTTTCGCCACGCCGCTGCCATCCAGGTTTAGCTCGATCAGGATGTCCGTTTCTTTTGTTTTGCGCTGTACATGAGCCTTCCGGGAAGGCAATTTGAGAAATCGGTAGATGTCGGCCCAGTCGTTGGTTGCCAAAGCAATCACCTCATGTAGGGTGTCTCGTTTGTCACTTTGCAATTCATCAGCCCCTAATTCCGGATCGCCATTCAGCCAGATGCCTTTTGCACCTAGATTTCGAGCCAGCTCCATATCCGTCAGGCGGTCACCTACCACAATCGAATTGGCCAGGTCATAATCGCCTTGCATATAAGGCGTCATCAGGCCGGTAGCTGGCTTGCGGGTAGGCGCATTTTCATGTGGGAAAGTGCGGTCTATCAACACATCTCCAAAAGTAATGCCTTCATTTTCAAAGGCCTTCATGATCTTCCCATGCGCTGGCCAAAAGGTATCCTCCGGAAAACTATCGGTTCCCAGGCCATCCTGATTGGTGATCATAATAAGCTGATAATCCAGCTCTTGCACAATTTTAGATAAGTATTGAAATACCCTTGGATAAAACTCCAGCTTTTCCAGTGAATCTAGCTGGTAATCTACTGGCGGTTCCAATACGATCGTACCATCCCGGTCCAGAATGAGGAGTTTTTGTCCGCCTTTTTTGCTTTTTGCTGTCATGGTTAAAATTGCTATTTATGTGCTTTCCAATTGCTAAGACATCCCATCAATCTTCGATTTTCCTCCGGCCTGCCCACCGTTATACGTAGACAATCTTCACAAAGCAATACCCGCGACCGGTCGCGTACTATGATCTTTTCATGAACTAAATAACGATACAATCCCACCGCCCCGTCGACTTTCACCAACAAAAAATTAGCATCTGAAGGGTATATGTTTTGTACAAAATCCAGGTGTCCCAGTTGATCCGTCAATTTGTTCCGTTCTGCCAGCAATGCTGCAACCCATTGATCAAACTGCTCCTGCTGGTTCAACGCCGCCAGTGCCGCTTTCTGAGTCAGCTGATTCACATTATAAGGCGGTTTTACCTTATTAAAATAATGTATGATAGCTTCCGATGCAAAAGCCATACCCAACCGAATGCCCGCCAGTCCCCAGGCTTTGGAGAAGGTTTGCAATACCACCAGATTCGGCGCCCGATCTAATAATTGTACAAAACTTTCCCGTGCCGAAAAATCGATATAAGCCTCATCAATGACCACAATGCCCGGAAAGCCGTCTATCAATTGCTGAACCAGGTCCGGTTCCATACTATTACCCGTTGGGTTGTTGGGACTGCAAAGAAACAACAACCTGGATTGCTCATTTACTGCCCCTAAAATGGCCGGTACATCCGGCTGAAAATCAGTGCGCAGCGGAATTTCCCGAACCAACACATCCGCAATATCTGCCGATACCTGATACATACCATAAGTCGGTGGCAAAGTCAATATATGATCTCGTCGCGGCTCACAAAATATCCGGATCAGCAGGTCGATCGCCTCATCACTGCCATTGCCCAGAAAAATCCGCGCTGCCGGCAAGCCCTTCAGCACAGCAATCTTATCCTTCAATGCCCATTGCAACGGATCAGGATAGCGATTCAGGCCCGTCTCATACGGATTCTCATTGGCATCCAGAAACACCTCCGCACTACCCTTAAACTCACTACGCGCTGAAGAATAGGGCTTCAGGCCCAGAATATTTTTGCGTACCAGTTGATCTAAATCTATCATTTGTTTGCTGATTATTGTTAGGGCGTGCCCCCAGGTAGTAAACCTCCGTTAAGACTCCGGTTTACTACCTGGGGTCGGGCTATCCGCTATTATACCTTCGTTTTACTCCGGTATACCGCTTCTATCCCTCACGCGGCAGTTCGACTTCGCGCTGACGGTTTTCAAAATCTCAAAGATTTGGAACGTCACTAACCGATAAGCTATCCAGCCGGATCGTCACCGCCTCTTTATGCGCCATCAACGCCTCTGCTGCAGCCATCAATTCTACTGCCGGGCCGACATTGCGCAAACCTTCCGGTGACAAGCGTTGAAAGGTGATCTTTTTTACGAAAGTATCCAGGGATACACCACTATAAGCCCGGGCATAACCATTGGTCGGCAAAGTATGGTTGGTCCCTGATGCATAATCACCCACCGATTCTGGAGTGTAATGCCCCAGAAAGATTGAGCCAGCATTGAGCACCTGCTCCCCCAATATTTCAGCGTCCTCAATAGCAAGGATCAGGTGTTCCGGGGCATAAGCATTGATCAGTTCCAGGGCCGTTTCTCTTTGATCTACTACAATGCTGATGCTATTTGCGAGGGCTTTTTCGGCAATATCCCGACGAGGCAATTTGGCCAGTTGTTCGGTGATAGCCACCTGCACAGCATTGGCCACAGCCACCTCAAAAACCACCAGCACCACCTGGCTATCGATACCGTGTTCTGCCTGCGATAACAAATCGGCAGCAACAAAGGCCGGATTGGCTGTCCGGTCGGCACAAACCAGCACCTCTGAAGGTCCTGCTGGCATATCTATGGCAATACCTTTCCGACTGACCATCTGTTTGGCGGCCGTCACATACTGATTGCCGGGGCCCATGATCTTGTACACATTCGGAATCGAAGCCGTACCATAAGCCATACCACCAATGGCCTGAACACCACCTACCTTAAACAACTTATCGATACCCACCAGGTTGGCCGTGTAAATGATGGCCGGGTGCAAACGCCCATTTCTATCCGGTGGAGAGCAGAGTACGATCTCCTGGCAACCCGCCAACTTAGCCGGTATGCCCAGCATCAAAACGGTGGAAAATAAGGGTGCAGTTCCTCCCGGTATATATAGACCTACCCGCTCTATTGGCACACTTTTGCGCCAGCAATGAACACCAGGCATGGTTTCGATCACTTCGGGTGCGATGGCCTGTACGGCGTGAAATTTTTCAATATTGGCTTTAGCTGTTTGTATGGCCTTTTTTAAGTCATCCGGCAGTTGCGCCTCTGCCTCCCGGATTTCTGCTGGGCTCACTTGGAAGTCGGCCAGCTGCACGCCATCAAATTCTGCTGTAAACCGCTGGATGGCAATATCTCCTTCTGCCCGGATTTCATCCAGAATTCTAGTGACAAGGGTATCGAGATTTGCCGTATTCAGGCTGGGACGTTGAAGCAATTTGGGCCATTCGGCACGTTCCGGGTTTATGAATAATTGCATGACGTAATCTTTGTTATTAAACAATCATCTTCTCAATCGGGACAATCAGTATTCCCTGGGCTCCAAGTGTTTTCAATTCATCAATAATCTCCCAAAAACGGTCGGCATTGATCACGGTATGAATGGAACTCCACCCAGAAGCTGCCAGCGGCATCACCGTTGGGCTTTTCATACCCGGCAATATGCTGGCGATTGCTTCAATTTTATCATTCGGGGCATTCATCAGCAAGTATTTATTGTGGCGGGCTTCCATCACCGATTTAATGCGAAAGATAACCTGATCGAGGATGGCCTTCGCCGCAGGCCGAATAACCGGTGATACAAAAATACTGGCTTCTGATTTCAAGATAACCTCTTTTTCCTCCAAACCATTTTTAAAGAGGGTACTACCGGTACTAACCAGATCACATATCGCATCAGCCAACCCGATATTAGGAGCGATTTCCACCGAGCCGGAAATTTCGTGTATTTCGGCATTGAGCTTATTCTGATCCAGAAACTGACGCAGAGAATTGGGATAGGAAGTGGCAATCTTTTTGCCATTGAGGCAGGAGGCGTCCGGGTAATGAGTGCCTTTGGGCACCGCGATGGAAAGTCGACAACGCGAAAAGCCCAGCTGTAAAACTTCTTTGATGTTTTTTTGCTTTTCGACCACCGTATTCTGCCCTATAATGCAGATATCGGCCACACCGTCCTCTACATATTTGGGGATATCAGAATTACGCAGGTACAACAGATCTGCCGGGAAGTTCCGGGCCTGAGCCTTTAGCTGATCCTTACCATTATCTACCCGAATACCACACTCTTTCAGGATACTTAAAGAATCCTCCAGCAGGCGACCGGATTTTTGTACGGCTATGTTAAGTCTGGTTTCCATCTAAATATTTTTTGGATTTGGACAAAAAAAAAGAGGTTTACCAAACAAATGGTAAACCTCTTTTTACGCTAAAGTTTTTATTAATATTACACCATAACGTCACCATCTGCTTGTAGAAGCAAAGCCAAATGATGGTGGTGATGTAATTGATTAATAAACATTCTATTATTTTTGGTGGTGCGGGCAGGAATCGAACCAGCGACACCAGGATTTTCAGTCCTGTGCTCTACCAACTGAGCTACCGCACCAAATGCTTTCATCAAAGCGGTTGCAAATTTAGATCATATTTCTATTTCAACCAAGCTTGAAGGGAAAAAAATTGTTTTTTTTCTTTCTCCATACCAAGAAAGGGCGACAAATCTGCCCTTATAACATTGACAATTAGGGTTTTAGTTTCCTATCAGCGTTATTTATTTTTTTTTGTGCATGTTTGCATGCATATTCAAAGGGATCTTTTTTTCGTTTCTTTACCAAAAGGAAGTTAATCCATTTTATTTATGCTCACGAGAATTCTTGCCTTTCCATTTGTTGTTTTAGCCCTGGTTTTTCTATACCTAACCTGGGAAGTCACGGAAAGTTATTCCGTCTATATTGTTGGCCCGGTGGTGGCTTTGGCTTTAATCTATGTATTCAGCCCACAAATTGATTGGTGGTGGTACAGCAGATATCCGCCCAAATTGGATCAGAGAGTGCAATTATTGTTTCAGAAACAGCATTCTTTTTACCAGTCGCTCTCATTAGAAGAGAAAAAAAGGTTCCGGGATCGGGTAGCACTTTATTTGGTGGCGGTGGAATTCCAACCCCAGGCTATGCAAATGGTTCCTGAAGATATCAAAGCTATCCTGGCTTCCTGTGCGGTACAGCTCACGCTCAATCGGGAAGATTTTCTGCTATCAAAATTCGAAAATGTAGTCGTTTATCCACATCCGTTTCCAAGTCCACAATTTCCCAAGCAGTTTCACGCTTCCGAAATATTTGCCGAAGACGGCGTATTACTTTTTTCAGCACAGCATCTGACCAAAGGGTTTATGAAACCGCAGCATTATTACCACATTGGCTTACATGAATATGCCAAGGTTTTCTTGCTACATTATCCTGATTTGCAATGGCCGACGTTTGAAGCATCAATTTGGGAAGACCTGGAAAAGATAAGTCGATTCAGTCACGAGGCTTTGCTCAAATACATCAACCTGGATAAAATAGATCCATTACCGGTAAGTATTACTCATTTTTTTGTGTTCCCTACGCAATTTCGAGAAGTTTTGCCGGAAGTCTATGCCCGTTATACACAGATTTTTGGATGGGAGCCTGTTTAGGGCCTAAGGTCTTGTTTGGAGGTCGGCTTTTGCAGCCAATGTGCCTACGCTGCCTTCGCGAAGCTACGGCGAAGCAAGGCGCTGAATCTTTCGCCAAAGGCTATGGCCGCGCGTCATCGTCGAAGCCTTTCGCTTGCGCCGAAGCTTCAGCGAAGGAGCATGGCGCAGACGCCCTGAGTAAGCTTCAGCGCAAGCGTAAGGTTGGCCTCCAAAGATGAACTAAGAAGTCACAACGTTATTATCTTCTTCCTCTTCCTGTATTTTTATTTGCGCTCCCGCCTTTTCGTCCAGATACATGCCCATGCCTGCGAGTTGCACCTCTTTGAGGCGTCCGGGTAGTCGGCTCTATTTGCGCAATATGCGGAGGTAAGGGCAGGCGACGCACTTTTTGTTCCATCAGTTCTTCGATCCGGCGAAATTTCCCTTGATCCTTTCGATTAATAAAGGTGAGGGCTACCCCGTCGGCCTGAGCCCGGGCAGTACGGCCCACGCGGTGTATATAGTCTTCTGCATCGCCGGGAACATCGTAATTGACCACAATATTGATACCCTTGACATCGATACCCCGACTAAGAATATCGGTAGCGACCAGTATTTGCACATTGCCATTTTTGAAGTTGCGCAACACATCTTCCCGTTCTTCCTGTTCCAGGTCGGAATGAATTTCTTTTACATTCAGTCCACTACCTTTCAGCTCCTTTGCCACCTTTTTGACGTTGAGCTTGGTGCTTGAAAAAATGAGGATGCGTTCATCATCGCGATTTTTCCTCCCTTCCAACAGATGCGTAAGCAACGGCAATTTCTGATCGTCATGCACCTCATAGGTGGCTTGGAGGATTCCCTCCGCAGGTTTAGATACTGCAAAGCTGATTTGTACCGGATCTTTCAGAATTTGTTTGGCAAACTGTCGAATCTTATTGGGCATCGTAGCCGAAAACATAAGTGTCTGGCGTACTTTGGGCAGGTAGCTGATAATTTTTTGAATATCATTAATAAAACCCATGTCCAGCATACGGTCAGCCTCATCGAGGATGAGGTGCCGCAATTGATCAATTTTGACATAGTTCATTTGCAAATGGGTAATCAAACGCCCTGGTGTAGCTACCAGGATATTGGCCCCTAAGGTCAACGCCCGTTTTTCCTGATCAAAGGAAGTTCCGTCCCGGCCACCGTAAATGGGCAGAGAAGTTGACTGCGTGAAATAAGCAAAACCCTCCAATTGCTGGTCAATCTGAACCGCCAGCTCCCGGGTGGGCACCAGGATAAGGGTATCGATATGATCGTCTGTATGTTGCGTAATGTTGTGAAGGGTAGGGAGCAAAAAGGCTGCTGTCTTTCCGGTTCCAGTCTGCGCACATGCGATTAAATCGCGTCCTTCCATTATTGCGGGAATCGCCTTTTCTTGGATCGGCGTAGCAGTTTCGAAACCCATCGCAGATAATCCTTCCAACACCTGCTCATTGAGTCCCAGTTCTTTGAATGTCAAAGTGGTAATTTTAGTTAATTGTTTTAATCCGAGCCAGATTAGAACGGGCACTTTAGAAGTTAACCCCATTGTAATCCTAGACTATACTACAAATATAGAGATAATAGGTTGAATAGCCGTTATTCGGTAATTTTTTATCTGGTTTGCTGGTTAGTACCTTTTCATCTTTTATTGCCAATCCGGGGTCCGTTGTCGGGTCCAAAAGGCGAAGGCCAGAGTCGTCCAGAAACTAAAACCTGCATAAACCAGGGCCGGTTTGATCATCTCGCTATTACCTAACAAGGTCCCCCCAATCAATATAGCTAACGTCGTATTTTGCAAACCAATTTCAATGGCCAGGGTTACCGCATTCCTACGAGACAGGCCAGCAATACGACCTGATAATATTCCCAATGACAAGCCTACAATGTTAAGCACCAGTAGGGCCGGGAGCATCGTTTTTATATCTGACAGGTTAAGGTTCAAGGAATTATCCGGGTTATTACCAAAGATCAAAATGGCAAATGCGACCAATAGCAAAACCATAGTGATCCACCTGATCGGTTTTTCCAGTTTTTCACTGAGCTCTTGCCTGGTATACCTAATCCAGACGCCAATAGAGGCTGGAAGCAGGGTTACTAAAATAATCTGTACCACTGTAGGCAAAAAGGGTAGGTTAAAAATAACTTTATCTCCCATAAAATAGGCCAGGGCAAAATTGGTGATCAGTGGGATGCTAAAAAGAGTCAGGATGCCATTGATGCTCGTTAAGGAAATTGAAAGTGCTGTATTGGCTTTCACGAGATAGGAAACATAATTGGAGGTATTGCCTCCCGGGCAGAGTGATAATATGACAATACCGACCTGATAGCTTGGATCTAATCCGGAAAAGGAAGCCAGCAAAAAAGCAAAAAGTGGCAATAGAATCATCTGCCCGGCCAAGCCTACAAAAAAAGCCCGGGGACGTTTGGCTACGGCTCGAAAGTCGCCAGCATCAATGGACATACCAATGCCCAACATGATGAGTGCCAAAATGAAACTGATTAAAACGTCAATGAAAGTGTAGGTCATCATCCGAGGCGCAAAATAGGGAATAATTATGGATTGGAAAGGGGAAATTTAGCGTGGCTCATCGGAAAAATCTAAGATCTCTTCTACGTATTTCCGATGATTGGCCAGGCGGGGCACCTTGTTTTGTCCGCCGAGTTTGCCTTTGGAGCGCAGCCAACTATGGAATGTACCCTTGGGCAGCACCCTCATCTGTAACTGCTCCAGTGCCAAGCTCTTGTAACGCTTTGCTTCATAGTCAGAATTGACCTTTTGCAAATTGGCATCCAGGCGCCGCTTAAAAAGAGCAATATCCCTGGGCGCTTTTTCAAATTCAATCAGCCATTCATGCCCTCCTTTACCCGATCCCTGAAAATAAATGGGCGCCACGGTATATTCCGTCACCGTAGCATCCATCACGCGGCAGGTCATAGCCAATGCCCGGTCGGTATTTTCAACCATCACCTCCTCACCAAAGGCATTGACAAATTGTTTAGTTCGTCCGGTAATCCTGATTTTGTAGGGTGCCACTGAAGTAAATGTTACGGTGTCTCCCACCAGATAGCGCCACAGCCCGGAATTAGTGGTAATCACCAATGCGTAATTTTTTCCAATTTCTACGCTGGCAAGATCTACCGTTTGTGGATGTAGGCTTCCCCACTCTTCTACGGGTAAAAATTCGTAATAAATGCCATTGTTGAGCAACAACAGCATATCGTCTTCGGCCAGGTCGTTTTGGATGGCAAAATACCCTTCGGAGGCATTGTAAATTTCCTGATAACTCACCTGATCTGAAGGAAAAAAGGCCTCAAATTGTTTTTTGTAAGGCGTAAAGCTAACCCCGCCGTGGATGTATACCTGAAAATCCGGCCATACTTCCAACAAGTGTTGTTTTCCGGTAATCTCCAGAATTCGTCGAAGTAGCAATACCGTCCAGGTCGGTACCCCGCCAATCATCACCATATTGGGATCCTGGCTACATAATATGGCTGTTCTTTCAAGCTTTTCTTCCCATTCCGCCAGCAATGCCGTTTCAAAATCCGGCGTAAAAAAGGGACGACCAATAGTGGGCATATTATGAATCATAATGGCCGATACATCACCAATCATGGTACGGGGATGCTCGGGAAAGGAAACCAGACTCCCCCCCATCACCAGGCTTCTGCACTCAAATTGCTTGGCATCTTTGCGGTTTTGGTAAAACAGGTTCATCGTATCCCAGGTGCCCCGTATGTGACAAGCCCGCAAATTTTCGCGGCTCACTGGAATAAATTTACTTTTGTCGTTAGTGGTACCGGAAGATTTGGAAAACCAGCGTACCTGGCCATTCCACAAAACGTCTTTCTCCCCCATCATCATGCGGTGAATGTAGGGTTTCAGCGTATCGTAGTCGTTGATGGGAACATTTTTAGCATACTCCTGTGGATTTCGTAGCTTGCGATAGTTGTACATCCGGCCCCACTCCGTATAACGGGCAGCCTGAATCAACTCGCGCCATACTTCCTCCTGAACCGCAGTAGGATGACGCATAAACCGTTCAATTCTACGCAGGCGTTGATTAAAGTAAAAATGAAACGCTCTATTTATCCATTTCCTCATTATTACAGTATAAGGTTTGAAAGATAGAGAAAAGGAAACTAAAACAGGGACGCTTCTACCTATTAGTTTTGGTTCTTTGGCAAATTACAATAGGCAATGTTCTCCTTTCCACACCTCACCAGGTCCAAAGATACTAAGAAGCTGTTTTAAAACCTATCGTCAGTTTTAAAGCATAGGTAAAATCAGTAATAAAATCTTCTTATTGAAGATTTTATAATTGATGCTTGCTTCCCGATTTTTATAATTACAGCTATTGGGTGCTTGCTACTACCTCTATTTTTACAATAGAAGCAAGTTTACCCCTTATCCGGGTTTGTGCAATTTCTTCAAATTTTAAATCTGTTTCCTGACGAAGATTAATGATTAGCTCTTCTGGCAATAACAAGATTGCGCCTAAACTTGTGCGAATCAAGTTGGCTAACTTAGGATAAAAATTTTCCGAAAGGCTGGTAATTTCGTGTTTATCGCCCCAGGGAGGATTGCTCAGCAGAAAATAATCTACATTAGGAGGTTTAATGGATAAACTATCGTTTTTACCAAAAGTAATCCTCGTGTGCGCCATTGCGGAAGCTTGTCCAGCCACCAAAATCGCCGCTTCGCTAAGATCAAACCCCAGATGGGCAATCCCTGGATGTAATAAGGCCGATTCTATCAGCAAGGTGCCCGACCCACAAAATGGATCAAAAATCAATGCTTGTTGGTGTGGAGTCAGTTGCCGTGCCATACAGGCGGCAATGGGCGTGTGCAACTGTCCGGTATATTTGGTCGCCCTCCAGAGACGGCGATGCAAGGGAGTATCTTGTAATCCAACACCAAAATAAGCGCGATCATTTTCGAGGTGTATCCTCACTCTTATTTCTCCGGCCTGCCCGGTATCACGCTGCTCATTACTCAATATTCCCACCTGATTTGACGCCACCAGCACTTCGTTTAACCGATTTTCAACATAATAGCGGTTAAAGTTTCTTTTGCCCACAAAACTCACTGTTATCCGGATGTTTTTTTGGCTGTAATGCCGGATCAGGTAAGGGGCAATATGTGCAGTGAAGTGTTCTTTCAACCGATCAGCGCTACTTTTTTTATGATCAATTTGATCACAATATCCCAGGTAATCATATACATCATCGGCTGTGCGGATGTTGAGCACTTTGTCCGTTGGTCCGGCATCAAGCTCAATAAACAGGTTGCGGTGACTTTTAAAAACATTTATGGGTTTAAAATGGTCCTCGATTTCCGCCAACACCAGGTCTTCCAAGCCCATAGAGGTTCTGAACCAAAACCGATGGCTTGATTGCTCCAAATCCAGGTTCCCCCTGTTTGATTCCAACCAATCTTCTGTAGTCATGAAACCCACATTTTATCCCAGAGCTTTTCGCAATTCCTGTTCCTCCTGCCCTGAAAGAGCATAATCACGAATAAATTGCTCAACAGAGGGGCGAAAGTAAAGGAAAACCAATAGGCCCAAGGAAAACCAAAGGAGAAAATTGAGATTATTTGTCACAAACGTAATGAATATAGCCAGCAGATTGGCTCCTTCCAGGATTGCAGAACGCATAATAGCAGTGGTCCTGTAATGTTCTACTTTATTTGATAAGCCCGTTAAGGCTGTGCCTTGCTGTTTTCTCATTCTATAGACAAAAAAAGAACCGGCAATTGCGACAAATATGACGGTGGGCACGATAAGCTCAAAAGGAGTTCCTTCCTGCGGTGCTGGATCAGGTCCTGAAGTCACAATAAAAATCACAACCAGACAAAAAAGCACCTGTCCCAACATCAGGGCTCCATATATGAGAATAATTTGTTTGAATTGGTTTTGCATAGAGGTTATTATGTTGGAAGGAATGTTTTGTCCACCATTCCTTCCACTTTTCATTTTTCACCTTCATCAATGAATGCCATGCATCCACCGCCGCAAGGTCGGTACCAACAAGAACAAAATGGCCGCAGCGCCAAGCACTACATATACGCCCCAATTAAGGTAAATGCCCGTATAAACATTTAGTGTTTCCATAGCTGTAGCCGATTCACCGAGATCGTCAGCTGCCGTTAGTTTACCGATTTCACCGGCAATTTTATTGGCCAGGGCAATGGAGAGAAACCATGCTCCCATCACAAAACCGACAATTTTATCCGGAGAGAGTTTGGTGATCATCGACAGGCCAACCGGGGAAAGACTCAATTCACCTGTAGTATGCAGCAGATACATCACAAATAAGAAAAAGACAGAGATCAGTCCTTCGTTGTTAGCGAAAAATTTGGCACCTAAAACGATAATCAAAAAGCCTAGCCCAAGTTGGGTAAGACCCAACACAAATTTCATAGGTGTACTGGGCTCTTTTTTCCTATTGCTCAGGGAGATCCAAATCCAGGAAAATAAAGGTGCCAAAACCATGATGTAAAACGGGTTCAAACTCTGAAAAATAGAAGCGGGTATCTCAGTGCCAAAGAATGAGCGATCCACATTTCGAAGGGTAAACAAAGTAAGCGAACCACCGGCCTGTTCGAATAAGGCCCAGAATACAGCGTGGAAAAAGAATAATACGACGACCACTAAAAGGCGTTGTCCCTCTTTTTTGTTTTTATTAGTTACTCCAGAATAGACCAGATACCCAATGATTACAAAACTGATAATAAGCAAAACAGTCGACATCAGGTCACTCAGATTCAATAAGCTGGCACATACTGGGATACTTAGAAGGGTACCAGCAAATACCAATGTATTTTTGCTCAGGCCAGCAAAAAAAGGCCGACGGACACCTTCCGGGTCTGGTTCTAAACCTTTGCCATCAAAATATTTGGGTCCCAAAAGCCAAAAGACCAATAGTCCCAGCCCCATGCCTATACCCGCTAAGCCAAAACCATAATGCCAGCTAATCTTCTCTCCAACATATCCACACGTAAGTGTAGCCAGGAAGGCGCCAATGTTTACCCCCATGTAAAAAATCGTAAATGCGCCGTCCTTTCGGGGGTCATTAGAATCGTAGAACTTCCCTAGAAAACTGGATATATTCGGTTTGAAGTAACCATTGCCGACGATGATTAAAGCCAGTGAAGTAAAAAAAAGTGGCAAATTCCCTTCGAAGAGCATGCCTTCAAGAGCCAGCGAGAAATGCCCGATCATCATCAGTATACCTCCAAAAAGAACAGCTTTTCGGAAACCAAAAATCCGGTCAGCAACCAACCCGCCTATCACTGGCAACAGGTATACCATGGAGGTATAGGACCCATAGATGCCAAGGGCCTTACTATCTGCCGCCCCTTGTCCCAGGGATTCAAACAAAACCTGGGTCATGTATAGAGTGAGCAGCGCACGCATGCCGTAATAGGAAAACCGCTCCCACATTTCTGCGCCGAAGAGGATAAATAGAGCCTTGGGGTGCGTCTTTTTATTGGTAGCAATAACAATGGGTACCCAAATGATTACAAAAATCCACCCAACAATCAGAATGATTAACGTAATATCCATGTGTTTCTAATCTTAAACGGGATCTATTCCATAGCCTAGCATAATAAGATCCCGACTTTTATGGTAAAGTTGGTCTTATAAAATGGATTCTTAGCCAAATCTCGTGATTCAGCGTCAATTGAAAATGGAAACCAACACTTCTTTCAGGCGTTAAAGATTCACATTTTAATTTGCCCACGAGATTTGTCTAAGAACGATAAAACGAAAAGAGCCTGCTTATAAATAGCCTTTGACAACAAACAACGCTAATTAGCTTCCCCATTTTCAGGAGCACTCATTAGAACAGCTTTATTTCAAAGTACTACCTATAAGCAGACCGTAATATTATTCACCAACAGCAGCCTTTTGAGGTTTCAACTCTACCTCTTCAGCACCGTGAGCTAAACGTTTTAATGGTTTAATAATGGTAATGACTAATAAGCCGATAATCGTACAGAATATCGCAATGCCAGTGAAAATTGCAAATTCTCCCACTGATTCCGACAATTCTCCCAGGGAACCAGCCACCTTATTGCCAAGGCCTGTCACAGCGAAGTAAGCGCCCATCATGAAAGCCATCCAGCGAGCAGGAGCCAGCTTGGTAATAAAGGATAAAGCTACCGGAGATGCACACAACTCACCTATAGTATGGAATAGGTAAGCCAATACCAGCCAATACATCGCAGACCTATGGATGATCTCACCAGCCTCATCATACTTAACTTGCATACTCGCTACCGACATAAATAAGAATCCCCAACCCATGATGATTACACCAATCGCCATTTTGAAAATGGAAGAAGACTCTCTACCCCGATTGCGCCACCAGGCCCAAAATGAACCAACAATAGTTGCAAAGACGAGGATGAATATAGCGTTAACCGATTGGAACCAGCTGGCCGGCACATTAAATCCGGCGAAAACCAAATCGGTTTTTTCGTTAGCATAGATATTCATTAATCCTCCAGCTTGCTCAAATGAGCCCCAAAAGACAATGATAATGATAAAGGAAAGGTACATGACCTTGATGCGGTCCTTTTCTATCTCATTCCCATCATTATAAATGACAATGGCTACGCCCACCGCTAAGCTTAAGGCAAGAACCAACAAACCATAATCCCAGCCTATCGTCATCCACACAATGACGCCCAATACCGCCACAATGGATGTGCCAATGATGGAATTGGTATGTTTAAAGATATCCCCAAACAGGTTCACTTCTGGTTTGTCATCACCCGCTTCTTTTTTAACGATATCCCCTACGCCGGCCAGATATTTTTGCCCGGCCATATAGGTAATTAAACCTAAGGCCATACCGATACCTGCCATACCGAAGCCATAATGCCAACCTATGCGTTGTCCAACATACCCTACCGCAATGGAAGAAAGCGCCGCACCCAAGTTGATCCCCATATAAAAAATATAGAAACCCATATCCCGACGGGTGTCCTTATGACCGTAAAGGCCCCCGACCATAGTCGAAATATTGGGCTTAAGCCCTCCAACACCTAATACAATAAATATCAAGCCTGTATAAAATGCCCAGGGCGCTTCTATAGCCAAAATACTATGCCCAATGACCAGGAGGATACCTCCCCAAAGAACAGTCTTTTTCTGCCCTAAATAACGGTCAGCAATAATACCTCCGGGAATTGATGCTACATAAACAAACATCGTATACCAGCCGTATAGGGCCAACGCCTCGCCATTAGCCCAACCTAAGCCGGGGTTATCACCGGTATTCTGTTGCACCAGGTATAAAACAAGAATCGCTCGCATACCATAGTAACTGAAGCGTTCCCACATTTCAGTAAAAAAAAGAAAGAACAGTCCTATTGGATGCCCGAGGAAAGTACGTTGGGTAACATCTGCCGCCATTAATTCGCTATTTAGAGAAGGTTGAAAGTTGCGTTACAACTTAATTTAATTAGTAAAACACGGCTAAAATAGATTTTTTTCCTTTAGCATCTAAGAATTGGCATCTTAAATTTTGTTACAGAACTGTTAGCAGACATTTAAATTGGAGAGCCACCAGACAAAACCTGCGGATTAGTGTCTGGAATTTTCATACAGAAGAGGGTGTATGGGGCTAGCGATCTACCCAAAATCAATCCGGGTTCACCAGTCCAGTTTCATGTTCCAGTTCTACCTCCCAGCCTATTGCTTCGGCCATAAACCGAATCACAGAAAGCATTTCATTGCCTTGTTCTTCAGCTTTCTCCAGCAAGCCTGCTTCAGTAGCTTTTTTACTCAATACCTCTTTGGCATTGCGATTGAGTTGAGTATAATCTTCAGGGGTGAAATGATTGAAGAAACTCTCTTCCAGATTTTTGTAGCGAATGGAATGGTCTATAGAAAGAATTTGCGGTTGTGGCAGGTTGCTTAAGATCAGTTTTTTATGGGTACTATCTACGGTGATGGTGATTTTTTCCATATCGTAACCTACCATCACCTTACCCTGGACCTCCAGAAAGGCCGTTTTGGAAAAACTCCAGGTGCTCGGCAAGGGAAGGTAAAGGGTCAATTGCCGATCCATCGTTTCATCATAATGCTCCAAGAAGCTGCCTTCCACGGTGACCAGCTTACAAACCCGCTGTACTTTTTCCAACAATACCGTCGACTGCGAGCGGCTGACCTGCTCTTGCTCACTTTGGTAATACCACCGGCTTATACCGATGCCCACAATAAAAAACAGAACCAGGCCAACACCGTATAGTATCTTTTTCATGCGTTTGGTGCTCTTAGAGCATCATGTTTGGAAAACTCTATTTATTAATCCAATTCCGAGGTGAATTCATGCCGCAGTCCTTTATAACTCTTCAGTACTACTTTAACTGACCCAACAGATACCGGCGATTCAATCATAAGGGGTAATCTATTTTTATCATCAGATACCCAAATCATCATCTGGTCATTTTCTTTGAATACCTCTCCGGCAATGAGTTGTGGGCTAAACTTATGGGTACTGAATTTACCGTTTCCTCTCACTCTTTTCTTTTCTTCTTTACCTTTATAGGACACCTTTAGAGGATACGTTTCTTTATCCAGGAAAATCTTGACCGGGATTTCCTGGCCTTCTGACAGGCCATCAAAGTTGATGTTGCGGGCATAATAAACGATCGAGAGAATGTCGTGCATACAACCATCCAGGTCAAATTGGTGGGGTGTAGCTGATTCCTGCGTTTTGCCACGCATAGAGCTCGCTTTATGGCGGTCCTGATCGAAGGTTACCTTGTCGTAAAGGCGGTATCCACCTTCGTGCACCTTGCGTACAGATATTTTGGGTAGCAAAGTATTTTTGTCAATATAGGTGTCATAATCATCTCTGACTTTAAAAAACCAATCATAAGATTTATAGGTTCTACCGCGAGCCGAGAGATGGTATTGATCTCCCAAATCTTCAACTCTAAAAACGACCTCACCGGCAGGTATCCATACGAAGTTCCAATTATAGAAAATCTTATAAATGATTTCTTCACCAGCCTGGAAGGCTTTATTTTCAGACCTACAAGGTTCGGGAACAATCACGTCCTGAACGCTTTGTTTGAATTCATGCTGTTTGGACATTTCAGGGATATCAAATGCCATAAGTCCCAGCACTAAGGCTAATATCATACTTGTTTTAACTGGAATTTTGCTCATAACCCAATGATTTTAAGACATTTGTTTTGACGATGATTCCTGCTCCAAGTAACGCAGGGACACTTAAATTTATTATGAATAATAGAAAGGTCGCCGCCAGGATACCCAGTGTATTGTCACTATAATCCGACCACACCAACAAAGCGATTTCCCCCCGTGCCATAAGTCCCATCAAAGGTGGTAATGGAATACTGGTTTGTATTAAAAATATCGTTGCAATACCCGAAAAAGCTGCCCAAAAAGGAGCATAAAGCCCGAAAAACCGCAGCATCAGGTAGTATTGCAAACAATATACGGCATATCGAAAAAACGCCAAAAAAAACGCTCGAAACAACAATGGACGGTGATAATAGCGTAAAGCGAGCAGTTGTTTCAGCACCGGTCGGCGCCATTTTCCCAGCGGAAATCGGCGAATTAGCGGGATAATTAAATCTACGTTAAAATAGATGAACCCCAGAATAAGTACCAGGCTAAAGCCAAGTAAAAAACTGCTGTATAATACATAAGGTTCAGGGTTCAGCTTGTTTTGTAAGAAGAAAAAGGCACCAAACATCCCAAAGCCCAGCAATGCCAGCAATTGAGCAAAACTGCCTACCAGGGAAGCGAGTACTGCGGTCCAGTTGTGTCGTGCTTCAACCGCCAAAATCCGCCCCCCATATTCACCGATGCGGTTGGGCGTAAACATGGAAATGGTCACTCCCGCCAAAATTGCACCAACGGCTTTCCCCAGGCTCATTGGTACCAGTGGTTGCATCAGTAGTTGCCATTTTCGGCTTTCCAATAGCCAATTGACAGGCATCAATATTATCGTTATGACTACCCAATATCCATTTCCATTTTGTAATTGCTGCCAAAAGATCCGGCCCAATTCATTTTGATTATCTCCGGTCAGGAGCTGCCGGTATAATGTGAACAAAAGCAAAGCCAGAATGGTGCTCTTGATGCCTAAATTTAAAAGTTTACTCCACGAAATTGATGACCAAAAAATACCCATTTTCATTGTCAGTATCGAGAAGTTTGCATTGATAAAGTTGCTGAGTTCCCGATTTTAAGTATACTTTAGATATAAAATAATGATTCCTTGAAAAAAGACCATCCGACCTATCGCATCTTAGGCGTTGATCCGGGTACAAATATACTCGGATTTGCCATGATTGAAATTGTGCAGAAAAAGATGAAGCTGCTGGAACTGGGCGTAGTACACCTCAGCAAATTTCCCAACCAACCTCAAAAGTTAAAAAAAATTTTTGAACGCATTCAGACCATCATTGAAGTGTATCGCCCCCGGGAATTGGCCATTGAAGCTCCTTTTTATGGTAAAAACCCACAATCTATGCTCAAACTGGGACGGGCCCAAGGTGTTGCTATTGCCGCAGCCGTTACGATGGAGGTGACCGTTTCCGAATACCTGCCCAAAAAGATTAAACAATCCGTCACTGGCAATGGAAATGCTGCCAAGGAGCAAGTAGCTGCCATGTTGGGCAATCAATTCCAGATTGACCTAACTGATCACTATCTGGATGCCACTGATGCCTTGGCTACTGCCGTTTGCCACTTCTATCAATCATCCAGCGCATTGGGTGGCAAGAAGCAATATACGAACTGGTCTTCCTTTCTGAAGGACAATCCGAAACGAAAAGGGTAATGCTGAAAGGTCAGGATACGGGGGGAGCATCAAAGTTTTGCGCGGATGGCTGCTGCAATTTGCTGCATTTCATCTGCTGGGAGGGCCATTTTTGATTTGGCGATATTCATTTCCGATTCCCGTTGGAAAGGGATCAAGTGAATGTGGGCATGAGGGACTTCGGTGCCCACGACCATCAAGCCTACCCTTTTGCAGGGAATAGCCGCATCAATGGCATGGGCAACCTTTTTGGCGAAGACCATCAGTCCACTCAGTAATTCGTCTTCGACATCAAAAATAAAGTCTACTTCTTTTTTGGGGATGACCAAGGTATGGCCAATCACCATTGGATTGATATCCAAAAATGCATAATAATCGTCTGTTTCTGCAATTTTGTAGCTCGGTATTTCTCCGTTTACAATCCGACTGAAGATGCTGGCCATGTTAATCTATTGAAATTTTGACAATCTCGAATACAAGCTTACCGCCAGGGGTGGTAATTTCAGCCGTATCACCAACAGCCTTGCCAAGCAAACCATGACCCATAGGAGAGCTCACCGAAATTTTGCGAGTCTTCAGGTCAGCTTCCGATTCGGAAACCAGCTTGTAGGTCATTTCTTTGCCGTTTTTTTTATTCTTGATGGTTACATTACAAAACACGGTCACTTTGGACGTATCCAATGTACTTTGGTCGAGAATCCGGGAATTGGCTAATACTTTTTCCAACTCATTAATCTTTAATTCTAGCAAGCCTTGAGCTTCTTTGGCTGCATCATATTCTGCATTTTCAGATAAGTCACCCTTTTCACGGGCCTCGGCAATCGCTTTAGCTACATCAGACCGCCCTTGAGATTTTAAATCATCTAGCTTTGCTTTCAGCCTTTCAAATCCTTCTTGACTTAAATAATTAATAGTCATAATCTAATAATTTTACATATTAATGATCGCCAACATTCCCTGGTTTTCCAGCAAGTAGCAAGGTCCCTGAAGGGGAGCAAAACCAATCACCAATAAAAAGACTGGAAAAACAACGGAACAGCATTAATACAGGGAAGCGATCACAATTTCCGATTAGAAAGCCAAATTTGAGCATTTTATATTCCCGCTTTCCTTCTCAGTTATTTACATTATTTAATTAAGGCTCCGTTGTACCTCTTAAATATAAAACAAGAACGCTTCCACCTATACAAAGTGAAAACGTTCTTGCTTTATTGAACTCCAAAATTAGGCATTCCTAATGATAAATTCAAGAGTTGCCAATGAATTTAACCGGAATGGTTCGTATAATTTAACCTTTTACTTGTGGTTTTTCGTCAAAATCTTTGTTTTGTTAAAGGTCAAAAATGGAGGTTAAATATTAAACCGGATACCGATATTGTGTGTACCGCTCCATACTTTAGTAGTCCGGTAAGCATAATCGATTGAAAATCTGGCATCCTTATTTTCTTTGCTCAGTGGCAGAGAAATGCTGGCTCCTGCGCTCAATCCGGTGTAAATTGGTGCTTCCAGCTCTTCTTCAGAACCAAATTCATATTTGTAGCCGGCGCGCAATTGAAACAATTCGTTAAGGGAATATTCCAAACCACCACCCACTTGATCCTGAGAGAAAGAATTGGCTGTAAAGTTAGCTATCGCAGTAACGCGGTGCATGTCGCCGATCAAAAAGTCGTAAGACATACCGATATTCAGCATTGATGGCAATTCAAAATCTGCAGCACGGGTTTCGTAGGTCAATTCATACTGATCACTTGGAGCCGGGCGCAAAGCACCTAATCCTTCACCTCCAAACCTCATGCGTGAACCTACATTACGTAAAGATATTCCAAATTTAAACTCGTCCTTTTCACCAGTAACATACTGTACTCCAGCATCAACGGCAAGGGCAAAAGCAGAAATATCAGAAGTAGATTCCGACACACCTCTAAGCGTTATGCCCA
This sequence comes from Saprospiraceae bacterium, assembly GCA_021604865.1. Lineage (GTDB taxonomy): Bacteria > Bacteroidota > Bacteroidia > Chitinophagales > Saprospiraceae > BQJU01. The sequence goes on along the minus strand of BQJU01000004.1, from coordinate 124,449 downwards.
CCGATACTTTGTTTTCAAAAGTATGTGCATAGGATAAACCCAGGTTAAAAAAGTTGGGAGAGAAAGTAGCTCCTGTACCTTCTGGTTGATCACTTGTGGTAACAGCAATATCGCCAAAGTCCAATGCCATCAAACTAAACCCAAAGGTTCCGTTTGAACCGACTTTCTGAGCAAGACCAAAAGCATTCATGTTGATACCTGTTCCTTCCAGGTAGCGTCCGGTGCTAACACTTACTTCTGTTTTATTGATTCTTCCCAATCCGGCAACATTAAGACGAATAGCCTCAACACCACTCACATTAGCGGTAGTCATGGCATGTAAACCAGCCATCTTTGCATAGGGAATCATCAGCAGCTCATAAGCTCCGGCTTCTCCCTGACGATCAGGGTTACCAGCCCGCAGCTCAGTGGCAAAGACCCCCACCAATAGCAGAGAACATAAACCGTAGAGAATCTTATTCATAATTATTTTTTTTCTTCAACTTATTAAAATGATAAATTGACTTCCGGTACCGACCAGGGCACCGGAAGTCAAACAATTTTTATAATCCAGATGCGTCAAACTGACGGTTTACACCAAACCATTTCAAGGTGCGTTCACCAAGTCCTTCAGCTGAAACGTGGATCAGATACACTCCACTAGCGATTGGAATACCCTTGCTATTTTTCAAGTCCCATTCCAGATCTGGCAATATCTGATTGCGGCTTATACCAGAACCTTTCGCATTAGAGCCAAGCTCATCGCGGTTATATCGGCGAATAAACTTACCATCAAGAGAATAAATATTGACCACACACTTTGCGGGCAAATTGGTAATCTTTACGGTAGTTTCAAACTGTGATTGTTCGTAGTCAGAGAATCCGTAATATGGATTAGGTACCATGTTTATCAAGTCCAGCGCTGTTTCCAAGGTTTCTTCATTCAGAGCCTCGGCTTGTTTACCTTCTAACTTAAAGCGATAAGCTGGATGGTAAGCATTAACACCCGTACCTGTACGATCATCAAATCCTTGTGTTTCATCATTGTCCACCTCTACCTGATATGGATTATTCACACGTAGTTTAACCCGTACATCATTGGGGATCAAACCATCGGCATAAGATTTGAATGGCGTTTCTCTCAACGGCATAACCAAACCTGCCCAGGTAATTTCCTTGACCGCTTTGACTTTCAACAGTGCTTGCGGCGATGCAACCAGGCGTTCAGAAAGTGCTTCACATCCATCATAAGGTGTTCCTGTTACATACACAAAGTGTTGACCACCGGCATAAAACTGATATAAATCAGTTAAACCAACCAGATTCAATTCCATCTGAGAGGAAGGATTGAACATCATGTCTCTACCAGTAGGTGCTGAATTGTAAGTTTCGGGGAAGAATGTACCGTCATAGACTGTATTCTCACCGAAGAAGATATTCAGGCGTTGTCCGGTTTCTACATCAACGGCATAACCTGGGAACCAACCGAAACCAGTTCTAGGTTCGGAAGTATCAATATCAGGCAAACCGTCTTGATCATTATCATCCTTAGTAACACTAGGTGCCTTACGTACATCAAAATGATTTGTTCCCTGGTTCGTTGTACCTGGATCTGTAGGGAAACCACCATTAATATAGAATGTATTCGCTGTTTCAATGACAACACAACGACTCCATAATTCCTTGTTGGAGGTCATGACGATATCGACGTTATTCAACGTGCCCAGCCCACCGTTAGCTCTCAGCTGAGTTCTAACGATATTGTTACCATTGGAACCATTGGTCCACGCTGGTGTAATATATGGCAAGGTTGCGCCACTTGTGGTCCAGTTGGCCAGGAAATAAGGCGTAAAATAGCCAGGGCCTACCTTAGAGAATGCCTGCTCTGGATCTAATTCTTCATCACGCTCACCCGGATCGGTTACCAGATAGTCAAAGATGTTATTACTCAATGGGCCTTCACTAGGAGTAAACCCATCAGAAACACCAAACAACCATGGAGTAGCATCCTCACCACCAGCATATTCTTCTTCATAACCAATCAAACCATTAGTAGGATCGATAAATTGTTCTGAGCCGGGCTCGGCCACTTGACCGATGGCTACGGAAAATCCATATTGGCTAACAATTTGCTGGTTGAAGCTGGAAATTGGATTCTCAGATACAATAACTGGTGCAGAAGGATCTGTCAAGCTGGACAATTGCCAGGTTGCATTAACACCAAGTGTATTATCGTTCGGGTTGTTGTCTGTAAATTTAAGTTCGAATTCTCCATCTACTACATCTAGCGGATTGTAGATAGCAAGTTCTATTGGTCCACGACCAGGACGGTAAGTAATTTCACCGGAGAAGGAAGCACCTCCATCCTTGAAACTTTCCTCAATTGCGACACGAGATTCATCAGAAATATCCAGGAAGTTGTTCCCTGTTCCCAAACCATCTACACGTGTGATTACGGCCCCGTCACTATAAGCTGATTTAAGGGTCCGGTCTACAATAGGTCTTGGAATGGTAGTATATGGTTTACCATCACTTTCAGGTCCGATATTATTCCGACCAATGATATATGCCCTGCGTTGACCCAATACAGCTACCGGATCAAAAGCCGTATACTCATTATGGCCGTATGCAATTGCAATGAAATAGTATTTTTTATGATTGATCAAACGACGATCACCATCAGCAAACTGATCTTCTTTAATCTGGAAAGTATGACGGATACCTTTATTCTCCCCATCAACCTGCAATTCTGGAACAAAATATTCCTCTTCTGTTGGGGTATCACCTGGCTCGCTTAACGTTTCCCAGTTAAAGATTTTAGACACATTGTTTTTCACATCAACCTGATAAATCTGGCGAACCTTAGTAGGATCTTCCAGGTTTTCAGGTGAAAGGTCGATATCTGCACTTGACATTTGGTACAGTTTGTACCCTTCAAAGTTGTAGGTGCTATCCAATCCAGGAGGCACATCAAGTAACAGGTTTTCTTCGTATTCCTCATTGATGTTATTAGACGTTCCGTTATTGGTAAAAACAGCAATAATTTCACGATCCAACTCGATAAAGTCAACATCTGGTGCATCTGGACCATCAAGGATATCGAAACAGTTGTCAAACAAACCCTGAGCGATATCATCAGCTTCTTTCAGCTTCTTAATACTAGGACATGGATAAGCTTGATCAGCTACCCAAACCACCCCAACAATTAATTCGTTTACTGCACCTGGATCCAGACGGAAAGGTCCGGAAGCCTGTACGGTACGACGATCACCGAAAGGCAGGTTGGCCGTACACATCGACCAGCCATTAGGATTATCAGGTGCCTCTGTAAAGGCGTAATCAATTGGCGCACCATCCTGATAAGCGTCATCACCATAAGTAAATGGAGACCCATCTTTCCAGGAACCAGAAATATAGTTGTAATATTCTGTTTCATTTGCAGGGTCAGTAGTACCTGGAGCAGGTGAACCTACTGAACCATTGTTGTAATAGGTAAAAGAAGACATGCCTAATTCATTGCCAAATTCGTCCAATGGGCCGCGGAAATAATCAACCCCCAGAATAGGCACTTCATCACAATAGGTATTTACCCCTTGTTCACAGTTACAACCGGTAGTACCGTCAATAGCATCTTCATTATAAACATAGGCCAAACTGGCCTCTACATCACAACCAATATAATCATCTGTATAACAACCTAAATCAGGGTCAACCCACATGGCAAAAAAGGTACTATCAATACTCTCCAATGCCCGGTTGATCAACTTATAACGCTGGAAGGTCATATTGTTGATCTCGTCATTGGTAGAATAGGCAAAAGCCTGAACCTGAACTTCCATTCTGATTTTGTTAGGCGAGTTAGATTCGGCGTGTGTATTACCGGCATCATTATACACCCAGAAGGTCATTTCATCTCCATACTGTGGCTTATCACAACCTCTGATTTCAATAATCGGAAAATCTCCACGATCCGGGTTGTATTCATCATCGCCATCCAGATCAAAGAATCCAGCCAATCCCTGTGAGGTATTCGGTAAATCAAATTCGTGAACATCAAAGAAAAATTCGTTGCCTGTTGCAGGCCATCCGCGAACTGATCTTGGAATATCCGTATAGGGAACACCCTGTTCTACAGCTTCCTGATGTCTTCTAATGTGCTCATCAATATCCTTACGGGAAACCGTGAAAAACATGTCCCATTTTGAACAAGTTTCTTTTTCTACGGTACCTTGATCAGGACCTTCCGGCACCAATGGGCCAGGCCAGAAATCAAAATTACCGCTTCCGCGACCATAAGTCTGAGCAGCTACTTTCAATGCGTTTCCATCATCCAATCCACCGAGCCAAACGGCACCAGCAAAAATGGAAGATACTTCGGTAGCTCCTGCGGGTACCTTAGGTACTACATAGCGACCGTCATTGCCATCCCACCATGCGTCACCACCAGTAGTCAAACGGGCACGAACGTTATTGATAGCCTGATCCATTTGAGACACTGCATTATCACAGTTATCTCGATAACTTACCGTATTGCTCTCCTGGTCTGTATTACCATTATTTATAGGCCTGTTCTCAACCTCCGGATTGATGTGGGCTTCTGCTACCACAAACATCCCAAGGCAGAGTGTCGCCAAAAGCCAGGATTTTATTTTTAACATAGCTTCAGAATTTTAATGTAAGAAAAAATCATACTAAAAGAAATATAGGAAAAGGCAGTTCGACCACTTGGAGGTGGTCGAACTGCTGGTGTTGCTTAGAAACTAAAGCTGGCACCGACAAAAATTCTCCGTGGCAAACTGTAGAAGTTAGGATTCAAAATCCGCCACTGGTATGAGGCCAGATAAGCTTCTACTTCCCGCTTGGAATTCTCGATATTGTCGATTTTATCCAATCCACGGGAAGAACTAAGGAATCCATCATCTTCAGGTGAACCTGTTACAGGGTATACTCTGATCTCATTTCTGCGATCAAGCAGGTTGGAAATCCGCATGTATACATTCAGGCGCATGTTGTTTGCTAGTTTGAAAGTTTTGTCAACCCGCATATTAAAGGTGTAATTCCAAGGCTTACGAGCACCATTGATAGCACCTCTAATTTGGGCACCAGTCAATTCGTCAGGCGTAATATTTGCCGTATATGGGCGACCAGAAACGGCAATAGCCTGGAAGTTTATCCCTGCATTGGCAAAAATAGCGGAACCAAATAATTCGGGCCCTGTATATGCATCACCACCATCATAGCGGTAGTCTAATGTACCAACAAGACGGTGACGCTCGTCAAAGTTCAGCGGGTTAAGCGTACGAATAAGACCACGACTGGTCAATCCGCGAGCAGAGTTGGCATCTGAACCGGTACCGTCAGCAAATTGTAACGTATAGTTGGCATTGAAAGAGATATTGCCCGTTCTTCTCAGGTCGTACTGGAAGGTAAAACCTTTTACTGTACCAAAATCAATGTTGTCATAAGTGGTATAAGAACCAACCAATGGTACAGGGAAAATCTCCCGACGCTGAATCATATCCCGCATCTCCTTATAATAAGCAGCAATTTTTATCGCGGAAGAAACAGACAACTTCTGCTGGAACCCTACCTCGTAGTCGATGGTTTTTTCCGGCTTCAGGTTGGGGTTGTTCTTCAACAAATCATTTTCTTCTACGAAATAGAAATAATCACGGGCAGTAGCAATCGTATTGGTAGGTGGACGTTGTACCAGGATATCGTAGTGAGCAAAGAAGTTTGCTTCCTGAGAAATCGGGAAAGAGAAAGCCAAACGAGGCATCACATTTACCTGTACTTCATAATCCTCAAAGGATACGTCAGTATCAAAATCTCTGCTCTTGATAAAGGTAGGGTTATCCTCTAATCTTGGATCCTTATATTTAGGATTTACCAAGGCGCCCTGAATGATATCAGAAGCATCGTTAGCAGGAGTACCATTAGGGAAGTACCACTGATCTCCATCACGGTATGCTTGTACACTGGCACCATCCTGATTGAGGTAAACTTTAAAATCTTCACCAATGTTACCAGGTGCAGCCCCGCCATTATTGGCGTGGAATTCGTTGGCACCCATGATTTCATAAATCGAATATTTGTCTTTCAATACCTTGGTATTAGCATCGTAACGGTCGATACGTACACCCAAACGGAAGATGATATCCTTGTAAGTAAACTTATCCTGAATATAAGCAGCCGCATATATCGGCCGGTTAGGTGCTACAGGGAAGGTCCTGACTCCATTAGCATCCACTGTGGAAAAGAAGTCATCAAAATTGCCATCATAAGCATTACCCAGATAATCGTAACCATAATAATCCAACAGCCCCTGGTCATTTAATTCCTTAGCAGAAAACATATCCAGGCTCAACTGGTCAGGTGTCAATCCATCAGGGTCAATAAATTCAGTTAATGGCACACCTAATGATTCTCTTATCTTACGGTAGAACGTTTCATCAGCAGTTTCAGAGATTCGTTGTTGATACAAATCCACCGCTCCAAAATTAGGAATATCGATAGTTCCAATGACATCAGAAAGTGGGTTACCTACAGAATCAAAAGGAATACCCAGAATATGGCTGTTTGCATTTTGACGGGCAAGCGTCCATAATCCTCTTGGCAATACGTCATAACGACGGTTAGACCGTTGTTCGTAGGCAATACCTAACTGAATGTTGTGACGAGAATTTCCACCACCAGGCACTAGGTCGAAGTTGGCCGTAGCGTTGAAGGTATAGATGTCATCATCTTCCTTACGAACCCGGTTGTATATTGAACCTACGTTGGTATGAAATCCCCAGGAATCATCCAGGTTGGTAGGCACAGTACCATTAAAGGTCTGAAAATCCGTTCTTACGATAACATTATCAGCACCATCATTTACGCCTTGGATGACATAATAATCGATATCGGAGTTTAATCCGGTATCTCCAATATTCAGTCCAAGTGCGTTATTATAGTTGGCCAACACTGGATTAGCAGTACCAGGAGTATAACCACGCAATACCTGCTGGTAATCGATGTGTTGTAGTGTGAATCCAATAATAGAGTCAAACCGCTGTTGAAATACAGGTACAAATTCACTTTCCAGAGCACCGATATAACCATAGTCGAAATAATTTTCGCCGTGGTTAAAGTCGTCGTGATTATAATTGTTTTTTTCGTATCCAACAGTCAGGGTATAAGAAGCATTTTGAATCAGGGCTGATTTTTTAGCCTGATCCCCTTCGTCCGAAGACATGCCTCCGCCCAAACGGTGACGGAAACGAATGCTACCACGGTAACTCTTATCGTATTCGTAAGGGTTATTGTGGCTGTTCAGCAAACGCCAGTTGTCTAATGTATTGCTATCCTCATTTGGGGTAAAGCGATTTTTTTCATTCACCAAACCACCGGTCAACGTAATGTCAATAGCCTCGCTTAAACGGGCATCAATTTTTGCCGTTACGTTATAACTTGTATTGTCTTCATTTGGCTGAGCTTTAAGACCATTTACATCTTCGTTTCTCAGAAAGTCTGCAGCTACCAACGGATCACCTCCGACGTCAATTATCGGGTTGGCTTCCAATTCAGCCAATTTTTCATCTTTCACCTGATAGACCGGCACTGCCGATGGGTCATCATCTTCATTGTAAGAATAACGGCCGGCCACCCGGAATCCCAGAATGGATACGCCCGTTTTTTTGTTTTTCAAAATCGGACCACTAAAGTTTACACCTACCAGGTTGTTGTTGAAAGCATCGAGAGAGTTAGAGGTCTCTGCCTCGATACCACCAGAAAACTTACTGGAAGGGCCTTTGGTCGTAATAGAGATAATTCCACCAGTAACATCACCATATTGGGCTTCTATACCACCGGTGATTACCTGGAGTTGATCAATTTCCGATTCGGGTATCAGGTCACCTTGAACCCGAATCCCATCAATGTAATAGTTGGTGGATTCGGAACGAGACCCACGAACAGTAACGTCATCACCTTCATCGGCAGAAGCCAATCCGGCAGATGTTGCTGCCAGGGCGTTGATGTTACGAGTCGGGAGATTTCTAATCTCGTCACTGGTGATGACCTTGCCCGAGGTCGTATTGTCCTGTTCGATCAAAGGTACTTTGTAGGCTGTCACCAATACCTCTTCCAAACCAATTGCGGCAGATCCAAGCTTAAGGTCAAGCTTGTTAGATTTACCTGCCAGCACTTTAACCTCGGTTACTTTCTGGGCTTGATAACCGACATAGCTTACTTCTACGTCGTAGGTACCGGGGTCAATGTTGGAGAAACTGTAATTACCGTCGAAATCAGTATCCGTACCGGTGATCAGGTTTCCACCCTTGTAAATAGCCACATTACCAAAAATAATGGGCTCTCCCGTTTCCTCATCGATCACCTTTCCGGCTAGGGAAGTCTGTGCGACCACCGCCGTACCCATGAGGAGGAACGAGAAAAATAACAGTAAATAACGTGCCATAAATTCGCATTTTAAAATTCCACTAAAGCAAAGGGCCTTTCGACCAGTGCACAATGTTAATAAAATATAATTTCTTTTCAAAAACCTTTGGTCAAGGCTTGTCCTCCTAATGACATTAGGACAACAACTTGTATTACAAACAAGTAAATTAAGTGCGCTTTTAATCCAATTATTGAATCGATTGCACTTTTTCACGCTTCAAAAATAGGACAATAATTCGACAAAATTCGATCAAATATTTTGAAAAGTCAGGTTTCTAAATCTTTATTTGTATCACTTTCCTAAAAGAGAACGAAGGTGAGGAATAGTCTGCTCCTCTTCTTATTCCGATTTCTTTTTTTTAGTCCTCAAGCTGACAATGTTTTTTGGAAAAAGTATCTTTGGGTCTCCATCAAAAAAAAGTTGCTGGAATTAAACGTTAAGTATCGACCCATGAAATACCGTTATTCGTTTTTTTCTCTACTTGCTGTTGTGCTGTTTTCCGCATGTGACAATGATCCTGCACCACAATCCAAACCTACTATTTTTGCCGATTTTTTTATTCGTTATCTGGAAGATGAACATGAACTCAAAGCCCAGGCAACGTTTATGGAAGGAGATTCACTGACTTCAGCGGTGCCAAAAATTTTTGAAAGTGGGGTTGCTTTTCTGGGGAGCAATATGAAAATGAAAAAAATTCAGGATAAACTCGTCCGATATTCCCTCACCAATGAAATGGGATATATGGGTTCTTTCCGGTTCAAATTTAATGATGAGAACAGGAATCCTGAAATTTATTCAATTGAAATGCCCCCTATTGAAAATTTTCAAATGAAAGGCCCGATCAGCAAGTCTAAAGGAATGACTGTTGTGATCAATGGAGGGATATTAAGCCAGGAAGAGAGTATGGTTTTTCTGTTTAATGATAAACACAATCAGGCAAGAACTATCACTGTACTCGGTCCCCAAACAAATATAGAATACCGATTTAATGCGGACCAGTTAAGAAACCTAAGCCTGGGAGAAGGGCAGCTATATCTGGTCAAAAAGCAATTAAAGGTGCAAAATAATCCTCATCGCAGCATCCGAACCGAGATCGAGTATTATACCAAAGCTATTGATGTGCTGGTTGAGGAATAGCGCAGGTCAAGAAAATAAAAAAAGGGAACATGATTGCCCACATTCCCTTGTTGTATATAACGAATTTATGGTTATTGCTTATCAAATCTTAGCTCCTGAATGGTGCTTTTTTGGCCATCCGTTTTCAGGTAAATGTATACTCTGAAGGTCGCCTGATTCGTGACCAAATTACCTATACAGTAACGAGAATCATTACCTCTTGAAGTGCCCTGGTGAACCTGACTAAACGATTGAGGCTTGTATTTGCTAAAAAAGTCTTTGACCACATTTGCAGCCTGCGCTTTATTATATACATCCTCATTGTCAAGGATTGCTACTTCAACCGAATTATCAAAATATTTGACCAGCGCCTCTGTATTACCGGCGCTAATAGCCTGAGTAATAGCAGAAAAGTCAGCCTGGGCATAATTCAAACAAGGAGTCAAAAACAAGAAAAAAACAATTGATTTCATGGTTTAAGTCTTTTATTAAGTCAAATTTCTGCATCTGCTGCGACATCACAAACCCATGCATTACATTTAACTAATTTCTTTTTCGACGTTTGGTTTTACTAAAAGTAACCTATAGTGTTTAAGTGATGTTTGGTTTTTAGACAAAGAAAAGTAGACTTTCTTTACAAACACCTGATTTTCAATATTTTAAATAAACACCATACGCCTAAACTGGTTGAATCAATACCTAAAACGTTTTAATATTCAAAAAATTACCTTTTATTCTCAACTTTGTTTTGGGAGTGGTTTGGAAATAGGATAATTGGTTCAATGACAAATTCGAGGTGCAAATTACTTCTGTTCGCAATATTTCTTTGGACTGTTTAATGAACCACGAAGTTGTTTAGAGCTTTCTGCTGTCAGCGAGCGGGAAGGCTTGTGGTTGCTGGCAAAGCTCATTTTTTATTTCGTACCTGGAAGGTCCGGGATGAAAAATAGCTGAAGTCCAGCGGACACAATGCTTTCCGCGCAGGTAAGTGAGGAAACTTTAAACAACTTCCGCTATTGTTTTGCCGTCTAATATGCTAAATTTGCCGTCATTATGGAGCAAAAAAGAGTCATACTAATTATCCTCGATGGTTGGGGTCACGGACAAAAACCGGAAGCTAGTGCGATTGCACAAGCGAATACCCCTTTTGTAGACAGCCTTTATCAGCGGTATCCGAATTCGGAGCTGGTGACTTTTGGCGAAGAAGTTGGCCTACCGGAAGGACAAATGGGCAATTCGGAAGTCGGACACCTCAATATTGGTGCAGGCCATATTGTGTACCAGGAATTGGCCCGTATCAATAAAGCAATAAAGGATGGCAACCTGGCCCGCAATGAAACCTTGCTGGAAGCACTGCAATATGCCAAAACCAACAACAAAGCTGTTCACCTGATGGGATTGGTTTCGGATGGTGGGGTGCATTCCCATATCAATCACCTCAAGGCATTGTGTGACATTTGTTCAGCCAATGGCCTGGACCGGGTGTTTATCCATGCCTTCTTGGATGGACGGGATACAGACCCCAAAGGAGGCATTAGCTATCTTGAAGATTTACAGTCACATCTATCTGGTCAGTCGGCAAAACTAGCCACCGTCATTGGTCGATATTATTCGATGGATCGCGACAATCGTTGGGAACGCATCAAAAAGGCTTATGATCTGATGGTGCATGCAGAAGGTGAAAAAACGCATGATATTCTGAGCACAATTCGCGATCGTTATAAAGCTGGGGAAACGGATGAATTTATTCTACCAATAGTATGTACAGATCAACATGGAGCGCCAGTAGCTGAGATAAAAGAAGAAGATGTGCTGCTTTGTTTTAATTTCCGAACTGATCGCCCAAGAGAAATTTCGACTGTTTTGACTCAGAAGGATTTTCCGGAGTATGGGATGAAAAAGCTCAACCTTTACTACGTAACTATGACTCGTTATGAGGATACCTTTAAAAATATAAAAGTCCTATTTACAAAGGATGATCTGAAAAACACCCTGGGTGAAGTGTTGGCAGATGCTGGAAAAACCCAGGTTCGAATTGCAGAAACAGAAAAATATCCCCATGTAACCTTTTTCTTTTCCGGTGGTCGGGAAGTACCTTTTCCTGGCGAAAGACGCATTTTGATCCCTTCGCCCAAAGTAGCTACCTATGATCTGCAACCGGAAATGAGCGCCCAAGGGATAACAGATAGTATTATTGAAGATATCCGAAAACATCAGCCTGATTTTATTTGTTTGAATTATGCTAATACCGACATGGTTGGACACACTGGTGATTTCCAGGCGGCTATAAAAGCTGCTGAAGTGGTGGATACTTGTCTGAAAGACCTGATTGAAGTGGCCGTTTTCGAACAAGGATATGAAGCGATTATTATCGCCGATCACGGTAACTCAGATTATTTGATTAATGAGGACGGATCCCCTAATACAGCCCACACTAAAAACCCGGTACCTTGTTTCTATGTAAGTACACACGCCGCAGGAAGCCAATTGTCCGATGGCAAGCTAGCAGATATTGCCCCTACTATACTTAGTCTGATGGAAATCAAACCACCAAAAGAGATGGATGGGATTGTACTTATTCAACGATAAAATCAGTGGTCATGAAATTTTCTTTATTGCTCAGCCTTGGCCTTATTTGTTTAACTTCTGCCTGTAATAAAAGTGATGGGGAAGCAAAAAAAAATACCATTCAGGTGTTTTTTGACTTGCAGGGTTATATGGAATCCCAAATCGAGGAATTGCAAAAGGAGCAGCCTCGAGTGGAAAAACGCATTGTCCTGAATGGGGAAGAAGAAGGTAAAACAGTTGAACAACTCGACTATAAAAAAGAATTGCAGGTATTTTTAAAAGCCGACATCAACCGTCCTGCCTGGACGGATAAATATGCCATCGATAGCATCATAGTCAATAAACAACTTACCCAATTAAGGTATATTGCTCAGGATGATGACTTGAAAACCCGCCGCTTAATTATCACTTTCGAAGAGGGGAAGGTCTCCAGTATTGACATTGACAATTACAACACCTCAGCTATTGCCAACCAAGATCAAAAGCTCAGCTACGATCCGCTATTGGGTTACACCATTCATAGCAAGGAAAATGTCCAACTCAGTGACGAACAGGATTTGCTTGTGGAAGTCCGGTTTTTGCGAGACCTTAAATGGTAAGCACAAAAAAGCCGGAACGCTACTAATAGCGCCCCGGCGATAGTGTTTTGTGTTTCGAATAGTGTGAAGGGTAAGCGCATGTTTTAGCCAGTTTTTTCAAACTTGCCACAAACACACACCAAACGCTGCTTTCCGGCAGTGTGAACCGAAAATCAGACGCTGAAAGCATCAAACTAGAAAGTTTAACCCTTTCAATTACATGGCGTACTTGGTTTACCCAAGGCAAACCATTGTACATATCAGTGTTGGAAAATATATAGCGTTTGTTTTGGTAGCCTTTAATCTACCGGAAGCTTATTGTACGCAATCGACCCAAGAATATTGATCCGGTTTATAGGTCTGATTTCAAAAACTTAAAGGGGGGAAATATGATACTTGGCGTACAGGTGATAGCAAAGATATTAAAAAAAATAATAATCTCAAATTATCATTTATTAAAAAAATAAAATGAGGCAGTGCCACCACAGCACTACCTCAGCCCTAACCAAATAAAACCAAATTATATTTTTCTATCCCTAAGGATGTTTTTTTGTTCGATAAAGCAAAGATACATACTTATTGTAAAAAATACAATTACAAAATTAATAAAAAATTAATCTTGTTTTTTAATTCTGAATACTAAAATAAAACTTTCCTTTCAAAAATCCCATATTTTTGAAGATCTGCAAATTTCTAGCGGTGCTCCGCAAACTGCCCATCATTTGTTCATTTAGGTGATAGAATATGTTTTTTGCCAATTTTTGAAATTTTATTCTACAATTCCGAGATAATCCTAAATTATTGTTTATTTCAACAATCGACTTATTTTGAAAAAAAAACCGGGTTTTCAGAAAATGGTTTTTCATTTCATGATTACTGCCAATAATTTCTGATCTTTCTCCACAAAAAAAAATTATGAATAAAGTATCGGGTCTCACTTTTTTACTGCTTTTATCCATCTTTTCGAACATTTCTGCTCAGCAAGAAGATGCTTTTTTCATCCGTACCATATATGACACTGCTTTACTGGATGGAAGTGCCTATGACTGGCTGGATGCCTTAACCAATGAAATTGGCCCTCGTCTTAGTGGCTCAACGGGGGCAGCGGCAGCAGTTGAATATGGCAAACAAATGCTGGATACGCTAGGACTAGATAGCGTTTGGTTACAGCCTTGCATGGTACCACACTGGGTACGTGGTGACCAGGAAATCGTAAAAATCGTTAATTCACACAAGATGGGTTCTATGACGTTGAAGGCCCTGGCGCTTGGCAATTCAGTAGGAACGGGGCCCAGAGGGTTGACAGCCGAAGTTGTTGAAGTAAAAAGCCTCGACGAGGTAGATAAGTTAGGCCGTGATGGCATAGCGGGCAGGATTGTATTTTTTAACCGCCCCATGGACCCCACTCAATTAAATACTTTCAGAGCCTATGGTGGCGCCGTCGATCAGCGTGCGTTAGGAGCATCCCGTGCTTCCAGATATGGAGCTGCAGCTGTATTGGTCCGTTCAATGACTAATAAGTTGGACGATGTGCCCCATACCGGTGGTCTGCGCTATGAAGCCGATGTATTGCCCATTCCGGCTATTGCTATTAGCACCAATGATGCGGAACTGCTAAGCGAATTATTGAGAGACGAAGTTATTCGTGTATATATGCGCTCAACCTGTCAGCTCCTGGAAGACAAACTTTCTTACAATGTTATCGGAGAAATCCGTGGCAGCGAAAAACCGGAAGAAATCATCCTGGTAGGCGGTCACCTGGATTCATGGGATGTCGGAACTGGTGCCCATGATGATGGAGCAGGTTGTGTACAATCAATGGAGGTGTTGAGGTTGCTAAAAAAATTGAACTACCAGCCCAAACGTACGATTCGTTGTGTTTTGTTTATGAATGAAGAAAACGGCCTGGCTGGCGGACGAGCGTATTCGGAATATGCCCTTAAAAATAATGTCTTCCATTTAGCGGCAATAGAGTCGGATCGTGGAGGGTTTACACCTCGTGGCTTTACCTGTGATGGTGACGAATCTATTTTTAAAAAGAAGTTTAAAAAAGTAAATGAATGGCTTCCTCTCCTCGAACCTTATGGGTTGCAATTGGAAAAAGGAGGCTCTGGAGCTGATATTTCCGGTCTAAAACCTCAAAAAGGATTGCTTTTTGGATTCAAACCGGATTCACAGCGATATTTTGACTTTCATCATACTCCTGCCGATGTGTTCGATGTAGTCAATGAGCGGGAGTTGGCATTGGGAGCCGCGGCCATGACGACGTTGGTTTATTTGATTGATTTTTATGGGTTGTAGGAGGGAGAAGATGGTGAGATGGTATTTATTAGAAATGCAAAACGACGGCTTATAAATTATGAGCGCATCCAATCACGGTCCAGTAAGATTTTTTGGTGTTCGGCATCACGGGCCTGGCTCGGCGGGTAGCCTGGTGCGGGCATTGACCGAAATGGAACCGGATTGTTTGCTGGTGGAAGGACCGATTGATGCAGATAAACAATTGCGTTTTATTGCTAACGAGGGATTGGAGCCCCCGGTAGCATTGCTGATTTATAATGTGGCGGACCTCAATCAGGCTTCTTATTATCCTTTTGCTGTTTTTTCACCGGAATGGCAAGCGATAGCTTTTGCATTGAAGCGGAATCTTTCCGTACAGTTTATGGATTTGTCTATGGCGATCCAGTTTACCTTGGATCGGGAAGCTAAAGAAGATCGGCAAATGAAGGTCAGCAATCACCAGTCAACGGCTGAGGAACAACGTATCATGCGGGATCCACTCAGCTACATGGCGAAAATTGCAGGATATACGGATAGTGAACGATGGTGGGAAGCGACTTTTGAAACCCGGGAAAATGACCTTGATATTTTCCCTTCCATTGCGGAATTAATCAGTGTATTACGACTTGAATTGGGTCGACAGGAAAGTGCCCGCACCTTATTGCGCGAAGCACACATGCGCAAGGTAATTCGAAAAGCGGTCAAAGATGGATTTCAACGCATTGCAGTGGTTTGCGGGGCTTGGCACGTGCCGGCTTTACAGGATTATGCCCGTATCAAGGCTTCACAGGATAATGCCCTACTAAAGGGGCTAGGAAAAACCAAAGTCAATGCCACCTGGATCCCGTGGAGTTACGATCGCCTGGCCCTACGTAGTGGTTATGGGGCAGGTGTTATTTCTCCGGCCTGGTACGAATTGCTATTTAACCAGAGAGAAGATGTGATTCCCTATTGGATGACCAAAGTAGCTATATTACTACGAGAGCAGGCCCTTGATGCCTCTCCAGCCCATGTATTGGAGGCGACCCGGTTGGCGAAAAGTCTGGCCATCTTAAGAGGTAAACGGTTGCCTGGATTGGATGAACTAGAAGCCGCAGCCTTGAGTGTATTTTGTGAAGGCGATGATGTGCAAATGAAACTGATTCACAATGCTTTGGTCATCGGTGAAAAAGTGGGGCACGTACCTCCTGAAATTCCGGTCATCCCATTGCAAAAAGATCTGGAAAGTCTGATCAAAAAGACCCGGATGAGTAAATACTGGGGCAATACCGAAGTGCAATGGCTAAAAGCTACGGCCAATAATCCACGCGGTGGCATTGACTTGCGAGAGGAAGCTGACTTGATGAAAAGCCATCTCCTGCATCGCTTAAATATCCTGGGCATTGAATGGGGAACAATACGGGAAGGTTCCGGAAATGAAACAGGCACGTTCAAAGAATACTGGCAAATACAATGGCAGCCCGACTTTATTATTCGCATCATTGAGGCCGGAATGTGGGGCAATACAGTCTACGATGCGGCCCTCGCCAACGCTCAGCAACGCGCTCCAGAGATCGAGCGACTAGCTGATATGACCCTTTTGGTGCGCGATATACTAAGAGCTGATCTAACAGAAGCTATTGACCCTTTGATGCAGCACCTGCAACGTCTGGCAGCCTTGACACAAGATGTCTTTTTCCTGATGGAAAGCCTGCCGACCTTGGTCAATATCATTCAGTATGGTGATGCCCGGAAGACAAATATTCAAGCACTTGCCCATCTGATCAGTGAGCTGATACCTCGTATATGCATTGGGCTACCTGGCATTTGCCTCAATATAGATGAAGAGATGGCCGAGGTTGTTTTCAACCAGATTGTGCAAAACAATCGTGCCATTGCCCTGCTCAACAACGACGACTATAGTGATCGCTGGTTTGCTAGTATGCAACGTTTGGCGACCACGAGGGCTATTCATGAAAGACTCCGGGGGGCCAGCACACGTCTGTTGTTTGATAAAGCCATTTATTCTGTAGAAACAACCCGCCAGGAAATGCAATTGGCCCTTTCCATCGGCAATTCAACGATTTCGATCGCACAATGGATAGAAGGATTTATGCATGGCAGCGGGCTTTTATTAATCCACCATCCTGCCTTGTGGCAAATGCTCGACGATTGGGTCAAACAGCTACCCATGCATGCCTTTACGGAAGTCTTACCGTTACTCCGCAGGACTTTCACCAATTTTAATGCCTCCGAACGCCACAAAATGATGGAGTTGGCCCGCTTTGGAGCATCCGTTCTTACCGAGAAAAATTCCAAAAATTTAATTGAGCCCTCTGATAGAAGGGAGGTGGTATTACCAACGCTGAAACTCATTTTGGGACTAAAAGGGTAAAACGTTTAACCTTTACTTAATCCACAGTTCATCTTATCCGGCCATATTTGTGGCATCAAAGAAGCTATTTTTTTGCTCATCTTCTTCTCATCAGTTCATTTCCTTTCCTGTATTCTAAAGTCGCTTTCGAGTCAGGATATTGCTTCCCGGTAGTATCCTGACTTTTCTACAGTTCCTTAATAACCATTTAAGAGCATGTTTGGAGGCCAGCCATTGGGTTACAAAAGATCACTTTTCGCTACAAACCCGACCTGCAAACAAGCGCTCATTCCTCTTCCTCTTTAGCGGAGTCAGTGAGCGGTTCTTCTTCGCTGATGGCTTCGGGTTCGGGTTCCGCTTCGGTAAGCCAGAAGTTGTTGGTTCCTTCACCTATAATGATGCTGACCTTATCCATATTGAGCAATTCCAGTAGCGCGAGAAAAATGACGATGGCATGGATCCGGTTTTTACAGTCACCAAAAATAGTTTTGAAATCTGCCCGTTTGTTCTTGCTCAACTTTTCAAAGATCATCACCTGAGAATCCTGAATGGTATAAGCAAACTGAGCAATTTGGTGAATAGTGGTCGGATGGCTATCATCAAACCGGGCCATGATCCGCTCAAAGGCACGTAGTATTTTGAAGAGGTTAACTGATTCTAATTCGGCATCCACTAACGCTTTGGTAGCAATGGATTTCAGTTCCTTGACCACATTGCCACGGTGAGTTTGCTGAGCGCGTATTTCTTCGTACTCCCGCAATTCATCAAGTACACTTTTGTAGCGTTTGTACTCCATCAGACGCTGTACCAGTTCATGACGAGGATCAATTTCGTTACCTTCTTCATCAACAGGCTTACGCGGCAGTAACATTTTGGCTTTGATGCGACACAAGGTAGCCGCTACCAGAATAAATTCACTGGCCAGATCGACATCCATTTTCTCCATTTCGTGGATGTAATCCAGAAAATCATTGGTGATCTTAGAAATAGGTATATCATTGATATCGAGTTCGTCCCGCTCAATGAAAAAGAGCAGGAGATCGAAAGGTCCCTCAAATTGAGGTATCTTTATGGTATAAGTTTCGCTCATTGGTATTTGGTATCGCTATAAAATCGGATGCAAAGATAGGGATTAGTTTAAATGGATCATCTATTTCAAAATAGTTAACTTGTTCGGACTCCCATAAGAGGTTAGAGAAATCAACTACGGCAGGTGAAACACGGGCAATAACGAAGTATCGTTGTGGCCCATGACTTTTCTGAAAACCGGTTGAACCTATCTTGGGTTTTATGATGTTGAAAGAAAGAGAATCTATTGCACCTGACCATAATAACAATTACATGGAAAATCACAAGCAAGACGAAACATTGGACCCTAAGGATTGGGATGAAATGCGCACCCTAATGCACCGCATGGTTGATGATGCAGTTGACTATCTATCAACCGTAAGGGAACGGCCGGTATGGCAACAAATGCCGGAAGCTGTCATGGAAGAATTCAAAAAACCAGCACCGCAGGAAGCGAGTAGTGCCGCATCGGTCTACGCCGATTTTAAAGAAAATATTCTCCCCTACCCGATGGGTAATATCCATCCCCGATTCTGGGCCTGGTATATGGGTTCCGGAACGATTTCTGGGGTGATGGGCGACTTTTGGGCCTCAGTCATGAACCCCAATCTGGGTGGCGGCAATCACGCGGCAAATCAGGTGGAGGCGCAAGTACTCAACTGGATGAAAACCATTATGGGATTTCCACAATCGGCCAGTGGATTACTGGTAAGTGGTGGCTCGATGGCCAATCTGGTGGCGCTGACAGTAGCGCGTCACCAACAAGCAGGTTACGACATCCGCCAGGAGGGAATTACTCCTGAAGTAGCCGGCAGAATGACGGTTTATGCCTCGACAGAGATCCACAGCTGCAACCAAAAAGCAGTGGAAATGCTGGGAATGGGTGCAAAAAGCTTACGCAAAATTCCGGTTAAGGCAGACTATACCATTGACCTGGACGCATTAAAAACTCAAATCAAGGCTGACCGGACAGCGGGTATGCAGCCGATATGTATCATCGGCACACCAGGAACGGTCAACACAGGAGCAATTGATGACTTGAATGCCCTGGCAGATATTTGTGAAGCAGAAGGGCTTTGGTTTCATGTAGATGGGGCTATTGGCGCGATTGCCATGCTGGCAGATAATGTGCGTCCACAATTAGCGGGGATAGAGCGGGCAGATTCTATAGCCATTGATTTGCATAAGTGGTTGCACATGCCCTTTGAGGCGGGTTGTACCCTGGTGAAAAATGATGCCGCCCACAAAAATACCTTTTCCCTGATTCCGGAATATCTGGCGAAAAAATCGAGAGGCATTGCAGCGGGCAATTTGTGGTTTAGCGAATATGGGCCCCAATTATCACGAAGATTCCGGGCATTGAAAGTCTGGATGTCGATAAAAGAGCATGGCACAGAGCGTTTTGGTCGAATGATTGCTCGTAATGTGGATCAGGCTCATTATCTTGGTCAGCTAATTGAAAAGAGTCCGGTGCTGGAGCTGATAGCTCCTATCGGGTTGGATATTGTGTGTTTTCGCTACAACCCTGGAGAACTATCTCTGGATCAACTCAACGAAATCAATCAGGAGGTCAAGATATTACTGGAAGAAAGAGGAATTGCAGCTCCCGGCTATACCACACTTAGGGGCGTTTATTGCATCCGTGTAGCCATCTCCAATCATCGGAGCCGGTTGGATGATTTTGAAGCGCTGGTAGAGGCGGTGGTGTCGATTGGAGAGGAGTTGAATATCTTGAGTGCTAAAGTTTAGTGGCACGATCAGATCGCTTCGCTGTCAGAGTCTAGGATTTCAAGAAACGTTCATTTTTATTGAAACCTGATTGAGATCGATTGACGATGACACTTAGAATTCATGTTTGGAGGCTAACTATTGGCCTCCAAACATGAAAGGATAAATTCAAAATGCTTATGAATATCAACTTAACGACAAGCCAACTGCTCCCATTTGGGTGCTTTCTATTACTTCTGGTATTTCTGTCCAGCTGTGAATCAATGCCATTAAATGAACGCACCCATTTGCCAAGTAAAAAATACCACTATAGGGATATTGACTGGGCCCACCTATTGTATCAGGAAAAAGTGTACGTGCCCATCTATTCCGACATTTACCACATGAGTGGAGAGCGGCGCTTTCTACTTACCGCTACTTTGAGCATTCGCAATTCCAATCTACAGGATACCATGTACGTACAAACGGTTGAATACTACGATTCGGAGGGGCAACTGTCTAAAAAGTACCTCAACAAAACGATTGCCTTACACCCATTGGAATCTGTAGAATTTGTCGTAGAAAACAAGGAAGACCAGGGCGGTGCCGGGGCTAGTTTCATTGTACACTGGGGGACCAATAGCCCTGTTGTAAAAACGGTCATTCAAGGAGTAATGATCGGAACGATCTCTCAGCAGGGGATTTCGTTTATGACGGAAGGCGTTGTAGTGGAGGAATGGAGTGAAGGTTCGATTGAGGTCAGCGAAGACTCAACTTCAGTGTCTGAAAAAATGAAAAATGAAAAATGAAAGGTGGGTTTGCGTATGTGACTAACAGCCGAAGGCGTTCTGACAGCCGAAGCGTTCTTCTCCCCTACGCCGACACCGATACATTATCCCGCCTAGTCCGTAACTCAAAGACAACAAAATAGACCGTTACCAATAAGGAAACCAACAAATAAATGCTCAATAGGGTACTCATAGCTGGAAGTACCTCGCTAATGGGTGCCCATTCATTCATTTGATAAAGCAGCAATAAGCCGGTGGCCAGTTTGATAATTTCAGCGGGAAGGGCAAAACGATGGCCATCCATCAGGGTGGTATAAGCAAAGATCGAAAGCATCAGAAAAAGAGCAAACAACACGATGCCAATAAACTGGAAATTGGCAATATTGACCAGCATATAATACATAAACAATAGGGAAACAGTCAGTTGTGACCACGACCATACAATGAGGGCTATGGACGACTCTGTTTTATATTTTTCACGAGTGTAGGGGTCTTTGGTGTATTCCAGTGGGTATTGTTCGATTACATCAGTGGGACGCCAGCCAGTGGGCATGAACCAGATACGTAGTTTATCCCACCATTTCTGGGTGCGCCAGGCATCTTTGCTTAGCTGCCATAGATGCATGTAGTTGATAAGGATAGGATTCCACGTATTTACTGGTTTGGTGATGCCGTATACTGGAGGTACCTCCTTTAGTTCTGCCTGGAAGGTACCAAACAATTTATCCCAAATGATGAAGATTTCCGAGAAATTTTTGTCGATATATTGCGGGTTAATGGCGTGGTGTACCCGATGATGCGAAGGCGTGACAATGATATATTCGAGCCAACCCATCTTATTGATCAAACGGGTGTGGTACCAAAATTGTGCAAAAAAATGGATCGGTGCAATCACAGCAATTACGTGGGTGGGAATCCCAATAATAGCCATGGGAATATAGAGGAAGAAATAGATACCTACGATCGCAGAAATGGATTGGCGTAAGGCACAAGACAGGTTAAATTCTTCACTACTGTGGTGAATGATATGTCGATTCCAGAACAAATTAACAACATGGTTGAAACGATGCGACCAGTAGCCAGCAAAATCTAGGCCGATAAAAGCCAGCACATATAGCGCTACACTGGATTGGATATTAAAAACGGCAAATTGTCCTACCATCCACTCATAACTAATAATGACCACCGTCAAACCCATCAAACTCTTCAAGGTATTGGTAACGCCCGAACTCAGACTGGAAATGGTATCCATGTGCTCATTTACGCGCATCCCCATCCATCTGCTAAGGAGAGACTCTATGGCCACTAATACGATAAAGCCAGGTATGGCGTAACTTAGGGCAATTGCGTAGGTTTCCATGTGCTCAAATTGTCGCTTGAATAATATCGACTACAAAGTTAGCGAAAATTCGCAAAAATGAGTTGTCCTTCAAGCGGCATTTTCATAGGGATTGCTGAAAAGACAATTAATCATCCAATTCCTCCACCTCTACTTCCGTAAAACTGTCAACGGCCTGATTATCTTTCAGAAAGCGACACCAGCTGCAATTGCTTTCACCGCAGCCCTCGTAAAAATCGTGGGCCATGATGCGGTCGTATACTTCACGAATGAGTTCACGAATGAGCTGCACCTGCTCGGCGGGATAGTTGATGGTTACCTCCATGAAGTTACCTTTATCATCGGGTTCCAGGTAGGCAATGGTGCCACTGATGACTCGACGTGGTACAGCTTCGGCATTTTCGTAGAGCAGTTTATAAAAGATAAGCTGCCGCCAGTAATTACCACCATAAGGCGTGGATTTACCCGGCGGTTTGACCTTATTGGGGTCTTGGCTACCCGTTTTGTAATCGATGATACGAGCCTGATTATCCTGGAGCAATTCCAGCTTATCGATCATGCCATTGATAGGGATACCATCGAGTTCTACATTGCGCAAGTTATATTCCACACGAATATTTTTGTGCCAATGCGCTACTTTTTGCTGATAAAAAGCGGCCAGGTTTCGCCTCCCCATTTCGAGGCGACGTGTATATTCTTTGCTGGAAAAATAGCCCCGTTGATTTTCCATTTCCCGTTCAAAAAAAGACAGAAAATCATCCAAAGCAGGAAATTCTTTTTGTTTGGATTGTTTCATACGTTCAGAGAGGCGTTGCAAAGCATTGTGAGCCGCATTACCGTAAGTAGCCGCTTCGCTTTGCAAGCTTGGCGCCCTCAGTACCTGTTCATAAAAGAAACCCAAAGGACACTTCAGATAGCGATTCAGACCTGATACACTCAGAGAAAAATGCTCCAATAAACTATCAATCACGACCTTATCCAAGTTTGGTAACTGGGGCCGCTCTACCAACAACAATTGCAGGAAATTGGCCTCCAGCAATAGTTCTGTAGGCAGTTCTTTTTCCTGTACCTGCAAATTGCCAGTCAGGCACAACTCATCTATAAAACAGGCCCGTTGCAAGGGTTTGTTCTGATCCTTTCGGGCATAACTCAGACGAAGGCCCTCTTTGGCTCTGGTCATAGCCACGTAAAACAAGCGGCGACGAGCTTCCATGGCGTCCTCCTCACCAGAAAAGGTCAGCGTATCAGGCATGGAAAATCGAAATGCACTCCCCCGGCTGCGCGGCTCCCAATTGTCTTTAACACAATCGAGCAGAAAGACATGGGTGAATTCCAGGCCCTTGGCGCTATGTGCCGTCAGCAAATTTACGCCTTCTTCAGCCTGTATCGTTTTGGTTAAGGCTATCGCCAAACGGTTGTCGTCCATGCTACGCAGGATGTCGAGCAGGCGGCGCAAGCTGAGACGCGGATTGCGATCGGATTCGGCCCGGACAAAGTCGAAAAAGGATTTCATCACCTGTAACAGCCATACTTTTTCGGCATGATCCAATGTATAACGAAGCAGGCCCGAACGATTAATCAATCGCTCTAAGAGTGCCGGCACACCCAGGTTAATCACTTCACCAATCAATTCGTCTATTAAGGCTCCCAAACGCAAGAATGGTTCCGGATCAACGCCCATTTTTTGCAAGAGTCCCTCATCACGCAATACCTCGCGCCAGGGAGGTCGGTTTCTACCTTCCTTTTTTGCTAAAAAGACGCTGGCCCGCGTCAAGTCTGCCGGAGCCATACCAATAAAATTGATGTGCAGGATTTTAAACAGCAGGTGTTCCCCACTGTGAGGTCGTTCGAATTCTAGCTGCAAGTACAGCAGCAACAAACGTAAATTCCTCATGATATTCAAATCCAGAATATTGACCCGGCGGCGGGTATTGTAGGCTATATCTCGTTTTTCTAGCAACCTGATCAGATCGTCAGCCTGCCGGTGTTTGGCATAGATCACGGCAATCTCATGTAGGGCAACCCCAGCCTCACGCAAGGCTTCGATTTCCAAGGCCAAGGCCATGTTTTCCTGCAACCGATTGGGGTAGCTTGTGATATTAGGAGCCCCTTTTAATCGGGCTATCTGCAGATTGCTGGCGCGTAAATTCTTTTCAACACCCAATTCTCGCAAGTTATTGACAATGCGTTTTTCATTATGGCGGATCAGCATTCCGGAGAGGTCTAAAATGGGTTGGGTAGAACGGTAATTGTCCTGCAACAAGACTAGCCGCAACTCCTCGCGATGCTGGTCGTAAAAATCGATCAGGTTCTTCAGGCGGGCACCCTGAAATTCATAAATTGATTGATCATCATCGCCGACAATAAAGATATTCGGGTTGTCCCAATAAGCAATCAGCTGTTGAATGATCTCATTTTGTGCCCCATTGGTATCCTGATATTCATCCACTAGAAAATACAAGTATTGCTCCTGATAATTGCGTAGCAATACTTCATGGGTCTCAAAAGCTCGCAATACCCAGAGAATCATATCATCGAAGTCATAACGCCGGGCGCGTTGCAGTGCATTTTGGTATACCTCATACAACTGCACCGCCGATCTTAACAAGCCCATACGCCGCTGCTCTGCTTCCAGTTTGGCCGTTTTCAAATCGCCTTTCCTGGTTTTGCCCCGGTTGACTTTGTAAATAAAATCTTCCCGTTGAGGAAGCCCTTGCAGGTAGGTCTCAATACGTTGCAGTACATAATCAGCAGTCCAGTCCTCTCCTTTCATTCTTTTGAACAGATCGTAGAGGTGGTTTTCATAAAAATAGGCATCCGCCCGACCACGTTTAAGGGGATGATCCACATCCAGTTGGTCGATCATCCGCCGAATGATTTCTACCCGTTCCAATTCGCTGAGTGGTTCCAAATCATGTCGGCCAAAGAGCTCCAGGTTGTCCTGAATGATGGTATTACAAAAAGAATGGAAGGTATAAATATGTACCCGGTGTGCTTCCGGACCGATAAATTCCAGCAGACGCTCCCGCATGGCTTGCACCCCTGCATCAGTAAAGGTGAGGCAAAGGATATTTTGAGCCTGGGCGTCTGTTTCCAACAGGATGCGCCCAATACGTGCTGTCAGGATATGTGTTTTACCAGTTCCGGGGCCGGCAATCACCAAAACTGGTCCTTCAATCTGGTCAACAGCCTGCCGCTGATGGTCATTCAGTTGATCGAGGACTTCCAAAAAAGATTCGTTGTATGCTTGCCGAATATTTCCGCCGCCGGACATGCTTAAAATTTTGTGGGGAAGATACGGATTATTATGGATTAGGGGTGGCGGGTTTTAGGCGCTGGGGTTTAGGGCTTAGGAGAGTGTGGACGAGAGGGGCTGTAGGGTTGGATTGAGTTTAGGAGGTTTAGGGCGAATTAGAGAATAGAACCTGTGGGTGTTTGAAAGGTTTAGAAAGGTTAGATGCTATGCGTCAGGAAGTCTTCTCGAAAGCCAGCTACAGAAAAATTTTAGATCATTGATTTTTAGGTCTCAGGTAAAATGACCACAAAGTGGTCAAACTATGTTAGCACAAAACGGGCCGTGCATTTTCGACTACAGCGTAGTCGCAGTATAGACAGAGCCGAATCATGTGTTAGGTTTTTGGTTTTAGGGCTTAGAAGGGATGTGCAAAAGAGGGGCTGATTGGGTGGATTTGGTTTAGAAGGGTTTAGGGGAGTGTGCACAGGAGGACCTGATTGGGTGATGGGGTTTAGAAAGGGTTTAGGGGAGTGTTTGCACAGGAGAACCTGTAAGGGTGATGGGGTTTAGAAAGGTTTAGGGGGAGTTTGAAAAAGAGGAGCTGTAGGGGGGGGAATTGGTTTAGGAGGTTTAGGGGCAGATGTGGTGGTTTGAGACGGAATTGCGCTTTCCAATTATTCCATTTTTTTTATTCCCAGGGGAATCAGGTTGAGAGCGGCATCCATTCAATCTATTCGATATGTTAGAAGAAGGGGGTTGGTTTTAAATTTGGGGCTTCCCTGCGGGTCGGGCTATCCGCTATTATACCTCCGCAAGCTCCGGTATACCGCTGCTATCCCTAAGCCGGGCAGTGCTTTTAAAAATCAGAGGCGGGGATTGGAAAAAGGGCCATTTATTAAAGGAAAACCCTACATTTGTTAGCTACATCAAACAAGCGTTTTTATGCAAACCTACATCGCCTTATTGAGGGGCATCAACGTAAGTGGCCAGAAAAAAATCAAAATGGCTGAACTGAAAAGCCATCTGGAGACACTAGATTTTGAGGACGTTCAGACTTATATCCAGAGTGGCAATATCGTTTTTAAAGCAGCAGCAAAATCAAGTAAAGCCTTAGGGCAATTGATTGAAAAGAAGCTACAGGACAAGTATAGTTTTCACGTCCCTACTTTGGTAAAAACGCCCGAGGAACTGGACTATGTGCTTCTCAACAACCCCTTCCTGGAGGATCCGGAGAAGGAAACCAAACGCATGTATGTTACCTTTTTAGGAGAGGAACCATCCCCAGACCGCATTGAACTCCTAAAAACGGTGGACTATAGTCCCGAAGCTTATCACCTCGATGGGAAAAACATCTTTTTCTATTCTCCAAATGGCTATGGCAGGGCTAAAATGAATAACAACTTTTTTGAAAACAAACTGAAAGTGGCTGCCACTACCCGAAACTGGAATACGGTGAATAAATTGTTTGAGATGAGTGGGGGGGAGAGGTGAGATCGCCTCAACTTTCCTCGAATGTCAGGGGTAAAACATCCTCGGTTTTGCCACAACGCTCAAAGGGTAGGTCAAAAAATCACATGCTGGCACCCAACCCTATTAGTGGTTAAGACGGTCTACAAAATTGAAGTCTAACAAACATTGTTACTCACGTTATCATTAAATCTCTTTAACATGAAGGTATCCAAATCCTTGCTTCAGGCAATTATGGTTGGTGTAACTATTGGTGCGGCCAGTTCCTGCAGCTTATTTGACAATCAGGAAGATCTTAAACCAAAAACTTGTGACGAAACTTGTGATCTAAACTGTGATGTCAATCACACACCCCAAGATGAGGTTTTTTACGATTGCCCGGCTTGTGGTATGGGATAAGAGAGGAAGTATCAGTAATTGTCCGCTTTTCTAGGACTGCTACTAATCCCATATCCCTAAAGGCCAGCTTATTTATGTCAAAACTACACGCTTCTATTGCCTGTAATCTGGATGCTAACATATTATTGGCTGCACTGCCTCTTTTTGAAGCTGAAAAGGTACAGGCTATAGAATGGTCTTTTGATGCGCTCTTTAAAACCAGAGAAGTGCCCCCGTGGTTTACGGCCCTATTGAGTACTTACAGCAAAAACAATCGCCTGGTTGGCCACGGGGTCTTTTTTTCTCTTTTTTCCGGAAAGTGGTCACCTGCCCAGCAAAATTGGTTGGATCAATTAAAAAGGTTGTCAGCAGTATATCAGTTTGACCACATTACCGAGCATTTTGGTTTTATGACCGGTGCCAATTTTCATCAAGGTGCTCCTATTAGTGTCCCCTTTAATCCGGTATTATTGGCCATTGGCCAAGATCGGCTGAAAAGAATCCAGGAGGCTTGTCAAGCTCCCGTTGGCTTGGAAAATCTTGCCTTTGCTTATTCCATTGATGAAGTCAAAAGACATGGCGAATTTCTGGACCAACTGATTGCCCCAATCAATGGTTTCATCATTCTAGACCTACACAACCTATACTGCCAAATCCATAATTTTGAAATTGATTTTGAAGACATCATCCAGCTATATCCCCTTGAACAGGTACGAGAAATCCATATTTCCGGAGGTAGCTGGGAAGATTCACCACTCATTCCCGGTAAAAAAATCCGGCGAGATACACATGATGATGCGGTGCCTCAGGCGGTATTCGATTTACTGGAACGCACAATTCCCCGGTGTCCCAATCTGAAATATATCGTTTTGGAACAAATTGGGACTGGCCTGAAAACAGAAGCCAGTAAAAGGCAGTTTCAGCAGGATTTTTTTAAAATGGAGCAGATCGTTCAAAACAAACAGCGGTCGACAACTAAAGACCAACATACCTTTCTTCCTAGTCAGCCTTTCCACCTCGGCAAACCTCTGGAAGATGTAATACTTCACGCGCAACAACTCGAATTATCGGATATTCTAGAAACCGCTACCGATTACCAGCATGCCCAACAATGCCTTCAAGCTTCCAGTCTGGCCAATAGTGATTGGAAAATAGAAACATGGGCACCAGCAATGGTGGAGACGGTACTACGAATTGCTCAGAAGTGGAAGTAAAACACCTTATTTATACCCTCAGATAGCTCATTAAAGAATCAAACCGTTCTTTTAAGGTATCGATGTATTCGCTTTCGTTATAGGAGGCTTTGATTTGGTAGTCATAACGTTCAAAAGTAGCCAAGATGGACAAGATATTCTGGCGATTGATTTTGATGGTTACATCAATGCGGGTAGAATCAATAGTGGTGGTGATGAAAGAACTCAAAATTACCGCGCCTTCAGATTCAACAATGCGGGCTATTTCCGACATAGCATAATCAGGCTTGGTCATTTCCAGTACAATAATACTGCCGGCTTCCCGAAAGGAACCCGCTTCTGCAAAAGAACGCAACAGGTTTTCCAGGGTAATCAGGCCATGATAGTTGTGTTGCTCATCGATTACCGGAATAACGGTGAGGTGATATTCTGCCATCAGGCGTATGACTTCGTAGAGGTGATCTCCCTGACGCACACAAGCATGTGGTAGAGAAAGGCTATAGGAACCTACTGCTTCTTCAACATCATTATTCAGAATATCATCTTCTGAAAGCAAACCCAGTAGTTGTTCGTTATTGACGATTGGCAGGTGTCTTACATAAAACTCATTCATAATAGCCAGTGCCTCATCCCCCGTATCGGAGGTCCGCAATGGGATTATGGAATCGGACATTAACGTTTCTGCAATCATAGCCATGTGTTTTTCCAATACTTCTTTTTATAACGGAGCAAAATGCCTTTATGTTGGGAGGTATTGGTTATCGTTTAGTTAACTATTGTCCAATAGTCGCTTTTTCTGTGTAGCAAATTCTTCTTCAGTCAATAATCCTTTTTCTCGCAAATCTCCCAATCGTTTGAGTTGCTCTAACAAGTCGGAGGGAGAAGAGCTAAGTATATCCTCCTTAGGTGGTTCGATGCGGTGAACCAACTGAAATCCATTTTTTTCAAATTCTTCAAAAGCCGGTTGGATACGTAAATAAGCCAGTGCATCGTGTTCCTTAATTCTTTTGAAGTCATTGAACCCATACTCTACAGCCTTATCGAGATGGGAAAATGCCTGTTCGGATTTTTCCATCAAAGAGTAAGCACAGGCCAGGTTGAAGTGTAGGGCAATATCTTTGGGGTCAATTTCAATGGCCTTTTTAAAGTCGTCGATAGCCCCCTGGTATTCAAAATCTTTATACTTGAGAATACCACTTTGTTTGAATGGGTTTGGCCGGTTTCCACGTGGGCGTTTTTTTTCTCTGATAGGCGCCACTGGCCTTCGCTCTCTTTGTGTTGCGTTCTTTCGGTTTCGGGGTTCGGCACGTTCGCGCTGCCGGTAATCATGACGATCAAAATCGGTATCCCGGTGATCTCTCAAATATTCCTTATTGTATTTCCGGTTAAACTCATCAGTATCCATTGAAAAAAATGCAATGGCATCAATCAGTCCAACCAGCCACATGATCCAAAAAAAGAAAATATAAAAAATCCCCAGTCCGATTTGTCCCAAATAAAACCGGTGTACGCCAAACACGCCAAAAAACAACGCAAGTATACCCGCTAAATTCTTATCCTTCATCTGTTTGCTAATCAAATTTAGTCACTGCTGCAATATGCCTATAATTATAGGAATTATCAAATTCTATTTTTGTTCAATCGATTGGAGGCATTAATTGATAGACCAACGTCAAAAGTCTGATCAAAAATGCCCTAAAAATGTATTATTGATTAAAAATCCGGCAGGTCAATACCGTAAAGTCGTCAGGATAGGCCTGATTGCCTTTAAATTGCTCAATGTGTTCCAGGAGTTTCTGGTTAAAAGCTTGGGCTGGCATCAAATAATTCTCGCTGACAAAATCGTGCAGCATTTCCTCATTCAAAAAATCTCCATCTGCATTACGGATATCGGTGAGTCCATCGGTAAAAGCCAGGATAATGGCTTCTTCACTAACTTCTACAGCGCCCACCTCTACTTCCGGCAAAGATTCGAACGAGCCCAAAATCGTACAGCCCTGATTCAGGAAGGTAATACCTTCTTTATCCACCATAATTGGAGGGTTGTGGCCTGCATTGACATAAAAAAGCGTTCGATCGTTGATGTCATATTCTGCTATAAAGAAGGTAATAAAGCGATCTCCTTCAGTAATTCGGTTGACGGACGTATTGATCTCGCGAATAAATGTGTCCAGCCGGGTACGTTTGTTGATCAGCGTGTGGAAGCTGGCCTGAAAATTGGCCATCAGTAGGGCAGCAGCTACGCCTTTGCCAGAAATATCGCCCACACAAAAAACGATCTTGCCATCGGTAAATTCGATGAAATCAAAATAGTCCCCGCCGACATTGAAATGGGGCTTATAGATACTTGATAATTCGTAACAACTTTTGGAAGGCAATGACTTTGGAATCAGCATCAGCTGCATTTCACTTGCCAGCTCCATCTCCCGCTTTAGCCTTTCCTGCTCCAGCTGCCGTTTAAACAGGCGTTTGTTTTCAATAGCTACCGCTACAATATTGGTGATGGTGGTGATGAATTGTACCTTATTGTACATGTCCTCGTTCTCTTCAAAGCCACCAATGAAGACATAAGCAATAGGACTTTCCTTATGCCGAACGGGAATCACCACATCAAACTGTCCAATCAAAGGGTGTTCCTCATCTTCAATATTGTTGAGTCTGGTATAACGCGGAAGCTCTGCTGTAATATCTATATCCAACAGCGTTTCGTCAATGCCGATATGAGTCGCGATGGCCCAACATTCCTCTCTTTTGATAAAGAGCACCATTTTCTTAACGCCAATTTCCCAACTTAAAAAAGAGCGGTACATATCGAAAAGCCCACGAGCCGATACATTGTTATTGATAGCCTGTGTAATATTCAATAAACGGTTTACCTGAAGTTGTTTCAAGTTCAACTCCCGTTCCAGCGCTTCGATACTGATTAAATCTTGTTTTATGTTGTACAAATTCGACATGAAAAGTGTCACCTATTCTACGTGTCTGAAAAAATGATCAAACCGCGTGTTTTGTAATGCTCTAATATCTAAAATACAAAGGATAAAGTTAATAAAAATAGATTATCTTCCACCAATTGTCGTTTAACAGATTAAAACTTTCCATTAGTGTCTTAAAAAACACAGGTGAATCCGGTATGTTAAAGCAGTTTTGACAAATTCCAAAAATTGTCAATGAAGGAAAAAGAGAACATGCGAATCCTTTTGTTGGAACCATTTTTTGTGGGGAGTCATCGCCAATGGGCTGAAGGTTATCAGGCAGCCAGCGCACATGAAATAAACATTTTGAGCCTTCCCGGACGGCACTGGAAATGGCGCATGTATGGCGGAGCGGTGGCCTTAACCGATGCTTTTGCAGCCCTCGATTTTGATCCGGACCTCATTTTGGCCACTGATATGCTGGACCTAACGACTTTCCTGGCCCTCAACCGCACTCGGGTACGAGACATTCCGGTAGCCCTTTATTTTCACGAAAACCAGATCACTTATCCCTGGTCGCCAGACGATCAGGATATTCATTTGAACCGCAACCGGCAATATGGTTTCATCAATTATGCCAGTGCCTTGGCCGCCGACCAAGTCTTTTTCAATTCGGCTTTTCATCGGAATGCCTTTCTGGGAGCGTTGCCCAATTTCCTAAAAGCTTTCCCCGACCGTAAAGGCCTGCACCATGTTAAATCGATCAGACAAAAAAGCAAGGTGTTGCCGCTTGGTATGGATTTGCAGGTGCTTCAATCATCCGGTTTATGCAATT
The DNA here is from genome assembly GCA_021604865.1 of Saprospiraceae bacterium. GTDB lineage: Bacteria > Bacteroidota > Bacteroidia > Chitinophagales > Saprospiraceae > BQJU01. The sequence continues at coordinate 92,210 of BQJU01000004.1, read as the reverse complement.
CCTCTGGCGAGGCCGTACTTCTTTGGAACCACCGTTGGGAATACGACAAGGATCCAGATACTTTTTTCACTTTGCTATTCCGGCTTAAAGCCGAAAAGGTTCCTTTCCGGCTGATTGTTACCGGCGCATCATTTCGACAAGAGCCACCCATTTTTGCGCAAGCTAAAAAGGAACTTCGGAAAAATATACTACATTTTGGGTATGCTACGAGCCGGACTGCTTACCGTAATTTACTCTGGCAGGCCGATATTTTGCCCGTTACCAGTCGTCAGGATTTTTTCGGAGGTAGTATTGTAGAGGCTATCTATTGCCAATGTTATCCTCTATTGCCACACCGACTGGCTTATCCTGAACATATCCCGAAGGCCTTGCACCAGCAGCATCTGTATCAGGAGACAGAAGAACTTTACCAACGTCTGAAAGCTTTAATCCTCAATATCAACCAAACTCGCGAAGCCACAAATTGCCAAAATTTTGTATCTCAATATGATTGGAGTATTTTAGCTCCCCAATACGATGCTCAATTTCGGGCTATTCAAGTCATTCATCCATGAAATACACCAATTTTCGCAATAAGACCATCGCTTATACCCACCAGGGAAAAGGCACAGCAGTTGTTTTCTTGCACGGTTTTTGTGCAGACAGTTCAGTTTGGGACGAGTTTAAACCCGATCTTCTGGAAGAAAATTGTCAGGTGATCTGCATTGACCTGCCTGGTTCCGGAAAATCTGAAGTCATACCAGCATTGCCCATTGAAGGAATGGCAGAAGCGGTACATGCCGTTGTACAGGAGCTTCATCTGGAGAAGTTCATCCTCATCGGCCACTCAATGGGCGGGTACGTTTCTCTTGCCTATGCAGCTAAACATCCGGAGCGATTGCTGGGACTGGGTATGTTTCATTCTCAACCTTATCCTGATACGCCCGAAAAAAAAGAGACTCGGAAAAAAAGTATCGAGTTTATCGGCCGCCAGGGGCATATTTTGTATGTCAAACAACTCATTCCTGATCTATTCCCACCAGTTTTTGTCCGTAGTAATGCTTTCCTGATTGAGAAATTGACCTTTCGGGCTACCCGTTTCCCACAAGCTGGCATTGTCAATGCGCTACAGGCCATGAAAGACCGTCCTGATCAATCGGAGGTGCTGGCGAATATCCAGGTACCCGTCCTCTTTATCATCGGTGGTCAGGATACAGCCATTCCTGCCGAGGCCAGTATGGAACAAACCCATTTGCCAACCATTGCGACGATCCACATCCTGGAAAAGGTAGGACACATGGGGCAATTTGAAGCTAAAAAAGCCACACAGGGTATGGTCAGGCATTTTGTAGAATTTTGTTTAGAACAGAAAGTCGAATAATTTGCTATTAAAGCACCACCTTTAGACCTATTATGAATAGCATTGTTTCACAGAACGCATGACAAGGTTAAAACGAAGCTTTTTTTCCACCGCCCTGCTCCTGCGAAACAACGCTAATGACCTCAAAGGCATATGCTGAAGTCTTCTGCCAACATAAAAAAACATTGGGAAACGCTTTGCCAGGAAGGGAAGCCAGAGGCTTTGCAAGCATTGTTTGATCATTTCCATGATGACCTTTATGCCTATACGACCAGGTTGTTGAACTCCTCCAGCCTGGCCAAAGATGCCATTCAAAATACCTTTGCAGACCTCTGGCAGTATCGGAACAGACTGGCCCAGGAGACCGTAGTTAAGGCTTATCTTTTTCGGGCAACCCGAAATCATGCCATAAAATTACTCCGAAAAAACCGCCCAACAGTAAATCTGGAAGACATTGCCCAGCAATTGCATTTTGAACCAGAAGAATTGTATTTGGAAGAGGCTTCTCTTTTGCAAAAGCAAAAAATCACGGCTATATTAAATACCTTGTCTCCTCGCCAGCGCGAAATTCTTTACCTGAAATTTTATGACAATCTCGACTATCAGGAGATTGCTCAAGTACTGGAAATCAATTATCAATCTGTTGTCAATCATGCTCACAAAGCCATCCAACGGCTGCGAAATAATAAAGAACTTCGGTTTTTTTAATTTTTTTTTTGGAAATAGAGTATAAACATCTTCCTCCCTTCCTTTTAGAAGTTAAATTCTCATTTATAACATGTTTGGAGCAATCATACAAACTCTATACATGTGAATCGTAAAACAAAGTTACATGAATATTGAGCAGTTTCTTGCTGATCCCTCCTTTGAAGGTTGGGCACGCCAGAGCAATGCAAAAGATTTCGCCCAATGGGAATCCTGGAGGGCTGAACATCCGGAAAACATAGAACAAATGGACGAAGCCCGGGCGCTGATTGTCGGGCTTGAATTCAGGCACACAATAGAGTCAAAGACTGATAAACAAGCCGAATGGGACGCTTTGTCGCAGCGATTAAACTTATCAAAACGACCCGCAAAAACCAGAACGATGAACCGCCGGGTATGGTGGAGTGTTGCGGCAAGCCTTGCCTTAATCGTTACGGCCAGTTGGTGGTTTTGGCCAAAGGGACACGCACAGGAAATCAAATGGCTAACTGCAACAACAGCCTACGGTGAATTACAGCCCGTCCGTTTACCGGATGGCACCCTGGTGACACTCAACGCCAACTCCAGTCTTCGTTATCCGGAATCCTGGAATGCCGGATCCAGCCGGCAAGTAGAACTGACTGGGGAAGCATTTTTTGAGGTTACACATAAAACCGATGATGCCCCCTTTATTGTAAAAGCTCAATCGATGGAAGTCCATGTTTTGGGAACAAGCTTCAACGTTTTGGCACGACACACCAGCCCTGTGGTCAGCCTGGTAGAGGGAAAAGTCAGGCTGAATCATATCAAGAGCAGCAGTCCGGTAATGCTGAGTCCAGGTGAAACGGCGAGTTTTAATGAAATAAATGGACAGTTCAACATTATCAAAGGAAAGACAAACGAACGAACCAGCTGGAGAGACCGCCGATGGGTGTTTGACCATACTTCTCTTGCGGAGATTTTACAGCGCATTGAAGACGAGTTTGGGTTAAAAATTCAGGAAATCGATCAGCAATTGCTAAGTCGAAAGGTTTCTGGTCAGGTATCCACCAAACAAAAGGGGACTTTATTTATGGCGCTGGAAGCCTTATTGGATGTCGACATTACGGAAGAAAACGGGCAGTTGCGGGTTGAAGATTAGCGCTTAATCAAGTACTGATATACTCACTATTTATGACAAAAAAGTAAACTTATGTCCAAAGCGATTACATTCTTTATTTTATCTATAGCTGCGTCATTCCTGGTGCTTCCCCTGAATGCGCAAACCATGGCACAAGTTGAGCATCGTTTGGAGCTAATTTCAAAAGATAACCCACAATTATTGGAAACGGTGTTGCATCAATTGGAGTCCGTAAAAGGGATTTACTTTTTATACGAATCCTCATTGGTGAAAGGCGTAGTAGTAGAACAAACGGTTGACTTTCAGAAAAGTACTAAAGAAATTCTAAATCATATTCTTCCACAAGCCGATTTGAGTTTCAAAAAGATCGACGATGCCAATTATGTGATTAAAAAGGCCAAAATCCAAAAAAACAACCTGACCAAGCGCCGTAACAGTTCTCTTTCTCCTTCATTTTATGCGTCAACACTCAATGAAAAACTCATTAATGGCGTTGTATCAGACTTTCGAACTGGCGAATCCCTTATTGGGGTAACGATCGTGGTAAAAGGGCAAGAAGGCATTGGTACCGTCACCAATTTTGACGGCAGCTATTCCTTGAATGTTCCCGATCAAACGACTACCCTGATTTTTAGCTTCATCGGTTACGAAACCAAAGAGGTGCAAATCGAAGAAAAAACGACCATCAATGTATGGCTGAATGAAGCGGTGAATCAGCTGGATGAAGTGGTTGTTACCGCTGTTGGCATCGAGGCGAAAAAGCGAGGATTGGGTTACTCTATTGAAGAGATTGGTGCAAAAGAAATTGAGCATTCTAACGAAGCCAACATTGTCAGCTCACTTAGTGGAAAATCCGCCGGTGTTTTTGTGACCGCTTCTTCTGGTTCACCGGGGGCAAGTGCCAATATTCGTATTCGTGGCAATAAGTCAATCAATGGCAGCAACAAACCTCTATTCATTATAGATGGTGTACCGATTGACAATACCTCTTCCGGCAATGGGACGGTAGGTGTCGATGTTTCCAACCGCGCTATTGATATAAACCCGAACGATGTAGAAAACATCAGTGTACTAAAAGGCCCCGCAGCTACGGCCCTTTATGGCATACGCGCTGCTAATGGAGCCATTTTCATTACGACCAAAAGGGGAAAAGTTGGTGCGCCACGCATTACGCTGCGGTCTTCTTTTGGGCTGAGCGAGGTCAATCAAGTACCCGCACGCCAATTCATTTATAGCCAGGGCACTTACACTGGTGGGCAATCGGTTTACCGGGGTCCGGAATCCGGTGAAGCCAATAGCTTTGGACTCAGGATGGACCAACTGGAATACGATGGCGATGCCAGTTATTTGTATGATACAAACGGTCGTTTAGTGCCCAAGGGACAGGGTAATGGAGTGCCAGCCATCATTTATAATCCCGAGGAAGATTTTTTTGATACAGGTTATACCTATGACAATAATGTTTCGGTTTCTGGAGGTTCTGAGAAACTGACTTATTACATCTCAGCAGGCAATTATTACCAAAAGGGAGTGGTGCCTAAATCCGATTGGAACCGGACGTCTTTTAAAGGCAATTTTGATGTGCAATTGAGTGACCGATTGAGTTTGGGATCCAATACGACTATTGCATTATCCGGTGGCGACCGCAAAACCCGAGGCAATGCCCTGTCTGGGGTAACAGTAGGCCTATTCAGGTCACCCATCAGCTTTGACAATGGTGCAAAAAAAACCGGGCGTGATGCCGCCAACACTCCTAATGCCTATATCTTTCCCAATGGCGAGCAAAGGGCTTATCGTGGCACCGATAGTTATGACAATCCCTACTGGTCGGTCAACCGGGTACCTTTTCAGGATGAGGTGAACCGGCTAATCCAAAGTGTCAGTTTAAAATACAAGTTGACCCCCTGGCTTTCAGCAGCTTATAAAATTGGACTTGATCATTATTCCGACAAACGTGAATCCGCCTGGGACATCCATTCGGGATCGGAAATTAATGGACGGATAGACCTGGATAACCGATTATCAACGGATTTGAATTCCGACTTCCTTTTACTGTTCAATAAAGATTTTGATGAGGACTTTAGCGTGAATGCAACCCTGGGGCACAACTATTTTTCCTCAGATTTTAATACCCGCAGCATTTCAGGCGTTGATTTGAGTAAACAGGGATTTTACCACATCAGCAATGCCGCGGTGACCACTACCAATGAATCGATTTCTCGCAGAAAGCTGGTTGGTGTCTTTGCCGATGTCAAGTTGGATTGGAAAAACATCGTCTACCTCAACCTCACAGGCCGCAATGACTGGTCGTCAACTTTACCAAAACAAAACAACTCTTTCTTTTATCCAACGGTGAGTTTTGGCCTGGAATTTACCGAATTGTTTGGCCTAACAGATCATAAGTTTTTATCCTATGGAAAACTCAGGGCATCTTACGGTCAGGTAGGTAACGACGCAAGCATTTACCTTACGGAAAATTATTACAACCAAGCCGATGCTGATGGCGACAACCTATTGGCGGGTAATAGCTTTCCGGCCTTTGGAATTAATTCATTTGAACGTGCCGGCACCCTGGGTAATGCCGACCTGAAAGCGGAAACGACAACAACCATCGAACTGGGTGCAGACCTTAAGCTACTGCTTGGTCGCTTTAATATAGACTTTACTTATTATAAGGCGACAACCACTGATTTGATTGTGGAGGCTGACATTTCTGCGCCTTCCGGTTTTATTGTAGCACCCATTAATGCCGGTGAGATAGAAAATGAAGGCATTGAATTGCTAATAGAAATCAACCCCATTCGCACCGACCATTTTCGCTGGGATATCGGGGCTAATTTCACCGCTTTTAAAAACATCGTTACCGAATTGCCGGAAGGTATTGACCAATTAAGTCTGGCCTCCTTTTCCGCTTTGTCTTCCCTCATTTTGGAGGGCGAGCCCTATGGCGTATTGGTGGGTACAGCCTACCAGCGCAACACTCAGGGTCAGATGATCATCGGTGCTGATGGCTGGCCATTGATCAATACCGAACAGATCAAAGTTGGCGATCCCAATCCAGATTGGCTGGCCGGCATTCGCAACACCTTTACTTATAAGGGGCTACGCGTGTCAGCCCTTCTCGATATCAGGACTGGCGGAGACATCTGGAATGGGACCATGGGCGTATTAAATGGTCTTGGCGTAGGTTATGAAAGTGGCAGAGACAGGGAAATTACCGGATTTGTTTATGAAGGAGTGACAGAAAGCGGAGAAATCAATACTACGCCAGTTGACTTTGCCAATCCAGCCAATGGTACATCGGGAATAAAATGGAAGAAAAATGGATTTTTGGGTTTGGCTGAAGACAATATTGAGGATGCAAGCTGGTTTCGCCTACGAGAAGTCGTCCTTTCCTACACTTTCCCCCAGCGCTGGTTTGGTACTTCTTTGCTAAAGGGTGCTACCCTAAGCTTAAGTGGGCGCAACCTTTGGCTAAAAACTGACTATACAGGTATCGACCCGGAAACTAACCTACGCGGAGACAGTAATGCCACTGGCTGGGATTATTTCAATTTACCAAACACTAAAGGTTATTCCTTTTCGCTGAATTTAAACTTTTGATCAGGAAAGCTTAAAAACGAATACTCATGAAAACGATATATTTATTCACCCTCTTTTTATTGCTGAGCCTCTTTCCTGCTTGTGATTTCGGAGATATAAATGTGGACCCCACCAGGGATTCGGATGCAGGGCTCAACGAAATCCTACCCGTAGCCCTTACCCAGTCGGCGCGTAACATCCTATCCATTGGCGGGCGGGTTACCGGTACAGTAGTGCAGCATTTTTCCGGTACGGATGCACAACCACAGAGTTATACGACTTATTTTATAGACGAACAAACCCTGACTACTTTTTGGGAGACCGGTCTTTATGCCGGAGCAATGAAAGACTGTGCCATTATTATTGAAAAAGCGCAAGCCCAGGATCAGCCCATCTATGAAGGCATTGCTAAAACATTGATGGCATTTAATCTTGCTTTGGCAACAACTTATTGGGGAGATGTACCCTATTCAGAAGCCTTGAAGGGTACGGCTAGCTTAAAATCCAGCTATGATAATCAGGAGGCCATTTATCAAAGCATTCAACGTCTTCTTGACGAGGCCATCGTTTTATTTGAAAACGCACCTTCTGTTGGCGGACCAGAAGGTGACGATCTGATCTATGGTGGTGATGCTAACCGTTGGAAAGCCTCAGCCTATGCACTGAAAGCCCGCTACTTGATGCACCTTACCAAAAGAGATGATAAAGTAGCCGAAGCGGCCTTGAGTGCTATTGAAAATGCCTTTTCTGCTTCGTCCGAACAGCCCGACTTTTTCTTTGGCAATACCGACAATGAAAGTAATCCGTTAGCACTTTTTGGCAAAGAACGCGCCATGCAAATGGTCGTGGGCGATTTTCTTGTCAATCTGATGAATCAGAAAAGTGACCCCCGGCGTAGTAAATACTGGTTATTTGAAGATGGCAAATACCTGTATTTTAAATTGTCTGATATCACGTTGGTACGCACTCAGAAGAGTTCGCCTATCCCGCTGATTTCCTATACTGAGTTGTTATTCCTAAAGGCAGAAGCCCAATTGCGGGCTGGTCAGGACACCAAAGCCAGTCAAACTTATACCATGGCATTGATCAACAGTATGGAGCAAGTGGGCGTCACCGCACAACAATACAATCCCTATCTCGCTTTTAATGCCGGATTTAGTGGCTTAACTACTTTTGAAGAGAAGTTGGAACGGATCATTACCCAAAAATATATTGCACTCTACGGACAGAATCCCAATGAAGCATGGGTCGACTATCGGCGTACCGGATTTCCACAACTGGGAATTCCGTCAAATGCGACATCGAGCTTCAATCCGTCATTAGTGATTCCACGCCGCTACCTCTATCCCATTAGTGAGCGGACTACGAATAATGAACATTACGAAGCGGCCATCACAAAACAGGGTGGGCATTTGATGGATGTGGCTATGTGGGCTTTTGAATAAAGTTGTTTTGTAGCTGCTATAACAAGGAATAAAATGGCTCTTACCATCAGGTAGGAAATGTGATACTGATGCCTATACCACCCGATTTTTAACTATAAACAGTTAACCCAGCGACTATTTCTTCATACCAAAATCAACATTTATGAAAAATTATTTACAAAAAATTATGCTATTTGCTTGTCTGATGATTCCACTCGGGCTGACGGCTCAAATGTCCGACCTGATCATCTCGGAATACGGAGAGGGTTCGAGCAACAATAAGTACCTGGAATTATACAATGGCACCGGCGAAGCGATAGATTTATCCAATTACGTGATGTGGAAGATCATCAATGAAGGTAATTGGTACGAAAGAGCTTTCCCTCTTTCAGGCATTCTGGAACATGGGGAAACTTATTTGATGGTAAACCCCAGTGCTGATTCTATCCTGCTTTCTCAAGCTGATACGGTTGGACCAACTGACCCTGTTTTTGTATTATTTAACGGAAATGAGGCTTATGCCCTTTCCAAAATTGTGGCGCCGGGTGATACGGTGATCATCGACGTCATCGGAGAAGAAAGTGGCGATGTGGTCCCTGAAAACTGGGTAGTCGCCGGAGTAGCAGATGCCGGTGCAGAACATACCTGGGTTAGAAAAGCTACGGTATGTGACCCCAATCCGGTATGGTCATCCAGTGCAGGCACCAATGCCGATGATAGTGAATGGATCATATTGCCTCAGGACTCTTGGGAAAATGTTGGCATACATAGCGAGACCTGTAGTGGTGTAGCCGAAGATCTCTTTTTTAGTGAATATGGAGAAGGTTCCGAAAACAACAAATATCTGGAATTGTATAATGGTACTGGCGAAGCAGTGGATTTATCAAACTATGTTATCTGGAAGATCATTAATGAAGGAAACTGGTATGAACGAACCTTTCCCTTGGGGGGCATTTTGGAGCATGGGGCCACTTACACGATGGTCAACTACCAGGCTGGTGAAGAACTACTGAATCTTGCCGATACGGTCGGGCCAATTGATCCTACTTTTGTATTGTTTAATGGCAATGAAGCCTTTGCCCTCACCAAAATTGTGGCGCCCGGCGATACGGTGATCATCGATGTTATCGGGGAAGAAAGTGGTGATGTAGTACCCGAAAGCTGGGTAGTTGCCGGAGTAGTTGATGCCGGAGCAGAACATACCTGGATTCGAAAACCTAATGTTTGTGGGCCCAATCCGGTGTGGTCGTCTAGCGCAGGCACCAATGCCGAAGACAGCGAATGGATCCTATTACCACAAGATTCCTGGGCCGATGTAGGTCAGCATACGATGGCTTGTGAAGTTGTGGTAGAACCCCAGGTAGCTGTCACTTTTCAAGTAAACATGAGTCAGGCCACTGTTGCCCCTGAAGGGGTGCACTTGGCAGGAGATTTCCAGGGTTGGAACCCGGAAACTACCTTGATGTCGGATGACAATGCCGATGGTATCTGGGAAATAACCTTAATGGTGAATGTCAATCAAACCTACGAATTCAAATACGTCAATGGTGACGCATGGGGTGAAGATGAATCGGTTCCCAGTGCTTGTGCGATGAATCAAAATCGCTTTGTGGATGTAGGGGAGCAGGCTATCGTACTCGATGCCGTTTGTTATGCCTCTTGTGGTCCCTGTTCCGGAGAATTCAGCGTCACCTTCCGGGTAGATATGCGGGAACAGGAAGTTTCTCCTGATGGGGTGCATATTGCGGGTAATTTCCAGGGTTGGGATCCCGAGACTACCCCGATGGATGATGCTGATCAGGATGACATCTGGGAAATAACGATTCAATTGGGCGGAAACAATACTTATCAATACAAATTCATCAATGGGGACGGCTGGGGTGAAGATGAATCGATTCCAGTGGATTGTGCCGTGGATAATAACCGTTCAATCGATGTTGGCACAACCGACCTGATCACAACGGCCTTCTGTTTTGCTTCCTGTGAGGCTTGTATAACGGATGGAGCTATTGATCTTGCATTGGATCGCTCTTTGAGGCTTTTCCCAAATCCCAACAAGGGACAGTTTGAACTGGCTTTTGATTTACCTGAAAGTCAGGAATTGAATATACGCATTTACACGCCAATTGGGCAATTGATACAACATCAAACCCGTAATTTCCAGGCTGGTCACAACCAGATGAGCCTGAATGTTGCTACAAAGGGTTTATTTTTTGTGGAAATTAGTGGCGAAAATGGTCGGGTAAACCGACGTGCGGTAGTGGAGTGAGGAAGGGGGAGTAGGTTTTAGGGAGGGGTTGGAAAAGAGACCTGTGGGGGTGAATAGGTTTAGGAAGGTTTAGAGCGGGAATGGTGGTTTAGAATGGAGTAGCTCTTTCCAGTTCTTGCATTTTTTCCAATCCTTTCAGGGAAATAGGTTTAGGAAGGTTTAGGGGTGTTTGGAAAAGAGACCTGTAGGGGTGAATAGGTTTAGGGTGGTTTAGAATGGAGTAGTTCTTTCCAGTTCTTACATTTTTTCCATTCCTTTCAGGGAAATGGGTTTAGGAAGGTTTAGGGGTGTTTGGAAAAGAGACCTGTGGGGGTGAATAGGTTTAGAGAGGTTTAGGGTAGGGTTCAATAAATTACTCTGCGAGACTCCGCGTCCCATGCGCCTCTGCGGTGAAAAAAACACACTTTCCCGTACACTCCCTCTTCTTGTTCTTGTTTTGAAGGTCTTAAATTAGCGTTGTTTTTAATCATTTGATTATGAGGTTTTTCATTTTTGTTTTGTGTTTTTGCATCGTCAGCATTCAATCGAAAGGTCAGCAAACGGTTTTTGGGAATTTGTATGATCACATTGAAGAGACCATTGACGAGATGCCGGGTAGTTCGGGCAATCAATATTCCAATTTGACACCTTCTCAGGAAGAAGACTGGCGCGATTTGTTTCAATTGATTGCTGAAGAAGAGTTTGCCGCTGTAGCGGCGATGGCTGGAGACCTTGAATATCGTTTATTGCGGTTTATTGATAATGCCGGAGCCATGAACCGGGAATTTTTTGTGTTGGAAAAAACGACGGGAGGGGGCCATTATTGGGGAACTTATGTCTTTAGGCCCGATGCTTGTCGTAGGTTGGTCATTCAATGCCCGCATCCGCGTGTGGACAGCAATACCGGTAAACAAGGAATTTATGTTTACCAAAATTCCGACGCCTATGCCTATTTTTTGAGTGGCACCCATCGGTGCAACCACCTTAGTCCTACAGCCTGTTCAGGGTCGACCTCTGTATGTGGTTCCAATGCCACTTATCGGCGGTCGGATGTGGCACACAATACATTGGCTGGATTTCACCTGGCTACCGAAGTGCTTTATGATCATTTTGAAGACCTCCGTTTTATACAACTCCACGGGTTTGGCCAGCAGTCGGGCGATCCGTTTGTGATTATGAGTAATGGCAGCCGGAATACCCCCAACATGGATCTGGCAGCAAACATTCGCGACGGTCTATTAACCGCTGATCCGGCACTTACCTTTAAAATCGGACACCTGGACCTGGCCTGGAACCGTTTGCTGGCTTTTACCAATACACAAGGGCGATATATCAACCAAAGCACTGATGCCTGTACGAGCAATGCGACTACCGGAAACGGACGATTTCTTCATATTGAACAGGAATATAGTCGGCTTCGGGCCAATGAGCAGCAATGGGCGAAAATGTTAACTGCTGTGGAATCGGCCATTGGTTGCCATACGGTGGCCATTCAGGAAAGTGCATCTATAGATCCTGTTTTTTGGTTTTCACAAACAGATCGTGCGCTTCATTTCGACCTGCCAGGTGGTGGTCCAGCTTATAGGTTTGTCTTTTTTAATTTTTTGGGACAAGTGCTCAAACAACAGGAAATATCAGCACAAAGCACTATCTTTTTACCGGACTCGGGGCCTGGCTTTTTTTCCGTGTGGGATGGAGGTCGCTGGGTAACTGGCGGGAAGATTTTTTAACGCAGCCACCTGTGCTCGATTGATTAAAAGTCTCCTTGCAATTTATGTCCTCGAATCCAGTTCTTTACAAACCCAAGTACTTGTATGAATAAGATTTACCTTTTATTTGTTGTTATTTTTCTTTCTGTTGGTTGTAAAAGCTGGCAGGCGACTACGCTAAAATTTCCCGATCCGGTAGATACGGTGGATGTGCCGGTACAAATGCAGGAACGGAAGACCTGGATTATCGATGGGGTTTCTGCTGACAATCGTTTTCTGACGGCCCACCTCAATGATTTTCAGCAGGAAAACGACAGTACCTTTCGGGCCATCATCTCGCCTGAAAATGAACCGATAAATCCTAGTCCGTGGTATGCTTTTAAGTTGTGGTCAACAGAGGAACGGAAGATTGATCTGGTCTTGGATTATGAAAATGCAAAACAGCGCTATTTCCCCAAGATAAGTTACAATGGGCGTGACTGGCAACCACTGGATAGTTCTTTATTTTCAATAGAGGACAAAAAAAATGCCCGGCTTAAGTTAGCCCTTTCTAGTGATACGCTATGGCTAGCCGGACAGGTGCCTGTATCTTCCCAGGATGTGGCCGACTGGTGCCGGAAGTTGGATCAGCATCCCGAGGTGCAATGGTCAACTTATGGCAAAAGTAAGTTGAATCGGGACCTCTGGATGCTCAACCTTGGAGCGGGTTCGGATAAAGGCAAACCGACCATTGTTTTGTTGTGTCGACAGCACCCACCTGAGGTGACTGGCTGGGAGGCACTAAAACCTTTTGTTGAAACTATTCTTGCAGATACAGAAATAGCGCGTCGTTTTAGGGCACAATACCGGGTGTTGCTATTCCCATTGCTCAACCCCGATGGTGTAGACCTGGGTTTTTGGAGACACAATGCCGGCGGTATCGACCTAAACAGGGACTGGGCTTATTATCGACAACCTGAAATCCGGCAGACTGCCGATTGTATTGTCAATGAGGTAAAGAAAAACCGAGGCACGGTAGTCATGGGGCTAGACTTTCACTCCACCTATAAAGATGTGTATTATACCAATGAAGAAGACCTGCTTCGACCTGCCTTAAAAGGCTTCAAAGACAAATGGCTGGGGGAAATCAAGGCTACCCTACCCGATTTTTCATTTAGAGAAAGTTCGTCTAATCTGGGTAAGCCGGTTTCTAAAAGCTGGTTTTTGACTCAGTTTGGGGCCATTGGCATCACTTATGAAATTGGAGATGATACGCCGCAGGAGGTAATTAGACAAAAGGGTCGGGTTTCGGCGGAGAAGATGATGGGGTTATTGTTGGGGTGGGATTGAGGGCTGGCAGTTTGGAAGCAAGATCCCTAGACTATCGAGGGAGTGTACGGAAAAGTGTGTTTTTTTCACCGCTGAGACGCGGGAACGCGGAGTATTGCGGAATCATTTATTGAAATCCAATTCCTTATACACTTCGCTGGAAATTGAAGATTCTGAGGTAGACACACTTTACTGGATACTCCCCTATCGAAATCGAACACTTATTAATCCCACATTTTTAAGTGCATGTTTTGTAGCCCAAACTTTGACCTCCAACCATGCACTAAGGGGTCATCCCTCCTACTTAATCACCTTCTGTTCCGAGGCATTAACAAACATGGTGTTACCGATTACTTCATAATCTTCGAATACGGAGATGCCTTCGTGTTTCAGCACTTCGTCGCGGAAGCCGATAATGGTTAGATCGGCGTCTCTGGATTTTTCTTTAATAATGGTGCGCTGGTCTATGGCTTGTTTGCGGGGAATGACTTCGATATTTTTTGGAGAAATGGGTAGCTGGCCGGCCTCGATGAGTTCGTAGAGGCGTTGGCGTTCCTGATCACAGGTTTCTTCTGAGTAGATGGCAAAAATTTTGATGTGGCCTTTGCGCCATTCTTTGTGCCCCAGGATGATGTATGCCAATAGGATCATCAGGTTGGCATTTTCATAATCATTCGAAGTAATCCAAATGTGGATGCTTTTTTTCAATCCGTAACCACGCTCACTACTGCCTAAAATGACAACATCAAAGTCGACTGATTTTACGAGTTTAAAATTATCGACGATATCGCTGATATTACCGGGTCGGAGTTTAGAAAATTCCAGCAAAAGCAGGTTGTTTTCGGTACCTGAAATGCCAGGAAGCTGAATCACCTGAGCAATGGCGGAGGTATAGGAAGGGCTAATAAGTGTATCAATATAGATATTACTTTTACTGGCTTCGGCCATCTTAATGAGGCGCTCTTTCGAGGAACGAGCCTGCTGATTGGTGGTTTTGGATAAATACCCATTGATTTTGTGAATATAAGTGCCAAAACCGTATTTCTGGGAGATCCATCGCAACAGATCAAAAGCCGCCATACGTTCGAAAGACGTTTCGGAAATACAGATAGCTGAAGGTCGCCAACTGACCGTTTTTTCTTTTTCGGCCTTTTGTAAAAAGACTTGTAACTGCCGGCTAACCTGGAAAATGACCCCTTGAAATATCACGGCGATGTTTTTCTTATCGGGATTGTAGTGGCTGGCCACCAGGTAAAATCCGACCATCATAAGCAGGGCAAAAAAAGCATAGGCAGCATTCATAAAAAACATGAGTCCAAAACAGGCCATCGCGCCAAAGAGTGAAATATACCAGCGAGACCTGAAGGTAGGTCGATAGGATGGATCGGCAGCAAAATGTTGTAAAAATGAAATCAAACAAAGGGAACCATAAGTCACCATAAAAAACATGGAGATAATTTCAGCTACAGCATCCAATCCGCCCATGAGCACAAAGACCAGGGCAATCACTACAGTAATCACGGTAGCATTGAATGGTTCGTCATTTTTACCTCGTCCCCGGGATATCCAGTAGGTGATGCCCCGAGAAGGTAATACGCGATCACGAGCAATGGCCTGTAAAGTACGCGGTGCCACCAGAATGGACCCTATTGCGGAAGAGATGGTTGCTGCGGCCAATCCTACAGGGATCAACCACCAGCCTTGCCAGGCAATTTGGGCCATCACCAACGAGTCGGTATTTGCCAGATCAGCAGGGCTGGCGGATATGGCCAGCTTATAGGCAATCAGCACATAGATTAACATACCCGTCAGGGTTGCCGCCACGGTACCCAATGGGATAGACCGGCTGGGTTTGCGCAAATCTCCTGATAAGCCTACCCCAGCTGTCATGCCGGTAAACGCGGGGAAAATGATGGCAAAAACCACAAAAAAACTAATGGGTGTTTGAGGTTGCGAAGGACTCGAAGATGTTTGACGAGGCTCCAGCACAGGCAATTCGTTCACTATATTGAGTGTATCTTCCTTTTCTGGTGTATTGCTCTTTTTCACCAGGGTAGTATCATTCACTACTTCGGTATTGTACACTGTCGCTATAGGATCAAAACTCTGTTTTTCTGCATAATCCGTTTGTCCCACAAAGAAGGCAGCCAGCGCAATAAAAAGGGTGACTACAACGACATATAAGGCTTTTACACCCAAATCAGCACCCTTAATTAAGACAATCGCGGTCAATATAAAAAGGGCCGGAATACTAACGGTTTGCTTTTTATCCAGCAGCCATAAAAGAATCGGATGCATGTCGTATGTCTGTCGGAGAAAGTCAAAAAGGGAGCTAAAGGCTTCAGCAAAGGCGATAATATAAAAAGCAACACTAATGGCTTGCGAGAAATATAATGCAATGCCAATGGATGCGCCAATCACTAAACCGAAGGAACGGGAAATGATATAATACTCTCCACCTCCTTCTACCTTCTGGTTGGTAGAAATTTCGGCAATAGCCATAGCTGTAGGGATAGTGACAGCATGTCCTATCAAGATGAGCCCCAAGGTGCCCAAAAAGCCAACCGATCCCACAGCAAAACCAAACCTCAGGAACATGACAGCTCCTAAAATAGTGGATATAGCGGTAAAAAAAACCGGTGCGGTTCCGAACTTGCGTTGTTTATTTCCTCTATTCATCCCCTTTTTTCTCATGCCCAGGCAAGTTAAGCATTAGCGGTCATTAATGGAAAATTTTATGATTGAAATGGGAGAAGAGAGAGGGTGATATAGTGAGAGGGTGAGAGAATTTCGGGGCATGTGCTTATTTTCTGCGGTATCGGTATATATTTGTGGCAAACAAAGCGTATGCCAACATTGAAGCCGGATATGCAAGCCATTCCCTCCTATCAATTTTCGTCATCCTGGCCGAAAAGAATGGGCTATTTTGCCTTGCTGGGGTTATTGGTTTTAGCCGGCCTCTTTTATCAGGAGCGGACGTTGTTTATCGACATTGCCTATCAGACCTTTTTGATGATCAATGAAGGTACGATACAGGTCCAGGTATACCGTTTTGGGGCGGCGATTGTACAGGCATTACCATTGTTGGCGATCAAGCTGGAGTTACCGCTGCGTGTGGTGCTTTTGCTTTATTCTATTTCTTTTCCACTGGTTTATTTGTTGTTTTACTGGGTTATTGTGCGGGTATTGCGGAATGATTATCTAGGTTTAAGCCTAGTGTTTGTATTTACGCTCATCACCTTTGATGGCTTTTATTGGGCGACTTCCGAATTGCAGCAAGGTCTGGCTTTTTTGCTGGTCACTTATGCTTTTGTGCGGCGTTATCCAGCGTTAGATCGCTGGTGGCAATGGGCCTTTTTGTTGCCTGCAATGGTGGCCATTGTTTTTTACCATCCACTGGTTTTTATTCCCTTTTATTTTCTTTGGGGTTATTACTGGTTGTCTGACAAAAGTACTCGTCACCTTCCCTATTTTGCACTGGCGGCATTGATGGCAGTTGCCCTTTTGGTAAAATCCAAAGTTGGTGCCAATTGGTATGATGATAGCAAATATGACCTGTTTTATCACAATTGGACAACCTGGTCTTCCAACCTTCTGGCGATGCCCAGCAACCGGGCATTTCTAAAAAATTGTCTTTACTACTGGTATGGTTTTCCCTTGTTGTTTTTGGTCATCACCATTTATTACCTACGGATACGGCAATGGTGGAAGCCGCTTTGGATCACCTTTTTTTGCCTAGGTTATATATTCCTGGTCAATATCAGCTCACCAGAAGCGACCTATCAATTTTATGCTGAAGTGAATTATATGCCACTGGTGATTTTTGTGGCGGTGCCGTTTTTGCATGATCTGGCACCTAAACTAAAACCGGGCATCTGGCAGGGCCTACTGGTAGCCTATCTGTTGCTCCGACTCGGCACGATCACCTGGCACCATCAGCCTTATTCTGACCGATTAGCATGGTTGCGTACTCAGTTGGATAAGGGCCGGACTGAACAGACCACCAATCGTTATATGATGCCTGCCACTCCGGAGCTTACACAACGTCTGGGTATGACCTGGGGGGTAGCTTATGAGACCTTATTGCTTTCTTCTTTGGATGGTCCCGAAAATACACAAACCCTGGTCGTCTTGCCTGATCCGGACCGCTACAAAAAACAATTAGCCGAGGAGCACTGGTTTATTTCGGAGCTGATTGAATACCCAGTGGAAGAGATAGATGGAGGGTATTATCGGCTGGGGTTGGGGAGGTATGTAGGAATGAGAAGTGAGAAGTGAAGTATAGCATGATGGTGAGGTGGTGAGCATACTTTATGTTGACTTGGATGAGGGTAAAAACTAAAAGCCATCCTACCTTATTATTCTATATCAGGTGATCCATTAAATGGGAGTGTCCAGTAAAATGTGTCCTACTCAGAATTCTCAATTTTCTAAAAACACATAAAGCATTGATTAACAACAAGTTAATCTACAAAATTCCGCATTCCCCGCGCCTCAGCGGTGAAAAAAACACACTTTCTCGTACACTCCCCATTAACTTTCGATAATGCCCTAATTCTAACCCAGGCGAGTCTCTGAAAAATGCTTCATGGCCTTGCTCAAAAACAGGGCAAATTCAGCATTCGGTTCGCCATCAACTTTAGCGTAGCGATTGTCAGAGACATACAATTCTCCCAGACCGGCGTAGGCTTCTCCTTGTGCATCAGAAGCACCCGAAGTGCCCCAAAAGCTGCGGATATTTTCGTAATGCCGGGCAATTTGTTCCTGCACCTTTGGGCTGGTTGGATCTTCCTGCATGAGGTTAGACAATTGTTTATTGATATCTTCCATGTCTAGCTTCAGTTGTTTGATATCCTCTTTGTTTAGTTTACGGAGTTTATTTTCCGACTTTACAATGGTTTCTTCACCCCATTTTTCGATAGCTTCTTTGCGATAGGCTTCGGCCTTTTCTTTGGGTAGGCCTTCATATAATTCTTCGTGAGTCAACATAATTTTTCCATTTAAATTAGCAATAGTTTTGTCAATGGTTACCAGCATGGTGGCTATCCGGTCGCGTTTGGCATTCAAGGCGATTTTATGGCTTTCCAAAGCCTGATATAAATCAAATCCAGGATCGTCGAGAATATTGCAGATTTCTTTTAGCGGAAAATCCAGTTCCTTATAAAAGAGCACCTGCTGTAAACGCAACAATTCCTTTTCTCCATACAAGCGATACCCGGCCTCGGTCCGCTCAGCAGGATTGAGAAGGCCAATCTGATCGTATAGGTGTAGTGTGCGCACACTTACCCCTGCCATGGTTGCCAGTTTTTTGACTGAATATTTCATGATTAAGATTTAGGCGGTTGGGCATAGGAGCATTACATCCACTTCTTCTTTCAGACGACGAAGCTTTGCGTAGTCGACCATGCCATTCCTCCATCCTTTCCAAATACAAACATAAGCTATGACGTAAGGTCAGAGTCAAGTATTTTGATGGATTTTTTTTCAAAAAATTTTTACTGCCCCGATTTTGGGATATTTTACCCAACTTATACAAAATCTTAAAAAATGAAATACATCCAATTGGTTCCCCTCTTATTTATCATTTGTTCCTGTGCTGATGAAAACCCGCAAACGCAAACAACTGAAGTGGTGACTACTTCGGAATCAAAAGAAGTAGTGAAGCCTGAATTTCAAGCCTTCATCGATTCGGCAAAGGTGGCGGGTGCAATACTCATTTATGATCCGCAACAAAAGGTTTATTATTCCAATGATTTTAACTGGGCCAAACAAGGGCAATTACCAGCTTCTACGTTTAAAATCCCCAATTCGATCATTGGCCTTGAAACGGGCGTGGTAAAAAATGACAGCACCCTATTTAAGTGGGATGGTAAGAAAAGGTATCTTTCTGTCTGGGAGCGAGATATGATTTTCCGTGATGCCTTTCATCTTTCCTGTGTGCCTTGTTATCAGGAGATTGCCAGAAATATCGGCACGCAACGTATGAAGGAATACGTAAAAAAGTTTGATTACGGCAATGTTGTGGTTGATTCCGCTACCATTGACCAGTTCTGGCTGGAAGGAAATTCAAAGATCAGTCCATTTCAACAGATCGCCTTTTTACAACGGTTTTATACCTCCAAACTAAGCATTTCCGAACGTACTTACCAAATCATGAAACGATTGATGGTGATGGATAAAAACGACGCTTATCAATTAAGTGGTAAAACGGGCTGGTCAATCGTGGATGGGCACAATAATGGGTGGTTTGTAGGTTATATGGAGCAGGGGGACCAAGTCTATTATTTTGCTACAAATGTGGAACCTTTGGCGGATATGAATATGGACGATTTTCCTGGTGCCCGAAAAGTGGTAACGATGAAGGGATTGGAGGTAGTATTAGGCAATGGGGAATGAGGCGATTACGCTGAAACATTGCCGACTAAAAGAATAGAGTTGTTTGGAAAGAAAGCCAATTTTGTCTTTGGGCCTTGTTGGCTAAAAAAAATGTCTTTAAAAATTATGATTTTAATGAATTCCGATGTGCTAAACCGATAGTATTGCAGGGTAACAATAAAAACTGATCATGGATATTAAAAAAATTGGTTTAGTACTCCTGATGCTTTTATCATTCATTTGGGCACCTGCACAGGAAGAGGTTTCTGCGGAACAAACAGCGATTGAACAGGAAGTCAACCAGCAATTATGGAAGCCGTTTAAAGTAGCCTGGGAGGCCCGGAATTGGGAGGCCTTTAATGCGTTGCATACAGATGATGTGATGCGCATTAGCAAATGGAGCGGCATTCAATTAGGCGATGAATACAAGGAATCCATAAAAGCATCTTACCAAAAAAAGGATGACCGGAAAAAAACGATTGATTTTTGGTTGGAGCATCGGATTTATCGTGAAAATATGGGTTACGAGGTGGGTTATTATCGCATTAGTAGCGAAGAACCCGGAAAGGAAATCCGTAATTATTACGCCCGTTTCCACATTGTGCTAAAAAAGGTAAATGGGCAGTGGAAAATCGCCCAGGATTGGGATACCAATAATATTAATGGGGTTCCGGTGACGGAGGAGGATTTTGCAAAGGGGAAGGTGCTCGAATATTAAGGGGTCAGCGATTCCGATATTCCGAGGGTGTCATTTTGTATACCTTTTTAAATAAGGTATTAAAGGTCGGCACGGAATTAAAGCCGCTTTCATAGGCCAGTGCTGAGATTTTCAAATGATCAAAATTGGGGTCTCTTAAACGCTTTGCGGAGACCTCCAGTCGGAATGAATTGATATAGTCCGTGAAGCTCATTTTTAGTTCCTGATTGATCACCCGTGAAAGATGGTGGGGATGAACAGAAAGCTGTTGGGCTAGTGTTTGCAAGGTCAATTCAGGGTCAATAAAGGGTTGTTGGGTTTGCATATAAATTTCAAGCCTTTTCCTGATTTCCTTGGCTGTTCTGCTGCTTAGGGAGGAGGTTTCATATTTTGTTCTAAAAAAAGCGATGCTTCCCTTATTGGTTAGCATAATATAGCCAATCGTCAAAATGGCGATGGTGTAAAGGAAGGCGCCTCCAATGTAGCCGAGGTATTTGAATAGCGCCGGAGAATAGGCCAGCATCAATAAAAAAGCAACCAGCAATAAGCTTTTTAACCAATTGGAAGTTGCCCGGTCGATAGGTTCTTTTTCTTTATAAAAAACCCGGAAGGTCAATAAATAGTAGAATAAAATAGAAAGGTAGGAAAACCATAGTCCGCCATTGGCCCAGAAGGACCACTGAAGAAACGGACTAATCACAAGCAATAAACCATAGGGCAAAAAGTGCCACAAATAAGTAGCTCGCCACTTGAATTTTTGCTGCAACTTTGACAAGTAATACAGGTAAAAAAGTGGGCCAATGGCAAATTGATGAGTAAGGCCAATATAAACAGAGGTACGCCAGAATTCAATCCAGGTAAACATATCGGGGTTTAATTCCCGTAGGTGAACAAAGATATTTTTGGCAATCCTAATACTCGTTGCCAGTAGCAACAGCGAAAAGACTTTATTGGAGATATTCTTGTTTTTCAACCAAAAAATTGCGGCAAAGGCCAATCCCTGGAAGGCCCCCAAAAAAGCAATTAAGGTGATGATATCTATGTTGAACATTGAACACAAATATCGAACATAAGCCAGACAAAAGTCTTAAAAATCATCATATTTAAGAGCCTCTTTAAAACATTAGTAGTAAATACCCAAGGATCGCTCCACCAATAACAATCCATAAAGCATTGACTTTTTTTATGGTAAAAGTCACTACGACGCTTGCCAATGCAATTAGCCAGGCTTTCCAATCGACCAAAATTTCCTGCCCCAGATTGATCGTTACAGCGATCATGATGCCTACCGCTCCAATGTTGACGGCATCGAGAAATCCGGCGGCCAGCAGCGATTGCCTAAGTTTTGACACGATGGGGTTTAACAGCCAAACAAAGAAAAAGGAAGGTAGGAAAATGCCAATGGTAGCAGCTATAGCTCCCAAAACGCCATTGATCTGAAAGCCGATAAAGGTGGCAGTAGATAAGACCGGTCCAGGGGTAAATTGCCCAATGGCGATGGCGTCAAGTAATTCCTGTTTGGTCAGCCAGCCTAGTTTGTCTACCAGTTCTCCGTCCAGAT
Organism: Saprospiraceae bacterium; assembly: GCA_021604865.1. Lineage (GTDB taxonomy): Bacteria > Bacteroidota > Bacteroidia > Chitinophagales > Saprospiraceae > BQJU01. The sequence continues at coordinate 70,163 of BQJU01000004.1, read as the reverse complement.
ATGCAACAAGGACATAGCCACTTCCGAATAGTACCGCGCCGATTTTTAGGAAGATTAAGAAAAGCTTTGTGTTTGTAATGTCTTGCACGGCGGTGAAGAGCTGGTTAAACAACAGGATAGGAATAAATGATTTCAGGCTTTGATTGCCACCGGTTTGCATCGCCCCAAACCAGATCAGCCCAACCACTCCGGCCCCGAGAATGGCTGCAACCTCACTCACTCCCAAAAAGGAAGCCACTATGACCGCCAAGCCAATAATGCCGAGCTGCCAGTTTTTTAGTGCTTTTTGGCCGAGTTTGTAAATAGCACTTAAAATAATCGCCAGAACGGCAGGTTTAATACCGTACAAAAAGGGTTCAATGGTCGGCACTTTTCCGTATTGCACATATAACCAGGCTAGCATACCTGTAAAAACAACCGCCGGAAAAATAAAACAAAAGCCCGCAACAAACAGCCCTCTCCAACCGGCCCGTTCATGGCCGCAATGCATGGTCATTTCAGTTGAGTTGGGGCCCGGAATCAGATTGGTGGCGCCTACCAAATCCAGAAAGTGCTGGCGGGTCATCCATTTGCGTTTGGTCACCACTTCCTCTTCCATCATCGCGATATGGGCTGCAGGACCACCGAAGGCGATGAGGCCTAGTTTGGTAAAAACTTTGGCGACTTCGAAGAGGGGCGATTTTTGATCATTGCTCATTTTAAAACTAACTTCAATCCCAATTCCTCCTGGACTTGTGGGATGTCATTGATATGGGCTGCTCTATAAATCATGATTGGTATTCCAAAGTTCTTCAATTTTTTGCCAATGGTCTTTCCGCATCCAATAGCAAAAGGCATTCATAAACGTAACCGCCCCTCTAAATATTTGGGTGTTTCGCCTATGGTGGTTTTTAAGACATTTTTCAAACAACCATACTTCCTCAAAGGCATCCCAAACCCCGGCCACTCCCAATAAATTGTATTGCAAAATCGGAAACACCTCATACAAGTCAATTGCTTTTAATTCAATGAGAGAAAGTCCTGACTTTTTAAAAACCTTTATTAGGTATATATAATCCCCCTCTTGCAGTTCAGTATCCAGGTAAAATGCCGAAATTGCTTTCCAGACTTGTTTCCTTATTTCGAGTTGTTCATTTTCCATTGCACAACAATTACCTAACCGATCCGTACATCATAGTCGCTATCCAGCGAAGGGCATTCCTACCACTTTCTGCGGCTAAAATAAGGAATTCACAATGGTAATGGAAAATTTTCAGCGCCCTGCAATACACAACGTCAAAGTCTTAAAGTAGAACTTTAAATATATTTTTTCGTTATTCATGTATAATATGGGGCAAGCGCATCCAGGTTTGTGCAAAGCGTTTGTTTTTTTCAAACCTGGTAGAGCACCGAAAGGGCCTAAACTCCAACATAGGGCACCGCTCTATATACCCCATCATACTGCGCAAAAGCCCTAAAAGGGTGCAAGGAAACTGATGCACCCCAAAAGCAAATAAACAACTAAAAAACAACCGTTTAAGATGACTCTAGCCACAATACTTGGCATGATAGGCGTAAGTGGAATTCTAAGTGCTTACTTTCTAAATTTGTTTAATAAAATAAATCAGGACAGCTATGCTTACATCCTGATCAACCTTGTGGGTGCAAGTCTGGCTTGTCTTTCATCAATTATGATCAAATCAATCCCTTTTACCGTTCTTGAAGGAACCTGGTCTTTGGTATCCCTGATCGCCCTGATCCGGAAGTGGTATAAATCCGGTGGATTTTCTTTTTACTGGCTGTTGCTACCGCTGGCGGTGCTCCTGAGTCAGTGTAAAACAGAGGAGGATGCCGGGGAAAGTTTGCAAAAACTGGTCAGTGATACGGAAAGCCTGAGTGGTACCAGAACCTATCTCAACTCTCCTTTTGTCACAGCAGGTGACCGCCTATATATGGTTGGGCATCAAAACGGACAATTCCCAGATCTGGGCTGGCACATTGAAGGAGAGATGGGCGGCATCTGGGATCATCCGATCAAATTGATGGATGGGTTTACAGCCGCCCTTTATACGGATCAGGTACACTGCCTCTCCAAGGCCGATTCATTCATCAATTATCCGTTTGCCAATAAACACCTTTATTCGTCAACGCCCTTTGGTTTGAAGGTAGAACGCTTCCAGTTTGTGCCGGATGGAAAAGAGGCTATGATTGTTGAATACACCCTGATTAATAATGGCCCGCTGGCTAAAAAAATCACCTTTGAATTTACCGGTTTTTCTGATCTGAGGCCGGTATGGCTGGGAGAGCGCACCAGCATGCATGACAGCGGCGATATGGCCAGTTGGGACAAGTCGACCAGAAGCTGGGTAATGAAAGATAGCCTCAACGACTGGTATGCCCTCTTTGGCTCCAGCCAATCGGATTCCATGTATCAGCATCAAAACCCACACTGCGACTATAAGCCCATAGGCAGAGGGGCAGCGGCTTCCATTAGTTTTGACCTGGACATTCCCGCCGAGTCTCAGGTGGTGCTCCCCATCACTATTGCCGGTTCTTACCAATCCCTGGACCAGGCTAAAAGTACTTTTCGGGATGTACAAAAAAAGGCCGCCCAATTGCTGAAAGCCAAAAAAGAACGCTATGAAACTATTGCTGAAACGACCAAACTGACCATCCCTGACAAGGACTTGCAAGCGGCTTTCCACTGGGTAAAATACAATACCGACTGGTTGATCCGGGAGGTGCCGGATATTGGCCGTGGGCTGGCTGCGGGGCTTCCTGATTATCCCTGGTGGTTTGGCGTTGATAATGAATATGCCCTTCAGGGAGCACTAGCAATTGGGCAGACAGACCTGGTGTATAGCACCATTGATTTGTTGGTGCAACTGTCGGAGAAAACCAATGGCAATGGCCGTATCATTCATGAAGCATCTACCAATGGAGCCGTTTTTAATCCGGGAAATGTGAATGAAACGCCACAGTTTGTTTCCCTGATCCACACCGTTTACCAATGGACGGGCGACGACACCTTTTTAAAAAAATACTACCCTACGGTCAAAAAAGGACTAGACTGGTTGATGAAAGAAAATGATGCCGATGGCAACCTGCTACCGGATGGGTTTGGCATGATGGAGATCCACGGCCTCAATAGCGAAATGATCGATGTTGCGGTCTATAGTCAGAAAGCTTTTGCTGATGCTGCAGAGTTGGCCAAAGCGATGGGGGAACCAGAAGAGGCTGCCAGGTATGCACAAATAGCCAGTATGCTTCGCAAAAAAATAAACACCGATTTTTGGGTGCCTTCCTTCAAGTCTTACGCGGATTTTATTGGCACGACCCAACAAGCGCTTCTCCTAATCGACGATGCCATAATACGAGCAGATACCCTGAAAAAACCCTGGGCGGTGGAGGAACTCAAATCGACCAAACAGAAGATTGCAGCCCATGCTCCTGATAAAAAACAGGGTTTTGTGTTGCACCACAACTGGGTGGTCAATACCCCGATGGAAATGGGTATAGCCGATAGTGCCAAAGCCATTATCGCTCTGGAAACAGGCAGCCGATTTGTCAACCCTTTTGGTGTCTTTGTCACCGGTATCGACCGCGATGAAACGGCGGGGTCGGATGAAGGTTCCTTTGCAGCCAACAAAAAAGTATTCTCCTATACCGGAGCAGTGATGACCTTGCCCACCGGCGTACAGGCTATTGCGGAAAACAATTATGGCCGCCCTGACCATGCACTGGATTACCTGAAGCGCATGACCCGCACTTTTGGTTACGCCTTGCCGGGCGCTATCTATGAAGTCTCGCCCGACTATGGCATGATGACCCAGGCCTGGAACCTATATAGTTATGCCGTTCCAATTGTCACTCAGTTTTTTGGTATCCAGCCGGAAGCCAGCCAACAACGGATACGCATCCAGCCGCAAATGCCAACCCAATGGACGGAAGCGAGCCTGGAAAATGTGCTCATTGGGAACAATACCCTAGCCGTTGTTTACAAGAAAAATGGGCAGGCGTTACAATTGCATCTCCAACAATCTAAGGGTAAGTGGACTCTAGAAATAGCCCTGCCTGCCGGGAAATATTCGAGCTGGCAAGTCAATGGCGAAGCGGTAGTTCCAAAAAAAAATGATAACTTCGATGTTGTGGAAATTAGTGCGGAGGAGGTGGATTTTAGGGTCGAGTAGACATTTGGTTGAACGGCCGAAGCTTTACATTTAGATCGTTTCTTACCATTTCGACCATCGTGCAAACTCCGACAATCGGGGACGGCTGGCCTAGCGATGCGAAATGGGACCCGCAGGGGAGCCCGCAGGGGAGCCCGCAGGGCCGAACGAATAGTGAGCCATGTAGCGTAGCGACCCGCAGGGTAGGCCCCAACAAATAAAAAACTACGTTCTTTGACAAATTTCGTGGTCAAACTAAAATGTGAAGCGTAAACGACTTTAGGGAGTGTCGATTTACATTTTCGATTGATTCCAAATCACGGGAATTGTCAAAGAACCAAAAACTAATTGCAGTCATCCTTATAACCCATGATGCGAACTGCCTGGATTTTTCTATTGTTTTTCCTGTCGGATATCTGTCTGGCCCAATCTCAAATCGATAGTTTGGAGCAGGCTTTTGCTGCTGAAGCCAATGATTCGCTCAAGTGGGAATTGACGGATCAGTTGTATAAAGCCTATGCATTTGTACAGTCGGATTCGGCATTGGTATGGACTCAACGCGGGCATGAAATTGCCCAAAAGCTGGCGGATAAATACCTGCTGGGGCAAAGCCATTACCGCATGGGGCTAGCCTTGCTGAATAAACACGATTATGCGACTTCGATGACTCACTTTTTGCAGGCCATTAAATTGTTTGAAACGACTGGCAATGAAAAATGGATGATCGAAACGGAGTTTGAAATCGGGTTGATATACCGGCAGAATGGCGACTATGCTGAAGCCAAAAAATACCTGGACCGTTTTTATCAATATTATCTTGATCAGGAAGACGGCAGAAGCGTCATTTTTGCGCTGGCCAATTATAATATCCTGTATGAGAAAATGGGTTTACCTGATTCCATGATTTATTATGGCCGGGAGGCGCTGAAGGCTGTGGAGCGGTATAACTTGCCTGAAAATTTGGCAAAGTTGCACAACAATCTGGCCGGCTGTTATTTGTACAAAAAGGATTATGAAAACGCCAAGATACACTATGATAAGGCCCGTGAAATTGGTTTTGAGAATGATAAAGTCGCCCATTTTTTTAGTGTCTATGGCCTGGCAGATATGTACTACTCGCTAAACCTTTTGGATAGCAGTATCCATTATGCCAATCAGGCGCTCGAATATGCCCGCGTCTATCAGGATCTGGCAAAAGAAGCCGAGTTGAATCACTTTCTGGCAAAAAATTATGCCCAGAAAAAAGATTTCGAAAGGGCCAATGACTTTCTCCTGGATTATATGCAATTGAAGGACAGCTTGCAGGCTTCCAATAACGAGGTCGTACTTTCTGAATTGCAGGTGCAATTTGAAACCCAAAAGAAAGAGTCGCAGATAGCCCAACAGCAGCTATTGTTGCAACAAGAAACCAGTAAGCGTAGCCTGGTAATTGTCCTTTTTTCACTGGGATTGCTCTTGTTATCCGGTTTCATTTTTTTCCTCCGCAGTCGTCAGCGAAATCAGCAACGTAGGACAGCCCTGGAATTGCAACTCAAAAATGCGGAGGCGGAAAAGTTGCGAGAGCTCGATCAGGTCAAATCTGGTTTTTTTGCCAATATCAGTCACGAATTCCGCACGCCCCTGACTTTACTTTTGGGTCCTCTGCGGGAAATGGAAAAGGGAACCTTTAAAGGCGACGAAAGTAAATACCGCAAGATGATGATCCGGAATGGGGAGCGCCTATTACGGCTGGTCAATCAACTTCTGGATTTGTCGAAACTGGAAAGTGGCCATATACAAGTGACCAATGAACCTGGCAACCTCACACAGCTGGTACGTTCTGTGGTGTTTTCCTTTGAAAGCTGGGCGATGCGTAAACAGATTTATTACCAAACTCAATTTCCCGAGAAGCCGGTTTACGCTTATTTTGACCGCGATAAACTGGAAAAGATACTGACCAATTTGATCTCTAATGCCTTAAAGTTCACCCCTGAAGAGGAAAGGGTGGGTTTTGAGATGAAAGTTATGCCAAGTTCGGATGACAATATGAAGCTATTGATTGAAATTAGCGATACGGGTATCGGTATTCCTGAAGCCCAGCTGCACCACATTTTTGACCGTTTTTATAGCGCAGGGCAGGAGCAGGAAGAGCTGGGCGGTATTGGCATTGGACTAGCCCTCACCAAGGAACTGGTAGAATTGCAAGGCGGCACGATAACGGTAGAAAGCAAGGAAAATCAAGGTACAACTTTCCGGGTAGAGCTGCCGATAAAACTGGCTAAGGCTAGGGAAGAGGAGTTTGAAGCAATGGCGGCTACTTCTCCTGCAGCATCTCCGGAATTAGCGCAAAACGGAGCAATAAAAGTACAAAATCAGCTTAACCTTCAACATCCGATCGTATTGATTGCAGAGGACAACTCCGATCTGAGGGTCTATCTGAAAGATCAGCTACAAGGTTCCTACCAGGTAGTAGAGGCGGTCAATGGCCGGGAGGCCTTGGAAAAGGCCGTTGATCTTATTCCGGACCTGGTGATTACCGACCTGATGATGCCCAAAATGGATGGTATTGACTTTGCTCACCACATAAAAACCGATGAGAAAACCAGCCATATTCCCATCATCATGCTCACTGCCCGAGCCGATCAGGAAGATAAACTCAAGGGCCTCAAAACCGGTGCTGATGCCTATCTCACCAAACCTTTTGATGCCGAGGAGCTTTCCCTTCGGGTAGAAAAGCTGATTGAACAAAGACGCCAATTACGGGAACGCTTTTCTAAGGGCAACAAACCTGTCCTGGACATTGAAGTTGCCCAAATCAGTCCACTGGAAGAAGCTTTCCTAACCAGGCTGGTGGCGATCATTGAAGAAAATATGGATAATGAAGATTTCAGCATTGAAGAGATGAGTAAATCCATTGGTATGAGTCGCAGTCAGCTGCACCGAAAATTAAAAGCCCTTACGGATCAGTCGCCCTCGGTTTTTCTACGTACCCTTCGCCTGCAAAGGGCCCACAAATTGTTACAACAAAAAGCCGGCAATATTTCTGAAATTGCCTTTGAAGTGGGCATACCCAACCTGGCTTATTTCTCGCGTAGTTTCAGTCGGCAATTTGGTTATCCGCCTAGTAAGCTGTTGTATGCTTGAGCGCATGTTTGGAGGTATGCGACATAGTGGCAAGTGAGGTTCCCGCTCCAGGTCAAACATTTGCAACATAAGGAAAAACTTCCCGCTCCCGTCTCCACTATCTTTGAGGGGTTAATTAACAATGCCTGGGAGTAATCCCGGTACAATCCGTAGGGGGATGATTTGCAAAAGAATGATTCCTCAATATAATGAACTGAGGGGGCCCGGGAAGGGAGCCCCCTTAATTTTTTGCGTTTTTTATCGCCATTTATTTATGCGTTCGAACTTATCCTTTGAGCGTGTGAAAGTTCCAACAGGATCTATATATCCGTATAATGGGCTATAACTTTAGTAATTAAACCCTCTTCATTAAAAAACATGACTTCTATCGATCTTTTATTCATCACTGATTGGTAATATAGAGCGATCGAGTTGACGCTTTTGGTCACATCGTACAATTCAAATTTTAAATCTGGCATTTTCTCTAACGCTTTTGACCAATAATCGGCAATGGCCTCTTTACCTTTCAGGGTTCCGGTATCTATGCCAAGGGCCATTTTAATCATCGGCGTGGTGATCTCGAAGTCATCGGTGTAGTGGTGCAAAATCTCATTCATGTCATGTGAATTCCACGCCTCTACCCAGTTTTTTGCAAATTCTTTTGCGTCCATGGTTTGTTGATTTTATTAGCGCATATTTGCTGTTGACAATTTAACATCCTTAATAGCTTGTTCATCGCTGGCATTAAACAACACCGGCGACTCCAGCCTTTTTCAGACCAAAGTCGCCGGGATACATCGCTAGCAAAAGAGCAAAATTTACTTTACTGCTTAGCCAATATCTTATTGTACCGCCCTGGGTCCGACATTACGGCGATGGCTTCTTTAATCTCTGCATCGTTGCGTAGCCCCATTTTGATTGCACCCAACTGGTAATAATAGCGGCTGGCAATTTCTTTTTCTATTTGGTCGATGATTTCTTCTTTGTGGCGTATCACTTCATCCTTTTTGGCTTCTTCAATATTGAGCTGTATATTTTTAATATTGCTATCGAATTTGAAGCCTTCATTTGCTGAAGCTTTCTGAAGTTTTTTGAGCAGGCTTTCGCTTTCGGAGTCATATTGGAATTCCTTTTCGCTCAAAAAGTGTACAAATTTGTCGAATTCGGTAAAGTGAAAGTCTTCTACTTCGGCAATTTTTTCTTTTCCCAGGCAGTACTCCGTCACAAAATCGAATATCAAATGCTGATCGATCAATCCTTTGATCACGCCACCTTCTGAAGCTTTCTTGATGTAAACATCGGGCTTAACACCTCCTCCATCTAGCACGGTACGGCCATTTCTGGTTTTAAAAGGCGTGCGTTTTTCATCGGCAATGTGTACTGGCTCTCCGTTGGCATATTCTACACTTTGGATACATCGCTGACTGGGGATGTAATATTTGGCTGTCGTGATTTTCACTTTCGAGTTGTAACCGACGTCCATGGTATTTTGCACCAGCCCTTTTCCATAGGAGAGTTGACCAATCAAGACTCCGCGATCGTAGTCCTGAAATACACCACTGACAATCTCGGAAGCGGAGGCAGAATTTTTATTGATCAGCACTGTCAGTGGGATATCCACATCTATCGGCTGACCCGTGGTTTTGAAACTGCGGTCCCAATCTTTCACTTTGCCTTTCGTCGTAGCTACCAATTCTCCACGTGGAATGAATACATTGGAAACATTAACCGCTTCATTGAGCAATCCACCGCCATTTTCACGCAGGTCGAGGATGACGCCTTTCATATCCGGGTTTGCAGCCTCCAATTCCTTCAGTGCATTCGCTACATTTCGGCCAGCGTCACGGGTGAAGGTGGTCAGTGCAATATAGCCATAATCATCACTCACCATGCCGGAATATGGCACGTTGGGCACATTCACCTCGTCGCGTGTAAGCTTCAATTTTATGTCGCCTTTCTGACCGGGGCGGCGCAACGTCAATTCTACTTCGGTACCGGGAAATCCACGCAGAATATCATTCACCTGATCGGGTGCTTTGCCTACAACATCCTTTCCATCAACGGCAATAACCTGATCGCCTACCTTGACACCTGCTTTGTCAGCCGGCTGATCCTGGTAGAGCTCCGTGATGGTTACAAAATCGCCAATCTTTCTGCTTTGGGCGCCAATACCACGGTAGCGACCTTCAGTCATAAATCGGTAGCCTTCTATATCGGTCTCCGAAATATAATTGGTAAAGGGATCCAGAGAGGCCATCATCGCATCAATACCAGTGCGCATCAGTTCTCCAGGGTCGATCTCATCGACGTAATAAGTGTTGACCTCTTTGTAGAGATTGGTGAATATTTCGATATTCTTTAGAATGTCGAAATACCGGTTATTCTCCACTTTCATGGTCGTTGCCATGCCGATGGCCATCACTAAAAAGACCGCGGCTACTTTAATCATTCGCTGCTTCATGGTTCTATTTTTAATATTTTCTCAGGTGATAGTTATTAATTTATTAGGTTTTACGTCCCTTTTCAGGTATTAAACGTCAGCATCCTACATTTAAACATATTTAAAGACCAATATTTGACCTGCAAATATCCTTTACGCAATTAAATACCCTAATAATCCATAGAGCTTGTTTGCACGCCTAAGGTTGGCCTGCAGACAAATTATCAGAAAATAATGTCCAAATGCTAAAAGCCAGGAAAAGGGAACCAAAAACTATGCCGAAATGATTGATGTGACTTTATTGAACGTCAGTGAGGCTTCAATTTAAACATTTTTTACCACTATTTCTGCAAAAAGTCGGTCACTGCCGCTAGCAAGACTTCCGGTGCTTCAGCGTGAACCCAGTGACCGGCTTTGGGCACGGTTTGTAATTGTGCGTTGGGAAAGTGGCTCAGGATATCCGGCCAATCCTCATCCAGGATGTAATTCGATTTCTCACCGCGCAGGAAGAGAGCCTGCCCTTCAAACACATCAGGCCCAATGCCCGGAGCCAGGATATCTGCATAGTGTTGGTTGATCACATCGAGATTCATCTTCCAGCGGTAGTTGCCCGCCTTGGTTCTGGTCAGGTTTTTAAGTAAAAACTGGCGTACCCCAAAATCTTCGATGCGTGATTCCATAAAGGTATCGGCTTCTTGTCTGCTTTGTATATTATCGGGGTTCAGTGCCAATAACGCATCAATAATTTCGCGATGCCCCCCCTCGTATTGTTTGGGTGCTATGTCGACGACAACTAATTTATCAACCAAGTCGGGATAGGAGGTGGCAAACTGCATGGCTGTTTTTCCACCCATAGAATGCCCAATCAGATGGGTTTTATAAATCCAGTGAGCCTCCATAAACGCTCCAAGATCTTCAGCCAATGCGGGATAATTGATACTATCAGTATGTGGAGAGCGGCCATGATTACGCTGATCGATCAAAAAAACAGTATAGTGTTCCGCGAGTTGTTTGCCTATGGTTTGCCAATTGTCCAACGTGCCAAACATTCCGTGTAGGATAATGATCGGATCGCCCTGGCCAAATTCCTTGAAGTTGAGGTCCATTTCTTATTCTTTATCGGTACTGTTGTAAATGGCGATAAAAGCAATAGCCATTTGCATTGACAAACTAAGCGTTTCACCGGTTTCATTATCAATGATCCAATCTCGTGGATCTCCTTCAAAGTTGGTGTAGATCCTATATCGCCCTTGTGCATCACGCAATTCCCATTCATCCCAAATATTGCCATAGCGGGTTTTAAGCGTCAGTTGTTGCTGATCGTCGCTAATACGCCAGTTGCGAAAATCGTTCTTCCAAACCGTTCGTATCGTGATGATGTCTGATCCGCTGCGCAATTCCCAGGCGCTGGGGTCATCCCGCCATTTTTGCCTGATTTGTCCGGTAACTTCGCCAATGCGGTATTCCCACTCCGTCCAATTGTCTTGCCAACGCAAATGAAGATCACCTTCCAAATCTTCGTCAACCGTATAAATGACCCATTCCCGGAAAGTATCATTCCACCTGGTTGCCAAACTGACAATTTGTTGTGCCTGTCCCGACAACGGTAACATAAAGCTTAAAACAACAACAATGGGAAAGATTCGTATCATTGGTATAGGGAATGGCCATTAAAAAAAAGGAGTGGCCCTGATCATCAGATCAGAGCGCACCCTTTGGGGGGAGTGTTTTGACTGTCTCAAAAAACTCAAAGACAGCCTTCATTGTTCTTACCTCAAAAAAGCGCTAAAATGGAAGATCATCATCCGCTTCTACAGATGGCTCATCGTTAACTGTAGGAAAAACCCCGTCTTCAGCCGGTGGCGGTTCTGCTTGTGCAGTACTTGCCTGCTCCAGTCTCCAGGCATTCAGATTGGTAAAGTATTTACCGTTCCATTCCCGTCCCCGGAGGTCAAAATGTACTTTTATCTGCCCCCCTTCTTCAAAAGGATCCAATAATGCACAACGATCCTGAACCAATTGAAATTTGACGAATTGGGGGTAATTTCCACTGTCGATTTCAATGACAAATTCCCGAGCTTGAAAACTATCGGTCTTGTTTTCCGTATCGTACTTCTTGAGAAGTTTTCCTTCTACTTCAAATGACATAACTAAATTGGGTTACTTGAAGGGGCCTGGCGCGTGTTGGTAGAGATGCCGCTTTTGTATTCAAGCATAACTTCTTATATCTAATTGGTTATCTCTAAACATACGCTAAACGCCACTTCGATATTTGGAAATGTCCAAAATTACAAAAAAGGCTACGATTATCTCATTTCTTTGTCCCTTATTCTTGATGAATAATGAGGCGCTACAAGGAATCCACTTCCTGTTCAGTGAGGCGATAAATGTCTGTTGGCGTGAGACAGAGGATTGCCCGTTTCCCACGAATAGCAATCGGGGCTTTGATCAACTCCGGATTATAACGCAGTACTTTCAGCCAACTTTCTTCATCAAACTCCCTTCCCCTGATATTCAACTGATAATAAGGATGGGCTTTGTTCAACAAATCTTTAGGGTGACAATTTAATGCCTGAAGAATTTGTTGCCAACTAGTGCCCGTGGAAGGTGCCTGTGAATGTGCAAAAGTTCTGATATGTGGAACCAGAGCCTGAGCATGAGCTACCGTTTGCCGGTCTGAACTGGACTCCGGATTATAATAGATTAATATTTCCCTGAAATGAGTTTGCATGGTATGAGATTTTAGCCTTAAAAAGAATTTCCACATAATTTAAGGCATTTTAAACTCAGATCAAAATTTTATTATCTAAACGCCCACTTATTCGTGAAGGTGCGCCTCATCAGCCTGGAGTATATTTTTGGTCCCATTAGCACTGTCATTCAAGGAAATATAGGCGACAACGGTACAGTTGTCCGCTATCCAGGGGCCGCTACCATCTTCTTCCGGAATGGTATATTGGTATTTTTTCACAAAAGTTTCATTGGCGGTCAGGTTGCCAATAGCATCTCCTTCAGCGCCAGAAATAGCATCTCTGAAAATATGGTTGTGCACATAATCATCAACCGTACCATTTTCAGTATACTGAGGGTTGATGATTCCACTTTCGGTAATAACGACCGTCAGACGCAGATCACCATTGAGGTTTTCATAGGGCAATGCGCTGACATCTATACTTAGCCCACGGGTATTCTCGTCGTATTCGGCGCTGACATTCAAACCCAGACCCGGTGCTTTGGTCACTTCTTTAGCAATATGACCTGCCCAGCTACCACGTTGGACTTGCAGGCTCTCTTCTCCATCAAAATGGTTGCGGTTAACAACTGCTGAGGGCAGACCGATCGGAAAATCTGTAAATTCCATAATGGTTTGAGCATCTTCATTCCGAAAATCGTATTTGCTGCCTTCCACCGGATTGCCCTGGCCACCAATAAAGGTGTGCATGGTAAGCACAATGAGGTTGCCATCATAAACCCCCAGTAAATTTTCAACTTCAGCATGAGCGGCAGCACAGGGTGCACATTTCCCACCGGAATATTCTTCCATCAATACCACTCGATCAGTAGGCGGATCAACTATAGGGATGAGTATCATGGTTTCCTCGCAAGAAGCGAAGAAAATTAAAGCAAGGCTAAGGCCAAAAAATATCTTTTTCATTACTTGATTTTGTTGTTCTTTGACAAATCCATTGAGGGACCACAAGATTTGTCAAAGAAGGTTGATTTTTATCAAATTAGAATGAGGAATTTACCGTCAATTTCACACCACTAAAAGCCGGTTCCAGTCGACAAATACCTCCAGAGCAAACCACACCTTCTACCTGCTTGACATAGCTAAGTGAAAATCGGTTGGCCTTGTGGGTATAATAAACGTCAAAACGTGGATAGTGGATGGATTTTTTCTCGTTGTTTTCACCAATCGGAGAATTTTTGCCCGGACTGATATTAAACATATCCGATACGGTGAAGGTCCAGTGTGGCGCAATAGTGACTTCGGCCAAACCAAATAGCCAGTCGCCATAGTCCTGCTTGGCCTTGGCTTTTTCATCATCGCCTACATTCATGTATTGTGCTTCAAAACGGACGGCCCGTTTGCGGTCAATTTTGTAGAGAAATTCCGCAAAGGGCGTAATGGTCTCAATTAATGGCACGCCCGGTTTTCCTTCGTAGATATCCTGGTTGTAATTTTGTACTTGCAGGCCGACATTCAGGGTCCAAAGACGTTTGTGTTTATAGGTAAATTCTCCCAGAATTTCCCGGTACAACAAATCGTCTTCCAGATTGGTAATATTGGAAAAGTTGGCACCAAAACTCAATTTGCGATTGGGAGAATACTTCACATCCAACTGTACGGCCTGTTCTCCGAGTTCCTGAGTCGCTGCATTATATCGAGTATTCAGGCGGAAAGTATTGATGCGGGTCATTGGCGGCAGGAAATTAATAAACCCACGGTTGAGTACCACAAAAGGATTGGTACGATAGGTGAAATCTTCTGTACGTTTTCCTTCCAGGGTTACGCCAAAACCGCCTCCTGCATAACTCAAGCTGGTGTACACCACCGAACCGGGGCGATTTACAAATTTGCCCAGAGAAGTTTCTCCATTAAAATTGAGTTTTTCCGCAAACTGGTCAAAAAACACCTCTTCGGTTTTATAGGCTCCCTCAATATACCAGTTGAATGCGCCGGCGGTCAAGGTATTAAAAACGGAAAAGGCATAGGTGTTGTATTTGGGGGTTACCTGATCCTGAAGGGTATAGGTGGCAATAGTGGAAACCAGTTGCTCAATCACCTCATCGCTATGTGTCCGACTCACAATGCCAAAACCAGGAGCAATAGACCATTTGCTTTCTTCACCACCAGCCAGATAACCATCCAGGCTAATGCCTTTGATGACGGATTTATAGGTTTCAAACCGATTTTTTTGGCGACCGCTAAAGACCTTGACATGCCAATCGGGTAGGACTTCATATCCCAGGCGAATGCCCAAAAGGGCATTGTCAATAAATAAAGGCCTTTCTTCATAAGCTCTAAAGATAATGCCGCTACCTATCTGATCGTAGAGGTAACCGGCAGAAATATCGAGCTTTTCAATTTGTTTTTTGACATACCAGCGTCCGATACCTTCATCCGTGTAGGAGTTTTTAGGGTCGGGGAGGTAGGAGTTGTTGTACATATCAAAGCGTAGTCCAAAGTCAAACCCCCAATTGCTGTACGTGAGGTTAAGCCATGCATCGGCACCATACAATTGATTCTCATATTGAGGCGTATTAAAAGCTCCAATCGACGAATCGCGCATAAAAAAATTGCCATTGGCTTCCAGGCTTCCCGAGATTCTTCCTCCTCCGTTTTCTTGAGCGTTGGCTACCTGACAAAGCAGGAGAAACAACAGTAGATTTAATGTAACCTTTAAAGTATTCATCTAAAATAGTTTAGCTTTGTTCGTCGTTACTGAAAATGATTTTTTGAAGGATAAAACCTATGGTAACGACACAAACAACGCATCATTGATTTCGTAATTAATTCCGGAAATTAACCCGGCAGGGTGACGATTGGATGTTTTGGGCGTCAAAACAAATAAGGAGACGCTCAATTTGAGTGCAAGTTTCCTGCAAAATATTGAAGATAAAAAATTTAATTCCAAAATAGTCATATAAAAAACATCTTTATTTAATAAAACTGAGAGAAATATGAAGTTGATAAAATTTTCCTTCCTTGCATTAGCCTTGCTTTTTTCAACTACTGCATTTTCACAAAAAGTCATCCCATCTACTGATGTTAAGACCCTGGATGGCCAAACCGTGAATTTGAAGGATTATATCAAAACCGGGAAGATTACCGTAATCAGCCTCTGGGCTACCTGGTGCAAGCCTTGCCAAAAGGAATTAGACGCCATTGCGGATCTTTATCCCGATTGGCAGGAAGCTTATGATATGGAATTGCTGGCCATTACTATTGATACTCAACGCGCCCTGGGAAAAGTAAAACCACTCGTAGAAACTAAAGGATGGGAATACACCATTCTGTCTGATCCCAATAATCAATTGCGCAATGCTTTAAATTTTCAGTCTATTCCACACACTTTTCTGCTCAATCAAAGTGGCGAAATTGTATATGAACACTCCGGCTACCTTCCCGGTGATGAATACGAACTAGAAGATAAAATTAAAGCTCTTGCGGGTAAAAATTAAATTACCTTTTATATAGGCTGTGATGTGGCCAACTTCTATGGTTGGGACATTACAGCCTGTATTTTGTTTTTTGGGGAAGGATTGATCGACTACGCAAAGTTTCGTCGCCCGAAGGAAGAAGTAATTGCTCCCACCCACGACCATTCACTATAGGGAGTGTCCAGCAAAGTGTGTCTACCTCAGAATCTTCAATTCCAAGATAAGTATATAAAAAATTGAATTTCAATAAATTATTCCGCACACCCTGCGCCTCATATGTTTGTAAAAGTAGAGAAATTCGTTACATTTTGACGAAGATGTATCGAAATGGTGCTGGCAAACAGATCACGCGTCGAAGTACGACCATCGATGTCGATACACTCGCAGAGGTAAGGCCTGCACCATTCTCTCTTAGAGCCACAACAGTACTGAAGGAATCAATCAAAGTCGTTGATATCCAGCATCACAGATGAGAAAAGGCGGTGAGAGATATTCGATCCATTGTAATTGTTAACCTTATTAAAAGTATTAGACAATGGCTCAACATTGGCTCAATTATGGACTAGGATTGGATTTGAGTAAAGACAAGATTGATGCCTGTTTTGGGGCAAAAAACCAAGAACAGGCCTTTAAGATCATTGCTCAACGCCGCTTTGCCAATACCGAAAAGGGCTACCAGGCTCTGGTCCTTTGGCTAGAAAAAAAACGTAAGGATAAAACCTTAAGCTGGCAGATTGCCTTAGAAGTCACCGGGGTGTATCATGAAGGTGTGCTGGTCTATCTACATGATCAAGGCTATCCGGTTTGTTTAGAGTTGGCCAAACGAGTCAAGAGATTCTTTCAATCTATTGGTCAGCAGTCCAAAAATGATAAGCTTGATGGGCGGGGCTTAGCTCATTTGGCCTCCGAGCGCAAGCTTAAGTTATGGGCACCGATCAGTCCGCAAATCTATGCCATTAGAAGCTTGTTACGCCACCGTAAAGCCTTGATGGTCAGTAGAGTGCAATTCACTAATCAACTCCATGCGGTGAACCATAGTGCCGTCAAGCCTGAGGCCGTAAAGCGTTCCCTGGAGCAAATGATCCAGCAATTGAATAAGCAAATTCAAAAAATGGAGGATCAAGCTCAGCGCCTGGCTAAAAAAGACAAAGCTTTTGATGACAAACTACAGCAAATTGTGGATTCGGTCAAGGGCTTGGGCTTGATTAGTGTGCTGACCGTAGTGGCCGAAACCAATGGGTTTAAAGAATTTTATAGTATCAAACAAGTGGTTCGATATGCCGGCTATGATGTCATTGAAAACCAAAGTGGGAACAGCACGGGTAAAACCCGGATATCTAAACAGGGTAACGGGCGAATCCGAGCCGTTTTGTATATGCCAGCTTTAGCCGTTATTCGCCTTAAAGTAGAACCTTTTTATGGCTTGTATCAAAGATTGCTCTTGCGAAATGGAGCGATTAAAAAAAAGGCCAATGTGGCCGTGCAAAGAAAATTGTTGGTCCTCATCTATACCCTATGGAAGAAAAATCAACCTTTTGATGAAAGATATTATCAGCATGTGGAAAAACAGAAAAAAGACAAATCATCGCAAAAACAAGTAGCCCCGATGTGATATCGGAGCTACACTGGATAGATGAACCTTTGACATTCCATCTTCCTTGTAAGATTAAAGATAAAAAAAGTACTTAATTTATTTGGATCGGAACACAGTACCTCTGCGGTCCCCCCTCACTATATTCACCCACACCACTATATCACCTTCTCTTCTCCTCCTCCCTCTACTCAATCATCCAAAATATCCTCCCACAACCCTTTTTCGCTCTCCTGTCCATTAAAATGGTTTAACACATATTGATTTTCAAGGGTTAACGCGTACAACAGCAATAAGCCATAAATCAGGATAACGATCCCTATTTCAATAACCTGAATTTTGTCTCCTTGAAAAAATTCGGAATAAATAATGCCTGTCCAGATTAGGATACAAAAGAGAATCAATACCAAAAAAGTAACCCTGGCCCAATTCATCCTCAACAAAAAACAAACGGACAGTGCGGACCAGGTCAGACCAATCATAAAAAAGATGAAAAAAGCATTCCATTCTGACTCACGGCCGTATTCTTCAAGATCCTGATAAAGTTGGGCAGCAATAAAAAGCAAAAACACGCCAATGATCAGCAGAGGGATACCGATCAGAATGATAGGGTTGAGTTTATTGTGTAGCATTTGAATGGCATTATTTTAAAAACCATACGAGCATGTTTGGAGGCCAACCTTTGGGCGGTACATGCTCTAAAGTTACACCCTGGCGTGGCGACTACTATCCATTTTAAGTAAAACGGCCAACATAATGGTAAATCCAAGCAACGAGGAACCTCCTTTACTGATAAAGGGAAGTGGAATGCCGATTATCGGGACTACTCCCATGGTCATACCAATATTGATGAAAAAGTGGACAAAGATAATACCGGCAACCCCATAGGCATAATAACGTATAAAATTGTTGCGCTGTCTTTCAGCAATGATAGTAATGCGATACAACAGCAATAGAAAGAGGAAAATAATACCGATACTACCTATAAACCCTTGTTCTTCGCCTATGGTGCAAAAAATAAAGTCCGTAGTTTGCTCCGGAACATAATTGAGTTTGGTCATTGTTCCTTCCAGAAATCCCTTGCCTTGAAGCCCGCCGGAGCCGATGGCCATTTGTGAATTGATAAGGTTGTACCGGGAGCGTTGGGGATCGGTAAGATGAGGCCGCAACCAAACATTAATCCGGTCCTGCTGATGCGGTTTTAATACATTATTGAACAGGTAATTGGCACCCACTGACACCATACTTCCCCACAATAATGCGATCAATAAAAAATTGACTAACCGTTCTTTGCGTTCTTTTTTATTGCGCCATAGGGCAAATGCCAATCCCAAAAAAATGACTATGGTGCCACTGAGGAAATAATAGGCATTGGTAAAGTCCTTTCCCATTGTTTCTCCTTCAATATTCTCTTTGGGAACATTAGGCAGATTGGGCAGATCCATATACAAAAAGATCAATAACCCTGCATAAACCAGCATTCCCAGCCGCCAGTAGGATTTGGGTTTGAAATGGTATACTATGGCAAAGGTGGCCAGGACAATTAAAGACTGGATGATATAAATAGGTGGAAAGACAAAACCCAAAATAAGCAAGGCAGCACTATAAAACCCAAAAATATAGATACTTTCTGACAGTCCTGCCCGGTACATAACCACTAAAAATGCAATGAAAACCAAGGCTGAGCCCGCATCAGGTTGACTAAGGATCAGAATGATAGGTACTGTAATGAGAATCAGGGTATAGAAAATCCATTTAATTTTCCTAAGATTGGCATTATAACGCCCCAGTAATGCGGCGATGGCCAGGCAAGTGCCAAATTTTGCAATTTCGGAAGGTTGGAAGGTAAAACTTCCCAGGCGATACCAGGAGGTAGCCCCCTTAATGGTGACCCCAAAAAATAGCAACCCAAGCAAAAGCGCAATAGATACGCCATAAATCGGGAAGGCCATGGATTGCCAAAACTTCCAGTCGATCAATTGAATAAAAGCAAAAAGGGTAAGACAAATACCAATCCAAATGGTCTGTGAACCAATAGGGGTATTGAAAAAATTCTCGCTATATCCCGTTTCCTTATAACCAACGGTAAAAATCATTAGCCATCCGATGGCAACCAGCCCCAGATAAATTCCGAAAGTTACAAGGTCAATTTTTTTCCTTATGCTCTTTAGCAGCATAGAATGTGTCTAGTAAGTATTGATAAATTCAGATGGCCGGATGTTATCATCCCTAACCAGATAAATGCCGGAATAATCCCTTTCCAAAATGTGTTTCAGCCGCAAGGCTTCCAGTTTGGTCGTAAATGCACCGGCACGTAGTTTGTAATAGGGTTTGGAGTGTACCCAGTCGATAGGTATATTAGGATAGCGATACTGGAAATTTTGGCGAGTAGTTTCTAGCTTTTGACGTTCTGTCGTTGCCAGAATCTGGATACGCCAGCCTTCCACATTTGTCCTGGATTTATTGATTTCCACAAAGCGCTCCATCATTTGGGTGATCAATGGATCTTCATTGACCTGAATATTTTGAGCCAACAATGGATTGGCACTGCACAAGGCCACCAGTAATCCAAGTATAATGGGGAGTCGGTATGGTTTGTTCAGCATATTTTTCATACGCCAAATATACTACATTTCCGTTACAATTTTGATACCCGAAGAACTTCCCAGGCGTTGAGCCCCCGCCTCCACTAGTCTCATCGCATCTTCGCGGCTACGAATGCCTCCTGAAGCTTTGATTTTGATGTTATCAGTCAGCAATTGGCGTATCAATTGTACCGCCTCAACACTTGCACCGGGACCATTAAATCCAGTTGATGTTTTAACAAAATCCGGTTCCAATTCCTGGCAAATCTTGCAAACTTCCCTGATTTCATCAGCAGTAAGCAACCCGGTTTCTATAATGATCTTGATTTGTTTGCCTTTTAGGTGTACTGCCGTTGTGGTACGGTCAATGTCGTTACGTACATAGTTCCAGTTGCCACTTTTAACGGCACAAATATTCAGGACAACATCTAGTTCGTCTGCTCCTTCATCAATCGAACGCTTAATCTCTTCTACCTTGGCTGCTGTCGCCGAATACCCCATAGGGAATCCGATGACCGTCGTCACCTTTACCGTCGTTTTCTTAAGCTGCTTAAATGCCTCGGGAACCCAATACGGAGGCACACAAACCGAAGCAAACCGGTGTTTCACAGCCTCTTCACAAAGCTTGATAATCGCCTGCTGGTCGGTATCCGATTTCAATAATGTATGATCAATTAACCTCGCTAAATCCATTCAATTACACTTATCAAGGGTTAAATACAAAAGGTAAAAAGTAGTTGTGATTGTCGCGTTTTATACTAAAAAAAAGTACCTCGTGCAATCAAAACACCTTCATCGCACTATTTTATTCTGAGGTTCTTATCTGATGGCGCAAGATATCATAAAATTAAGAATCAGCACTATCTTTTTTGTTCATTTTTTGTTAAGAGCATGTTTATAGACTAATCTGAAGCGGCAAAAAACGCAATATCAACACGTAGACACCCTACCTCGATTGCTGCTTTTCTGGTACTTTGGAGGGTTAATTCCACCTTGTCTATAAACAATTAAAAAAGGCATCCAATAGGTGGATGCCTTTTCTAAATATTTTTGCCAATTTTTAATTAAAAAAAGGCAGTATATTATTTTGAACCGTGACAATGTTTAAACTTTTTGCCACTACCACAGGGACATAGATCATTTCGGCCTACCTTTTTCTCTACCCGTTTAAATGTTTCAGGCTTCGACCGTCTGCTTACCGACTCTGCGGCGGCTCTGGCCCCGTCACCGGTACGGTTGGTTTGAACCTTACTCATGTCTGTGCGTTGTTCACGGGCTTGTTCCAGAGAACGGCCATCGGGCAGCAATAAAGATCCTTTAGATAAATAAGCCGTTGTATCCTCATTCACGCTGTATACCAGTGCTTCAAACAAATCAAAAGCCTCCAGTTTATAAACAACCAGCGGGTCTTTTTGCTCAAAAGAAGCCGACTGCACTGAATCCTTGAGTTCGTCCATAGAACGAAGGTGTTCTTTCCATTTTTCGTCGATAATCGACAAGGTTACAGCCTTCTCAATATCATTAATCACCGTTTCTCCCTTGCTCTCAACGGCCTCAGCAATATCGGCTGTTATGGCCAGTGGATTCGTGCGTCCGTCAGAAAAAGGAATCAGAATACGTTTGTATTGCTTTTGATTTTCGTTGACATGTTCAATTTGAGGCATAATCAGGTTAGTGATCTGCTGGCTCTTTCGGTCGTAAAATTCCTGAAACTGCTTAAAGAAGTCTTCAACGATTTCATTGATCGGTGCTTCAGCAAAGTCAGCAGCTTCAATTTTAGGATCAATACCCAACTTGCTCAGGGCATCCCGGCGAAAGGATTCGTAATTACCCTCTTCTTTGTGGACATAGACGGTATTTTCTACCTGGGAATAAAACATATTATTCAAATCCACAGAAAGGCGATCACCGGCCAGCGCATTTCTACGCTTTTTATAAATGGCCTCCCGCTGAATATTCATGACATCATCATATTCCAACAAACGCTTCCGGATGCCGAAATTGTTTTCTTCTACTTTTTTCTGTGCCCGTTCAATAGATTTACTGACCATGCTATGCTGAATCATCTCCCCTTCCTGGTGCCCCATACGGTCCATCAGTTTGGCGATACGTTCAGATTGGAAAAGGCGCATCAGGTTGTCTTCCAACGACACATAGAATTGAGAGCTACCTGGATCACCCTGACGACCGGCACGTCCACGTAACTGGCGGTCAACACGGCGTGAATCGTGGCGTTCAGTACCAATGATGGCCAATCCACCGGCTTTTTTGACCTGGTCGGAAATTTTGATATCCGTACCACGACCAGCCATGTTGGTTGCAATGGTTACTTTTCCGGGCTTACCGGCTTCAGCAACAATTTCGGCCTCACGCTGGTGCTGCTTGGCGTTCAATACATTGTGCTCGATACCCCGCATGTTGAGCATCCGGCTCAATTTTTCAGAAATATCTACAGAAGTGGTACCTACCAGTATTGGTCGGCCTGCCTGACTAAGTTGCACAATATCCTCAATGGCAGCGTTGTACTTTTCTCTTTCTGTTTTGAAAACCAAATCTTCACGGTCATCGCGAACAATAGGTCTGTTGGTAGGAATAACAACGACATCCAGTTTATAGATTTCCCAGAGCTCACTCGCTTCGGTTTCAGCAGTACCGGTCATACCGGCCAGCTTGTGGTACATCCGGAAATAATTCTGGAGCGTAACCGTAGCATAAGTCTGAGTAATATCACCAATTTTCACATTCTCTTTAGCTTCCAGAGCCTGGTGCAAACCATCGGAATAACGACGGCCTTCCATCATACGGCCCGTTTGCTCATCTACGATTTTCACCTGGCCGTCCATGACTACATATTCCTCGTCTTTTTCAAAGAGAGTATAGGCTTTCAGCAGCTGGCTAATAGAGTGCAGGCGCTTGGATTTGATGGCAAAATCCTGAGCTAGTTTGATTTTGGCTTCTTCTTTGCCATCGTTATCAAGGTCCTCTTTACCTTCAATTTCTACCATCTTGGTAGCAATGTCGGGCATGATAAAGAAGTTAACATCATCATTTCCCTGAGCGAGGTATTCCGCTCCCATTTCAGTCAATTCTACCTGCCTGTTCTTTTCGTCGATGGTAAAATAGAGCGGTTCATCTACCAGGTGCATGTGCTTATTCTGCTCGGCCATATAAAAGTTTTCGGCTTTTTGCAGCAAAACTTTTACCCCTTCTTCACTCAAAAACTTGATAAGTGGACGCGATTTTGGCAATGATCGGTAAGCGCGCAGCAGTGCCATACCCGTATCGCCCTCTTGATGGCCAGTGTTGCCTTCCTTGAATAACTTTTTGGCTTCAGCCACAAATTCGGATGCCTGCTTACGCTGAACGGCGATAAGCCTTTCTACAAGAGGCTTCAGCTCAATATATTCCTGCTCTTCACTACCCTGTGGTACCGGACCAGAAATGATCAATGGCGTACGGGCATCGTCAATCAATACGGAGTCAACCTCATCAATCATGGTGTAATGGTGCTTGCGTTGAACCATTTCCTCTACAGAGCGCACCATATTATCCCGCAGATAATCAAAACCAAATTCGTTATTGGTACCGTAGGTAATGTCGCAGTTGTAGGCTTTTTTTCGTTGGTCGGAATGAGGCTTATATTTATCAATACAATCGACGGTCAGGAACAAAAATTCAAAAATGGGGCCTACCCATTCGCAGTCACGTCGGGCCAAATAGTTATTGACCGTAATGATGTGTACCCCCTGACCAGAGAGCCCATTGAGGTAAGCGGGCAATGTTGCCACTAAGGTTTTACCTTCACCGGTAGCCATCTCCGCAATCTTTCCATCGTGCAGTACCATACCACCAATCAGCTGCACATCATAGTGCACCATATCCCAGGTGATTTCTCCACCAGCAGCCAGCCACTGGTTTTTCCATACTGCTTCATTGCCTTCAATGGAGACATGGGTTTTGCCGGATTGTGCTGCCAGGTCCCGGTCATGGTCCGTAGCCGTAACCCGCAAAGTATCATTTTCCTTAAACCTGCGCGCAGTTTCCTTCACCACTGCAAATGCTTCAGGCAACAATTCTTTGAGAATATCTTCGAGATGTTGATCGCGCTCTTTAATTAATACATCGATTTGTTCGAAGAGGTCTTCTTTGCGAAGAAAATCCTTCTCCGCCTTTGCTTCTTTACGAAGGTTAAGGATATCTTCATTCACACCAGCTAGGTGAGCACTGATACGATTACGAAATTCCACCGTTTTATTTCTCAATTCATCATTGCTGACCGAGTTCAACTCCGCGTAATTCTCATGAATTTGGTGAACAATTGGCGTATAAGTATTGACGTCGCGATCGTATTTGGTGCCAAAGATTTTTTTCAGAGAATTCGTTAGTCCCTTAAGCATATATTTTAGTTTCAATAGTTATCAAAATTCGACCTGCAAAGATAAATTATATACGCGACTAGAGGGTAGTTTGTACCTATAGAATAAACAAACTATTCTTTAGGGAGTATATTTGCGGTGTAAATGCAGGGTACATTTATCGTACCAGTTGTTTAAAACTGGAAATTATGTGCCATTTTGGCATTACTCATAAAACAAACTGAAATTATAACAGGTTCAGATGAAACGTTTGCCATTTTTGACAATAGGAGTTTTTCTACTATTGGCCCAGGCTTGCGGTCCGGAAAATGGACGGCGGGATATACGGGACTACTATTTTCCACTCAAAACACTAACCGAAGGATTGGTTTATGAATATGCCCCGGTAGCGGGTGATTCTCTGGCTTCATTATTTTGGCACTACCAATCCATTATGCAAGAAGACAGCAACATACTCACCGGCACCTATTACGAATACGATAGCATTCCGCTACAGCGTATCCGTGAAGAAAGGGTCAGTAATGGCATGTTATTGGAAGAGATCAGCCTTTACCTTCGCGATACACTGGACCAACAAACACGAATCCAAGGAGCAATCCTATCGGGGAGTGTTTTCCCCTTTTCGGTACAGGAAAACGGTGGCATCTTTTTGTATAAAGTCCGGTTTGATTTTCCCAATGCACAAAATTATTCCACTACCATCATTAAAAACCGTCAATACCTCGGTGATACCACCTATACCCTGGCCGGAAAAGACTACCCGGCCGTACAATTTTCGGTCCGCGAACTGATTGAGCAAGGAAATGAAGCCGACGGTTTTGCAGAGCCGGAATTGAGTGGTTTGGAAATCTATGCAAAGGGAATAGGCCTGGTTTATTTTGAAAAAGGCCCAAAAGGCAGGGAACAAATTGCTTATCAATTGAAAAATCGGTATCCTATGCCCCAATTGCTGGAGGAATTTCGCAAGCGAATTAATGACTAGACTAGTTTTTACGAATCTGGCGAAAGCCAATAAGCTAGCCCAGAGCAACGTTTATATGCATAAGCGCATCTTTAGAGAGCATGTTTGGAGGCCAACCATACGCTTGCGCTGAAGGTTTCTCCGGCGGCCGTAGCCTTTGGCGAAGGACTCAGCGTAGGAGCATTGGCTGCAAAGGATCACTTTTTCGATGATACTTCGTTACAAAAGCCGACCTCCAAACAAGCTCGTAACCATAAAACACTCAACCTATAGATTTTTGTAAAAATGAACTTTAAAATGATAGCGAAAAGGGAAGGTAATTACCTGAGGAGAAATAAGTTACGATTTTTTATACTATTGATGGCTTTGGGAGCTGGTTTGCAAACTCAAGCCCAGATACAAGCCCCGGATCTAATTTGTGTTGCCAATGACACCCTGACCTGGACCATTCCGGCCAACAATTGTGGACCTTTTCAGGCTTATACAATATATGCAAGCCAGGATATTAGTGGTCCTTATACAGTGCTGGCATCCATTACTAATTCCGGACAAACGACCTATGTGCACGAAAATTCAAGTACTATGGTCTGGTATTATTACATGGAAAGCGACTATAATTGCTCTGGGCAGTCGGTAGAACAGTCCGACACCCTGGACAACCGCATTCCTGCTCCCAGTCCAATTGATTTTGTAACCGTGAATGGCAATTCGGTGAGGATACAATGGAGCCTGAGCCCCTCGCCTGAAGTATTTGCCTATCTGATTGCCCGCAATACCAATCTGGGGACCACCGTCATCGATACCATTTTTGTCGGCAATACTTACCAGGATTTTACGGCTGATCCGGGAGTCCGGCCAGAGACTTATTTTGTTACGGCCATTGATCGATGTGGCAATGCCAGCCTAGTTGTAGATCCCCATAATACCATCTTCCTGGAAACGGAAAACCAGGACCCTTGTATGCAATCAATAAATCTCAGTTGGAATGAATATATAAACTGGCCTGCAGGGGTGGCACGTTATGCCATTTGGGTTAGCACCAATGGCAGTTCCTTTGAGGAAGTGAGCGAAACTCCAGCCACCCAAACCCAATTTAGCTTCCAAGATGTAGATGACAACACCACCTATTGTTTTTACGTGGAAGCGGAGCGTGCCAGCAGCAGTTTCATTTCCCGTTCTACAGAAATTTGTGTGACGACATCAGTCGTTCAACCCGTGCGTGATCTTGCTTTGGTCAATGCCGGTCTTACCGGCGATGGTGCCATTGGGGTTGATTGGACCTGGAATACCAATGCTGAATTGGCGCAAGCCTCAATTAGTCGCTCAGTGGGCGCAAGCGGGATGACAGCCATCCCCGTTACACTGAGTAATCCTTTGATATTAAATAACTTTTTTCTGGATGAATTTCCGGAATTCAATCTGGCACCAGTGCATTATGTCATTGAAACGGTGGATGATTGTGGCGAAAACAGGTCATCCAACGAAGTGGTAACGGTTTTTCTGCAAGGAAGCAATACGACCAATGGTATCAATAACCTTAGCTGGACACCCTACCAAAATTCACTGGCCGATAAGATCACCTATGATGTTTATCGCATAGAAACTGGCGGCATTCCCGAAAAACTAAACGATCAGCCATTCGCAGAACTAAGCGCAATAGATGAAGTCAATCTCGCCAATCCTTCAGAATTGGAAAGCTGCTATTATGTGGTTGCTAATGCCACCCTTTCCCTACCCGATGGACGGATGCTTGACATACAATCACGGTCTAATACGGTTTGTTTGCAACAGACTGCTCAACTTTGGGTCCCCAATGCCTTTGTACCGGATGGCTTCAACCGGGAATTCAAACCCGTTTTGCAATTCGGCACCCCCGAAGATTATCTTATGATCATTTATGACCGCTGGGGCGGGAAAATTTTTGAAAGTAACTCCTTTAGTCTCGGTTGGAATGGCCAAAAAGATGACCGCCCACTGCCGCAAGGGGTTTATTTATTCCAAATAATACTGACCCAGGCTAATGGCACACGGCTGGAGGAAAAGGGAAGCGTTTTACTTTTGAGGTAGAAAAAATGGGGAGGTGGGGAGAGAATGATATTGTGATGTTGTGCGGTGCGACATAATGTTATAGATCACTAAACGACAAAAAGATATAGATCAAATTATTGATAAATATATAATGAGGGTTGGGCGTTATTCGAAAAGGATAAACCATGACTCTTGTTTTTTTTCACCGCAGACGCAGGGAACGCGGAGTTTCGCAGAGTAATTTACTGAAATCCAATGCTTTATACACTTAGCTGGACCCTAGCTAGAAAATAAAGATTCTGAGACAGACACACTTTGCTGGACACTCCCGCTTAATGGATCACTTGATATAGCAATAAAAGGTAGGATGCTTTTTATTTTCCACCCTCATCCAAGTCAACATAAAGTATGCTCATTACCTCAGTGCTTGTTTGGAGGTCGCTTTTGGAGGCAAAAAGTGTCAATTTTTTGGTGAAACGAGGCGCTTTTTGCGGAGCATATCTGGAAGATACGGTCAAAAAAAGTAACGAACATCATAAAAGTGATCCTTTGCAGCCCAAAGATTGGCCTCCAAACATGCTCTAATGCTATCCTCCAATAGTCGACATAGACTCACTAACCGGGTGGCCAAATTGCCGGTTTTGCTCCGCTTCCCAACCATCTTTGGCACGATTGCCCAAGGCTTCCAGGAATGCTGTGCGCAATTGCTCATCAGTAGCCTCTTGGCGCATCAGGTTTTTGATGTTAAATACGCCTTCATCATACAGGCAGGTTTTGAGCATACCTTGCGGAGTTACGCGAATACGGTCGCAGGTTCCGCAGAAGGTTCGGCTATATGCAGCAATAATGCCAACCTCTCCGCGGTGGCCGGGAATTTGGTAGTTGGCCGAGGTAGAATTAGGCGGATCGGGAAGTTTTTCAATGTTTGGATATTGTGCGCGGATGTGGTCGAGAATCTTTTTGTGGTTCCAGATTAGTTTGGGATAGTGATTGCCTTCGCCATTGAAGGGCATTTCTTCAATAAACCGAACGCTGATGGGCAGATCTTTAGTCATTTCCACCATAGGAATCAGGTCGCCGGTGTTTTTACCATCCATCACCACGGCATTAATTTTTGTTGTTATCCCGTGTGCCAATAAACCATCCAGGGTTTGCATCACCTTATCAAATTCATCTCTGCGGGTGATCTGGAAAAAGCGTTCCTTGTCCAGGGTATCGAGGCTAAGGTTGACAGAAGAGATACCGATGCGTTTCAATTCCGGAATAAGATCGGCAGTGAGGGTACCATTAGTGGTAATATTGATTTTTTCCAGCCCCTTTATTTGCGAAAGGGTAATCAAAAATTCGAGCATGCCGCGCCTTACAAAAGGTTCGCCACCGGTGATCCGTAACTTCCGGATCCCCATGTCTACCAAAAGGCCCACCATTCGCAGCATTTCCTCGTAAGAGAGCAGTTCCTGGCGATCTACATATTTGATGCCTTCTTCCGGCATGCAATAAAAACAACGCAGGTTACAGCGGTCGGTTACCGCTAACCGAAGATAGTTGATTGGACGGCCATGGTTATCGAATATTTGATTGGGCATATAAAACGGATTACCTCATTTAAAACTTCATTTCTAAATTAGAATTATTTTACAAAAGTTGGTTACGATATTTTAACTTTCAACGGGTACAATTTTAATGACCACCTTTTTGGAAGACGGAATCTTACTTTCCTGATCAATATTTTGGATGGGAACCAACACATTGGCCTCCGGGAAGTAGGTCGCCACGCAACGCTTCGGGATATCATAAGGAACGACCCGGAATTGACGAGCAGTCCGCACTTTCCCATTGTAGTTGCTAACCAGATTTACAACTTGTTTTTCCAGTATCCCGGCAATGGCCATATCTTCCCGATTCATCATCACCACCCGGCGCTCATTTGCGATGCCCCGGTAACGATCATTGAGTCCATAAATGGTCGTGTTGAATTGATCATGGCTACGCACTGTCATCATAATATATTCGTCGGCCTGCAATTCGTTTTTTGGCACTTTGGTAATAGAAAAATGAGCCTTACCACTAGGCGTATTAAATTCCTGTTTGCGGGCACCATTAGGCAGGTAAAAACCACCTTGTTCGCGAACTTGCTGGTTGTAATTATCAAACCCTGGAATGACTTGTTCAATGGCATCTCGGATGTGATCATAGTTATTGATCATCAGTTGCCAATCTACTTTTGATTGCTCCCCCAAGGTGGCCATAGCCATGCGTGCTACGATGGCGGGCTCGCTGAGCAATTTGGTAGAAGGTGGTGCCAAAATACCCTTTGAGGATTGCACCACTCCGGTAGAATTTTCAATGCTAACAAATTGTTCTCCATCGCGTTGGGTATCTTTATCCGTCCGGCCCAGGCAGGGCAAAATCAATGCCTGCCGACCATGGACAAGGTGACTGCGATTGAGCTTGGTAGATACATGAGCCGTGAGGCGGCAATTGCGCAAGGCCTGAGCTGTATAGTTGGTATCCGGAGTAGCCGAGACAAAATTGCCACCCATGGCAATAAAAACGTGAGCCTGGTGATTGTGCATAGCCTTGATGGCCTCTACAACCCCATAGCCATTTTTACGAGGCGGTTCAAATCCAAAAGTTGCTTTCAACTGGTCTAGAAATTCAGGCTTTGGTGCATCCCAGATACCCATAGTACGGTCTCCCTGTACATTGCTATGTCCACGCACCGGGCAGGTGCCCGCACCGGGTTTGCCAATGCTGCCTTTAAGCAAAAGCAGGTTGACAATTTCCCGCACATTATCTACCCCATTTTCATGTTGGGTCAGCCCCATTGCCCAGCAGATAATAATCTTTTGAGATTTGCGGATCATCTCCACCGCCATTTTTATCTTATCGCGGGCTACGCCACTTGCTTCAGCCAGGGTATTAAAATCCTGCTTGCGCAAATCATCTAAAAAAGCCTCATAGCCAAGGGTTTTTTCGACAATAAAATCCATATCAAACACGCTACCTGGGCGATTTTTTTCCTCGTACCAGAGTAGGCTCATGATGGCTTTTAATAAGGCTACATCACCATTGATTTTTACCTGCAAAAACAGATCAGTAAGATCGGTACCACCTGAAAAGACTTTAAGTGGCCGCTGAGGGTTGACAAAGTTCATCAGTCCGGCCTCGGGGAGCGGGTTAATAGTTATGATCTTGCCCCCATTTTCTTTACAGCGTTCCAGGGCAGTGAGCATACGGGGATGATTGGTTCCCGGATTTTGGCCCATGACAATCAGCAGATCTGCTTCGTAAATATCAGGCAGCGTAACACTCCCTTTACCGATACCCACGGTCTCCGAAAGCCCCGTCCCACTTGATTCGTGACACATATTGGAGCAGTCAGGCAGGTTATTGGTACCAAATTCTCGTACAAAAAGCTGGTATAGGAAGGCCGCCTCATTGCTGGTACGGCCGGAGGTGTAAAAGATGGCTTCATCAGGAGAATCCAAGGCATTGAGCTCATCGGCAATCAATTGAAAAGCATCTCTCCAGGTGATGGGCTCATAATGATCGGCGCCAGCACGTAACATCAATGGTTCGGTGATGCGCCCTTGTTTGCCCAACTCAAAGTCAGTCCATTTGATTAGTTCAGCTATGCTATGTTTAGCAAAAAATTGTTTATCGATGGTCTTTTTTTGTACCTCTTCTGCGATGGCCTTGACACCATTCTCACAGTACTCTCCTAGTTTTGAGCGCTCATCATCCGGATCGGGCCAGGCACACCCCGGACAGTCAATACCGCCTTTTTGGTTGAGTTTGAAAAGGGTTTTGGCTGCATCGGCGACATTCATATACTGGACGACATCCGAAAAACCAGCCATCACTGCGGGAATACCCACAGATTTTTCTTTGATAGGGCCTAACTTCA
The DNA here is from genome assembly GCA_021604865.1 of Saprospiraceae bacterium. GTDB lineage: Bacteria > Bacteroidota > Bacteroidia > Chitinophagales > Saprospiraceae > BQJU01. The sequence continues at coordinate 38,857 of BQJU01000004.1, read as the reverse complement.
AGTCACCCAGGTCTTCAGGTGAAATGGGGGAGTCCTGTGAATGTTGGTGGTCTGCCATAGTTGAGTTCCGTCTTAAGTTTTTGTTTGAAAGTGGTATTTTTTTTACAAAATTACGACTTCCAAGGAGGATTAATTACCTGCTAATTTAAAGCTTGTCTACGGGCCAAGATTGACCCGCAAACAAGTTCGTAAACTTACAACAAATAATTAAATCACACGGTTCAACTATGCCGATTTAGTAGGTGCCCCGATATTTATAATCAAATCGTTTTCCCTGATCAATCTTGAGGGGCATAAACTCTCCGTTTGTTTTCTCCAGCCATTGAAAAAGAGCCTGATTGAGCTGCTTGGCTACCTCTGTATGTGCTTCACTGCGAATCAGGTTATTCATTTCTTCCGGGTCAGCTTGTAGGTCATAAAGCTCATTGATATCCCAAATGCCATGATAACGGATGTATTTATATCTATCCGTGCGAACGGCATGTACCGTAGGCGTTTGCGGAAAGGCTCGCTCCCAGAAATATTCGTAGTAGATAGTATCTTTCCAAGCGGTTGGTTTACCCAATAATATTGAAGCGAAGGAAGCGCCATCCATAGTAGCGGGAATGGGTGCCCCAGCCAGCTCCAAAATGGTGGGTGCAATATCAATATTCTGGATCACCTCGGTGATTTTAGAATTTGGTGCGATCATATTTTCACCCATGACCAAAAGTGGAACCCGCATAGATTCTTCATAAGCTTGCCGCTTATCTATCAAGCCGTGTTCACCAAAAGAAAAGCCATTGTCACCCATATAAAAGATAATGGAGTTGTCGAGTAGCTTATTGGCTTCCAGATAAGCCAATACCTTGCCAATGCTTTCATCAACCCCTAGGAGGGTTTCGCAATAGCGGCGGTAAAAATCATCAAAAGGGATTTGTCCGTGGTACATATAATCCACACCATGCCAGCTATAACGCTGTGTTTTCACCCAATTGGGAACATCGGCATAATTGTATTCGGTACTATCTACAGTACTGCGTTCATGGCCGGGGGGAAACATCGTTTTTGGGTAGCTGGGCGGGACCGCTGCATATCGATCTCGGTGGCGTGGGGCAGGCAAAAATTCAGCATGTACGGCCTTGTGAGAGAGGTAGAGAAAAAAGGGTTTTTGTTGGTTTCTTTTTTGCAAAAAATCTAGTGCGTAATCGGTGAGTACATCTGTAACATAAGCACTATCCTTGAATTGTACCTCTTCTCCATTAACATTGATCAATGGGTTGTAATACTGCCCTTGACCACGAAAGCTGGCCCAGAAGTCGAAGCCAGGCCGGGCACTATTGTGATGCTCTCCCATGTGCCATTTGCCTATAAAGGCAGTTTCATAACCTGCTTTTTGCAAATATTGAGGAAAAAAGACTGCCGTATCTGGCACCAAAGACTGGTTGTCAATGATGCCGTGATGATGGGCATATTGGCCCGTTAATATGGAAGCTCTACTCGGAGAACAAAGCGATGTGCTGACAAAAGCATTTTGAATATGCGCCCCTTCGGCCGCCATGCGATCCATATTGGGGGTTTCTAAAAAAGGTACCTTACCCATGAAACCCATAAAGTCATAACGGTGGTCATCACTCAAAATAAAAATGATGTTTTTCTGGGGTGTTTTTTCTTGTTTCTGCGGTTGTTTGTGTGGTGTGAAACCGTTAAACAAAATAATGGCCAGAAAAAGTAGGATAGCAATTCTCATATCGATATGCGCTTAGTTATTTCAACTCAAAATCAGCCTCCAACACATCCGCAGAATCCCCTCCCACAAAAACCTTAAAATCACCAGCTTCTGCTTTGTATTCCATTGATCGGGTATAGAAGCGTAGATCGTCTGAACGAAGATAAAAACTAATGGTCTTGCTCTCCCCGGGTTGTAGTACAACTTTTTGAAAAGCTTTCAATTCTTTCACCGGCCGGGTGACACTACCTACCAGATCCCGGATATAAAGCTGTGCCGTTTCTTCTCCGGTATACTCCCCATCATTACTTATAGTGATCGTTACTTTAAGGTCTTCATTAAAGCCGATGGTCGATTTGCTAAGTTTCAAATTGCTGTATTTAAACCGGGTATAGCTTAGCCCATAACCAAAAGGATACAAAGGAGTATTGTCTACATCCAGGTATTTGGAGGTATATTTATTTTTAGCATCGAAAGGGCGGCCAGTATTTTTCATGTTGTAATAAATCGGAATTTGCCCAACATTGCGGGGGAAGGTAATCACCAGTTTCCCACTTGGGTTGTAAGCTCCGGTCAGTACATCAGCAATGGCGGGCCCAGCCATGGTTCCGAGGTGCCAGGTATTGACGATAGCGGGTACATGGTCATGCATCCAGGAAATGGTCAGGGGGCGACCGGCCATCAAAACAACGATGACTGGTTTGCCCGTTTGGTAAATAGCTTCGAGCAAAGCTTGTTGCGCTCCGGGTAGTCCTAATTCACTCCGGCTGGCTGCTTCACCGCTTTGGCGATAATTTTCTCCAATGGCCATGATCACAACGTCGGCTGCTTTTGCCGCGTCCATCGCCGGACCGAAACCGTCGCGGTTGTCTGTTTCTGTTGAACATCCTTGAGAATAGGTAATGGTCGCATTGGGAAGTGCGTCGGTGAGGGCCTGTTTTAAAGTTACTACTTTGGAAGCATCACCCGCTGCATGCCAGGTGCCTAACAAATCCTCCTGGTTATCTGCCAATGGGCCAATCAAAGCAATTTTTTGAATGCTTTTAGCAAGTGGCAGCAAGGGTCTACCTTCTATTGACTCATTTTTCAACAAAACGATTGATTTTCTACCAGCTTCCCGGGCGTGATCCATCATTTCTTTAGAAAACAGCGTGTTTTTCTCACGTTCCTCATTGGAATAGCGGTAGGGGTCATCAAATAAACCCAGGGCGTATTTCATTTTCAAGATGCGGAATACCGCCTGATCAATATCGGTAATCTTGACCTTATTTTCTTTGACCAGTTGTGCCAGGTGGGATTGATAGACAGCTCCTTGCATATCCATATCTACTCCTGCGTTCAGGGCCTGCTCACCAGCTTGTTTTTCATCTTTGGAAAAACCGTGGGGAACCATTTCATTAATAGAAGTATAGTCCGTCACGACAAAGCCTTCAAAACCCCATTCTTTTCTCAAAATTTGCTCCATCAGAAAGTCGTTACCCGTAGCTGGAACCCCATCCAATTCATTAAAAGACGTCATTACCGTTCCAACGCCGGCATCGATGGCTGCTTTGTAAGGAGGCAGGTATACTTCCCGTAAAACACGCTCCGACATATCAACTGTGTGATAATCACGGCCAGCCTGTGGAGCGCCATAGGCGGCAAAATGTTTGACACAAGCTAGTAGTGTTGTCGGATCAGATAAATCATTACCCTGGTAGCCTTTTACTTTGGCTACTGCAATCTGACTGCCTAACCAGGTATCTTCACCAGTACCTTCAGCAATACGCCCCCAGCGAGGGTCTCGGGCTATATCCACCATCGGATTGAAGGTCCAGTGTAAGCCACCGGCAGCAGCTTCTTTGGCCGCCAGATGGGCAGATTTTTCTGCAAGGGCCATATCCCAACTACAGGCTTCAGCCAATGGAATGGGGAAGATGGTCTTGTATCCGTGAATGACATCATAGCCGAATAAAAGCGGAATACCCAGTCGGGTTTCTTCTATTGCTATGCGCTGCAATTCGCGATTATAGGCAGCTGTATGGGCATTAAATAGGTTGCCACAACGACCAGATTTGACGTCTTCCTTATACCCATCGTGCAAGGTAGGCCCGGTCTGATCCCAACCACTGGTAAACAGGGTCAGCTGACCGATCTTTTCCTCCAGCGTCATCTTGCCCATTAGGGCTTCAATTTTTCTATTCACATTTTCTTGGCCGTAAAGGCTGATGCCTCCCAGTACCATAATAAGGAGTAGGTAATTTTTTTTCATTACTAAAATTAATAAGTGAATCCTAATTTGGTTAATCCATCCTGAACTTCCGGGCAGGACATAAATAAATCCCACAACAATCCAGAGCGGTAATTTTCTATCATCACGACAATGGGTCCCTGGTCAATGGCCAGGTATTTTTTTGGAAACCAGTTTTCCTGTTCACTAAAGGCATCGTAAAAGCCATAAGGGCCCCAGAGTTGATCGGCCATATCCGTGTAAAAATGGCGGGCCACTTCCATACATTGCTCTGGTGCATAGGGAAACGAAGACAATGCTGCCGTTGGCGCGATGACTCCCAGGTCTTTTTCTGGTTTATGACTGCTGTAACCCTTCAGTGAATAACTAGAGGTCAGCCCCCAGCAATCGGCCCCATAACCCTTATATCCGTGTGGGTTTTCGATGCAATATTTCTGATCGATCAATACGTGATTTTTGTTGTGCTCCCAGTAGTCGGCATATTTGTCTTTCAGCTGGCGTGGATCAAGGCCGAGAAATGAGTAGTGAGACCAGAATAAGGGGCCACCATATTCAGGAGCTCCAATATGTTTAAAGTCCAGATGATACCCGTATTTGGTCGGACCACCTGTAATATTCCCATTTTGTGCCCAGCCTTCGTGATAGGCAGCAGCAGGAATGGGGTATGTCGGAGAAGATGCTGCAAGTACATAGGTGATCAAGCATTCATTGTATCCGTTAATCCTGAAATTCATATCCCAACCAAAATTAGGGGACCAATGCCAGAAAACAATATTTTCCTGATCAGGTCCCTGATGCCAACTCCATTCCACTTCCCGCCATAGCTGATCGATGCGATCACCCAATGCCTTTTCTTTTTCTCCACCTTTGTAAAAATATTGCCGGGCACTCAGTAACCCTTGTATTAGAAAAGAGGTTTCCACCAGGTCTCCCCCATCATCCTTTTTGCTAAAGGGTTTGGTTTTGCCTGTTTCTCCATATATCCAATGTGGCCAGACACCGTGAAAACGGTCGGCTTTTTCCAGCCAGCTTACAATTTTCACCAGCCGTTCATAACCTTCGTGCTGCGTAATAAATCCCCGATGCATGCCGACCAAAATGGCCATGATCCCAAAGCCCGATCCACCAGAAGTAATGACATTTTTATCATCCTGTGGGTATACGCCATCCACATGAAACCGCTCTCTGGCCAGGCCAGAAGTTGGTTCGGCGCCCTCCCAAAAATATTGGAAAGTTCGGTATTGAATAGAATCCAGGAGTGATTCGTTAGAAATGGCACTTTGGGTCTGCTCTTCTTCAGTGGGTGATTGCTTGGATGCCGGTTCACAAGAAAGCAGCAGACCAATCAATCCTAATAGGATTAATCTGTTCTTCATTTGTCGATTGTATGGTTGATTAATATTCAAAGCCTAATATATCTAACCCATCCTGTAATTCCGGACAAGACATAAATAAATTCCAGATAAGCGAGGTACGATAGTTTTCAATCATAATGATAATCGGTCCCTGATCTATTGCGAGGAAAGAATCTGCTTCCCAGTTATTCGTCGGATGAAAAGCATCATAGAAACCATATTCGCCCCATAGTCGATCCCCCAGGTTGTAGTAAAAATGGCGAATAGCCGACAGGCTCTCTTCCGGGGTATAGGGGATAGACGATAACGCAGCCGTTGGTGTTATGACCCCGCGATCATTGGTGGGACTGTGTGCCGTATAGCCAACGTAGCTATCGCTGGCGGTCAACCCCCAGGATTGAGCAGTGTATCCGTAGTACTTCTTCGGATTCTGGACACAATATTGATAATTGATCAGGGAGTGGTTGACATTCTGTGTCCAGTAATTGGCATATTGATCTTGCAAATTGCGTGGATCGAGGCCCAAGTAGGAGTAGTGAGTAAAAAAAAGAGGACCACCGTAATCTGATCCCAACGGCAAAGGAATACCAAAATAGGATTGCCCATTGGCCATTGCCCCCGCCCGGGCATAGCCCGAATGATAAATACCAGGATCTATGGGATGGGTAGGAGAAGATGCTGCCAGGATATAGACGATCTGCGTTTCATTATGCCCGGTTATCTTTAGGTTGATTTGAAACTCATTATCGGGCGACCAGTGCCAGTATAAGGCTTCGTTCTGTCCTTTGGTATACCAATCCCATTCCACGCCTTCCCAGAGCGTATTGATTCGGTCAATCAGCTCGGTTTGTCCCGGAGCTTCCTGTAACAGGTACTGTCGTACACTGAGTAGACCTTGCACCAGAAAGGCCGTTTCTACCAGATCCCCCCCATTGTCAGCGGAGCTAAAGGGGATGACAGCACCCGTTTGTCCATTGATCCAATGTGACCAGGCTCCATGGAAACGGTCAGCTGTTTCTAGAAAGCCGACCATCTGCTCCCAGCGTTGCAGCCCTTGCTCCATTGTTATAAAACCGCGTTCTACAGCTACAATCATGGCCATCAAGCCAAAACCACTGCCTCCACTGGTAACGGTATTGCCGCTGGTATTGCGTTCGCGAGCCATGCCACAATCGGGATGGCCAAAGTCCCAGAAATATTTGAAGGTTTGTTCCTGGATCGTAGTCAATAGATCATCATCCGAAAGCAGTGGAAAATCAGGTGTAGTCGAAGGGCCGGTAAAAAAAGTCAATTCCAATTTATCAAAATCGCGGTCGATAGCGCCACCCAGACTGGAGGCGATAACTAGCTGGTGAGTGGTAAAATCTTTAAATGTTTCCGTGAATTGGAGTTGAAAAGTAGTATCACTAAGCGCGGTGACATTGAATCCCATATCGTCACGGCCTTCAATTGATAAATGCGCTTTAAGGTCTTGCGGGGCGATAGCCAGCGGATGGGAAAAAGTGATTTCCATCGGCTTGTTGACGCTGATATCGGTATTGAGGGCGTCAGCATCTAAAACAAAGACATTGGTGTCTACCTGAATGCGGGTGACAATTAGGGGTTGCTTGTTGATAGTAAAAGAAAGTACCAGCTCCTCCAGATCAGTGGCTTCCATGCTAGTCAGGCGACCATTGGCATGGAGGGTATACGCTTCTCCTTCGATCCAGGATTGATCCACGGTGATAATAACCTGATTATTCTGGGCATTCCAGTCTTCGGTATCATTGAGCACTGTCCCTCCACTGGTACTTATCTGAAACATATTGGCAGAAGTCATATCCACGGGTGCAGAGAAACCGAGATAAATGGCACCTTCTCCGTCCACTGCATTCATGTTGAGAATGGTCTGGCTACCTAGGCGGGCGAAGCTTAATTTTAGTTCTTCTTCGAGGGTTCCTCCCTCATCACTCTTCTCTTTGCAAGAGGAAATCAACACAAAGCTGAGCAAAGAAAAAAAGAAAATGATTCGTACTGGGGGGGAGACGTGATTCATAAAAATTATGTTTTGCTTTTCTGACCTCAGCCCGCTTCTGTTAGGAACTAACGTCCTTTTCAATAATCCATGTAAATACAGCACGAGTTATATCAGAAACTAAAATCTAAGCATTTTAACTTCTGATATAACTCATACTGAAAATAGGTCTACATCTCGTCGGTAATGATTGTATTGACTTCCTCCTGTGTCAAAGCTTTGTTGAACAGGCGGAGTTCATCCATATAACTAAGGTCTGACATGTGGCCCCAGCCCGTAAAACGAGGTGCACCAGACATAATGGAAATCATATCACAGTCAGTCCAGTTGATACCGTCGAAAGCCCCTTGAGAGACGACTTGACCGTTAATATAGACCACACATTCACCACCAGAAATAGTAAATGCGAAGTGGTTCCAATCGCCAGTATCTCCTTGTACATCAGCATTTTCACCACCGTCAAACCAGCTGTCTGCTGCCCCATTACCGGCGTTGAGCTTGAAGCGTTGCAGGTCACCGACACTTTCGCGGAAAAAGCGGAAGCCACTGGTCCGAACATTCTCTGCACCGGGATTGTCAAGGTCTGGTGGACCAACGACCAAGATACCAGCACGGTCAGGAGTAGCATTGATATTCAGCCAGAATACTGCACTGAATTCATCGCCTAACAATCCTGTCGTAGGGAAGGAAAGGTAAGAATCGGCAGCACCGGCATAAGCGTCAGCACCTACTTTACTTTCACCGGCAAAACCAGGGGTACCAACAACAGTCATTACATTTCCACTGACCATTTCTGTATAGTCACCATTATCAAAGCCAAGATAGAAAGTCTCTCCATCATACTTGGGTGTATAACCACTTCCACCGCCATTTTCTGTATTGATGATGCCCTGAATATCAGACTGGGAGAGTTCGCGGTCAAAGATCCGCAATTCATCCATGTAACTTTGGTCTGAGAGGTGGCTCCATCCTGTAAAACGAGGTGCACCCGACATGATAGAAAGAACATCGCAGTTCGTCCAGTCAATACCGTCGAAAGCGCCATCTTTAACGATCTCGCCATCAATATACACCGCTACATAATCTTCAGAAATAGTAAATGCAAAGTGGTGCCATTCATCCGTATCAGGAGCAACATCAGCAGCTTCACCACCATCGAACCAGGAATCAGCAGCACCGTTACCGACATTCAGCTTAAAGCGCTGCTTATCGCCCGCACTCTCGCGGAAGAAACGGAACCCGCTCACCCGATTATTGGCAGCATCCGGATTGGCTGAATCTGGAGGACCGATGACCAATACACCAGCACGATCAGGCGTAGCATTGACCTTCATCCAGAAGACAGCGCTAAGCTCTTTATTAGCTACCATACCATCTGTTGGGACAGTGAGGTAAGCGTCGCCAGCTCCTCTATAGGCATCAAGACCGACAACACTCTCGCCAGCAAAACCGGGGGAGCCAATCACTGTCGGCTGTCGGATGTTTACCAGATCAATGTAATCTCCGTCGAATGGCATATAAAGCACTTCTCCAGCATAAAGTGGGGTATAGGCCGGTTCTTTGGTAAAGCTGACGCTAGCCAGGCCGGTTTTGCCATTTTTGTCTGTCGCCGTAATGGTAATGATATGCATTCCATCACCTACCTGGTCATAAGTGTATTCATCCTTATACCGACGGTAATCGAGAAATTCCGTGAACTTGGCAATTTGCGCGCCGTCAAAATCAATGATCACTTCCGCCAGTTCAATGTCGTCTGTAGCTTCAAATTTGATATTAACCGAAGTAACGGGCTCCAATACCTGGATCACTGAACCTTCCACTGGGAAGGATATCACCACCTCCGGATTTCCTTGATCAGGCCCCGCATCAACGGCGGAAATGGGGTCGATGCCGTCCCGGCAGGAAAAGGTCATACCCACCAGAAAAAGGAATAGGAAAAGTTTATTTATAAGTTTCATCTTTTTACAATTTTAGATTAATTGACATGATTCAAACCCTTGTCTGAATTTGGTGCCGATTTATGGTTTATCCAGAGCTGGCAATTGATCAACCTGGGCCTGTGGGTAAGGCATGAAAATCTTATCCGTCGTGAATACACGGTCGTCATAATTGAGTTCTTCATACTTTTCCCAGCGGATCAAATCGTAGTAGCGTACACCCCATTCCATAGCCATCTCGGCGAATTTCTCGTCAACTACATTTTGCAGGGTTACGCCCGTAATTTCTGGCATATTGACGCGGGTACGAACCATTTTCACCGCCTCATCGGCAGAGATAGAAGAGCTAGTAGCTCCACGAACAAGGGCTTCGGCATGCATCAGCAGAATCTCGGCGTAGCGGATACAAGTATAGTTTTTGTTGTTGCCATAAGCGGTGCGACCTGGAGTCATCTGATTGGACGGCAGGTAATGCTTGCCACTAGCGAATTTGGCGCGTGCGTAATCGTTGATCACGTCACCGTCACGGGTGGTATTAGATACAAAATCAGGAAGGGTAGCATAGTTGGGATCTTGCTGAAGCTCTGCAATACCACGATCGGTAAAGAGCACACTCGTTTCTAAACGTACAGTCTCTCCACGATCAAGCATAAATTTGATGTATTTGAAACTCGGCTCAAAAAAGCCCCAGCCGCTGCCTATGCCTGCCACCGCAGGTTCCCAACTCTGAGGGCCATAGAAAGCAAAGAGGTGGGCGTTTTGGTCACCTGATCCCTGACCGTAATCAGAATATTGCAATTCGAGCAAGTTTTCACGGTTCAGTTTGCCTTTTAGCTTAAACAACTCGTAAAAATCTGGTTCCAATTGGTAAACACCAGAGTTGATGATCTCTCCAGTAGCATTAGCCACTGCCTGGTAGTTGCCAAGTTCCTGTTCAGCCATAGCTTTTATAGCTAGTGCGGTATAACGGTTTACACCGCCAGGAACATCGGTACGATCAGCTGGGTGTATGGTCGAAAGGGCCGGAAGTGCTTCATCTATCTGCGTTGAAATGTATTGCATCACTTGATCCTTGGTGGATAGTTCAGCAACCAGCAGGTCAGCAGGGTCCCCCGTATTAGGAATCAAAATATCACCCCATACTCGCGAAAGGTGGAACAGTAGGAAGGCGTTGAGCGTTTTGACCTCTGCAATGTATTGATCGGCCAGATTGGAAGGCGCACCGGCTTCGCGGTACAGTTCAATTTGTTGGATGGCCGTTTTGCCGGTATAGATATCGCTGTAGTTCAACTGCCACAACGAGTTGTACATCCAGTAATCTTTATTGTATACGAAGTGATCCGTAGCATCAAAATCCTGCTGGTCACCCAAGCCACCAGCGTTGACATCGTCACCACGGACAGCGATCAAGGGGATGGTTTCCCAACCACGGGAGTAAAATCCTGCGTAAGTACCAATGAGGGGCAATACCATATTGCCAGAGATGCTATAATCGATCTCATCGTTAAAAGTCCTGTTTTCGGCCAGCTCATCCAGGTTATCCTGGCAGGATGATAGCCCTAGCAGCAACAAGGCTACCATCGTGAAACTGAGACTATATTTATTTAGGAGTTTCATCTGTATTATTTTTATGCGTTTATATTTAAAACCTGACATTTAATCCCACCGTATAAACCGCTGGGATCGGATAAGTTTGGCGATCCACACCATCTGGAACCTCGGCGGTAAAACCGTTGTAGTCGAATACGCTTAGCGGTCGGTCGGCCGTAAAGGAAATCCGGATGTCCGGAGCACCAACACCGAAAATTGTCTCTCCTTTGAGGTTATAAGCCAGTTGTACGTTTTGTATCCGCCAGAAAGCACCGTCTTCTACCCAATAATCACTGAGTTTTTGGTTCCATCCTTTGCGAATACCCTTGCTGGAAGGGTAACTATTCGTAGTGCCTTCGCCGTGCCAGCGGTTGATAGCCAGATCGGCATCCATATTGGTGTCGTTGGTGAAGATCACCTCCCCGCGACGGCGGTTCAGGATTTTATTGCCGGATTGGCCGTAGAAGTTAGCCGACAGGTCAAAGCCTTTATAGCTGATTCCCAGGTTGGCACCGAACATCAGGCTAGGGAGGTATGAACCCAATACCACGCGATCATCATCATCAACCATACCATCGCCATTCTGATCTACATATTTGAGGTCGCCGGGTTCCAAACCATTTGCAATGGCAACAGGGTCGGCATCGATCTCAGCTTGATTTTGGTAGACACCAGCTACCTGACGGCCGTAGAAAGCCAGTAGTGATTCGCCTACGATGGAACGCTGACGGAATTCCGCCGAACCACCATCGATGTGCGGCTGGCCGAATAGATCAATCACTTCGTTATTCAGCGTAGCAATATTACCGCCAATACTGTAGGAGAGGCCGGAAGCAGTGCTGTTGCTCCAATTCAGCGCCAGCTCAATGCCGGAATTGCGAATTACGCCTACATTTTTCAGCACCGTACCACCGATAGCCGGGATATTCACATTGATCGCGGCATTCTTAGTGTCTCGGGTGTAATAGTCGGCCTCCAACGACAGGCGGCCACGAAGAAATTCGGCAGACAAACCAACGTTGGTCTCTTCCACCACTTCCCAACGCAACGCTGAAAAGGTATTGGAGGTTGTCGTGCCGCTATACTGCGTATCGCCCAAAGAAGTGGTTGTTACAGAAGTGGTTGTAGCGCCATCACTGGCTCTGATGCGGTCATTCCCCAGTTCTCCCCAGCTGGCGCGCAGCTTCAGGTAATCGACAGCGGCGACATTAAAGAAATTCTCTTCGGAGATGATCCAACCCACACCCACTGTGGGGAAGTATCCCCATTTCTCCTGGTACTTGTTGCTACCATCAGCACGGTAAGTACCATATAGCAGGTACCGGTTGTTGAAATTGTAGGCTATCCGGCCAAAATAAGAGATGCCATAATAGCGGTTACCATCGTCACCGACGTTATCCCGATCGGTGTCCAGCGTCTCTGCCTGATCGATATACCAGGCTGCTTCCTGGTCGGTTGGAAAGTTCAAGGCGCGCAATTCTAGCTCATCGTAGGCTTCGTCACGGTAAGAACTACCCACCATGGCTGATACGTTGTGTTTTCCAAAGTTTTCCTTAAACGTCAGGATATTATCCCAGATTTGGTTGAAATAAGTCTCCGTTTGACGGTAGATCGCTGAATTTTCGCGCTGGAAACTATTTCCGATGAAGTATGGGAAGTCCACTTCGCGCTTATTAAGGCTTGTATATGAACTATTGTAAGAAGATTTAAACGTCAACTTATCTTGCAGGATATTAAATTGCACGTAGAAATTAGCAAGCAATTTGCGAATCTTTTGTTCATTCTCATCGAACTCAGTTGAAACCAATGGATTTTGACCACCACGGTAACCCAAATCCTGCGCATTAGCTAGTTGCAGCGGGAAGGCGTCTGTATTCTTTTCATCATAGACCGGCATGATAGGCACGGCATAATAGGCTCGAAACCAGGCACCATTTTCCGGAAGGTAGCGCGTTCCATTACTGAAAATCGCATTACCGCCAATAGTGAACCAATCCGTTGCTTTGAAGTCTACCTTTGACCGCAGGTTGAAGCGCTCGTATTGGTTCTTCATATCCAGGATACCTTCTTGCGCAAAATAACTAGTACCAATAGCATAAGCCGCCTTGCTGCCGCCACCTGAAACATTGATACTGTGATTCATGATTGGTGCATCGCGCAGAATCGTTTCGTACCAATCCGTATTTACATCAGGTACGTTGGGGTTGATCCGACTGCGACCGTAGCGCTGCATCGCGTTATTGATAAACGAGATATCAGCTTCCGAACCAGATTCCAGGGCCATGGTTGTGAACTGCTCGGCATTAGCCATCTTTACCACGTTCTGGGCAACCTGCACGCCGTAATAACCGTCATAGGTAATCTCTGCTGGCGAATCGAATCTGCCGGATTTGGTTTCGATCAATACCACACCATTAGCCGCGCGCACCCCGTAGATAGCGGCAGCAGAGGCATCCTTCAGAATAGAGATCGACTTGATGTCGTTGTTGTTCAGGAAGTCGATGTTGTCAAAAAACATGCCATCAACTACGTAAAGGGGAGCTTCGTTATCGCTACCAGGATAGGATCCCACTCCGCGAATTCGCACTTTGGGTGCGTCACCCGGAGAGCCAGAGCTGACGATTTGTACCCCAGCCACCTTGCCCTGCATGGCTTGCATAGGCTGTCCCGAAGGCGTTCTTGCAATCTCGTCAGCATTGATAGTGGTAATAGAAGAGGTCAGGTCCTTTGATTTCTGAGAACCATAACCCACCACCACTACTTCGTCCAGAATCTCAGCGTTTGGGCTGAGCTTGAAGTCAAGTGTAGTAGCCACCCCTAAGGTATAGGTGACAGTGTTGAATCCAGTGTAGGAAACATCGATTGTATCTCCCACATTAGCCTTCAACTCAAAACGACCATCAAGATCGGTAATCGTGCCCGTTGCATCTCTCTTATTGAGGATGTTGACACCAATGAGCGGTTCGCCATTTTCAGCATCAACAACTACCCCTGTATAGGTAGTTGACTGCGCCTGGATGGCTCCCCACCCCATAAGACACATGAGGATTAAAAGCAATCTAGTAGAAATTTTCATTTTACTTAAGTTTGATTAGTGAGCATTAATGCTTAATAACGGTATCTAAAGTTCAAGTTGCTATATACTTTTGTAGTGATAGAGATGAATATTTAGAGGATAGGGGCGACAAGCCGTATTTTGACAGAAAACAGTAACAATTCTGGTCGATTACAGCTATTTCACTTTGATTGTTTCTGTTCGCTCTGACATTCCATTATTGTTAAAAGCCTCTATCTGAAAGTAATACTCATCCGTTCTATCCATTCCAGTAAAATAATAATCGTTCTTGCCATAGACCATTATGCTGCCGTAGAGCTTTTCGGGAGACTTTCCAAAATAGATCACATAACCATCTGCCTGATCATTTTGCTTCCACTTTAGCCAGGCACTCCTGCGTTCTCCAAATTTTGCCGGATCGGCACGTAATACCATAAAGTTTTCCACCGTACCGGGTCGTTCACCACTTCCTTTCCCAAATACCCTAAAACCACTCAAGGCAAACTTACCGGTGGGCATGTGGATGTTTTCCATCTTCAGATATCTTCCCTTGGCAGGTTTATCCAGTTCTATATAATCGTGTGGAACATCCCTTTGGTTCTTGCTCTTGTCCACAAGTGTTTTCCAGTTTTTGCCATCATCAGAAATAAGGACCCGGTATTGATGATAGGTGTCCGTTTTTTTGCCCAAAAACTCAGCATCCTGATCGGCATAATTAATTTGAATGGCATTAATTGTTGATAGCTCACCCAAATCCGTTTGAAACCATTCTCCCTTTTTGCCCGACACTGCACTCCAGTAGGTTTTGATATCCTCATCAACAGCAAAATTTGCCTTGTAACCACCTAAGGTAGTGGACACTTGCACCGGTTTGTTGTAATTGAGCAACATCCAACCCGTAAAAAGCCCCTTGATGTGATCCGCGTTCTTTTGTGGCAGGGAGGTAGGATAATCGCCATAGGCTGTGTTGCAATACAACACATCATCCTGATCAAATCCAGCAGGCCATATACCTAACCTCCTTTCAAAATTGTTCTTTACACCCAGCACTACGGTTGAAATATGCCACCAATTCCCATAATTATCCTGATAGGTCGCACCATGGCCGGCTCCCCGTGCATATCCACCGGGTTTGTAGGCAAAGGGGTTATGTTTTTGATACTTAAACCGGTCTAAAGGATCGTCGCTTACATAAACACCATCGGCATATCCACTAAACTCCGTTCCGGGAGCACCATATTGCAGATAGTATTTGCCGTTGTGTTTGGTCATCCAGGCACCTTCCATAAAAGGCTGCAGAAAAGTATTGTCGTTGTATTCGCCAAAACGCTCCCAGCCGTGATCCTCCGGGTGTAGCGACAACAAGGGTTTCACATAACCATCCGATTGTAGTGTTTCAGTGTTGATTTCGGTTCCAAAAAGGGGAAATTCGTTGCTGGAACCCCAGTAGAGGTACAGTTTATCTTGTTCCTCATCGTAAAGAAATCCAGGATCCCAGGCGCCTACTTTTAATGAATCTACCGCGATTTCCCAATCATTTTCAGTCGGGTTAGCACTTTTCCAGATAGGAAAAGCTGGGCCGTGTGTAGAACCGATCACATATAATTCATCCTTCATGACAAAGGCTGCCGGGGCGCACAGCTCATCATAGACATCGTGAATGGGCAGTAAAAATTTTCTTTCTACAAAATTCCAGTGGTACATATCGTCACTCCACCAGTAGCCCCACTGATTTGTAGAGAACAAAAAGTATTTATTCTTAAAATTAACGATTACGGGATCTGCAGTAGCCCGGTGTTTTCCTTGCTCTGCAAACGAGGGAATAGGGGTATAACCGTAATCAATATTTATAGGATTACAATAAGTTTTTTGCTGTGCATTGGCCACTGAACAGGCCATGAAAATGGTCATTAAAAGCGTGATGCGGAATCGTTTTCCTAATGAAAACGGGTAAGATGCTGGCCATGTCTGTTTCATACATTCTAGTGACTAAAACCTTGCTTTTCACCAAAATCAGGATTTCAACCCCCGATCTTGGATTATAATTTCGCTAACTTCTTGTTCTAGGAAATTTTCACACACTAAAACCCTTTAGAACGACACAAAATTACAAAAAAGCGCATCGAGTTACAATAAAATGACCTCACCATGACTACACCATCATATATTTTATATTAAAGCATATAATTTTATTACAATTTTTAAACTTATGGCATACATTGATTTATGATCAATTTTTGATCATTTGAAGATAAAGGCAGATTTTCATCAATACTCCATGAGGAATTCGGTGAGGTTCACGTTCGGATCGAGTAATATTTTTCGGCGCAGGCGGTATCTCTTATTTTCTACCCCTCTGATGGAGATGTTCAAGAGGGGTGCAATTTCCTTTGAGGAAAGGTTCATTTTCAGATAGGCGGCCAGGCGAAGGTCTCCGGGGGTAAGGTCCTGGAATTCTGTTTTCAAACGTTTAAAAAATTGATCATGCAATTGGTTGAAATTAGATTCAAAGACTTTCCAATCTTCTTCGCTGGTGAGGTGGTTGTCAATCAGGTGAAGTAGACGGGTGATGTGCCTGTGTCGTTGTTCTTTGCTGGTTTCCAGTTGTTGCAGATCTTCTTTAATTTTGATCAGGATTTCATTTTTTCGGACCAAATTCATGGTAGAGTCGGCAATTTTTCGGCTTTTGCTGACGATCTCTGCCTGAAGTATTTCATTACGTGCCTGGATACGTTGTTGGAGGAGTTCTCTTTCCTTTTGTATCAAGATACGTCGTTTATGTCTTTCCAGGCGATAGAGGTGGCTCCGGTACAACAACCAGCTTAACAAGGCAATGGCAACGAGGAGCAGGCCTTTGGCCCATAGGGTTTGAAACCAACGAGGTTTAATGATGAAATTAAAGGAAGCTATTTTTCCAGATTCCGGTGCCTGTACCTGGAAGGTAAAGTTACCTGGTGGCAAATTGGAAAACTCTTTGGTTGTAATAGAACTATAAGGCGACCATGTCATGTCATTTCCATAACCCATCAGGCGATATCTGAGATTTACTTCTCTCACATAATTGGGGAGTGTGAAAAAAAACCGCAGACTATTTTCTGTGGGTTTGAAAGAATAAGGCTTTCCTTCTCCGGCGATTCCGGGCCAATACAGCTGCTTGTCTTTTACATTTATATTTGTAATCAAGGGCGCAAATTGGGATTCAACAGTGTGCTTATCCAAGTTTTGATCATTGAGTAAGCCATAGCCGTTATCCAAACAAAACAGAAACAATTCCTCGGATAATTGAATGATTTGTTCATGATCAAAGACCAGTGAAAGGTAAAAGGTTTTTGTAAGGCCGGATTTGTGATAGACCACCCGGTCTGAATATACCTTAAAATAGCCCGCCTCTTTCAAGGTGATCAGTTTATAATTACCAGGATCTAAAGCAACACCAAGCACCTCACTGGCCTTTTTGAAGTGGCCATTTTGATGTACCATAAATTGCGTTCCGGATTTGATGATCACCCGTCCCTCCATCAGCGTGATATCCGGCCCAAAATCAGTGGGCAATGCATTGGTTTCTCCCCAGTTTATATTTTCAATAATCTGGTTGACTTCCGGATCAATCCGTAGCGCATTCAATCCACGATGAGGGTGGATGACCCACAATAGGCCGTCAGCATCAAACAGTATTTTCCGGGCGGGGCGGGAAAAACCTGGTAACCTGTGGGAAAAGGCCCATTGCCCCCGCTCGTCTTTGTTAAAGACGACAACGCCGGTATAGGTTCCCTGCAACAATATATCAGGGTGCTGTGGATGCCGGATGAGGCAATATCCGCCGGTAACCTCTGAAATGATTTGCAACCGTTTATTACGCAGAAGAAAAGTTCCCTTGTTATGGCCACAAAGCACCTGGCCATCTAATACCTGCAAATCCCAGACCTGTCCCTGACTGCCATCAATCAATTGAAAGGGTTCCTGTTTTTGTGAAGGCCACTTTTTGTAATAGATGCCCTGGTTCGTACCCACATACAGATGCTGGTCATGCATGACAGCGGTATATACGGTACCAATATCGCCTTTGCTGTCTTGATAATAAACAAAAGGTGAGTGTTTGACAATTAAGTCAATGCCCTTGTCGAGCCCTGCCCAAAGGTTGAAAGCCGCATCCTCAAATAGTGCCAGGACGGTATTATTTTGCAACCCATTTTCCTGATTGATATGGTATTGAATGTTACCACCAGCATCGGTAACAAAAAGCCCGTTCAGGATGGTACCAAAAGCAAACTGACCGTTGTGCAAACGCAGGGCTTTATTAAGTTGAAACTTTTTCAGGCCTTGATTGACCGGGGTATTCCAAGCGTGGAATTTGCCCTGGCGGTATTCAAAAATGCCATCATTTTGGGTACATACCAGGTAAGTAGATGGTCCTGATGAAATAATTGTAGCCACTCGCATGTCGGCGAAGATTCCGCTACCCGGAATGCGGGAAAAGCTACCATCGGGAAGGTATTCAAACAGTCCTTCCTTAATGATAGGAACAATTACTTTTTGGTTGACCTGCCGGGTAAACATGATATTCCCTGGAGGTCTTATCTCTTCAATGGTCTTAAAGTCGTATTTGTAAATGGTAGAGAAGGATTGAAACAAAATGCCATCTGCTATGGGCAGAATGTGCCAAATTTCTTCAGAAATGGGTGTACTGGCGCTAATCTTTTCAGCCAGTGAGGTATAACTGAATTGGTAATTACTATCGGCTGACCAATACCCCAAGGTAGCAAAACCACCAACAAAAACCCGTCCACTCGAATCACATACTGCGCTTCTAATGATCTGATTGCCTGGTGTAGCATAGGTGGTCCATAACGAACCATCATAACAAAGCAGGCCTTTGGAATTTCCAAAATATATCCGTTTATCTACTCCCTGGCTGATCACCCAGTTTTGATTTTGGGCATTGTATTGCTGTTTGGAAAAATGTATGACCTGAGGAACTTCCGTAGCTATCGCTTCCCAGGTACATAACAAATAAGTGATAGTCAAAAAAACGAACCTTAACATATTTTCTGATAATGAAATATTCACAAATCTTTGATTGTTCACACAACAAAATTAGCGCACTATTTGTCAAAGAACCATGAAAGTTAAGAAAGTCCATGTATTTTTACCACCAAATGAATCGAAATGAAGATTGTTTCTTACAATGTTAATGGTATCCGGGCTGCCCTAAAAAAGGGGTTTAAAGAATGGCTGGAAAAGGAGCAGTTCGACCTGGTATGTGTCCAGGAAACCAAGGCTCACCCCGATCAGGTTGACACCACTATATTCGAAGAATTGGGCTATCACCACTGTTGGCATTCTGCCGAAAAGAAAGGTTATAGCGGAGTGGCTACCTTCAGCCGTAAACAGCCGGATCAGGTGATCACTGGCTGCGGAATGGAAAAATATGACCGAGAGGGACGTATTTTGCGCACGGATTATGGTGATTGGACACTACTCAATTGTTACTTTCCTTCCGGTACTTCGGGAGAATTGCGGCAGGCTTTTAAAATGGAATTTTTGGCCGATTTTCACGAGTGGATTAAGGTGTTGAGACAGGAGCGCCCCAAGCTAATCATCGTTGGTGATTATAACATTGCTCACCAGGAAATAGATATTCACGATCCGGTGCGCAACAAAAATAATTCCGGTTTTTTGCCCGAAGAAAGAGCCTGGATGACTCAGTGGTTTGCCAGTGATTTCACGGATTCTTTTCGATATCTGGAACCGGAAACCGTTCAATACAGTTGGTGGACCTACCGGGCCAATGCTCGTGCAAACAACAAAGGATGGCGCATTGACTATCAGTCGGTTAGCAACAATATGCGCGATCACCTGCAGGCTGCCCGACAGCTGACTGACGTGGTTCATTCCGATCATTGCCCGGTATTGTTGGAGATAGACCTATAAGATGCAGATTCGCATAGGAGATATTACCACAGTCGTCCAATTATCCCGGGAGATCCCCGAATTTATCGATCCGCCCACTGCTGAGAAATATCACCAGCGGCTGGATACTGTCCCTTATCTGATCCTGGTAGCCTGGGAGGTAGAAAAAGCAGTAGGTTTTAAGGTGGGCTATGAGCGGGATGGCAGTTTTTATTCCTGGATGGGCGGTGTTTTACCCGGTTTTCGCCGCATGGGCATTGCGCAAGCACTTGCCGATCATCAGGAAGCTTGGGCCCGGCAACATTTTTATAGCAGTATTACCTTTAAAACGCGCAACCAGCACAAAAATATGTTAACCTTTGCTTTGCGCAACGGATTTGATATTATTGGATTCAAAGAAAAAGAAACGGTTGCAACCAACCGAATCCTACTTCGCAAAACACTTTAATTAGGAATAACGTTGTTAATAGAATTCCGACAAGTTGATCAGCCTTATATTAGTTGACTAAAACACGACCAATGATGAACCGAATCTTATTTTTTTTCTGTCTTAGTGTATTATTGTTGAACACGAACCTGCAGGCACAGATAACGGGTGGTTTTAAAACCGGACTCAATTTTTCTACCTTCAACGGACCAAGTGAGGTAGATGGTAATGGCAGTAACCTGGAAACGCTCAAGCTGAATAGTGGGTTTCATATTTCCGGGATGATCAACTTTCATATTACTGATCTATTCGGCATACGCACTGAAATCATGTATTCCCAAAAAGGGACCGATTATACCTTTAACGGTCAGTCTTTCTGGATTTTTTATCCTGATCCAGACACTGAAATACTCAATAAGGGTGGAAACCGCAACCTGAAGCTTTCGATTTCCAACGCCTATATCGATTTACCCATTATGGCTTATGGCCGTCTTGGGCGTCTGGAAGCTTCAGCGGGCATCAATATCGGCATATTGGTCAGCGCACGTGCTCAAGGGGAGATCACTTACGATGGCACAAATATAGAACCCTTTACCATTGCCTTGGATTACCGCTTTGCTGCTGATGAAGAAGAAAAAGTGGCCACAGGCGAAAATTCACAGGTCGCCTATACCACCAATAGTGGCGTACCGGTACGAGTACCCGTTACTGCCGGAGCTTATTATGGCATATTTGGCAGGAATAAACGGCTTTATAATGTTTTTGATCTGGGCCTTAATGCAGGGCTTTCATTTTACCTGAATAAAGGCCTGTTTTTGGGCTTTCGTTTGAATTATGGTTTATTGGATGCAACAAATAATGATCAGGATTTTTCAAACGCCAATCTTGGAGAACAGGATAATTTTTTAAAGCTGGATGATCGGGATACCAATATGTCTCTTCAGGCCTCAATCGGCTTTAGTTTTTAGGGTGAAAAAAAACCATTGAACAAAATCCCTTGAACGGTGTTGTAAATTTTAGGATTTTATCGTTTTTTTTGAGAAAAAATCGAAGCCTTTTTTGCAGAAAAAATGTTTTCGATTTTTTGTTTTCAAATTAATTCCTTTTCTTTGCATTGTAATGTCTATTTTACTACTGAAAAATAATATCTAACGATATTTTAAGATAGTTTTCATTTGGTTTTTTGGGGTTATACAAGAGGCGATTGTTCAAACAATCGCCTCGTTTTATTATAGCCCTGGTGATCCCATAAATTGGGGGATTCCTTCTCTATTATGGGACATTGGAAAGGTTCCTTCATCTCTTTTTCTTCTGAATAAGATTTTGCTTCTCCTCTTTACACTAAAACAAAACTCCCCAAATGGGACAACTGCAAAATCACTTCGGCAGCGCCTTTCACGACAAAATAGTTGATTTTAAGTACATATCCCTTAACTCGAAATCATGACCTTGATTAACTGAATTTTTGCGAGGAATGACTTAAATTGAGCATTTGTCAAACCAATGCATCGCTTATATTAGCACATACCATTTAGTCATGATACAAGAATCCCCTTCCATCGAATTTAGAAAAGATATACTCCAACTACTTCACAGTGAGGATGGTAAAGGGTTAGGCGAGCTATTAGAAAATGCTGCTTCCAAAGATATCATACACCTCATTGGGCATTTGAGCCGCAGCGAGCAAATGAAGTTGTTTACCCTGCTCTCTCCTGAAGATGCTGCTGAAGTCATGGAAGAAATCCCCGAAGCACAGGCCATTGGCATTATCGAGGATATGGAAACTGAAGATGCTGCTGCCATTCTCAATGAAATGGAAAGCGATGACCAGGCTGATTTAATCATGGAATTGGATGATGAAGACGCTCAGGCCATCCTGCTAGAGATGAATCCCGATGAAGCAGAGTCGGTCAGGAAATTGCTCGCCTATAATCCCGATACGGCTGGGGGGGTGATGCACACGGAATATTTCGCATTTTATGAGGGCCAAACGATAAAATGGATCACAGAGAATTTGCGCAACAACGCAGAAAAATACAAATACTACCAACTGAAATACATATTTGTAACGACCCTTGATGGTGTCCTTAAAGGCGTGTTACAAATGCAGGATTTATTGTTAGGACAGGCCGAAGCCCCATTATCAAAAATTAAAATCACAGACGTTTTATCGGTCGACCATTTGGCGCCGCTCGATGAATTGATTGAGTTTTTTAACAAACATGAATTGTTTGGCGTTCCGGTAGTTGATCACGACCAGAAAATAGTAGGTGTGG
This sequence comes from Saprospiraceae bacterium, assembly GCA_021604865.1. GTDB lineage: Bacteria > Bacteroidota > Bacteroidia > Chitinophagales > Saprospiraceae > BQJU01. The sequence goes on along the minus strand of BQJU01000004.1, from coordinate 16,355 downwards.
TCTTGCGAAATGATATATTGGAAGCCCAAACGAAGCGGATTACTCAAGAACACCTGGAAAGTCAGGGTATTATCGGAGGAGATGAACTTCGGACCATGCCAGTTCTTCTTCGGGCAAAACGCAGATTGTCTTGGTTGTCCATCAATATATTGTTGAATATTGTGGCCGCCAGTGTCATTGCCCTGCATCAGGATGTATTGACTTCAGTGATCGCTCTCGCCGTTTTTCTGCCTATTATTTCAGATATGAGTGGTTGTTCTGGCAATCAGGCGGTAGCGGTTAGTATGCGCGAGTTATCTATTGGTGTCGTTACCCCGGGAGAGGTATTTCGGGTTTTGCGGCAGGAAATTTCCGTAGGTCTTCTCAATGGATTGGTGCTTGGCCTTTTAATCGGATTGGCTGCATTCGTCTGGAAAGGAAATATTTATCTGGGTCTGGTCGTCGGTTCTGCACTGACGCTTAATACCTTGTTGGCAGTATCCCTCGGAGGAACGGTACCTCTGATCTTAAAAGGTTTTAATGTGGATCCTGCTTTGGCCTCCGGGCCAATTTTGACGACCATCACGGATATGGTTGGCTTTTTTCTGACGTTGACTTTTGCGGCCATGGCTTTGTCGCATTTGGGAGGGATGTAAGGAGTGTGGGAGTGTGGGTGACAAGGAGTGTGGGGGTGTGCGTTGCGTTTTTTCTTCCTCGCCTTGTCTCCTGGTTTCCTGGTCGTTGCTTTTATGACGATAGATGGGGAGTGTGGGAGTGTGCGTTGCATTTCGCCTTGTCTCCTGGTCGTTGCTTTTAAATTTCTAAAGTTGACTAAAGGATATGCTTCTGGTTTATTTGTTGGGTTGTTTGTTGCTATGAATAAAAAATTGGAAAATGAGAATTAGATTCGACGAAACAGAATTAATAGACTTTGCAAATAGGTATGAATATCAAAGCAATGAAATTCTTACAGATATAAGTAAATCAGCCAAGAAAAAGAAATACTTAACACGAGAAGAATTTATAAGAATTTGCGCATGGAAAACTCCTAGATCAAAACCAAAAGTGGCTTCAAATCATAAGAGTTATATTAAAGAGATAACAAATATCTCTTTAACGACACAATCAGACCAATTAAGAATAGAAATTCTTACCATACTTAGTGGTGTTGGCTGGCCAACCGCTTCCACAATTTTGCATTTCTGTCATACAGAGGAGTTTCCAATACTAGACTTTAGGGCTTTATATTCATTAGGGTATGACTCAGTTCCAAAAAAATATAATTACCAATTTTGGAAAGAATATACTGATTATTGTAAAAATCTTTCAAAAAAATTAAACCTTGATTTGAGAACAATTGACCGTGGGCTATGGCAATACTCAAAAGAAAATCAAAGAAAAAAGTGAATGACCCACTACTTCAAGCTACAGTATAAAATGCTGAACAGGCATTTATCCGAATTTGGTGTTCATCCAGTGGTCGGTTACTTGCTGGGACTTTTATGTTTTGTCGGCTTGTCTGTTTATCTTTTTTATAAGACAGCGTTTGCTTCCTACATCTACGTCTTTCTGGCCATTAGCCTGTTGGTAAACCCTGGTAAAACGAAACGAAATGACTTTTTAAAGTCCTGTTTTTCAAAATTGGATTATCTGAAAACAAGGCTGCTTGAAAACCTTATCCTGGTCGCTCCGTTTGTTGGTTTTTTGTTGTATCGTGCCTGTTTTGGAGAGGCCCTTGTTTTGCTAATTGGTTCAGGAGGGATGGCTTTTTTGAATTTTAGCAGGCCGTTCACACAAGTGTTGCCTACGCCATTTTATAAACAACCTTTTGAGTTTACCGTAGGTTTTAGAAGGACCTTTTTGGTGATTTTTTTCGCCTATTTTCTTACTTATATGGCGATTGCTGTGAATAATTTCAATCTGGGCATTTTTGCTATCCTCCTGGTTTTATTTACTTGTTTATCCTACTATTTCAATCCAGAAAACAGATTTTTTGTCTGGATTTTTTCTTTAAGTCCAAGGAATTTCCTCTGGCAAAAAATCAAAGTAGCCTTGCTATCTGCTACTCTATTGTGTTTACCAATAGACCTGTGTCTGGCAGTGTTTTTTCCTGAATACATTAAGATAGTCATTGGGGTTCAAATATTAGGATATCTATATTTGTTGACTATCATATTGGGCAAGTATTCGGCATTTCCAAGAGCATTGGATTTGCCACAAGGCATTTTAATAGCCATAAGTGTGTGGCTGCCACCATTTTTGTTGGGCATTATCCCCTTTTTTTATGTCCAGGCCATTAAACGTCTTAAAGAGATACTCGAATGATTGCAATTAAGCATTTATCAAAATCGTATGGCCCCAAAAAGGTACTCGATGACATCAACCTTACCTTTGAGAAAGGCAGGGTATACGGGATCGTTGGCGAAAATGGTGCCGGCAAAACCACCTTGTTTAAATGCATTGCTGGATTAGAAGATTACCACGGCACTATAAGTAGTGACTATGACAATCTAAAAAACCACATTGGATTTTTGCAAACTGCTCCTTATTTTTTTTCAAAAATCACCGGGCGCGAATACCTGCGCTTATTGGCAAACGCCAGGAAGATCAAGGTGGAAAATTATGACGAGAAAAACATTTTTGAGCTGCCCCTTGATCAATATGCCGTTACCTATTCCACTGGCATGAAAAAAAAATTGGCCCTAACCGCTTTGTTGATCCAGTCCAATGATTTTTTCATCCTGGACGAACCTTTTAATGGCGTAGATATCCAAAGCAATATGCTCATTACCGAGATCATCCACCAATTGAAGGCCCTAAACAAAACGATTGTGATTGCTTCTCATATCTTTTCTACTTTAAATAGCACCTGTGATGAAATCCATTTGCTGAAAGGCGGTGTGTTTGTTAAAAAGGTATATCAGGATGCATTTGCACAATTGGAACAAGAATTGAAGGATTTTACGATTGGTAATAAGGTAGAAAAACTTGGGCTGAGGTAAGCGCATGTTTGACTGAAAAAACTTAAATTGGGCTGAAGTCAAATCAATAGTGTTGTTTCGCAGGGGCAGGGCGGTGGAAAAAACGAGAGGTTTTAGCCTTGTCATGGCCCCTGCGAAACAACGCTAATAACACATTAAGGCAATGGGAAATAAAAAGGAGTTGTCACCAGAACAACGTGAAGCACTAATCAAAGCATTAAAAGTCCGTTTTGAAAAAAACATGAACCGCCATAAAGGGCTTGAATGGGCTAAAGTACAAGCCAAGCTGGAAATGAATACGGAAAAACTGTGGTCGCTCAATGAAATGGAAAGAACTGGCGGTGAACCGGATGTTATTGGTCTGGATGAAAAGACGGGTGAATACATTTTTTATGATTGTTCAGCGGAAAGTCCTAAAGGCCGCCGAAGTGTTTGTTACGACCGTGAAGGTCAGGAATCAAGGAAAGAACATAAACCAAAAAATAACGCTATTGATATGGCTGCGGCCATGGGCGTTGAACTTTTAACGGAAGAACAATATCGAGCGTTGCAGAAACTAGGAACTTTTGATGCAAAAACATCGAGCTGGGTGCAAACACCTGCTGAGATTAGAGGCCTCGGCGGTGCCCTATTTGTTGATTTTCGCTACGGCAATGTCTTTGTGTATCACAACGGTGCACAATCTTACTATGCTGCAAGGGGATTCCGTGGCTCGCTAAGGGTTTAAATTTTGAACCTCAGCCTCGCTCCAATTTCTTCCAAAAACACCGAAGCTTCATTCATGGCCTGTTCCGTAGATGGTGCTAACTCCATAATGGATTTAATTTCATAAAAATCCGTTGTTGTTAATTTGTTTTGACCACAAACCACCATCAATGGTTTTCCATACTTTTTGCACAGCTTTGAAATGCCGCCGACAACTTTTCCCTGCAAAGATTGAAAGTCTAATTGCCCCTCGCCAGAGATGACAAAATCGGCGTTTATCACTTTATTTTCCAAATCAAAGCGTTCAATAAAAAGGTCAATGCCTTGAATTAACTCCGCTCCGAAAAGGGCAAACATTCCGCCACCGATACCGCCGGCTGCGCCTGCTCCTGGAAGATGCTGTACGCTGCCAAAACCCTGATTTTCAAAAACAGCATCCATATTTTTTAATCCCGCATCCAATTTTTTAATCATCAAATCACTCGCTCCTTTTTGTCCGGCGTAAACCCAGGCAGCTCCGTTTTCACCAAAAAATGGATTGTTTACATCGCAGATGATTTTTATTTTTGAGTGCCTGAGCATTTGCCTAAATCCATCCCCATGCACCGAACGATTAGATTTTATGGACTCCACCTTCAACAGGTTTTCGCCGACCGGCAAAAGTGATTTGTTATTTTTATCAAAAAATTGATAGCCCAGAGCCGTTGCAATGCCGATAGCTGCATCATTGGTCGCGCTGCCCCCGATAAATAGATTGATGTTTTTTATTCCTTTTTGAAGTGCATGTAAAATTAGCTCGCCCGTTCCGAGAGAGGTTGTTTTCATCGGATTTCGTTCTTCTTCTTTCAACAGCGCCAGGCTGGAAGCTTTTGCCATTTCAATAAAGGCATCCGTTTCATTTGAAAAATAAGAAGTGGTGATTTTTCTAAAAAGCGGATCATGTACTTCCACTCGATGCTCGGTCAACTTCCATAGTTCATTCAGCAAATCAATGGAGCCGTCACCACCATCAGCCATTGGTTGAAGCTCGATTCGGGCATCCGGGTAATTTTTTCGGATACCCACGGCTATAGATTCAGCTACCCTCTGAGCAGAAAGAGAACCCTTGAATTTGTCGGGAGCAATTAGAATATTTAGAATGTTTTTCATTTAAAAACGAATTCGGTGTAATCTCTTATCCCAAAATACTCGAAATGAAATAGGAGAAGAAAATAGATATGTAAATGTAGCTCAGTGCATGTTTGGGGGCAAATTTTTTGCCACCAAATCCGACCTCCAAACAAGCACTGACAAAAATGAACATTATTCCTAATTCTGAGCATTTGCACTAACCAAAATTGAAACTTATTCCACTCAAAGGGTTATTCACCTCAAAAAATGGTGCCATTCAGCTTGTAGCCATATCATCAGCTTGTATGAAGGCCCTGCCACACTTACATTTGGTTCAATCAAAGAATTGAACCATGAAAATAGTAATCACCCTTTGTACTGTATTTTTAACCCTGACTGCATGTCAAGGGCCAAAGCAAAATTCAACACAAACCATTTCTAAGGTTAGCAAATCAGCTGTTGAAGTAACCATAGCGGATGTCGATGCTAACCGGCTGAATCAGGCCATTCAACCCTACCTGGATGAAAAGCGTCTAAGTGGTGTAGTGGCTATGGTGGCCCATGAGGGGAAGCTTATTTACACCAGTGAGCAAGGTTATGCCGATGTACAAAAGCTTGTCCCAATGCAACAAAACACTTTATTCCGGCTGGCCTCACTAACCAAGCCGATAACCAGCGTGGCTACCATGATTTTGGTGGATCGGGGAAAATTGGCTTTGGATGATCAGGTAAGCAAGTACCTCCCCTCGTTCGCCAAGCTAAAAGTCTATGTGGATGAATCAACGTTGGAACCATTAGAAACCCCGGTGACCATCCGTCATTTATTAATGCATACTTCCGGCCTTGGCTCTGGTTTTCTTGGTAATACACCTGTAGACCTGATGATTCGGGCCCATGACTTTTCAAAAGCGGATGCCTCACTTGAAGCATTTATCGATGAGCTGGCTACCTTTCCACTTGTGCATCAGCCCGGTGCTTCATTCACTTACGGATTTAGCACTGATGTGCTGGCCAGAATCATTGAGGTCATTTCAGGCCAGTCAATCGAGGCTTTTATGAAGGCCAATATTTTTGATCCTTTAAAAATGGAGGATACCTTCTTTTCCATTCCAGAGGCAAAAAAATCTCGCCTGGGACCAGCCTATACGGCTACCGGCGAAAACTTAAAAGAGGTTGTTCCTGCCGGCCACAATCCGGCCAAATACGGGCGGGGTAATTCCGGGCTAATTGCTACTGCACCGGATTATCTACGCTTTGCACAAATGTTGCTAAACGGAGGTACCCTGGAAGGCGTAAAAATTTTATCTGCCAAAACAGTTGAACTGATGCACACCGACCAGCTTCCCAAATCAATATTCCCCATAAGCATTATGGGTACGCCGATACTTAATAATGGGTTTGGACTTGGATTTGCCGTAGTTGACGGCAATCCTGCCGAATGGCAACCCAGTTCGGAATATAGTGTGAGCACTATGGGCAATTTGCCCGCTACCTCCTTTTACTGGCTGGGAGCTTATAATGATAGCTTCTGGATCGACCCTACACACGACCTCATCGGTGTGGTTATGACTCAATCAATTGACGTTGGTAAAATTGCCGTTTTCCAGGATTTTTACCAGGCCTTATACAAGGGTATTTATGGAGATGGAAACAAGGCAACGTTTCGTACACAGGAAGGCAGCATTAGAAAGTAAGAGGTGAGACTTTTGCTGTCTTTCTGTTTTTTCGAAGATGCAGGAATTTAAAAAATAAACCAGGGGATGCTCTTTATCAATGAGCACCTTCTGGTTTATTCTTCATAGAAAATTATCATTTCTGGATCAGTATTGATCCTGATGCAACAACCTTATTTTGACTCATTAGCTGAAAAACATAAGTCCCTTGCGACCAATTCCGGGTATCCATATTTATTTTGTGTCCGGTTATTTGTTTAAGGCTAACAACTTTTCTTCCCGCAACATCCAAAACGATCAGGGATAAGCCATCGCTGTACTGCATTACTTCTGGCATAAGTTCTACTACTACCTGGTCGGAGGCCGGCGTTGGATATACAGTTCTAACCAATTTAATCCCTGCGTCAGTCAGGTCTTCAATACCCACGGAGGTTTCTACAGTAATGGTTCCAGTCATCCCAAAATCTACATGCGGATCACATTGGTAGTCATAATTACCTGCAACCGTAAAAACGTGCATAAAGGTCCAGTCACTACCTACCATATTACCGAAAGATTCAGGGTTGTCGGGATAGGTATTGGTTGTTCCATTTACATTATGGGTTCCTTCCATGTTGGTCCATAAAACCGTATCTCCGACATTGATAGTGAGGTTGGCCGGTGAAAATACATTGCTGGTTACAGAAACATTAATAAGTTCCTGTGCATTCATAACCTGCGCCAGGGAAAGCGTCAATACCAGGACAAAAATTGATTTGATAAAAGTAAAATCTAATCTCATTTGTTGAGTTTTAATAAATAATAAAAATAGTTTTGGAAGTTTTACACCGAGGTTAGGTTTCGTTTGAAGGGAGCCATCCCGGGTGTAAGTGTATGTTTGGAGATCGGATTTGGCGGCAAAAAATTTGCCCCCAAACATGCACTAAAAGCCCGAAAAAATCGGTTGAATTGCTCAAAACAATGCAATCAATCAGGTGGCCAATGTATACCATTATTGTTGTACCTACAAGAAATGCATACTGAAAAAGACAATATAGCCGCAAAGGCGTCAAATCATGGATCAGCCGTATCTTTACAAACTCTTCGTCCTAATTACGAACAACCAATAACAACAATCCCAAAGCGTTTACTATTTTTGTCTTTCATCACTAAACCATCGGCATGTATCCGGATCTCTCCTATGTTTTTCACGCTTTGTTGGGCACACAACCCGACAATATGTTGTCTTTGTTCAAAACGTTTGGCCTATTATTGGTCATCGCTATTCTTTCAGCGGCTTTTATCCTCTATGGGGAGTTGAAGCGCAAGGCTGATGAAGGCTTGTTTGAAGGGCAAAAAATACTTCTTGAACCGGCCCGCGCGGCCTCTTGGGGTGAGATTTTAACCAATGCTTTCTTTGGATTTGTATTGGGCTTTAAAATTCCGTTTATCGTCCAAAACCTGGAAGCGATGAAACGTGATGCCGCAGATGTATTGCTAACTAGTGATGGCAACTGGCTTGTCGGCATTCTGGGAGCCCTTGTTTTCGGCGGATATCAGTATTGGAAAGGACAACAGCGAGCCAAATCAAAGGCACAGGCAAAAGAAGTGACGATGTTTCCACACGACCGGATTGGAGATATTACCATTATTGCAGCCATTGCTGGGGTCGTAGGCGCAAAAGTATTTGCACTTATTGAGGATTTACCGGCCTTTTTTGCCGACCCGATCGGCACTTTTCTCTCAGGTAGTGGATTGGCTATCTATGGAGGTTTGATCGGTGGTTTCCTTGGGGTTTCCTGGTATCTACGGGGCAAAAAAATCCCCGTTGTCCACGTTTTGGATGCAGTTGCACCTGCACTGATTCTGGCGTATGGAATAGGTCGATTGGGTTGCCACTTTTCAGGAGATGGCGACTGGGGTATTGTCAATGAATTGGCACAACCTTCCTGGTGGTTCTTTCCCGACTGGCTTTGGGCGTACGACTATCCACACAATGTCATTAATGAGGGGATACCAATGGATGGTTGCACCTTCCGCTATTGTCGGCATTTAGCAGCTCCTGTTTATCCTACGCCTCTGTATGAAACGATCATGACTGTCATTATTTTCAGTATCTTATGGGCGATTCGCAAACGTATCACGATACCAGGAATTTTGTTTTTCATATACCTTATGTTTAATGGCGTAGAAAGGTTTCTTATTGAAAAGATTCGCGTTAACCTAAAATACGAGGTACTGGGTATGCAACTCACTCAAGCTGAAATCATTGCCATTGTGTTATTCCTTATCGGGGCTATTGGCTGTTTTGTGTTGTGGCGGCGAGCGGTACCTGCCCGAAACTAAACCGTTCTCTCAGAATTTCACCAAAAATCAAATCCACCATGAGTGCAGAAAACAAACATGCTCAGGCCGAGGCCATCGTCAAAAATCACGTATTGATCAGCATGGGTGCCGGTCTGGTGCCTATTCCGCTACTGGATATCGCTGCAGTAACGGCTGCACAGATGGATATGGTCAAACAGCTGTCCTGGCTGTATAACGTAGATTATCCCAGTAATTTTGACAAAAGTCTGATTACCGCTTTGACGGGTAGTATTTTTGCACGAATTGGCGCGAGTTTTATAAAAATCATTCCTGGCGTTGGCTCTCTTTTAGGAGGCCTTTCAATGGCACTTATGTCTGGGGCTTCCACTTATGCTGTGGGCCAGGTTTTTGCACGGCATTTTGAATCTGGCGGCACCTTTTCCAATTTCAATCCAGCCAACATGCGGAGTGTTTTTGAAGAAGAGTACGAAAAAGGCAAACGCAAAGCCGAAAGCTGGAAAAAAGAAAGTGGAACATCAACCAGTGGCGACACCTTGGAAAAACTCAGGCAACTGGGCGACCTCAAAAAGTCCGGAGTTATCACGGAAGAAGAGTTCCAAAAAATGAAAGCCAAATTGATGGAAGAAATGTGATATTAGGCAGGCTGAAAGTTAGGGTAGATCTATCTATTGGGAAGGTGTGTTCCAACTATGGCTCAATGATCTCAATCAAACACCGATATCCTCATTCCACAGCGCTGGTTTTTCCCGAATAAATTGCTGCATCAGGTCATAACACTCGGAGCTGTCCACAACTTCTACCGTTACGCCGCGTGAGGTAAGCAGGGCTTCTTCCCCTAAAAAGGTGCGGTTTTCACCGATGATCACTTTGGGAATGCCGTATAATAAAATCGTCCCCGAACACATGGGGCAAGGCGACAAGGTGGTATACAATGTACATTCCTGATATACAGAAGCTGCCTGACGGCCGGCATTTTCGAAGGCATCCATTTCGCCATGTAGGATGGCACTGCCATTTTGTACGCGGCGATTGTGGCCTCGGCCGATGATTTTTCCATTATGAACGATTACAGAGCCGATAGGTATGCCACCCTCATCGTATCCTTTTTTTGCCTCCGCGATGGCTGCTGCCAGGAATTTGTCCATGACGTATTCTTTATAAAGTGGTTGGAGAATCGCCTACTTTTTCTTTTTAAAATCGCCATTTTTCCAGGCGTCAAAGAATTTCTTCCAGGCGATAGGGCTGAAAATATTCATTGGGGGCGTCTGTCCAATGTAATAGGTTTGCCGGGCTTGCTGTCGAAGATAGAAGTCTGCATTTTCGCGACCGTCGCTTTTGACTTCGTTTCGCATGCGTTCCAGCGTTTCGTTGGCCAGGTTACGGGTGGCGCGTTCCTGGAGTTCGGTGGTGACATCCATGGCCAGAAATTCCAGCTTAAAATGTTCGCGGCTGGGCCAGGGAAAAACAACTGTTTCCGGAAGGTTAATCGCGTCCTGAGTCATTAGTTGTACCAGGGAATAGCGATTGTCATCCAGGTCAACAGGAATGATGTAATCAACCGTTTTGTAACCGATAGCGGAAAACACAATGGTATCTCCTTTATCAACAACAATCGAGAAAAAACCCTGAAAATCCGAATAGGTACCACGTCCCTTGCTTTTAACAAGAATGTTGGTATAAGGAACAGGGTATAATTCTGCTGTAGTACCGTCCAGAACCATACCGGTAAATTGTACCAGATCTTTACTTTCCTGAGCAAGAGCGGATACTACACCCAATATTACAAATGCTATACTTAATAAAATTGTCTTGATCTTCATAAACTTTTCTTTTCCTACCAACCTCTCACGAAGGTTCTTTTAGGCATTTACCCTTACATAAGACCGTTCAGACGGCCAAGAGGTTTGATGAAGGGAGATAAAAGTACTGATTTTTACCAAATCCTAACGAATTGGCAAGCCAAATACAGTACTTTCAGCCGACACTTAACGAAGCTTTAACGCAATTAATTACTTCATCAGGGCAATGTCCAATACTTCTTCCATATTGCCCACATAGTGGATTTTCAAGTCTGCCAGATAGGCGGCATTCACTTCCTCAACGTGTTTTTTATTTTCCTTACATAGAATCACTTCCTGCATACCGGCACGTTTCGAAGCCAGCAGTTTTTCCTTGATACCGCCTACGGGAAGGACTTTCCCACGCAAGGTAATCTCACCAGTCATGGCAAGGAATGGTTTGACGGGACGTTTGGTCAGCAGAGAAGTCAGTGCAGTAAGCATCGTAATACCTGCCGAGGGGCCATCTTTTGGAATGGCACCTTCCGGAACATGTAAGTGAATGTCCAGCTCTTCAAAATAGCTATTATCGATGCCCAATTCCTCGCTATGTGCTTTGATAAAACTCAGGGCAGTAGTTGCTGATTCTTTCATTACATCGCCCAGGTTTCCCGTAAGGGTGAGTTTACCTTTGCCTTTGCTCAGGCTAGATTCTATAAAGAGAATATCACCACCAAATTGAGTCCAGGCCAATCCAACGGTTACGCCTGGCACATTGACTTCCTGATACATATCTTTGGAAAACCGGCTGGGCCCCAGGATAGATGGCAGTTCCTCGGGTTTGATGGTTACATTATAAGCCTCTTCAATTGCTACCTTTTTAGCAATATTCCGCATCACCCCGGCTATGCGTCGGTTGAGAGAACGAACGCCTGATTCCCGGGTATATTCCTGGATAATCCTGGTAATTACACTGGTTTTTAACTTAATGTGTTTGGCCTCCAGGCCGTGTTCTATCCGTTGCTGAGGAATAAGGTGGCGTTTCGCAATTTCTACCTTTTCTTCGGTGGAATAGCCACTGATTTCGATAATTTCCATCCGGTCTAATAGGGCCGGTTGTATGGTTGATAAAGAGTTGGCAGTAGCCACAAACAATACTTTCGACAAATCGTATTCCAGCTCCAGGTAATTGTCGTGGAATGTAATATTTTGTTCCGGATCGAGCACTTCCAAAAGTGCTGAAGATGGATCGCCACGGAAGTCCTTCCCCACCTTATCGATTTCATCGAGGATAAAGACAGGATTAGACGCTTTAGCTTTGCGTATAGATTGGATAATCCGGCCCGGCATGGCTCCGATATAGGTTTTGCGGTGTCCTCTGATCTCCGATTCATCATGCAGACCACCTAATGACATGCGGATAAATTTCCGCTTCAAAGCCTTACTGATAGAGCGACCCAATGATGTTTTTCCAACACCTGGAGGGCCTACCAGACAAATAATCGGCGCTTTCATGTCTCCTTTGAGCTTAAGTACTGCCAGGTGTTCCAGTATGCGTTCTTTTACCTTTTCCAGTCCGAAGTGATCTTTGTCGAGCACCACTTTCACCCTTTTTAGGTTGAAATTGTCTTTGGTATAAACCTCCCAGGGCAAATCCAGCAGTAAATCCAGGTAATTCATTTGTACGGAATATTCCGCTACCTGTGGATTCATACGGCGTAACCGATTAAATTCCTTATTAAAGGTATCCTCTACTTCTTTGGCCCATTTTTTCTTTTTGGCCCGGGTGATCAATTCGCCCACCTCGGCCTCATGCGGGTTTTGCCCCAGTTCCTCCTGGATAGTCTTCAATTGTTGATTGAGGAAATAGTCGCGTTGTTGCTTTTCAATATCAACCCGTACTTTACTCTCAATCTGATCTTTAAGTTCCAGCAATTGCAGCTCGTTGTTAAGCTGCAGAAGCAACTGATTGGCCTTTTCACCTAAGTCGTCAAATTCGAGCAACTTTTGCTTAACCGGAATTTTCGCACTCATGTTGGAGGCGATAAAATTCAGCAGAAAGCTGGTATTGCTAATGTTCCGCAACATGACCATTGCCTCGGATGGAATATTTGGCGAAAGCTCAATAATCTGTTTTGCCAGGTCGAGAATGGAAGAGACAAGGGCCTCAAACTCCAACTTATTCTCTGCCTCGATATATTCCAATAAGCGTATTTTACCTTCCAGGTAAGGCATTTCCCGAAGTATCTCAACCAGTGAAAAGCGCCTTCGCCCCTGCAAAATGGCGGTAATGGTGCCATCGGGCATACGCAGCAATTTCAGGATACGCGCCACTGTCCCGATTTCGTAGAGGTCTGCACTCATTGGCTCCTCCATGTCGCTATCTTTTTGCGACAACACAGCAATCACCTTACCATCTTCATAAGCTTTGTTGATCGCTTTTATGGAGCGGTCTCTGCCCACAGTGATGGGAATCACAATGCCGGGAAACAATACCGTATTTTTCAGTGCCAGGAAAGGCATTACCTCAGGAAAATCCTCCTTCCCCTGGTTATCTTCACCCTCTTCAATAGATATGAATGGTAGAAAGTCCGTATCTTCATCAAACCCTTGCGGGGCAAATAAATTTTCAAACATGCGCTTCATCGTTTTTCCTTTTTCGAATCAAGAGTTTATCCAGCATTTCTTTCTGATAAAAACAAGATAAACTCAAAAGCCTGCATCAGGCTTCATATCATCCTCGTTAGTAGTGAGCATATTTGGAGATCAGGTTTGCGAGTAGAAAGCCATTTTCCAACTTATCAAGTTGCCTCCAAACAGCTACTAAAAAATCATTTTTGACAAACTGGCAGCAGTCAGCCTGTTTTATCATCAATCTGGAAGAGCAACTTCCGTGCCATTAGGCAAAATAATGAAAATTACATGCAAAAAGAGCTTTTCAGGTAGCAGAATTACTAACAAACCGACAAAAAGACAGCTGTTTAGAAGAAAATCGTTTTAATTCGCCACATCCTCCAAAGCTACTTCAGGTTCCAGGCTATCTTCCTGCTCTTCAGCAACATCGGCTGCTTCTTGCACTTCATCTTTTTCAACCCTTAAATTGTCAATAATAAACTCTTGGCGATCAGGTGTGTTTTTGCCCATATAGTAGCTCAGGATGTCATCTATATCGGTATCTTCATTGAGAAAAACGGGCTCAAGGCGGATGTTTTCGCTAATAAAGTCTTCAAATTCGTCAGGAGAAATTTCACCAAGTCCCTTAAAGCGGGTAATCTCAGGTTTACCTCTCAGTTTAACGATAGCCTGTTGCTTTTCCTCCTCGCTGTAACAGTAGAAGGTTTGCTGCTTATCGCGAACTCTGAACAAAGGGGTATCTAGAATATAGAGGTGTCCGGTGCGCACTAGCTCTGGAAAAAACTGAAGGAAGAAGGTCAGCAACAACAAACGGATGTGCATACCATCCACATCGGCATCAGTAGAGATTACTACGCGGTTGTAACGCAAACCTTCAATGCCATCTTCGATATCCAAGGCGTGCTGCAACAGGTTAAATTCTTCATTTTCGTACACTACTTTTTTGGTCAGCCCATAACAATTGAGTGGTTTTCCACGCAGGCTAAACACGGCTTGTGTTTGTACATCTCGAGCTTTGGTGATGGAACCACTTGCCGAATCTCCCTCCGTGATAAAGATGGTGGTAGCCAAGCGTTTATCTTCATCTGTTGTACGCGTTCCATCACTAAAATGCAGGCGACAATCCCGCAATTTTTTGTTGTGCAGGTTGGCTTTTTTGGCCCGTTGATTGGCTAGTTTCTTGATGCCGGCAATCTCTTTGCGTTCTCGTTCTGATTGTAAGATCCGCTTTTCGAGCGCCCTGGCTATTTCGGCATTGCGATGCAGGTAGTTATCCAGCATTTCGCCGACGGTGTTTTTGATAAAAGTACGGATAGTCAGGCCATCGGGAGATACATTTGTGGAGCCCAATTTGGTCTTGGTCTGCGATTCAAATACTGGCTCTTCGATTTTAATACTTACCGCAGCGATAATACTACTGAGGATGTCACGCCGGTCAAAACTTTTATTAAAGTGTTTATTGACTGTTTCCACGACCACTTCCTTAAAGGCACTAAGGTGAGTACCGCCTTGTGTGGTATGCTGACCATTGACGAAGGAGTAATATTGCTCCCCATAGTGGTTGCCATGGCTCATCGCCAGTTCGATATCCTCAGCACGCAGGTGGATGATGTCGTAACGGAGATTTTCCTGATTGGTTTTGCGCTCCAGCAGATCTAGCAAGCCATTTTTCGATACCAGGGTTTGGCCGTTAAAATTGAGCTTAAGTCCGGCATTGAGGTAGGCATAATTCCATAGCTGGCTTTCGACATACTCCTTGCGGAAGTTATATTTTTTGAAGACTTCTGTGTCAGGGCGAAAGGTGATCAGCGTGCCATTTTCCTCATTCGTCTTTTTGAGTTTTTGGTCATTGATCAGATTACCGCGTTCAAATTCGGCAATTTTGGTTTTTCCTTCGCGAACCGCCTGTACTTTGAAATATTCCGACAGTGCATTTACTGCTTTGGTACCTACCCCATTCAGGCCCACAGACTTTTTGAAGGCTTTGGAGTCGTATTTTCCACCGGTATTTATTTTAGAGACACAATCAATGACCTTTCCCAAAGGAATCCCACGCCCATAATCCCGAACCAGCACCTCTCCTTCTTCAATTTTGATATCAATCGCCTTTCCATGCCCCATCACGTATTCATCGATGGAGTTATCGAGTACTTCCTTCACCAAAATGTAGATGCCGTCATCCGCTGATGAGCCATCTCCCAGTTTTCCAATGTACATGCCCGGACGCAGTCGGATATGTTCTTTCCAGTCTAGTGAGCGGATATTGTCTTCCGTATAGTTTACTTGGGCCATATTATTTGCTTATGTATTTTTCATGTAGGGATACGCTTGCTTGTCCTGGTGCAAATTCATCACAATAATACCAATTCGTTTGCTAAAAATTCAGGGCACTAGGACAATGTACAAAAATAAGCAAAAAAAATTAACCAACAAATTGTTTTTAGTTAATGAAACATAAAGTGTTGCTTTATCAATCTGAGGCGGCTCTAAAGACTCCAAACATGCTCGCAGAATCTGTTTCCTTACATATTTCCGCAAAAAAACGCCAGTTTCTAAAACATAGCCCCCCAACTGGCAGTTACATTTTTATAACCATTCATTGTGTCAAACCGTAAAGAACATCTGTTAAAGTACCATCCGGGCATGAAGATGCTACGCAAGGCGCTGGCTCAGGAATTGCGATTGCAACTGATCCTGGCGTGGCTGTTGGTATTTAGCGGTATGATGATGGTCTTTTATGGGCTTCAATGGAGCGTAATGCTGGTAGTATTTGGGCTAGTGATTGTGTTATTGGCAACCCGTCTGGTGTTACAATTGGTGCGATACTGGAATGTAGACCACCACCCCATCATGCAAGCGTTATTTTATCAGCCTCAGGAAATCGTTTGGGTCTATGCATTGATAACGGAAAGAGTGCCTTTTGGCATCCAATTTATCCGCAATGGCGTTTTGTATCTCAAACTTAAAAATGGTGATGAGCTTTCAGTCAGTTTTCCGGCCAAAAAGCTAAAATTGGTCTCCAAAGCCCTCAATCGACTATTGCCACATGCCTCCTTTGGTTTTACCGTCGAGCGGGAACAAACTTTTATTACTGATCCTGAACAATTGATGCGGAGGAAGGATTCGGAGGAGGGATGATTGGGTTTAGGGAGGTTTAGGAAGGTTTAGGAAGGTTTAGGAAGGTTTAG
>BQJU01000003.1 GCA_021604865.1 Saprospiraceae bacterium | reverse complement strand
GGCCAATCCTCCAGCCGGATGGTTTTTTTTGCTTCGGGTTTTTTGCCATCAAAAAAAATGAAGACGCCCCATTATTTAAAGCTCCAAATCTCAAACCTACTTCCAAAAATCAAACAAAAGCCTTGACTGCATAATGCCGATTTTTAATCTATTGCTTTTTACCCTTCAGGCAAATGAGAAAATGCCCGCAAAAGCGTGCTTATCAGGCTACAATTTTTCCTAAATTGATGATATTAAATAGAAATTCCCGCCTAAAACTCATAGGCACTAACTTCAAGTTAACTCATAAATTTGAGACAACTTCGGGATGAACTCTTACTACCGCATCAGCGTTATATCACCCTTATAAATTTCTGTCTCTCCATCCACAAATTCCAACTCTGCATAATAAACAAATACCGCAGTATTCATCGGTTTACCCTGGAATTTACCATCCCAGCCGTAAGTCATATCATTCGGAGCAAAAGGCCCATTTTCATACATCAGATTGCCCCAACGGTCAAAAATCCGGAAGATTTTAACCGTTACCACATCTTTGCCTCCGAAGATGCCAAAGAAGTCATTGACACCATCATCATTGGGAGTGAAGATATTAGGGATATAAACGGATCTTTCCCGATTGACAAAAAGGGTGATGACATCGGAGATGGTACAACCATTGGCATCAACAGCCGTCAGAGTATAAGTGGTGGACTGGATTGGTGTGGCAATGGTTAAGATCGAATCGGGAGTAGTCAGAGAATCTGTTGGTGTCCATTGGGCACTGGCTACATCAAAATTAACCAGTCCTTCTAATAAGGTAAGGTCACCAATTTTGACCTCCTGGTCAGGACCGAGGTTGAGCACCAGCTGCTGAGCATCGGGAATAGTGGCCGGCATTTCGCTGATACAATCATTGGCATCCTGGATGGAAAGGGTATAATTGCCCGGTTCCACCCCACCTACCTGGAAGGGAAGAGCGCTTACCGTTTGGAAAAATTCTCCATTTAGCGAATATTCATACGGGCCACTGCCACCAGTGATGGTATCAATCTGTAACGTTCCTGTCGGATCGCCAAAACAAGCTGGAGAGGCAGTTGAAAAATCAAGATCAATACCCGGAGGTGCCTCCAGGGTAATTGTTCCCTCTGCTTCACAACCCGTAGCATCAGTAACCAAAACCGTATAACTACCCACTGATAGGCCAGATTGACCAGCCGTCAGATTACCGTTGCTCCAAACGTAACTATACGGTCCAACACCTTGGATCGCTTCCGCCTGAGCCGTACCATCGGCGATGTTTTCGCAGCTTACCCCGTAGCCATCATAGTCAGAAGTCACGTCAACAATTACATCCAATTGGCTAACAATGATTTCAGCACCAGTGGTGATGTTAACTGGACAATCGCTGCCCACAACCGTTGCGGAAAGGATATTATAAGTAGCAGAAACATCTGGATTGACCTCTATTGTGAAGCCGTCATTAATGTCCATTAAGGTAACCGGAGGATTGATGCCATCCGTATAGGTAAGGTCAAATTGTGCCCCACCTATTAAGCGGAATATCAGGGTTGTTGTCTCTCCTCCACAAAGGCTGATATCGCCTTCAATACCTGCTTCGGGCGTAGGTAAAAAGTCGAGACTTACATTAACAATACTGTCACAGCCATTGCTACCTGCACCCTCCAGAATTTCTGTCCCACTAGGATTATTGGCGTCAAAAAGAGTGCCATTAATGGTAATACTCTCGCCATTACAAAGTGAAGGATTAAGGTTTGTCGGAATAGGCTCAGGCAAAAAGGCCAGGGTGACATTGACCGTAGAGTCACAGCCTTCTACACTTGCCCCTTGCAGAATTTCCGATCCAGAAGGATTATTGGCATCAAAAGTAGTGCCGTTAAAGACGATGCTTTCGCCAAAACAAACGGTTGGATTGAATACGCCAACAGGTTCGGGCAAAAAGGCTAGGGTGACATTGACCGTAGAGTCACAACCATCCACACTTGCCCCTTGCAGAATTTCCGATCCCGAAGGATTATTGGCATCAAAAGTAGTGCCGTTAAAGACGATGCTTTCGCCAAAACAAACGGTTGGATTGAATACGCCAACAGGTTCGGGCAAAAAGGCTAGGGTTACATTGACCGTAGAGTCACAACCATCCACACTTGCCCCTTGCAAAACTTCCGATCCAGAAGGATTATTGGCATCAAAAGTAGTCCCGTTAAAGACGATGCTTTCGCCAAAACATACGGTTGGATTGAATACGCCTACAGGCTCAGGCAAAAAGGCCAGGGTTACATTGACCGTAGAGTCACAACCATCCACACTTGCCCCTTGCAAAATTTCCGATCCAGAAGGATTATTGGCATCAAAAGTAGTACCGTTAAAGACGATGCTTTCGCCCATACAAACCGTCGGATTGTAGTCGCCTACGGGTTCGGGCAAAAAGGTCAACGTTACATTGACAATAGAATCACAACCGATTACACTTGCGCCCTCCAAGACTTCCGTTCCTGTAGGATTAGCTGCGTTATAGGTCGTACCGTTGACAATGATTTCCTCATTAGGGCAGATGGATACGGTGAAATCCCCTACTGGATTAGTTATGAAACTTACGGTAACATTAACAATGGAATCGCAGCCCAAAGAGCTGGCTCCAGGGAGTATTTCCGTCCCGCTGGTATTGTTGGCATCGTATATTGTACCATTAAAAATGAGGCTGTCTCCAGCACAAAGTGTTGTAGCTAATTCTCCGATTGCTTCAGGTTTTAAAATGACATTTACCACCAAAAAGGAATCACAGCCATTGGCAGCAGCCCCCTCCAATACTTGTACACCGGAAGGATTATTGGCATCATAAAGCACGCCATTGATCGTGATGTCTTCTCCTGGGCAAAGCATTGGTTGAAATTCCATCGACGAAGAATCAAGATAGACCAGGTTGACTTTAACCAGGGAATCACAACCCAAAACACTAGCACCAGGTAATATTTCTGTCCCTGTTATATTGTTTTCATTATACACCGTGCCATTAAAAAGAAGACTGTCTCCCGGGCATAGCGTAGCAAAAAGTACGCTTTCAGCCGCCGGAAAGAAATGAACTGATACATTGATAACAGTATCACAACTACCATCGGTGCTAGGGAAAATGACCGCTCCTGAAGGGTTTAATTCATGAAAGACCATATTCCCAACAGTCAGGGAGTCATTTAAACAAATGGTGGTATCCAAGTCACTGGAAGTTTCTGTAATGAAACTAAGGTTGATATTTATGATGCTATCACAACCCGCGGCATTTCCATTTGTGATGATTTCCTGGCCCATTGGATTATTAATACCATAGGTGATGTTATTGACCACAATGGTTTGATTCGCACAAAAGGTAGTGTCGATAGAACTGCTAGTAGATATCAGGAAGTCGACCTGTTCGCTTTCAGTCAGGATTGATGTACAATTAGCATCTTTGATTGAAAGCAGGTTTAGGGTTACAAAACCATTATTGGAGGTGAAATCAGCTACACAAACTTCAATCGTAGTATCCTGTCCCAAAACGTCCATACTGAAATTGATCGGACCAATGGCATCCTCAATATTGTAAGTCATTACATAGGGAGGTGTGCCGGTAAATTCGAGGGTAAAGTTGTAACAATCATCATCACAGACAAAACCTCCAGGTGATAAAAGAACCATGGGTTGCATGGATTGAGCGGCGACCTCCACCGTTTCAGTGACGGAGCACCCATCCTCATCGGTAACGATTACCGTATAGGTACCTGGCTCTAAATCGTTCGGGTTCTGTTGGCCGTCCAGCGCGTCCGGAGTCCAGTCAAAAGTATAGGGCTCATTTCCGTCCAATACAACAACACTGATTTTGCCGTCATCTGCATTATCGCAACTGGCATCATCAACCAAAATATCCAATGAAATCATACAACTAAGGTCATTGATACTAAAATCACAGTTGATGGTACAGTCATTAGCGTCAGTGACAATAACGGTATAATTGCCTGCCATTAAATCAGGGATGGTTACTGTTGCTGCTGTATTTGAGTTTTGCGTTCCGCTGACCGGCCCACTCCAGCTAATTGTATATGGCGGTGTACCATTATTAAACGTTACTTCTGCTGTCCCATCATTACCGCCGGGTGTTGAAACTGGCATGGACTGCCCACAGCTGATTTCCAATGCTGAGGGCTCACTTAACGTAATCATCGCTGAAGCAAAACAGCTATTGGCATCAGAAACGGTAACGGAATAAAAACCAGGTGCCAATCCGGTAGGGTTTTCCTGGCCGTCGAGGATATCTACATTCCAATCCACAAGGTAAGGTGCGGCAGCATTATTGAGGGTCAGATTAATGGTCCCGCTATCGTCCCCATTACAAAGGAGGTCGGTACCACTAATGTCAAGGCTAAGGGTACAATTGACGGAGTTGATAAAAAAGTCACAGCTGACCATACAACCATTATCATCCGTTATGGTAATCTCATAAATCCCTGCTTCAAGATCCGTGATGGAAAAATTACCAGCTGCATTCTCTATCTGGCTGCCGCTAACCGGTCCTGTCCAGGAAACCTGATAGGGTGGGGTACCTCCAGTAACAGAAATCCCTGCTTCGCCATCATTTCCTCCTGGAGTGGAAACTGGTGACAATTCCCCACAGCTCATCTCCAAAGAATCGGGTTGCCCCAAAGTGATAAATGTTGAAGCTTCACACCCTTCGGCATCGGTGACAATGGCCGCATAACTTCCGGCGGGAACGTTAGTAAGCGTTTCCATTCCATCATATTGTTCTTCAGTCCAAATGACATCGTAGGGTGGCGTTGCGTTATTAACTGTTAGTAAAATAGAGCCGGTACTATCGCCGTAGCAAGCTGGATCGGTACCGCTAATATCCAGCGATAAGCTGCAACCGGGACCATTGATGGTAAAGGTACATTCGATGGTACAATCCTGATTGTCGGTGATCAATATCGTATAATCGCCTTCCTCCAGCCCGGTAATGAAAAAGGTTCCGGCCGTATTTTGGCTTTGGTTACCATTTGCGGGGCCTGTCCAGGAAACCTGATATGGCGCATTGCCTCCGCTAATGGTTATTTCGGCCTCACCGTCATTGGCACCTGGCATTGAAATGGGGAATCGTTCGGCGCAGGTAATATTCATTGCCGGTGGCTGACTGAGGGTAATGGAGGTGGTCGATTCGCAGGCATTATCATCGGTTACGGTAACAGTATAGATACCCGCCATCAATCCGGTGGGGCTTTCCTGGCCGTCTATATCATCAAAACTCCAGTCGACCGTATAAGGGGTGGCAGCGTTATTAATGGTCAAATTGATGGTCCCATCGCTACCTCCATTACAGGAAAGGTTGGTACCGGTGATCATTAAATTAATGGCGCAATCGGGATCAGTGATGGTAAAGGAACAACTAGTAGTACAACCATTGCCGTCTGTTACGATGAGGTTGTAATTCCCAGCTTCAAGATTATTTATGATCAGTGTACCAGTTACATTGCCGGTTTGTCCGCCAGTAAGCGGACCGGTATAAGAGATATCGTAGGGAGCAGTCCCTCCGGTTATCGTGATTTCTGCTTGTCCGTCATTACCACCCTGGGTCGTTACAGGAGCCAATTCGGCACAATTTAAAACCAGTGCATCAGGTTGCGTGATGGTCACCATGACCTCTTCTTCACAAAGATTGGCATCGGTTACCGTCAGCGAGTATACTCCCGGTGAAAGGTCTGTCAGATCAGTGGCACCGTCGAAAATGTCATTACTCCAATCGAAGATATAAGGCATTTGTCCGCCGTTAACCAGAATACTCAGGGTACCATCATTGGCACCATTACAACTGACTAAAGTGGGCACTGGAATGATGGCCGGAATTTCGTTGATAGTTAGGGTGACGGTGGCCGGTTGGGAAGTACAAAATCCATTGGCAACAATAGCATAAACCTGGGTACTTGCCGTTGTGAAAACCCCCGGATTGCCGATTGGGGTATTGCCATTGGGATCAAGAAACCAGCTTACACTTCCAGTCCCATTGCTGATGACACCTTCTAATTGCGTCAAATTAAAAGTGGCCTGATTGGTGCCTTGGTTACAGGTGGAAAGTTGGGCATCATTGGCCAGGGGTGAAGGATTTACCATTATTTGCAAGGAGATGCTTGGAGAAGTACAAGCACCATTATCTACTATTGCAAAAACGGTGGCGCTACCAGTCATAAAGGCATTGGGGTTGCCAATGGGGAAATTTCCTCCGGCATCCTGGTACCAAATGACGGGAGTGCCGCTTCCACCATTGATTTGCAGGTCATAATCCGTCAGGTTGACCAATGCCTGGCCAGATCCATTGTCACATATTGTAATTGGATCAACCGGATTAGCGGTAGGAACCGGTAAAATATTTAGTGCAATTGTAATGGCTGTTGATTCACATGATGCCTGGCTTATCGTAGCGTATACCGGCCCGGTTCCTGTATAGTTTGCCGGATTGGCAATGGGCGTTGATGGCGGTGGGTTGGAGAACCAGTTGACCTGAAATCCTGCCGGCACATTCATCTGACTTTCCAGCAACGTCAGGTCAAATGTGGCCTGCCCGGAACCATTATCGCAAGCGGAAGGAGACGTTGGCTGCGTTGGTGGCGCCGTATCGGTAACAATGAGTTCAACAGCAATCGGTGCTGCATCACAACCATCAAAGCTAGCCACCATATAAACGGTAATGCCAGTGGTTGAAAATGCGCTTGGATTGCCTATAGGATTGGTCAGGTTGATATCGGAATACCAGGTCACCTGATTGGCTGTACCATTGTGAATGCTGTTTTCCAGGGTGGTCAGGTCAAAGATGGCCCCGCCGCCACTACCACAAATTTGTTGAGGTGCAATGGTCATGACTGTAGGCGCGGGATTGACCGTTAAGGTAACGGAAACGGGTGCCGAACTACAGCTACCGGAAGTTACGGTAGCAAAAACCGTGGTACTCCCGGTGGTAAATGCTGCCGGATTCCCGATGGGGTTACTCAATCCAATATCCTGGAACCAATTAACTGTCCCGGTGCCCCCGCTTACTGTATTATTGAGCGCAGTGAGGTCAAAGGTGGCCATGTTTCCAGAAGTGGCGCATACCGTTTGACTGGTCGTCTGGGCTGTTGGCGTCGGCGTAATGGTGATGGATATAGGTACCTCATCAAAGCAACCCGTCGGACCGTCGATTAGGGCGTAATAAGTGGTGCTTGTTGTCGGAGAAACAGTAGGAGAGGGTAGTTGATTACCTGCATTTGCAGGAGTGGCTGAATGGAAGGTAATCGGAAACCCTGAATTATTGACATCATTCACCAAATTACTCAGATCGATGACCTGGCCTTCGCAATAAGCTAGCGTGCCACTTACTGTCAGGTTGGGAACAGGGGAGATATTGATATTGAAACTTTCTTCGTCAGTGCAACCAGGTACTCCATCGAAAATAAATAGGGTGGTAGTCCCGGAAATGACCTGCCCGGTGAGAAATTGAGTTCCGGTGCCACCAGAACCACTGTAAAAGGCTTGGCTACCACTCAGATTGGTTCCCGTGATAGCAGGAAGAGTATAGGGGCCACATTGGGTTACATCAGGAATGTCATTGACAATTGGGCCACTAGTAATGGTTGCGGTTTCAACACCAGGAGGATTGAAAGGGTATACACAGGTGGTGCCATTATACGATGCTGAAACCAACGAAAAGGTTGTGGTTTCGGTGATGGGAATATTTACCGGATTGGGATTCATGCCGGTAACCGTCAGGGATTGGCTTTGGGTACCATTGGTCGCATCGGTATATTCCAAAACGACATCATAGGTCCCAGAAGCTGGGAAATTGAACGTAACATTGATGGTTGCACCACCACAGGCTGATGTTGGGTTGATGGTAATCGAGGTATTGGCAGTTGTCAATGCAGGGATCATGTCGAGGGTGATCATGACCGGCTGAGAAGTACAGCCACCTGCATTGGTCGCCGTGGCATAAACGGTTCCACCTGAGGAAACATAAGCGCCAGGATTGCCAATGACATTGGTCGCACCGGCATTGGTGTAGTAGGTGACCATGTTACCCGGACTGACGGAATTATCCAGCGTAGTCAGGTCGAAAGTGGCCTGACCAGTGCCATCATCACAGGCTGTGAGACTCTGTGCGGTTGCTGTTGGAAAAAAGTTGACATTGACAGTAACAGGCACTGTCGCTGATTCACAACTGCCATCATCAACGGTTGCATAAATGGTGATTGTCGTTGGTGGAACTGGATAGCTGAGCACATCGGTGGGATCAAAAGGGTTGGTCCCTGCCACATCCGTGTACCAGTTGACCATCAGGGATGGGTTACCACCCGTAATTTCATTGATAACAGTGGATAGATTTTCTGTAAAGGAAGGAGGTATAACCTGCACACAAACATCCAATGGAGAGGCTGGTGTGTTTGCCGTAGGGCCCGGAGTGATGGTAACCGTAAATACTTCCTCATCACTACAAGGTGCTGTAGGGTCAAAAATAAATATATTGGCTGAGGAAGAAATGGTTTGGCCGACTAACAGTTGCCCACCCATGCCATTAGGTAGTTGATAATAGGCTTCATTACCCGTGAGGTTAGTTCCTGTAATCGCCGGAAGGGTATAAGATCCACAAACCACCTGTGGGCCGGGGTTGTCAAAATCTGGAGGGACGGGACCGGCACTGACTGGTGGAGCATCACAACCATTATTGCCATAGGTGCCAGGAGGAATAAAATAAGCACCACCGCCACCAATAAGACTGGCCAAATTATATACATAGCTATTAAAACACCCACCTGAACTTAAAGCCAGAATGGTTTCTCGACTTCCTGCGACAGCACTATTGGTAAAACCGCCTACTACCCGAAAACAGGTACTTTGAATGACATAAATACACTCACCCCCACCACATACTGCACTAAAATCCGTTGGTAAATTGGCACCAGAACTGGTCAATAATACAATGGTGCTATTGGCCGGTATATCTACACCAGGGCCTACGGAAACCACATTGGGACAACTGCTGATCATCGCGGCATTACCGGGCTGGAGCCCACATGGAGTACCCCCCATATTGTCAATGTCGATATTGATGTCATTATTTGGATTCCCTATATTGTTGCTGGCATCGAAACTCAATTGCAGGTCACTGGTATTGAAACCACCACCGGAATTGATGACCACAAATTCATTGTTTTGTTCTGTACCACAGGCATCTACCAAAATCGCCTGGATGGTTGGACATTGGGCGAGTGCGTGATTACTTAAGTGGAAAACAAAAAAGCCCAAAAGGCTGAAACGAAATAAATTAACCAGGGTAAAGCGAGTAAAATGATTCATAAGCAGAATACTGTATCGTTATTTTGGTCAAATATAATACTTAGGGACAAGGTATCAATAAGTGTCCACTTTTCTAAGAGCGCTTTTGCCTCAATCGTTGCTGAAGCACCTTCTTCCTTCTCTTTCCGCGTGTCGCTGAAGCTTTTGCGGAGCAGCAGATTAAAAACAAAACCGCTAACCTGTCGAAATCAGCGCGTTATTAGCGTTGTTTCGTCATTGTTTAACAAATTTTGTGTTTTGTCAAATCCCTAAATTTCTCAAAGAATGACGAATTTAAGGCGAATAAATGATGAATCAGGTGTCTACATGTTAAGATTTGATTAATTACAGGAGACATCCGTAGTTTGTTGAACTATTTCATGTTAGATATGTGGAATCAAAGAAATGCTGTATGAAAAAATCGTTCTTTGAAAAATCTAAGGTTATTCTTTATGCTTTCTCTTAAAAATACTATATTTGCATCCGCTTTTGAAAAAAGACTAAAAGTAAGTTTGAAATGGATGCGCTGATTCAATATTCAATTCCAATCAAGGGATTGTACCCTGGTGTACACAAATACAATTTTCAAATTGATCAGTCCTTTTTCCAAGCTTTTGAAAATTCGCCAGTGGCAGATGGAGACGTAGCCGTTAGCCTGGAATTGGACAAACGTACAGATGTGTACGAGTTGGATATTGAATTTTCAGGAACGTTGAAAACGGAGTGTGACCGCTGTTTAGCTGGTATCAGCCTGCCTGTGTCAGGAGAGGCGAACCTACTGGTTAAGCTCAGTCTGGAACCACAGCCTGAAGAAGCGGATGTCATTTATATTAGCCCGGAACAACCTCGTTTGAATGTAGCAAAATATATTTACGAGTTTGTTTGTCTGGCCATGCCGCTGATCAAAGTGTATGATTGTGAGGAGGATGAAAATCCTCCCTGTAATGAGGAAATGCTGGATTATCTGGATAAGAATAATCCGGATGCAGTAAAAGAATCGGAAAACAATCCGATTTGGGACGAATTAAAAAAACTGAGTAAAGATAAATAACCGTATATCGGTCATTTTAAATATTAAATATCAATTACGATGGCACATCCTAAGAGTAAGATATCAAAGCAGAGAAAGCGGAAGCGTAGAACCCACAAAAAGGCGGGTATCCCACAGGTGTCTACCTGTTCAGTAACTGGCGAAAAGCACCTATACCACCGGGCCTACTACGATACTGAAGGTAACATGATGTACCGTGGCAAAGTACTGGTGAAATTAGAAGAAGAGGAAGCATAAATGCCTTCCTAATGGTCAAAAAATAATAAGCTCCCATCATTTATTAACTGATGTGGGGCTTTTTGTGTTTTCTATGTCTGGTATTCACAAATCCTCCAACTCGTTCTAAATACCTAATTCATTATGAAAAAAATCGTTAAAACCGACCTGGCTCCTGCTCCCGTTGGCCCATACAATCAGGCAATTATTCACAATGATACGCTTTATGCCTCCGGACAAATTGCCATTAATCCTGCTACCGGCGAATTGGTCACCTCAAACATTGAGGAAGAGACTAAACAAGTAATGGAAAATATCAAAGCCATTTTGGAGGAAGCCGATCTGACCTTCGGTGATGTGATCAAATGTTCGGTTTTTGTTTCTGATATGCACCTGTATGGGCGCATCAATGCGGTGTATGCTACTTATTTTGATGAAGCTACTGCTCCAGCCCGGGAATTGGTTGAAGTGGCTAATTTACCGAAATTTGTAAATGTAGAAATCTCGGTGATTGCGGCTTTGGGATTGAATGATTAAGTTCATGTTTGGCGGCCAACCATACGCTTGCGCTGAAGCTTTCTCCGGGCATCGGCCGCGGCTTGCCGAGGTTCTTCGCCAGAAGGCTTCGACCTCCGGGGAACAGCGATGCAAAGCCGACCATCAAACATGAACTAAGCGTTGGCATTAGCGCTCTAAATTGCTTAGAACCTACGGAACAAAAAAATGGAGATGAGCGTTGTTTTCCCGTAGAATGACTTACCAATACGAATATTTTTGAAATGGAACAAAAGAAAAGAGTACTCTCCGCGATACAGCCTACAGGAGAAATGCATTTTGGCAATTATTTTGGAGCTGTAAAGAACTGGGTTGATTTGCAACAAGA
The DNA here is from genome assembly GCA_021604865.1 of Saprospiraceae bacterium. GTDB lineage: Bacteria > Bacteroidota > Bacteroidia > Chitinophagales > Saprospiraceae > BQJU01. The sequence continues at coordinate 188,087 of BQJU01000003.1, read as the reverse complement.
CTATGAGTGTGTATATGGGGTGGTAGATTACCACGCTATGACCATGCCTTATCAGTCCAAAAAATTGAGAGAAAATGTCTGGGAACTCCTCTTTAACCTGCTGGCAACCGGGGTTAAAGTTGAAAACCTGTTTATTCAATCCCTGGTACCGGAACATACGGAGTTGTGTTGGATTTTCAATTGTTTTACTTCATACGGGCAGCTGACCAGGATGACCCAGTTTAAGGACAAAAGTCAGGATAGCCGGGAGAAAACTGGCGATGATTTTATTTCTGCGGGGCTATTGGACTATCCCGTTTTGCAGGCTGCTGACATTTTGATCTACAAGGCAGATTTTGTGCCGGTAGGAAAAGACCAGGAACAACACCTGGAGCTTTCCCGCAATATTGCGCAACGCTTCAACAATCAGGTGGGAAAAGAATATTTTGTACTACCTAAATCTTTATATACAGAAGTACCGAAAGTGCAATCGACTGCGGATCCGAGCAGAAAGATGAGTAAAAGTGCCGGTGAAAAACATTACATCAATGTTTTTGCTGATGAAAACCGCATCAGGAAACAGGTTCGTTCGGCAGTGACGGATGCAGGCGATACCCCAGAAGGTAGTATGAGTGCAGGTGTAGCCAACCTCTTCAGCCTGCTCAAAGCGAGTGGCAAACAAGCAGCGTATGATGCGCTGATGCAGGATTATGAGGCCAATGCCCTCAAATATGTAGACCTGAAGCAAGGTGTTGCTGATGCGCTAGTAGAGATTAGTACTACATTTCGGAACCGAAAAGCCGAACTACAAGCCGATAAAAAAACCGTGAAAGAGCAGATTAAAGCTTCCTCAGCTGAAATCCGCAAAATAGCCCAGGAGACGGTAAAAGAGGTGAAAGATTTAGTTGGATTGATGAATGTACGATTTTAGCCTATTATGAAAATTATCTGTATTGGTAGAAACTATGTTGACCACGCCAAGGAGCTAAACAATCCTGTGCCCAAGGAGCCGCTGGTATTCATGAAGCCACCCTCTGCACTGCTGGTCAATAATAAACCTTTGTATTTTCCTGAATTTACAAAGGATTTGCACTATGAACTGGAAGTAGTGGTGAAAATTGCCAAAAATGGAAGGCATGTTCAAAAAGAGTTTGCTGGAGATTATATAGACGAAGTAGCTCTGGGCATCGACTTTACCGCCAGGGATATACAGGAAAAGTGCAAACAAAAGGGCCATCCCTGGGAAATAGCCAAGGGTTTTGACGGCTCAGCAGTCCTGAGTCCTTTTGTTTCGTTGGAAAAGGTAAACCGAAATGCTATTGAATTTGAACTGAAAAAAAATGGCGAAAGGGTACAGTTTGGCAATACCAGCGATATGATCTTTTCTTTTGAAGCCATTATCGTCTACGTGTCTCAATTCTTCAAATTGCAAATGGGTGACCTGATATATACGGGCACTCCGGAAGGTGTAGGTCCGGTACAGATTGGCGACCGGCTGGAAGGATTTCTGTATACCCAGGATAAGGTGGAGCATTTGTTGACTTGTGAGATTAAGTAATGGGTATGCTGCATGAGCGATGTGGAGGGGTGGTGGCTCAAGCCACCAGACAAGGCCCGCAGGGCCGCAGGCCGAACGAATAGTGAGCCCTGGAACGTAGCGACCCTTGGGGCATGCCCTCTTAAGAATTAAAAATCCCCATTCTCCTTCATTAACGAAAGTAATTCCTATTTTTGCACCGTTTTTTAGAACCTAATTAATCTTCAATAATATGCCGTATTTATTTACATCGGAATCTGTTTCCGAAGGACACCCAGATAAAGTTGCTGATCAGATTTCCGATGCCCTGGTTGATCATTTTCTCGCTTTTGATCCCAATTCAAAGGTGGCTTGTGAAACGTTGGTGACTACCGGACAGGTAGTGCTGGCCGGAGAGGTGAAATCAAACACTTACCTGGATGTTCAGCAAATTGCCAGAGAGGTGATCCGTCGAATCGGTTATACCAAGTCGGAATATATGTTTGAAGCGAATTCATGTGGGGTACTTTCTGCTATCCACGAGCAATCTCCGGATATCAATCAGGGAGTAGAACGAGCTAACCCGGAAGAACAGGGCGCTGGTGACCAAGGTATGATGTTTGGTTATGCTACTAATGAAACGGATAGTTATATGCCATTGGCACTGGATATCGCACATAAGATATTGATTGAGTTGGCCGCCGTTCGTAAGGAGGGTAAAGAAATGACCTATTTGCGTCCTGATAGCAAATCTCAGGTAACCATCGAATATTCAGATGATCATGTTCCGCAACGCATTGACTCGATTGTCGTGTCCACCCAGCATGATGATTTTGCTCAGGATGAGGAGATGCTGAATAAAATAAAGCAGGATGTGGTTAAGATCGTCATCCCCCGAGTGAAGGCGCGTATGAAGCAGGACCTTCAGGATTTGTTTACGGATAAAATCACCTATCACGTGAATCCTACCGGCAAATTTGTGATCGGTGGTCCTCATGGTGATACCGGCCTTACCGGAAGAAAGATAATTGTAGATACTTATGGTGGCAAAGGTGCCCACGGCGGTGGTGCATTTTCTGGAAAAGATCCATCTAAGGTAGACCGTTCTGCAGCCTATGCTACCCGCCACATCGCTAAAAACCTGGTGGCTGCCGGTGTATGTGATGAGGTGCTGGTACAGGTGTCTTATGCCATTGGTGTGGCAGCGCCTACCAACATTTATATCAATACCAACGGAACGGCTAAAGTGGACTTCTCTGATAGTGTCATTGCTGATAAGGTGGTGAATATCTTTGACATGCGTCCTTATGCTATTGAGCAACGACTGAAACTGCGCAATCCGATTTATGCGGAGACTGCTGCTTATGGGCACATGGGCCGTAAGTCGGAAAAGAAAACCGTAGAATTGGTGAATGGTTCTGGCGAGAAAAAAATGATGGAAGTGGAAACTTTTACCTGGGAGAAACTGGACTATGTGGATAAGGTAAAAGTGGCTTTTGGATTGTAAATGATCCGTTTTGGGTATAGGACATGAGTTTATTCTGAAGTTGTCTCGAATTTATGAGTGAACTTGAAGTTAGCGTCTGTAAGTTTTAGGCGGGAATTTTTCCTTTTGTAGACATTTTATCATTTGCCTAAAGGGCAAAAAGCGATTAGTACTGGGCGGTGCCCAGCACTAATCGATGTGTTTTTCTTAGCCCTGAATGGGCGTAAGCGGTTTTTTTGCTTTTTGGTTTACCGCCAGAGGGGGGGCGAAAGCCATAGATAAAGATCGGCATTATGCAGTCAAGGCTTTTGTTTGATTTTTGGAAGTAGGTTTGAGATTTGGAGCTTTAAATAATCGGGCGTCTTCATTTTTTTTGATGGCAAAAAACCCGAAGCAAAAAAAACCATCCGGCTGGAGGATTGGCCTAAAAAAAGCGGCCCAGTTGGGGGGGAAGAAATAAACTCGCTTTGGTGATTTGTGCTGGCTTGATCTTTTTTGATTGTTGGTCTTTTGGTTTTCTTGGTTTCTCTTTGGTTTTAGCTCAGAGCTTATTTGGAGGTCAATTTTTGTAGCGAAAAGCGTCAATTTTTTGATGAGACAAGGCTTTTTTTGAAGTATTAGCGTTTGCTTTTGCCAGTGGCAAAAAGAGCAAATACGAGGTACGGACAAGAAAAGTAACGAAGTATCATCGAAAAAGTGATCCTTTGCAGCCAAAAGGTTGGCCTCCAAATAAGCTTTAACAGTATTTCTTCTTGATCAGTACGGTTACCGCTTTTTTCTTAACGGCCAATGCTCCTAGGCCGGAAGGCCCACCTTCGCCTTCGCGTAGCCGCTATGGCAGAGCGAGGCCGCGCAGTATGCATCTTTAGTGGCTAATCCGGTGGTAGGAGACTAGTGTGGTGTTTGATACTAATATAAAGCAGCATAATTTTTCGCTGTTTTGCTTGCATTTGAACACAGTTCATCCCGAATTTGACAGAAATTCGGGATGAACCCATATTGAGTAAGTTAATCTTCGTTGACCCTTAATTTTTCACCAAACTCACAGTACCCGTAGCCCCATTCATGCGCAGACGTACAAAATAGGTGCCATCAGGTAGGTCGCCTAGCGATAAATTCAGCTGATTTTCCCCTTTTTGCACGGCTTGTTGTTCCTGTTGTAGGCTTCTGCCAAGGAGATCAAATATTTCGATCATCGCCTTACCATTGGTTTCAGCGGTAAAGCTTAATGTAGCCTGATCTTTCACTGGATTAGGCATCAGAAGGAGTTGGTTATTCAGGGCTTGTAAATCCTGTATACCCACCAGTTCGCGCTCGCCAGTGGCAAACCATACGCCCCATTTTCCTCCTTCAATCAGTGCCTGGGAACTGCCGTTAGAGGTGATTTTGTCAGCGTTGAGGTTGATGATTTCGAGGTTATTGCCAGTTGAAAAATCTTCGGCATCAAAGATCATCTGGTTATCATTGACAGAATAATTGGGATAACCCAATATCGAATTCTGTGAAATCTCACCTACTTCACCTGCTATGAGGTCAACGCCAAGGATCGTAAAGTCAGAAAAATTCTGAGCATCACCAATAAAATCCAGCGCAACGACCAAGGGGCTATTTTTTGCGAAAGTGGGATTGCCAACGCCTGTATTATCCGGTAAACCATTAAATATTTTGATGATAAAACCATCATCAAAGTTATTAAATGCATTGTCCCACACTCGGATTAGACCGACATCCCAATAGTCGCTGGTATTGCCAAAGTCATCGTCCAAAACATTGTAGGCGTCATATAGAATGCGCTCTCCGGCATAATCCCATTCGATAAAATCGGCGTACTGTACATCATCGGTTGTTACACCCTGTGCAGAAGTAGGGTTGTACAATTCAAAATCTAGGCCTTGTCCTGTATTGAAATCAAAAACAAAAATGAAGTTGTCATAATCGGTCGTTAATGCCGCCAATTTGCTGCCATCTTTTGAAATGGCTGCATTCCGCCAGATGGTCTGTGGATTTTGTTCCAGGAAAAACTCTTCATATTGTCCCAAGTTGGGGTTGTATTCCATAATCCTTATGGTATTATCATCAGCGACAAAAATAATGGCGGAACCATCGTCGGTAATGCTAGGCCGGCTGATAATGGACGTAGTGGTAATTTGTGGAACGGTATTGCCATCAAAAAGGTAAAGTCCATCCAGGTTACCATCCGATACGAGGATGAAATCATCGCCGGGATTGATTTCCAGGTCTGGTGGTCCACTGGAACCGGAACCATTGGTAATGCCTACCTGGTCAAAAGCGGATTTTGCTGTATTCACTTCAGTAGAATTGGCTCCGTAGAGATCTGTTGCAGCACGGACTACAGCCAGGCGGGCATCAATAAATTGTGAATTCAGGGTCAGGTATTCACTTAATGCCCGGTAATAAGTAGTCCCGGCTTTGGAAAGGCCTACACTGTTGGCATACAAATAAAAAGCGTGGTTGGGAATGCCACTATTGATGTGTACACCTCCATTATCACCCTGGGGGGTATTAGGTAAATCCTGGAATTGGTTCATGTGGGCGGGTTGCCAGCCCGGTGAACTCAAGCCACTTCCGCCCTGGTTGGGGTTGGACATATCGCGTAAAGCTCCGGAAGGATAAAAAGAGCTATTGACAATATCTTCTCCTAACTGCCAGTTGGTCGGATCAATTAAAACGCCAAAAACATCAGCGAAACTTTCATTGAGTGCTCCTGCCTGACCTTCATAGACGAGGTTGGCGGTATTTTGAACAACACCGTGGGTCATTTCGTGGCCTCCGGTATCCAGCGACTTCTGCAAGGGATTGCTGAAATATTGATTGCCGTTGCCATAAAACATAGCTGCTCCATTCCAGAAGGCATTGTCCATATCACTGCCATCTGTTTCAGATACCTCGATAAAGGATACAATATTGCCTCCCTGCCCATTGATGGAATTGCGGCTATGTATTTGCCGATAAAATTCATAACACTCCCCGGCATGGTAATGAGCACTGATGGCAGCGGGAACATTCCAGCTATTGTTGTTGGAAAGGATATATTCTGCACCAAAATCGTCGTTGGCGGGATGGGTATTTAGGGCGTTGACGGTAATGATGGCTCCACGGGTATCGTTAGGAATATTGGAGGCAGGGTCAAACATTACCCGACCAGCATCCAGTAAGACGTAAGTGCCACCCTCCTCGTATACATTGATCGTTCGTGCCTGACCTTTTAGGTCGTTGGCGACGGCTGTAGTCGGGCCGGGAGGTAACATGGTCGTTGTACCCGGCAAATGTGGTATTAGGGGCGCAGTCAGATTCACTTCTGGAGAACAGGATTCCGCTCCAGGATGGTATAAATGGTGAGGGCTGAAACTACAAGTGTTTTTTCTTCGATGAATCACTGCACCACTTTGGGCATCTACAAAATAAGTCCAATGCTCTAAAAGATTGGGCACTGCCTCGATGCGCCAGGCCAATACCGGCAAATCGTCGTTTTGAACATCGTTGTAGATGATCAACTGGGGAGGGGTATCGGTATCTACGGTAAATTGTTTTTCCCATTCGGAAAGGAGCCGAAGATTGGTGATGCCTTCCAGGTCTGTATTCACAAGCCTACGTGCCTGTTGCGCATCGACCTGTGGGGTCAGGTTCTCCAATTGTGGTGTGGGGAGGTAACGGCCATTAAATACCTGGACGACGCCATTGCGGGCGTGCAGGCGGATTTCACTGCCGTAAACCGGAATGCCCTTATAAATTTGGTGCATTTGCAAATGGGTAAACCCTTCCTGGTCTGTATTGGTTTTCATCAGGAGGAATTCACCCCTTGCATCTTTTATTTTTGTCAAATGAGAGATGGTTTCCAAAAATAAAAAGGCCTGCTCCTCTAATGGCAATTGGCGGTGTTGATCTGCCAATTTACCCTCAATAAAGATAGGTAAACCATGTTTATCTCTGGCCAGAACCCGTAAGCTCGGAAAGGCAGCATTGGGTACTGTCGTCAGGTCAACACTTTGGAAAGGAAGGCCGCTGGGTAGATTGCGGGGTGCCACAGGTATACCTGTCTGGAAACGTGGATTTACCTTAAATTCAGAAGCCTTGAAATGGGTTGGTGTGGGATTGGCAGGGGCAAAAGGTTTGGTCTTCAGCTGGGCTTGTAGACTAGTGCAAAAGAATAGCCCTGCTAAAATCAAAGGGATGGTAATGTATTTCATAAATTAGATTTTTGACATTTTTAAGGGTTAACGATCTGATTCAGGCTTTGGTAATAAACTTCGAGTGCTTTGCTGGGAGCGTCCTGAAAGCCACCCCAAGTGATTTCGTAAGTCGTACCCCGGTCTTGCATTTTGATAAAATAATACAAATTGCCGGGCTGATTGTAATCGAGGGTGTCGAGGTTCATTTTATAAAAGGCTTTAAATACCCGGCGCGCTGCTCCTGGTCGGGCGCTTTCCAGTGAGGTATAACCTTTACCTTCATTGCGAAACAATTGTCCATTATCAAGCAGCAGGTATTCTGTACTAGTACCCGCAAAACCGCCGCCGCTTCCAAAATGTAATTGGCGTTCCGGTAAATTGTCAGGTGTGTACAATGTAGTATTACAAGCAATCCCCATACATAAGACTAAGCCGAACACTACATAAATCCGAATAGCGTGTATCATGGTGTTGGTTTTTTGATCCGGGATAAAGGTAAGAAATGTGGCAAGTAAATTCAATGCTTTAATACAGGCATTTGATTAGGCCTACACCTTGGTTTGGTATCGAATATCGTTGCTATCTTTTTAGAGATTTATAGACAATAGTATTGAAGAATTTAAGGAGTATCCGGTATTAGAAATGGAATTTTGCTCTATTTTTAACAATTAAAGAGATTCTTTTAAATCTTCTTTTGGGGTAAACATTAATGGATTGAAATTTAATTTACCCCAAAGGTTATTTTTTTCTTTCAACTGTTACCCAAGATTTATCAAATCCGATTGCTTTTAGAATTTTTGTCTTATCTAGTGCTTCCGGTTGTTTAAGTTTAATAATCAATGTTTCTGAGGGTACAGTTTCAATAATTGTAAATTGAGAACCATGTGGCTGCCAGGTAAATTTTTTATTTTCGGTTCCTTTGTCGAAACCTTCCAAATTTCCATTCTTATTCCAAGAAAATTCAAAAAGTTCGGAATCGTATCTTATGGTGTCAAATTCAAATACGGCAACTTGTGATAAATCATTTGATTTAACTAAAACAACTGTTCTGAGATTTTTGTACTTTTCTCTTATTGAAGAAACTCGTTCATTCCAAATCCCTAAAACTTGCCCGCCAATCAATTGGGGATCCGTTGAAATATCAATTGTTCCTCCATAGGAATAAATGGGAGAATTTCTTCCAGAAATAAGCCGAATCTTTTTAAGAGTTCGAAAATCCTTAATACTTGATTTTACAGTTTTTGCTCCCCATGCAGTGTTCCCTAAAACCACATCATCAAGACCTACATTTGATGGTTTCCAATCTGCACCAATACAATGGGCAAAAATTTCTTCCCATTCGGAACCTTCAAGAACACTTTTCCCTTTACTTGTTAAAAGGTATACTATTTCCTGTCCTAGTATATAAGGGAAGTCTTTGCTAAATTGGTTAAGGATATAGGGAGGTAATGATTTATTTACGGTTCGAAGTTTCGGAGATTTCCTTTTCATTAGCTCGGGTTATACTTAAAATCGTATTCTCTAAGAATAGATGTCCTGTCTAGAGATGAAGCAACATATGGAAGAAGTTTTAAAATGACAGCCTTGGCCATATTAACAGGAACAGCATTTCCAGCTTGTTTTCTTGCTTGCCCATCACTAACGACAATTTTATACGAATCAGGAAAACCTTGTAGTCTTAGCATTTCTCTGGGTGTTAATCGTCTTTCACCATTAACAAGTAAATAATTATACGAAGCTCCGGCTCTTAAAGCACATGAATATGGGTATGAACAAATATTGCCAGATTTATTTTCATGCCAAATTGAAGGATAAAATGCAGACTTATGACTTTCTCTTCTTTTCTTTTTAATATATTCTGAGGCATAGTGCTTTTTATCAATATTTGACTCGAGGATACTAGATAAAGGTATAAACGGTCTTACAGGATCAGGGAATGTAAACAATATAGGTTCCCTATGACCAATAATAATTACTCTTTCCCTTTTTTGCGGTAGTCCATAATCCAGAGCATTCAATATACTATATTGAACAAAATAGCCTAAACCTTTAAGCGTATTTAGTATCACTTTGAGTGTTTTTCCTTTATCATGACCAACCAGTTGTTTTACATTTTCAAGGATAAAAGCTTTCGGTTGTTTTACTTCAATTATCCTGGCTATATCAAAAAAAAGCGTGCCTCTAGTATCGTTAAGTCCCTTCCTTTGCCCAATTATGCTGAACGGCTGACAAGGAAACCCAGCAAATAAGATATCGTGTTCTGGGATATCCTTTCCGTTAATTTGTTTAATATCGCCAAATGGTCTTTCATGGAAATTAGCTTCATATGAGTCTTGACAAAACCTATCAATGTCGGATGAAAACACACCTTCTGGTTGGATGTTATTTTCTTGACAAGCTTCTTCAAATGCAACTCTGAAACCACCTATTCCACAAAACAAGTCAATAAATTTGAGTTTTTCTTTTCGATATTCCATAGTATCAAATTTATATTTTTTTTGCGGTTTTAAAAATTGCTCAACATTATATCTATTTAATTTTTGAAAGAAGGCCATTAATCGAGAAGCAATTTGCTCTCCGTGTATCGACACCCACCGGTGGGTGTCGATACACGGAGAGCCTGAATGAAGCCGATGGACAGCCTGGCTCTCTCCTTAAGACGGGAATGGTCCCAAAGATAAGCCTATTTTCACTCAATTACCACCTTCCGTATCACCCGATCTTGTTCACCAAAAGCTTCCAGCAGATATATTCCCGGGGTCAACCCGGCAGTAGAGACCTGGATGTTAGTGCCTTGTACCTGTTGTCTCATCACTTTCTGTCCTAGGTGATTGATTAGGCAGATGGAGTGCAATGGGGTTTGTTGACTTTCGATAGTCAGCATATCCTGAACGGGATTGGGGAATATTGTTAATTGCTGGTCAAAGGGTGTATCGCTTGTGCCGGAAATGCCGGTGTTGAGGAAAATAACCCTGGCAGGCTCGGCAGCCAGGCCGTATTCTATAGGGTCACCATTTGAGTCAATCAATGTTATGTGATCGAGGACCACATCGAAGGGCGTTTCGGGAATGGCACGTCCGCCAATAATATCTGAGTTGACAATAAATTGAATTTCAGCTATGGCACCATATCCGCTGACGCCCTGACCGGCCTTGCGACTGAGGCCTACATCAAAAATACCGGGAGTGAAATCGGCAAGATCACGACTGACCGAGAGCACCTGGAAATTATAGCCAAAAAAGGAATTGTCAATATAGTTGAAAGTGGTTGTACCAGGATAGACGAGAGAATCCGGAAAATTGATCTTGAAGGCGAGCCCATGAAGATCGGTGACTATATTGTCGGCATTGCCCATCATCAAAGTGGCTGTCAGTTCCATTTGTGGCGGACTATTCAGGTCGACGATAATCAATTCAACGCCAAAATCGACCCACAACTGTGGCGCGCCTTCTACTGGTGTTGTTGGTGTATTATTATCGGGAACATAATTGTAGTAAATGGCTGCTATGTCATCTTCATTAACGATCCCATTGCCGTCACAGTCCAGGTGTTTTTGGTTGTGTCCGCCGGTAGTGCCGGCCCAAAGATCAGAATAATTGGGAGCCCAGTGAATCGGATCATCGGGGAAGGGAAAAAATGGGCGGGGAGGTCCTTCGGCATGAAAACCGAGCCCAATATTCAGTAAATCATAGTTGTTGGGAAACCAATTGCCATTCACATCGCCGGGCCATACACAATCGGAAATATTACACATTTCTTCGGGAGCACCAGGATATACCGACACACAATAATCATGCGTACACCCGGTGTCGTTCCAGACATTAAGACAAACCAATGTAGGTGAAGTAGCCGGAATAATATGCAGCAAACCATTGGCATCAGAAGTTAGATTCTGGCCTTCAATATTCCATTCGTGGCCGGTAAAGTTGACAGAGTTGTTGTATAATAAAACTTCCCCATTATCAAGATAGACAAACATAAAATCGGCGACACAAGCATCCGGGCTAGTACAGGAACCAGGTGTCCACTCGGTAATGCCATACCAGTTTTCAGCTTGGCAGGCATTGACATAAGTGACGCCATCGCAACCACAAACCGGATAGGGGTCGGCATTACAAGGTATACCGGTGTCAATCTGGTCGGGCTCAATACAGTCTTGTGCCAGAAGCGACTGAGGTGCCAGGGCATAGATCAGGAAACCGATTAAAAGGAGAGTGTAACTATTTTTCATGGGGTGAAACTTTTTAGGACATTACAAAAATCCATTAAGATTGGGATTACACCAAATACATATTTCGTAATTTGTCGGGGAAATGATAAAAATAAATTATGGTAACGAATTGAAGTTCAGTATTTTAATAGTAAAAACGAAATTACTTTGTTTTTGTTTTGTCTGCAACACTTGAATCATGCTCAGTAAAAAACTCATTACTGTACTATCCACCTACTCTCGATTGGAACGCAAACACTTCCGAAAGTATTTACGTTCTCCGTATTTTAACGAGAGTGGGGAATTGATCGATCTATTTGAAATTATTGATACAGCCTATTTGGAAAAGCATCAGGGAAATGGAATTTCGGAGCCAGGGCTAAGCAAACGGGAAGTATGGAAAAAGCTCAAAAAAACGGCCTCTTACGATGATAATTATCTGCGAAGAATTTGTTCTGAGCTGACCCAGCACGGGATAAATTTCTTGCAAATTCAGCGCAACAAGAAGTTACCTTTTCAACCTTTTCTGGAACAATTGCAGGTATTGAAGGAACGGAAACTCGAAAAATATTTTCATAGTACGGCACAAAAAATGACAAGCGGTTTATCCGAGGCAGAGGATTTGGCTTTTACAGATTTTCATTTTTTTCAATATGCCGTGGCAGATCTCTCCCATCGAACGCTGGAAGCTTCAGGTAAAAAGTTGGCGGATTTTACTCAATTGGAACAGGCGGATTTTCACCTGGATTGTTTTTATTTTTTACAAAAATTGAAATACCTCTGCGATACGCTGGGCTATCGAAAATTTTTATCCATTGAGACTGACATTCTCATCCTTCCGGGATTTATCCAATTTCTGGAGCATTCGAAATATGTACAGGAACCAGCCCTGAAAGCATATTTGTTGGTGCTGAAAATGTTGATGCATGAAGAGGAAGAAAACCATTTTTTTAGTTTGCGGGATTTTCTGAAAGCGCAACGACGTCACTTTTCACAAGAAGAGCTCAATACGTTATATATTTATTTGAAAAACTACTGTATCGACACCAAAATCAACAAAGGGCGGTCGGATTACTTACAAGAGCTTTTTCAATTGTTCCAAACGCTGATTGATGATGAGATTTTGATTACTGATGGCAAACTTGATAGCCAGGATTACAAAAATATTATCACCGTTGCCCTTTATGTAAAAGCCTTTGATTGGGCAGAAAATTTTATTAAAACCCATACGGATTATCTACCGGAAACCGACCGGAAAAATGCCTTGACCTACAACCTGGCCAAGGTATATTTTCACCGGAAAAAGTACCCAATGGTCATTGCTCAACTCCGGGAAGTGGAATATGATAATGTGGTCTATGCACTTGGCAGCAAGCTGATGTTGCTAAAAACTTATTACGAGCAGGATGAATATCTGGCCCTGGATTCGCTGGTAGATAGCTTTCGCATTTATTTACAACGCAATAGGTTTATTTCCAAAGATGTAAGGCGTCAGTACCTCAATGTGCTCCGGTTTATCCGAAAACTAGCCAATATAAATCCTTACGATCGAAGAGCCATAGAAAAGGTGAGGCAAAAAGTGAATGAATGCCAGGCTTTGGCGGATAAAAACTGGATTTTGGAAAAAATTGTTGCACTTGAAAAGGATACCGTTAATTAAGAAGTGCTCAGGAATTTTTGATCTTTTGCTCAATAGCTGAGGTGGAATAACCAGGGATAAAAGGGAGTGTTTTGACTTCGCCCCCGGCAGCTAGCACGGCCTTGGCTCCTACAATGGTGGCTACTTCATAATCGCCTCCTTTTACCAAGATGTCCGGTATCAGGCAATTAATTAACTCCAGAGGTGTATCTTGAGGGAAAGGCACCACCAGGTCGATAAATTCCAAAGCGGCGAGGCTAAATTCCCGGGTTTTTTCATCGTTGATCGGACGATGAGCGCCTTTTAAACGCCGCACGGATTCAGCGGAGTTTAGCCCTACGACCAGCCGATCTCCCAAAGCTCTGGCTTCCGCCAAATAATGTAAATGCCCATAATGCAGGATGTCGAAACAGCCATTGGTGAAAATGATCCGCTCTCCGGCTGCTTTCCAGGTCTTAATCCGGGCTTGGGCGGTATTCCAATCCTGTATTTTATCGGCAATTTTTGCTATCATAAACGATGGGAAATTGGCTTTAAGCTTGTTGGAAAATAGATATCTATTTCCCAGCAAGCTTAAAATAAGTGCTATTCAACCACAGTAACTTTCAGCATATTGGTGCGATGGCGTCGGTGTAATGGCATACTACCGGTGTTGACAATTACATCATCGGTATTGATTTTACCTGCTTTTTTCAGGATTTCCACCACATCACTGATCGTCTCATCGGTTGTTGTAAAACGGTCATAATAGTAACAACGCACCCCCCAAACCAGGTTGAGGGTGGCCAGCATGTGCATTTGATCTGAAAAAATGAAAATCTGTGCACGGGGCCGGAAGCTAGACAACTTGAAAGCCGTATATCCGGAGCTGGTCATGCCTACAATAATTTTGGCACCAATTTCTTCAGCAGTCCTGGCAGCATTAAAACAAACCGCATCGGATAGAAAAGCCCGTGATTTTGGAGACGGTTTTGGCCGCCGACCCTGTACCGTAGAAAAATAGTGGGTTTCAGCTTCATCGATAATTTTATTCATTGCTTTTACCACTAATAAGGGATGTTTACCAACCGAAGTTTCCCCACTGAGCATGACCGCATCAGCTCCGTCCATTACAGCATTGGCCACATCGGTGACCTCGGCTCTGGTCGGGCTCGGGTTGGTGATCATGCTATCCATCATCTGGGTAGCGACAATACAGGGGCGTGCTCTTTGAATACATTTGCGGATAATCTCTTTCTGGATAACCGGCAAACGCTCCATTGGTACTTCTATACCCAAATCACCACGGGCGACCATAATGCCATTAGAGGCTTTGATGATTTTATCAATTTTTTCAATCGCTTCGGGTTTTTCAATTTTGGCAATGATTTTGGCCGGGTGATCTTTGGCTTCAATCCGCTTCCTTAGATCTTTGATATCCTTTGAGGAACGTACAAAGGAAAGTGCAATCCAGTTTACAGGTTGGGTAAGAATAAAATCGAGGTCGCGCAGGTCTTTTTTGGTTAGTGAAGGCAACGAAATTACTGTATTGGGCAGGTTGACTCCTTTATTGGAAGACAACACACCACCAAAAAGAACTTTGAGTTTGACCGTATCTGTTTCATTGGTTTCCAGCACTTCCAATACCAATTTACCATCGTCGATAAGCACTCGTTCACCAATTCCTACATCCTTTGCAAACCGGTCATAACTCATGTAGATTTTGTCCATGGTGCCGATACATTTCTCATTGACAAAAGTCAAAATGTCCCCTTGTTTAATGACCAGTTCGTTGTTTTCGATCTTTCCAACCCGTAATTTGGGGCCTTGCAAATCGGCCAAAATGCCTATGTGCAGATTGTATTTTTCGTTGATGTAAGCAATATGGTTGATAACTTCTTCATGATCCTGGTGAGTTCCATGAGAAAAATTAAGTCGGAAGATATCAACGCCTGCTTTGACCAGGTCCAACAAATTTGCATAAGAGCTGGAAGCTGGACCGACGGTAGCCACAATTTTAGTATTTTGATGATCTACGATATCCATATTTGTTAATTTTTTTTGAAGGTGTATAGCGTTTCCTACTTTCCGCGCTTCGTCTTTGCATAGTCACTAGCTCCTCCGCTGAGTAGCTTCAGCGCTCGCGGACGGCAGAGCATGGTAGGCAAGTAAGGATACTTTAAACACCTTCTTTATCAAAGATTAAGATTGAACACCTTCTTTACAGAAAATTTATCAATGAATCCTTATTTCATTAAGCCTCGTTTGGTGATCGATTTTGCATCGTCAGTCAGCCTCCTGGCGAAGCACCTCGGCTAATATAAGGTTGACCTCCAAACATACTTGGAGGTATAAATCCGGTTGATATTCTGAAAATTAAGTAGTGTTAGGCATGCTAAGTGTAAATTATACAATAATCCCTGTAAAAGTAGCTTATTTTGAAAATTAAACAAACTTGCAAGGAAGTAATTGTGCAAAATACTGCAATAGATGCCTTAAAAGTCCTTTGAATTAATTGAAGTTTTCTCGAAATTTTATTCGGGAATGAAGGGTCAAAATTTAATTTATTTTGGAGGGAAGTGGCTAAATGCATGATAAACAAGGCATTCTTTTGGACGTTATCCATATTTGGTTAATTGCAACTGGGGAGCCCTAATGGCAAAAAATTGAATAAAAACTTTGGTTATCAAGGGAGTTATCTTTTTCTTTGCAGCAACGTTCGTAAACCAATAAAGCGAATTTATTATGTCTAGCATTGCAGAAAAAGTAACAAAAATCATCATTGAAAAGCTTGGTTCTGACGCATCAGAGGTAACTCCTGAAGCAAGCTTCACCAATGATTTAGGAGCAGACTCCCTTGATACGGTTGAGCTGATTATGGAATTCGAAAAAGAATTTGATATTTCAATTCCTGATGAGCAAGCTGAAAATATTCAGACCGTAGGCCAAGCGATTGAGTATCTGGAAAGCCAGGGCAAAGAAGCCTAATTACGTTTTCCGGCGCAAAGAATAAGATCCACAATTCGGGTACAATCCTGGCTTGTGGATTTTTGCCTAAATATTAGCGCTTTATCAAAACGGTTTACTTTACGGGCTGATTGATTCGGTCCGGGAAAAGTTTACCTTCGCCAAACACCAGCTTATGAAAAGGGTTGTAGTTACAGGTTTGGGGGCATTAACTCCTTTAGGAAACGATATTAAATCTTACCTTTCGGGGCTTCAAAATGGGGTTAGCGGCGCTAATCTCATTACTCATTTTGATGCTAATCTTTTCAAAACACAGTTTGCCTGTGAATTAAAAGATTTTAATTTCGAAAACTATCTGGAGAAGAGAGAAGCCCGTCGGTATGATGATTATGCGATCTATGCATTGGTCGCAGCCGAAGAAGCATTTGTCGATTCTGGCCTAGTCAGCGAGGAGCTGGATCTGGATAAAGCCGGCGTAATCTGGGCATCGGGTATCGGTGGCCTAAGTTCCCTCGAAAAAGAAATTGAAGAATTTGCGCTTGGCAATGGCACGCCACGATACAGCCCATTTATGATTACCAAGATGATTCCCGACATGGCAGCGGGGCTCATTTCTATCAAATATGGATTTCGTGGGGTCAACTTTGCTACAGTATCAGCCTGCGCTTCTTCTTCTCATGCGCTTACAACAGCGTTTGATTACATCCGTCTGGGGCGGGCCAATGTGGTTATCTCCGGTGGTTCGGAAGCCAGTGTGACTAAAGCAGGGATGGGAGGCTTTAACGCCATGAAAGCACTTTCTACCCGCAATGATGATTATAAAACGGCATCCCGGCCTTTTGATAAAGACCGCGATGGTTTTGTTTTGGGCGAAGGGGCAGGCGCCATTATTCTGGAAGAACTGGAGCATGCCAAAAAGCGTGGTGCC
Organism: Saprospiraceae bacterium; assembly: GCA_021604865.1. Classification (GTDB taxonomy): domain Bacteria; phylum Bacteroidota; class Bacteroidia; order Chitinophagales; family Saprospiraceae; genus BQJU01. The sequence continues at coordinate 171,193 of BQJU01000003.1, read as the reverse complement.
AACATCTACGCAGAAATTGCTGGGGGTGGTGCTACAGCTGATGCCTATCATATTACAGCACCTCATCCGGAAGGCCTGGGGGCAGCCAATGTGATGAAAATTGCCCTGGAAGATGCCGGCCTCAACAAAGAGGATATTGATTATGTCAATGTACATGGCACCTCTACTCCTTTGGGAGATACAGCGGAAATCAAGGCTATAGAAAAAGCCTTCGGCGACCATATTTACAAAATGAACATTAGCTCTACCAAGTCCATGACAGGGCATTTACTTGGAGCAGCCGGAGCAATAGAATCTATCGCAGGTATTCTTGCGATTAAACATAAGTTTGTCCCACCAACAATTAATCATTTCACTGATGATCCTGAATTGGATGTTCGGTTGAACTTAACCTTCAATGAAGCTCAGGAACGTGAGGTGAAAGCGATGTTAAGCAATACTTTTGGTTTTGGTGGTCACAATTCTTCAGTTATCTTTAAAAAATTTGAAGGCTAATAGAGACTAGTCTTTGTTCGTAAAGATTGGAATTATTTGTAGGGCGATGATTTGTGGCGATTCAAGGTTTTCTGGGATTTCTCATCTAAAAAATTCGAAATGCCAAAAAACCTGCCGTTAATTATTTCCGAAAAAGCTGCGTGACAGTTCTTCAGCTTTTGTAGTGGTTTAGTCTTCAGATATATATATCATTTGTCGAACCATGCTTAGCCAAATTGGCAATCGGTTTGTGCGTCATTGAGCACAAGTTGATATAGTATGCCTTAAACTGTTTGGCAATATCTGTTTAACCACAACCTAATAACCTTGAAATTCTTATTCAGAATTTACAATTATTACATCTCCGAAGACAAACACTTTGCACGTAGATTGTCATCGCTGATTGGATTTGTTCCGGCAAGTCTTGGGATTTTTAAGTTGGCTTTTTCCCACAAATCGACCATTTCTGAAAAAGCCTATGCTATTACCAATAACGAGCGCCTGGAATATCTGGGGGATGCTGTTTTGGGCACGATTGTAGCAGAGTATCTTTTCAAAAAATACCCAAATGGCAACGAGGGATTTTTAACGAAGATGCGCTCAAAGATTGTCAAGCGGAAATCCCTTAATAAGATTGGTGACCGGATGGGACTCGATGTGTTACTCAGTGAGTACAACAACACCCGACTCAGCCGCTCGATGCTAGGCAATGCTGTAGAGGCACTGGTCGGAGCCATCTATTTGGAATCCGGTTACAGGGGAACCAAACGGTTTGTGATCAAAAAGATTCTGCGCAACTATGTCAATGTGCACGAACTAGAAAACTTTGACGACAATTACAAAAGCCAATTGTTGGAGTGGTGCCAGAAAAATGGGCAGAGCGTGAGTTATAAACTATTGGCTCGCTACAAATTTGAGAAGCGCGATCGCTTCAAAGTTGCCGTACTTGTCAACGGCAAGAAGATGGCTACAGCCGACGACTTCAACAAAAAAAGTGCTGAACAAACGGCCTCTGAAAAAGCCATGCTTGCCCTTGGTATTCTCAATGAGAATGAGGAAAATGGAGAAGATGATTAGAGGCTAGAGTGGTCGACTTCGTTGCATTGATTCGCCATTGGCATCAGTTGTCTGCTGTCGTCGAATACTTTGTCGCATGAAAGAATGAGGAGACATCAAAAATTACCTTCCAAAAATGTCCTGGACTGAGCAAAAGATACGAAACTTTGCTGCTGATGCTCTGACTTTTGATCGGGCACGGGGTATTTTTTTTGGCAATCGCTGGCTTTCATTACATGGAAATGAACACCTAATTTGGGGAGAGTATCCTGCAGGTAGTGGTCGGACCTCTGGCCCAGTTCGCACTTATCGTACAGTGGTGGATACTGCTGATGAACGGTACCACTGTTCTTGTACCAGCCGGATCGTGCCTTGTAAACACATCCTTGCCCTTATGTTGCAATTACTACGGCGGGGGGATAGTTTTTTTGTCACTTATGAGCAACCGGATTGGGTTGCCCAATGGTTGCAACCAACAGATAAATCCAAGCAGAAAGATAAAATAAGCAAAGAAGAGTTGGCTCATCGTGCTGTCCAGCAGCAAAAAACGAGGGATAAACGCTTCCTGCAGATGCAAGCAGGTGTAGACGAACTGGAAAACTGGCTCATAGACCTGCTTAATCAGGGGATCGCTAGCCTGGATGGGCAGGATGCTAGATTCTGGGATGAATTTGCGGCCCGCCTGGTAAACGCCAAACTCAGTGGCCCTGCTCGTAGGGTACGCCTGATGAACGAACTACAGGGCACAGAACACTGGCATGACAAGGTACTGCGGGAACTGGCAGATCTTTATTTATTCGTCAGGGCATTTCGCCGCATTGAGTATCTGCCACCAGCGTTGCAACGCGATTTGCTGACAATGGCAGGTGTTAGCACCAAACAGGCGGAAGTATTGCAGGAAACAGGCTTGAAAGACCGGTGGCTGGTATGTGGACAAACGGAAGGCGTTGAAGAACGATTAAACTTTCGGCGCACCTGGCTCCTAGGAGAAAAGAGTGGCCATTTTGCATTATTACTTGACTTTTCCTGGGGCAATCAGGGATATCCTACCCAATGGGTTACCGGCAAGGTTTTGGAGGGTGTTTGTTTATTCTATCCGTCAGCATACCCACAGCGGGCCTTATTACAGGATTTTAATCCTTCAACGACTCCTTTTCAAAGCCCGCCCGCCTGTCCTAGTCTGACCGACTTTGGTGATGAATATGCCAGGGCTCTGGCGGCCAATCCCTGGATAAAAATAATGCCCCTGCTTTTGGAAGAAGCGATACCAATGTTTCGGGATGGAAAATTTTATGTGGTCGATCAATCGGCAAAACAAGTGCTGGTCCATTGCGATCCAGTAGCTGGTTGGAAAATGATTGCCCTTAGCGGTGGGCGTCCCATCAGTATTTTTGGGGAATGGGATGGACAACTTTTCAGCGCCTTAGCCGTTTTGAATGATGAAAAGTTAGTTGCGCTCTAAAAAATATAAAAAATTAATCCTCGAGAAGATAGATGAAAATAAAAGACCTGACTAATTATCTCGAAAGTATTGCTCCGGCCAATTACCAGGAAAGCTACGACAATGCAGGTTTGATTGTTGGTGATCCTGCCACTGAACTAAGCGGCGTGCTGGTTTGTCTTGATTCTACTGAAGCAGTAGTGGAGGAGGCTATAGCCAAAAAATGTAACCTAATCGTTGCACACCACCCTATTGTTTTTAAAGGTTTGAAACGGTTGAATGGCCGGAATTATGTGGAACGTACCGTGATTAAAGCCATTCGCAATGAAATTGCCATTTATGCCATTCATACCAACCTGGACAATGTGTATGCACAGGGGGTCAATGCCAAAATAGCTGAAAAATTGGGACTGGAAGATACCCACATTCTTGCACCCAAAGCTGAAATGAAAAAGTTGTTCACCTTTGTACCCGCTACTCATAGTGAGGTGATTCGCAAAGCGCTGTTTGCTGTTGGTGCAGGACAGGTACTGCCTCATAACGAATTGAGCTTTTCTACGCTTGGGGTCGGTTCACAGGATGGGCAGAATGGCGCCCAGGTCAAATTAGAGGTTGTATTTCCCAGTGGAAACCAATCGGCTGTACTCAAGGCATTAGACGAACAGTTTTCAGGGGCCGCTTATGATATTATGCAAGTCGAGAATTCAACGCCAGAGGTAGGGTCGGGAATGATCGGTACCTTTAAAAAGCCGATGACGGAAGAAGCGTTTTTGAAATTTTTGAAAAAAAACATGCAAACCGAATTGGTGAGGCATACTCAACTGCTCGGTAACAAGATATCGAAAGTAGCGATTTGCGGGGGGGCAGGTAGTTTCCTTTTGTCGCGCGCAATCCAGCAAAAGGCAGATGTATTTATCACGGCAGATTATAAATACCACGAATTTTTTGATGCCGATGGAAAAATAGTCATCGCTGATATCGGACACTTTGAAAGTGAACAATTTACAATCGATTTACTTTATGAAATTATTTCAGAGAAATTTAGTAATTTTGCGCTCCATTGCACAGAGGTAAAGACCAATCCGGTCAATTACTTCTAAAATTGGTATTAAATATAATTCATATATAATGGCAGAATTAACTGTAGGAGAAAAACTAAAAAAGCTGTACGAACTTCAATTGATAGATTCTCAGATTAGCGAAATTGAGGTTCTGAAGGGTGAACTTCCTATTGAAGTAAGTGACCTGGAAGATGAAATTGTTGGCTTGGAAACCAGGCTGACCAGGCTGGAAACAGCAGTTAAAGAAATTGAAGCTGAAGAAAGCCGCCATCACGTCAATATCAAAGAAGCAGAAGCATTGATTTTGCGTTATGAAGCGCAGATGGACAATGTGAAGAATAACCGGGAGTACGATGCGCTGACCAAGGAAATTGAAATGCAGCGTTTGGAAATCCAGCTGTCCAATAAGAAAAATCGCCAAACTAAGATTGATCTGGAAAATAAACAAAAGACGCTGGATGCTACCCGGGAACGCCTTGAAGCAAAAAATAAAGCGTTGGCAGCTAAAAAAGTTGAGCTGGAGAAGATTATTGTAAAGACAGAAAAAGAGGAAGATAAACTGCGCAAGCAGTCAGAAAAAGCTAAAAAGAAGATTGAAGATCGGTTGTTGAAGTCTTATGATAAAGTACGGACGTCTTACCGTAATGGTTTGGCTGTAGTGAAGGTGGAAAGAAATTCCTGCGGCGGATGTTTCAATAAGATCCCGCCACAGCTGCAATTAGAAATTGCTCAGCGTAAGAAAATTATAGCTTGCGAGCATTGTGGACGCATTTTGGTAGATGATTACATCTTGCAGGAAGGCGAAAAAGAGCAAGTAAGCGAAGCTTAAAAATAAAAAAGCCTCGGCACATTACCGGGGCTTTTTTTTTGTTGATTCAGACTGCATGACAACAAAACATCAGGGATTCGGGTTGCATTAGAAATAAATTGACCATGCAATTGGTCGTTGAGCTTGTTTGGAAGCCAAAGCCTGCCTCCAAACAAGCTTTTACAAATGTTATCCCATGAGAAAACTACAATATTGCCTCCTTTGTCTTTTGTTGGCTGGGCCGGTTTTGGCAGCAGGGCACTTCACCTACACTCCTCTTGCCTGCGCTACTTACGAACAAATTCTAAGTCTGCGCTTTGATAAAGCTCGCCAGCAGCTGAGTCAGTTACGCCAGGAAGACCCCAATAACCTGGTGGTATACCATCTCGAAAATTATCTCGATTTTTTCACTATTTACATTCAGGAAGACGAAGACGTTTATGAACGGCTAAAAGATCGGGAAGAAGAGCATTTGTCTCAAATCCGTAAAGGCGATAGTGAATCCCCATACTATCTTTTTATTCAGGCGGACATCCGGTTGCATTGGGCTTTGTTGCGCATCCGTTATGAGGAGTATTTTAATGCTTTTTTATCGGTCAATAAAGCGTTCAAACTCCTGGAGAAAAATCAGCGTAAGTTTCCCGATTTTCTTCCCAATCTCAAAGATTTGGGTATTCTGCACGCTGCAGTGGGCACTATTCCCGAAAGTTACCTCTGGGGCGTTAAACTGGTCAGTAGCCTGAATGGTACCATCGATCAGGGAAGGCGGGAAATTGAAACCGTATTGGCCAAAGCTGAATCCAGTGAATTTATTTTTGAAGCTGAAACCAGGGTTTTGTATGCTTTTATACTTCTGCACCTTGATGATGCCCCTGAAGAAGCCTGGATGAGTATTCAGTCTGCGCGATTTAAACCCAGGGAAAATCCTTTACACTGTTTTGTGGTGGCCAATATTGCCATGCGTACAGGGCGCAATGATAAAGCTGTTGAATTGCTGCAAAACCGTCCCAAGTCAAAGGACTTTTTTGTTTTCCCCTACCTTGATTATATGCTTGGTTTGAGCAAGTTGAGGCGTCTTGATCAGGACGCAGCCCCACATTTCGAGCGTTATCTAGAGCGTTTCAAAGGGCGGCATTTTATTAAGGAGGCTTATCAGAAATTGGCCTGGGCAGCACTGATAAAAGGAAATGTAACGGCTTACAATAAATATATGCAGGCTTGTCTGAAAAACGGATTTGCAGTCGCAGGGGGAGACAAAAATGCACTAAAAGAAGCTGAGGAATCCCATGTGCCACCAATTGCGCTGGTAAAAGCCAGACTTTTATTTGATGGGGCATATTTCCAGCGGGCCTATGATTTATTGAGTAGCACCTCGGTAAATACCTTCAATAAAAAAAGAGATCAACTGGAATATACCTATCGCCTGGGGCGTATTTTGCACGGATTAAAACGTTATCCCGAAGCGATCCAATATTATGAACAAACGATTCGGGAGGGGAAGGATGAAACTTACTTTTTTGCTTGCAATGCCGCCTTACAAATTGGCAAAATTTATGAAACAACAGGTGATGAAGAACAGGCTCGGCAATATTATGAAAACTGCCTCAATATCCGCCCTGACGAATATCGAACGGGCTTACATCAGCAGGCTAAGGCCGGGTTGGCAAGGTTGAGAAATCAACAATAATTGGGTTTTAAAACCATGGAAAAAGGAAGATTGTATAGAATCTGGCTGCTAGGAATAGAATATTGATGCAAGACGTCTAATTTTTTATTAAACTTGTAGGATTGGATTAAAAAACAATAAAAGTGAAGATATCAGTGATACGTCTGGGAATTTATATGAGTTTTTTGATTAGCCTTGGGTTAACAGCTTGTGTAAATGACCCTGCGGATATTGAGGCCCTCAACGATCTCATGCAAACAAATATTGAACGAGCAGAGAATGTGCAGATTCTTTACAGTGATTCTGCCAAGTTGAAAGTACAAATTCAGGGCCCGGTTATGCTCAACCATCTAGACAAAGCAGAACCTAAGCAGGAATTTACAGATGGCGTTAAAGTGGTGTTTTTTGACCCTAATGGGAAAATTTCCAGTACCTTAACCGCAAAATATGCTGTACGCTTTGAGCGGAAAAACCAAGTAATTGTCCAGGATAGTGTGGTTTGGAAAAGTGAAAAAAATGAACAATTAGATACGGAGGAATTGATCTGGGATGAGCAACAGCAAAGGGTTTATACACAAAAATTTGTCGTAATAACCCGCCCTGATGAAATTATTTACGGTCATGGCTTCGAAGCCAATCAGGATTTCACTAATGCAAAAATCAACGCGGTAGAGGGGCAGATTGCGGTAGATCCGCTGGAAGAAAAACCTGTGAAAAAGCCGGAATCATCCCCAACCAATAAACCACAAAATTAAGGCAATGCTCCTAGCCTGGATTATTTTTTCATTGATACTATCTGCCTTATTTTCGGGTTCCGAGATAGCTTTTGTTTCGGCCAATAAATTGCGCATTGAGTTAAAGAAGAAAAAAGGCGCAACCCGTGGCAATGTTATCGCCGGTTTTTATGAACAGCCTGCCCATTTTCTGGGAACTATGCTGGTAGGTAATAATATTGCCTTAGTCGTATTTACTACTCTTACCAAACATCCGCTGGATATCTTTTTTTCCACTACGTTAGGTATTTCCAGCCAATTTATTCTTTTGCTGATCAATACTATTTTCCTGACGGTTGTGGTCTTGATTTTTGGAGAATTTCTTCCAAAAACCCTTTTTCGGCTTTACGCTAATAATGTGCTTTATATGTTGGCCTATCCTCTGAGGCTTTTACAGTTTCTTCTAACCATTCCGGCTTGGTTGATGACCAAGGTCTCTAATTTATTGTTGAGATTAGTCTTTAAAACCCAGGCGGAAGAAGTAGAAACGGTATTTACCCGACTGGACCTGGAGAATTTTATCAATGACTCTACCACACACAGCGAAGAAGAAATTGATAAGGAGTTATTTGGGAAAGCCCTGAACCTTAAAGAGGTACGTATCCGAGACTGTATGGTGCCACGAACGGAAATTGAAAATATTGACGTGAGTGCTAGTGTTGAAGAACTGATTAAATTGTTTGAAGAAACAAAATTGTCAAGGATTATCATTACCCAGGGCGATATCGATAATGTCTTGGGTTATATACACCATCAGCAGTTGCTTAGTCAACCGAAAGACATCAGTGGTTTGGTGCTGAACATCCCCTTTGTTCCGGAGGTGATGTATGTAACCGACCTGATGAATAAATTTATAAAATCCAAAGGAAGTATTGCTTGTGTGGTCGACGAATTTGGTGGGGTTTCAGGGATCATTACCCTGGAGGATATTCTGGAGGAAATATTTGGAGAAATTGAAGACGAATACGATCAGGAAGAATATGTAGAAAGAGAAATCTCTGACACCGAATTTCTTTTTTCCGGACGCCTGGAAATTACTTACCTCAATGAAAAATATCCCAACCTCTTTTTCCCGGAAGGAGATTACCAAACCCTATCAGGTTATTTGGTCATGACTATCGAGACCATCCCTGAACAAGGGGCCGAAATCGAACTGGAGGGTTATAAATTTGTGTTAGAATTGGTCAGTAATACCAAAATTGAAACGGTTCGGGTTATCAAACTGGCCAAGTGAAGTGGATTTCGATAATTTTATAATATTTAACCAACCTTTCTCCATCTTACCTACTCTTTAAGCTGCGTAACCTTCAAAAAGGGAGCTCCCTAATAAGAAAAAATAACATGCCGATTCCTTCAACCCTTGCCGGGAGTAGCCATGCCAAAGGGCTACTACTGGCAGGGTGAATTAGCATTGTTTCGCAGGGGACATGACGCAGTTAAAACGGTTCTTTTTTACCGCCCTGCCCCTGCGCAACAACGTTAATAAAACTGAGTCTTCAGCCAGCCCCAATACTCATGGCGGTTTTTGATCACCCAAACGGCGATAGCAATCGTCAGGAAGAGGAAAAAGACCTTTATATTACGAGTTGATTTTTTGTATTTTTCCCGACGGCTCTGAATATGTCTCTTGCGGCTTTTGTATCCCATGCTTTCGTTGTATTATAGTTCTTTGACAATCACATGAATTGTCAAGGAAAATGCATCTTGAAAATGCAGGGCCAAAAATAAGAAACCTCTTTGCAAGTAGTCATCTTTCTGCTTCAGGATTTATTTTATTACTCAAGGCTACGATATTTTTTTTCGGCTTCTCGTAAAAATTCCAAACAGGCAACATCTTCCTGGTCCGGGCTTGGTTCGGCAGCAAACCAGGCTTCGAGAATCTCTTTGGCTACTGCCTCTGAGACGGTCCGTAAGCTCATGGCCAGGATATTGGCATCGTTCCACATGCGTGCTCCTTTAGCCGTTTCCGCGTCAGCGCAAAGGGCCGCCCGGATACCCGGCACTTTATTGGCTGCCAGACTGATGCCCGTACCCGTCCAGCAAAACAAAACAGCCTGATCCATCTCCTCTTTTGCAACCAGCTCAGCTACTTCCAGGGCTACTTTTGACCACATGGCCGGTGTTTCTTTCAGGGCACCAAAAACACTTACATGATGCTCCATTTCCCTTAAGATCTCCACTACTTTTTGCGTAATCGGTGTATTCATATCACTACCTACAGCTATTCTCATGACAAATTGTTTTGGTCTAAATTAGAATTTATCCACTTTAACTTGTTACCTTAAAGAGAGGAAATTACCGGACTTGTTAAAGTTCTTCTTGCTTACCTACACCGGAAGGCTTTAACAACTTCACCTTCAAAATAGAAACACCTATGGACGCTAAACAGAAAACAGAGACACTTGATTTTGAATTCAAGGATTTTTCCGATTTGGCCAGGTTGGAAAAAAAAAGAACGATTGCCTTTCCTTACAAAACCAGTCTGAGTTTACTTCCTATTGTTGAATACCTGAAGGTGCTGAAAAAGACCGCCAACACCTTCGAAATGCTATTCATTGATGCTGTTTTGCAAAAATTAGAGGAACAACCGGATTTCCTGAAGGAGGATAAGGTGAATGCGGCCGTCAAACAACAACCGGAAATACTTTCATTGATACTTTCGGGTTTTTTTACGCCTATTATGCCAGGCAGAAAATTAGGGTATGCTGTTAGTCCATTTACTAATGAGCTGCTGCATGCTACACCGGAATTTTTGAAAATTTTCGAATCGGGCGAATATGCTATTAGCATGCACCTGACAGAAAACGAAGTGCTTGAAAGAATGATAACTAATGTCACTAATATCATCTTAAATCAACTGTACGGCCAACAGCTAGAACATACCTTCCCCGAAGGACTGACCCTGATAAATAAGACCAACGGATTGGAAACACACTATAAATTCAATCCCATTACGGATTTTGTAAAGGTCATACCTATAAAACCATTGCTCAAGCTGGATATGGGAAAAATCCGGGATTTGTTGAAAAGACCGTTTGATAGCGAAGCCTGGATCAAGATTTTCCCTCCTGATCGGTTTGAATTTCAGGGGTTATTGTTTATGTACCTTACCGATATTACCGACCAAGAGATCGTATCCAGAATAAAAAATAAGCTGCTGGGAAAGGAAAAAATGCGCATAGAAGAAGAATTTAATTTTTTACAGCAGCAAATTAGATCTCTTTTTCGCCGGGCAGAGGTGGAGGTAGGTTTTCAGACGCCAAATCAAGAATGGCGACAAATGACCAATTTGATTCGGATGGTGCCCGGATTGTCCAGAAAGCCATATCCACCAGAACAGCTGAGCAATTCCATTTATCATCAGCCACTCGAGTCTTTGCTGCCCTATATGATTGCAGATTTGAAGCAACTTCCCAGAAAAGGACCTATTGAAGAAGATTTGTTAAAACAAGGCATCCGGAGTTTGATGCTGGTACCCGTTTTGCAAATGGATGGTGAAGCAGCACAAGTCATCTTGGAGATCGGTAGCAATGAACCCGATGCTTTTACTCATGGGCAGCTTACCAAATTGCGGGAATTACTCTCTATACTCTCCGTAGGTATGGAACGAAAGAGGGAACATTTAGCCAATAGAATCCGGCTGATTACGCAAAAACACTTCACGAATATCCATCCTAGTGTGCAATGGAAATTCAGAGAGGTGGCTATGAATATTCTTTTCCAGGAAAGGTCAGAATCAGGACATGCCGTGAGTATAGAGCCTATCAGGCTGGAAAAGGTGTATCCCTTATATGGGCAGGCAGATATTGTGGGGTCTTCCACCCATCGCAATGAATCTATCCTGTCCGACCTGAATCTTAACCTGGAGCGGGTGGCTCAGTTGCTGGAACAATTGTCGACAAAAATCAAATCCAACCTGATTGACTTCATGGCCGAAAATGTGTGCAGCCTGATTGAGAAATTGGAAACCAGTTTTAGTCCTAATGATGAAACCCAGGTATTGAATCTGCTTAGAGATGACATTCATCCCTATTTGCAGGAACTAGCGATCAATTTTCCAAAAGAGGCGGGGCATTTGATTGAAGCTTATTTTAAGAAATTGGATGCCAATTTGGGCGTTATTTATTGGGAAAGAAAAGCTTTTGAAGAAAGTGTGTCTTTGATAAATGACAGCATTGCCCGTTTGTTGCAGGATGAAGATGAAGAAATGCAAGCATTTTTGCCCCATTATTTTGAGAAATATAAAACCGATGGTGTCGAATACAATATCTACCTGGGCCAATCAATACTAAAAGAAAAGCAGTTTACCATCAATCATTTGCGTGAGTTTCGACTTTGGCAGTTAAAACACATGTGCAAGATTACCCGGTTGGTAGCCGGACTTCAGGATGAATTGTTGGTTCCGCTTACTACGGCTCAGCTAATTTTTGTGTACAGTGACCCGCTGGATATATGTTTCCGTATGGATGAAAAGCTTTTTGATGTAGATGGAGCCTATAATGTCCGCTATGAAATATTGAAAAAGCGCATTGACAAAGCTTATATTCTGAATACTGACGAAAGGCTTACGGTGGCTGGTAAAATTGCTATTGTTTATTTGCATCATGAGGATCGAGAGGAGTATATGGATTATTTGCAATACCTGGTTCGAACCGAAGAAATACTGCCGGAAATTGAAGATTTCGAACTTAGTAAAATGCAGGGTGTTGAAGGGCTAAAAGCGTTGAGGGTGACGGTGGCTTAGATTTAGAAATAGGTTAAACACAGTTCATCCCGAAGTTGTTTCGAATTTGAGGTGACTTTCAGCAAAATTTTCTTGGCTCTATTACTATCGAAAACTTCGGGATGAACCGTATTCCATTCAACTTAGATTCCAAAGAAATGTGTACCAAAATTGGCGACAATCAAACCGGTCAATAATACGTGTAAGTGGTCACTTCAGGTGAGCCAACGTTACCTGTAATCGTTCTTCTGATTGGCAATCCATCGGATCTGTATTCGTAGCTAAAATGGTACACGTAATCTATACCATTATTTTGATCCCGGAAAATACCCGGTAAATTGGGTTGACCGTTTATCCCTGGAATAACTTCAAAGGTGGGGAATGGATTTAGTTTATCAGAATAGCCATCATAGGTTTTGATCCTGATTAGTAGATCCTCTTCCTCTGGATCTCCTGACGGGGTGTAAATTAACTGCTTATGGATGTTTCCATTTGCATAATACAGATTTACATAGGTAAAGGCATGATTAAATTCGCCGGAAGGTTGCAGAAAATATTGAGCCTGTGCCCCCACATTTCCTGCCGCATCATAGTCAAATTCATTATATTCTACCTTTATCCCGTTTTTGTACCGCTCAGAGCGTACAATTTTTCCATTCTCCTGAATAAAATATTCATCGTGGTCAGGGTCAGTATTGACTCTTTCTATCAGCCCATTGAGCCCATATTCATAGGTGTCCGTTCCTGTACGCAGGCCCGGGGTTTCCGTTTCCCAGAGTATTTTGTCTATCCTTCCGGCCTCATCGTATAGGTAGGTCTTTTTATTCCTCCACCCACCACCGATAGTTTCATAGGATTTTGCTCTACCCGGCAATTCATTATTATCATCATCTGTAATGGTCAGGGTAAAACTTTTTTTAGTCCCAATAATAAATCCTTCGGTGACTGATGAAAGCTCAAAAATAATGGTTCTGTTTTCATCCTGTATTTGGTTATTTACAGGCGTAATTGTGAAAGAGGCCGATTGGTCACCTTTAGTAATTGGTAGTTCCAACAAACCGTTACTTACCGCGGGCTCTGTGTGGAAAGCCATGGGCGTATCAGTGTTTACCGCTACTTTGATCAAGCCATCTTTTTTTGCTTTTTTGCTAAAAGAGATTGAGATCTCCTTTGGTTCTGCATTTTCCATCAGAACGACATCTAAACCAAATTGGACCTGAACATCAGTTTCAATCGGAATGACGTCAGTATCGTCTTTTTTACAAGCCATCATATTGACCAATATTAAAAGGCCAATAATCATCTTCAGAAGTGTTTTCATAAAATTGTTTTTAAAAATCGGGTTTATTAAATTTTGAAATGTGATCTAAACCCTTAGTCACGAATAGTCGAAATCAGGTTGCAAATATTTTCTTAATAAAGTGTGAAGAGGAACTTTATGTATTGAGCATGTTTGGAGGTCGGTGTTGGGCTGTAAACATGCTCGTAAGGTTAGCATTGTAGTTATTCCCCCTTAACATCAAAATATTGCTTCCCTACCATTCAGATTTCGAGTTAAGGTATTAGGGCATTACCTTTGGGCTATAGGTCTTTTATAAAGTAAGGACAAAACAATGGCTGGAGCTAAGAAATTTGGAACCTTCGGTGGTGTATTCACGCCATCAATACTCACTATTCTCGGGGTGATTATGTACATGCGTCTTGGCTGGGTGGTTGGTAATGCCGGGCTTTATGGTGCTATCATCATCATTATCATTGCTCATGTAATCTCCGTCACGACCGGCTTAAGTATCTCTTCCATTGCCACCGACAAAAAGGTAGGTGCCGGCGGGGTATATTACGTATTGTCGAGAAGTCTGGGATTGCCGATTGGAGGGGCTATCGGTGTTACCCTTTTTGCAGGTACAGCATTGAGTATAGCATTGTATCTGATTGGTTTTGCAGAAAGTTTTAACGCTTATATTGGGCTTGACACTTCCATCAATGGGCTGCGCATAGGGGGGACCGTCGCCTTAATTGTACTCGCAACAATAGCTTTGATCAGTACCGCCGTTGCTATCAAAGCGCAGTATTTTATCCTGGCCGCTATTGCGCTTTCTTTGGTTTCAATATTATGGGGTTCCTGGGACCTTGCCCCCGATACGGTCCCTTTGTTTGGTAGCGCTGACAGCGTATCTATGGAGACGGTTTTTGCCATATTTTTCCCGGCGGTTACCGGCTTTACGGCAGGTATTGCCATGTCAGGAGACCTGGCTGATCCCAAAAGATCCATTCCCAGAGGTACCATTGCAGCAATAATTGTAGGGTTTGTCGTATATATAGGCCTTGCTATTTTTATTGCTTATGCGATTAACCCTGAAACGCTTAGGACGGACTACAACGTATTAATGAGGATGGCCGTCTTTGCACCGGGAGTAGTAGCCGGAATATGGGGCGCAACCTTATCATCAGCGTTGGGAGGTATTTTGGGAGGTCCAAGGATTTTACAAGCCATGTCAGTTGATAAGATTACCCCAAGATTATTTGGTAAAGGTGTCGGCAAAGACAATGAACCTTGGAATGCACTTTTTCTTACCCTGCTCATTTCCGAATGCGGTATACTGATCGGCGAGCTGGACCTGATCGCCAGGGTGGTATCTATGTTTTACCTGGCAGCCTATGGGTTCATCAACCTTTCATTCTTCCTGGAAAGCTGGGCAAGTGCAGATTTTAGCCCATCGTTTAAAGTGAAAAGATGGGTCGGCCTGGTCGGGTTTATCGCTTCATTTGCGGTGATGTTTAAGTTGGATATGATGGCTATGTTTGCCGCTTTGATCATTATCGGAGGAATTTATGCCTACTTGCAGCGTAAACAACTGGCGCTGGGGTCCGGAGATATCTGGCATAGTGTATGGTCTTCTTTGGTACTGACCGGACTGAAACGCATGGACAAAAGTGATGACCACAAACGAAATTGGAAACCTAATATCATCCTGTTTAGTGGCAGTAAAGAGACTCGCCCTCACTTGATAGAAATTGCCAAAGCGATTTCGGGAAAAGTCGGCATGATTTCCAACTTTCATCTAATTGAAAATCCTGAGGCTACTGTGTTATTCCCCAAACACAAACAATCCTTACAAGACCCGGTCTTGCTAAAACACGGAATATTTGGGCGGCAGCAAGAGGTGCGCAATGTCTACCAGGGTATAGAAACTATTGCGAGCACCTATGGCTTTTCAGGAGTTGAACCCAATACAATCCTATTGGGATGGGCAAAAAATACAAAGGACCCCCTGATGTTTGCCCAGATGAATCAAAAGTTGATAGAGTTAGATTATAATGTGTTATACCTCGATTATGACTGGAACAAAAAATTTGGCAAATATCAGAAAATAGATATCTGGTGGCTCAATCTGAAAAACAATGCAGAACTGACATTAAGCATTGCTAAATTTATTTCTACCTCCTCACAATGGCGCTATGCTAGTATCCGGGTACTGCTAATTAATGAGACGAACAAAGAAGGTTTTGAACACAAAATTCATCAACAACTCGATGCATACAGGATTGAAGCTACTGTTAAAGTGATTAATAACCATTTAGAAAAGAGGACCTCATTTGACCTGATGAAAAGTAATAGCCAGGATGCTGATCTGATTATAGCAGGCATTCCGGAAATTCCACCAGGAGGGGAAAAAGATTTTGTGGATAATACAACCGAAATGTTTGGCATCCTGGGGACGACCTTATTGGTGAAAACCAGCTCCATATTAGGAGAAGATGAATCCAATTTACCTATGGTTGAACTGGAAAGTGCGGATCAGGGCACCACTTATGTTTCCGGACAACTTATCCCTCTTGAAATTCCGGCCCATCTAAGCAATCAGAAACATATCCAATCGATCATACAGGAGGTAGAAGAACATACGGCAGAGATAGTAGATAAGGAGATAGCCTCTTTTCAAAATATTTATACCGGTTTTGTTCGGGAATGCGGCAAAGCTGTATTAGCCCTGATCAATGGTCCGCTTTCTGTCAGTGAGGACAGTGATCAAACAACAGATGTCAGAGATTTGCAAAAACAAATGCTGGGCATTTATCAGGCGAAAATCGATCATTTTGAAAGCGAAGATTTGCCCTATCTTGAAGAAAGGCTAGCCAAGCTTCATGATAAGTATATCCAACTATCTGAGAGCGTACTTTCTACGCTACCTGCAAAAATTAAAGTAGCCGGCAAAAAAGTGGCTTTGCAAAAACTTGTCCGGAAACATTTTAGAACAAACTACCAGGAGACCCTTCAAAACATTCACCATCAAATTGGGTTTACTGGATTTGTGCTCACCGATGACCTTAAAGATAGCCTGATTCAGAGTATACGCTGTATTACTTCCGATCGGACTTTACACGCACAAAGTCTGATCCATGTTCAACAAATTTTTGATAAAATCCTGCTCGAAATTAAGAATAAACACTTTCTGTTAAGTGAAGATATTCGGAATAAAGGGAGAAGATTTGTCAATACCTTGATTCAAAAAATTGAAAAGCCATCAACAGTAAAGATCGAGCGCAATAAACGGCATCATAAAAAAGCATTTAAGGCTCTAGTGCTGGAAAATGCAGCCTACAAAGGTTTTTGGCGTAGAAACCAGACTTTTTTAGCGGTCAGGTTGGCAACTGATATGAAGCTACAGAAAATCAACCTGATCATCGAACAGATTGGTGATAACATGCAGGAAGAGATGAATGTATCTATGTTTCACAATACTGCTTTGAGGTTGGATCAAGCGTTGCAATGGTTAGACGGGTTTGAAAAAAATCCGATTTTTAGCGCCAACGATCTTCCCGAAGTCAATCAAAGTTTGACCTACGACGATCCTAAGATCGAAAAATTAATGGCGCTGGCAGAGACCTCTGGCAATACACTACCTGAACAATTGGAGCTCATAGACACGGATAGCTTAAATGATTTTGCTACCATACAGGGAGAAAACCTCGAAACCGTATCTATAGACGCTCGGGCCTCCTACAAATATTTAATTTATGACACCCTGCAACAACCCTTACAAAAGTATTTGTTGACCGCTTATCAAATTTGTATGGAAGCCCTCAGCAAAGTGCAGTATGACCTCAACCACATTGCTCAAACGGCGAACCATTTAAAGGATAATTTGACTGCTGATGAATTAAAAAAAATGTCCGCTAAGGCAAAAAATAATATTGCGGAACTTAGGCAACAACTTACTTATCAAAAAAGCAAAAAGGAAGAGGTTCTCAGTGATATTATCCACACGGCTAACAGTACCCTGAATACAGCATCATTGGTGGAACACGCTGTAAGGATTTTGCCATCTGAGCAACCGGATGTGGCCAAAAAGGGTGTCAAAAAATGGCTGGGGCAGGCCGGTAATAAGGCGGCATCATTGGTGAATAAGTATGGCAATCTGGTGGAATCACAAAGAGAGCTCATCAAGTCGAAACAGCGCAGCCCTTCCTTGACCGGAAAACAGGCTACGGATGTGCATTATGAGTTAAAAAAATTTGTGGGCAATCTGGCGGTTGAAGAAAAAGTAGCCGATAGCCTGCCGTTTTATTACAAGCAGTTATTTGTAGGGAAACAAGCACCTTCTATTGGTCAGTTACACCACCGGGAGGAGGAGTTGCAGCAGGCATTTTCAATGTTGCAATCACCCAACACAGATGAACATGCCGTCATCGTTTTGGGGGAACCACTTTCAGGGAAGAGCTTTTTTTCGGAAGCAATAGCCAGAGAGGTTTGCACAACGCAGGTAATAAAAATTGAACCGCCAGTAAGTGGTACGCTTGAAAAGTCAGAACTAGTCAAAACCTTGCAAAAACAACTTAAGTCCACCATCAAAAGCAGTCGTATTTTAAAGGTAGCTCCGAAAGGTACTGTCTTTTTATTTGAAGATTTGGAATTGTGGTGGGACCGGGGGAATCCAGATGGCAAACTGATCAAATTTATTATACAATTAATTAATGAACACAAATCTCAATACAGGTTTATCCTGAATTGTAATAGTTATGCTTTCAAAATAATGGAGGGGCAGGGGTTATTGGAATACCTTACAGCTTCGAGAATTTATTTAAGTAATTTTGATCAACCGGCGCTACAACATTTATTGTTGGAAAGACATCACGCAGGAGCACTCACATTGGCCTTAAAGGGTAAAGACCAGGATGAAATCTCCAAAAAGAATATGCGAAAATTAATGGACAAATACCAGCATAACTCTAATGGCATTGTTGGTATAGCCTTGCATCAATGGATCAGCAATATCAAAGGATATCAGGATGACCTGGTAGAAATTGATTTTCCAAAAATGCAGGCATTGCCGCAGCTGGATGATAAAGAATGGTTGGTTATTTTATCCCAGTTTTTGATTCATAAACATTTGGATGCTGTGCGATTGCAAAAACTGTTTGACTTCTCTGACCACAACCAGGCGGATATGATCATCAGTCAGCTAAGTGCAGATGGAATCATCAATGATATTATGGGTAGCACTTATGAAATCAATCCGCTTGCGGTGGTTTGGGTGATTAATCGTGCCAAAGAATTTAGCCTGATATAAACAGACATTATGGAACCAATAAATTCCAATTTAATACCTCATTTTGGATCAGTTATCTGGACTGTTTTTATTGGATTGGTCATTGTAGGAATTTACCTTCTCTTGAAAAACTTATTCCTGCCCGCTATGATTTCCGGTCCAACACAACAGAAATTATTAGCAAGGGTCAAATACTTTGAAAAATTATTCTGGCCCGTTTTTATCATTTTTATTGGAATAAGTTTGATCCTAAGTCATATCGTTGTTGGCTTAGCACTCTGTCTATTTTTTGCCGGAGTATTGTGGAAAACCATCAATAATTATTTCCTTGGGCTCATTTATATGGCTGGAAATAACTACACTATAGGCCAGCGCATTAGCTACGATAACCAGAAGGGAACCATCAAAGCTTTTAATAACCTCACTATGGAAATGGAATTGGAAGGTGGAGAATCACTGGATATTCCCTACAGCTATTTTGCCGATACTACTATCATACGAACCAGCCCTCAATCGGGCATTATGAGTCATACCATAAATATCCCCATTGCAAAACCGTGTGATTTAGAACAGGAAAAACAACGGGTCAAAAGTATGTTGCTTGCACTACCCTGGGTATTGCCCAATCAAAAAATTGTTTTTGAACATATTGCCGATGAGAAAGACCAATACCTCATTAAAGTAATCGTGCATGGAATTGATAAAAGCCACATGTACAAAGTGGAAACCAAATTTAAGTCTATGTATTTAAATGGCGGAAGAATCAATAAAACCAAATAGGGATTAATGTGTATATTGGGATACAAACTAAATGAGAAAACACATGGAATCCAAATCGAAAGAGGAAGAAATTCTGACTGCTTTTAGTGATTTCTGGCAAACCTATGCTCAACGGACAAAGGGCTTTGATAGCATAAATGATATTAAAACCTTTTTTGATGTTAATATTAGTTCCATCGGAACAGGCGAGCATGAAATAGGAAAAAATTTTGATGAGGTCGTCAAAAATTTCTCAGACGATTTAAGGGAAATGCCAGCCCCCATTTCTATCAATTTCTTTTATAAGAAGGCAAATTTGTTATCCCCAACATCTGGATTGGTGGAAGCTGAGGCTAAAGTAATCATCCCGATGGAAGATGAGACAATCCTCAATTTTCATTTGAGGTTTACTAGTGTTTTCGTTTTTAAAAAGAAGAAATGGTTATTATCTCACAATCATGTTTCAATCCCTGCCAACGAACAGGATATTGGTTCCGCCTTTCCCATTGATGCTCTAAAAGCAAAAAATAATCGCTTAAAACAATTGGTCAGTCAAAGAACACAAGATTTAGAAAAGAAGACCCTGCAACTGCAAGTTGAAAAAGACAGAACAGAAAAACTTTTATATAATATCCTTCCCAGGAAAATAGCAAACGAATTGCTGGATACTGGAAAAACAGAACCGGCAAGACACGAGGAAGTTACCGTTTTATTTACCGATTTTAAAGAATTTACAAAAGTTGCAGCCACAATTTCTGCCCGGAAAGTGGTGGAAGAATTGAATGATATTTTCTTCCATTTTGATGATATAATTAAAGTTGAACAACTGGAGAAAATAAAAACGATTGGCGATTCCTATATGGCCGTTTGTGGATTGCCCGAGGAAGACCACCACCATGCCTATAAATGCATCAATGCAGCAAAAAAGATGTTGTATTATTTAGAGGAAAGAAATAGAAAAAAACCATTAAAATGGGAAATGAGAATAGGTGTTCATTCTGGTCCCGTAGTAGCAGGAGTGGTTGGCAACCTTAAATTTACCTATGATCTTTGGGGGAATACCGTGAATTTAGCCAGCCGTATAGAAGGCGCTGGAGAAGCAGGCATGATCAATATATCGGAACAAACTTATCAATTGATAAAGGACAAGATAAGTTGCAAACATAGAGGGAAAATCGAAATAAAGGGAAAGAAATCTGTTGATATGTATTTTGTTGGTTGAATAAACGATTCCGTAGAAAAGCAATGAATATTACCAGGCCAATATAAATAATACAACAAGGGTGATTGGCGCAACCTTCGGTAGTAATTTCCCCATGGCTTCCCTCACACCGCCGTCCGCAACCGATCCTTCAAAGCAAACAACTCATCCCGATACTGCGCAGCAGTGATAAAGTCCAATTCCTTCGCTGCCTCTTTCATTTTTCGCTCCGTTTCCCGCATCATCTTTTCGATCTGGTCGCGGGTCAGGTAGGCCATCAGAGGATCAGCGGCGATACTCGGTGTTTCGGGCTCGATGTAGGCATTGGGTTTTTTGCCGCGGATGTCGAGGATGGAATGCTGGCTGAGAATCTCGTCTTTACTTTTGGTAATAGTGGTCGGTGTAATGCCATGTTTTTCATTATAAGCGATCTGAATGGCGCGGCGCCGGTTGGTTTCGTCGATGGTGCGCTGCATGGAGTTGGTGATCTTGTCGGCATAAAAGATGACCAATCCATTGGAGTTTCTGGCTGCCCGGCCGGCTGTTTGGGTCAAGGAGCGATCATTACGTAAAAAGCCTTCTTTATCGGCATCAATGACGGCGACCAGAGAAACTTCGGGTAGGTCAAGGCCTTCCCGCAAAAGGTTGACCCCTACCAGCACATCAAAACCACCGAGGCGTAAATCACGCAGAATTTCTACCCGTTCCATGGTATCTACTTCGGAGTGGATATAACGTACTTTGATGTTTAATTTGGACAAGTATTTGGTGAGTTCCTCAGCCATGCGTTTGGTGAGGGTGGTGACGAGAACACGTTCATCATTTTTGATGCGCTCATCAATTTCTTCCATCAGATCATCGATCTGGTTGAGGCTAGGGCGTACTTCAATAGGGGGGTCAAGCAGGCCCGTAGGGCGAATCAATTGTTCAACGATGAGGCCACTGGTTTGTTCCATTTCGTAATCGCTCGGAGTAGCACTGACATAAACTACCTGGTTGGTAATCGTTTCAAACTCCGAAAAACTCAGCGGTCGGTTGTCCATCGCAGAAGGTAGCCGGAAGCCATAATTGACCAGGTTGAGCTTGCGGGCCCGGTCACCACCAAACATGCCCCGTACCTGAGGGATAGTTACATGACTTTCGTCAATAACAAGCAAGTAATCGTCAGGGAAATAATCTAGTAAACAGAAAGGTCGGGTACCTGGCTCGCGACCATCAAAAAAGCGGGAGTAGTTTTCCACACCATTGCAATATCCCAACTCCCGAATCATTTCCAAATCGAAATTGGTGCGCTCATGAATACGCTTGGCTTCCAACAGTCGGCGTTCTCGTTCAAAATATTTTTCCTGATCGTGCAGTTCGTCCTGGATTTCGCGGATAATCTCGCCCATGCGCTCCTTTGGTGCGACATAGAGATTGGCGGGAAAGATGGCCGCAGTAGACATGGACTCTATTCGTTTACCCGTTTCAATTTCTATCCTTTCGATATCCTCTATCTCGTCGCCAAAAAAGATGACCCGATAACCATAATCAACATAGGGTAGATTGATGTCCACCGAATCGCCACGCACCCGGAAAGTCGCTCGTTTAAATTCTATTTCGGTACGGGAGTACAAACTTTCAACCAGGCTGTACAAAAAGGCTCGCTGGCTAATCACCTGCCCCTTGGCAATGCGGATAATACTGGATTTATAATCTTCAGGATTCCCCATACCATAAATACAGGAAACCGAAGCGACAATGATAATATCCCGTCGGCCTGACAATAAAGAAGAAGTGGCCCGCAACCGGAGTTTATCCACCTCCTCATTAATTTGCAGGTCTTTTTCGATAAAGGTATCCGTGACGGACATATATGCCTCTGGCTGGTAATAATCGTAGTAGGATACAAAGTATTCTACTGCATTGTTGGGAAAGAATTCTTTGAACTCCCCATAAAGCTGGGCCGTCAGGGTTTTATTATGGGTCAATACCAATGTCGGCCGATTAAGGCGGGAGATGACATTGGCCATGGTAAAGGTTTTACCTGAACCGGTTACACCCAGCAATACCTGAGCTTTGTCTCCGGCTTCAACGCCTTGTATCAATTGTTCGATAGCCATAGGCTGGTCGCCTGTAGGCTCAAATGGTGATTCTAGTTTAAAACTCACGTGGTAAAAATTCTCGCTGGTTAAAAATAAAGTACGCCAATAATGTCCTGCTGAGAATGAAAGGGTTTGAAAAATACATGCACTAAGACATGATTTAATGGCCAAACCCGAAAGGAATCGACCTTAAAAAAACAACATGGATGCGACTAAAGTTTTGACTCAAAGCATGTTTGGAGGCTAGCTTTTGGGCTACAAACATGCTCTGAGGGTTCTATACAGCCACTCCTTCCAATACGCGGTTGACAAAATACATATCCAGGGTACCCTTGTTTTTGGCTTCTACTTTGCCACGGTATTCGCACTCGAAATTGTATTTCACGAGTCGATAGGTGGTCTCCGAGATATTAACCCTGCCTGCCTGGCTTTGAGATTCAACTCTGGCGGCCGTATTCACCGTATCACCCCAGATGTCGTAGGCGAATTTTTTCACGCCCACTACTCCCGCAACTACAGGCCCGGTATGCAAGCCGATACGGGCCTCAAAAAATGGTTTTCCGATGCGCATGCGTTCCTGCATTTGTTCATCGAGAAATTCCTGCATTTCCAGGGCAGCCTTAATCAAGCTGTGGGGCATAGTTTTGCGATCATTCAGGCCAATGGCACACATATAGGCATCACCAATGGTTTTGATCTTTTCAATTTCGGGATATTGTCCGATAATGAAATCAAAGGCTTTGAAACACTTGTCCAGTTCTTCCACCAGCTCCTCTGGATTGAGTTGCTCTGAGATGCGGGTAAAGTTTTTGAAATCGGAAAAAAGTACGGTAACTTCCGTAAACTTCCGGGCTTTTGCCTTACCAGATTCTTTGAGTTCGGCGGCAATAGAAGCAGGCAAAATATTGAGCAACAATTCGTCTGAACGTTGTCGTTCATCTTCGATCAGTTTGTTTTTTTCAGCCAGACTATTGGCTGTTTTGCGCTTGGAGCGATAACGCACATAAAAAACCATGGCCAACAAAAAGACCATGCCTGCCAGGGCGATAGATAAATTACGCAAATATTTACTCTGCTCAGCAACCATTTGGTTGTGTTGTACTTCTAATTCGGCTTCTTGTAGTAGGGCCTTTTTCTCCAGCGCATCACGGGTCAATTCCTTTACCTCTTTTTCTTTTTTCTGTGCCAGTCGTTCTGCTACATTTTTCTGCTCAGCAATACTGGCCAATTCTTCTGCTTTAGAGGAGATTTCCTCATCCTTTTGCGACAATTGCTCTTGTTTAGCCTTATTGGATTGCAACAGTTGTTTTTGCCGAACCTCCAACTGGCTTTTATCGGTTGCTAACTGGTCATGATCTGATTTGAGGTTGAGTACTTCAAATTCCAGGGCATCCTTTTCCTTTTGCAGGAGTCGCTGCTCTTTTTCCAACTGAACTTTCTGCAAATCGTACTGGCCTTCCAGATCACTCATGCTTTTACCATTCTGGCTGAAATAGTTGAAAGCTTCCTGATTGATCTCATAAGCCCGCCGGTAATTGCGGTCTTTGGTGGCCATTTTACTACGTTTATCTACACTTTTGATGATGATATCCGAATCACCCGCCTGTTTGGCATATTGCAGGGCACTTTTCATCCATACCTCTGTATTTCGGGTATCGCGCTCGCGCTCATAAGCCAAGCCTGTCAGATAGGCAGAGCGGGCCGACATACCGGGGCTTTTTAGTTGTAAAGACTGATTGTGAGCAGCTTTGGCATGATCCAGCGCTTTGTCGGTATTTACCCGGAGGTACTTTTCACCAAGCTCATAATGGATCAACATTTTTTCTTTAGTCGTTTCCGCTGTTTTAAGTTGGGCTTCCAGGTCTTTTATATCCTGCGACTGACTCCATCCTGCTACACTGCCTAGTATCAACAATAAACAAAATACAATTCTCATGACTTATTTATAATTATCCTTTAGTCTAAATCTATCACAAAAATAACAACTCACGTTAACATATAAACTTTCTTGTGATTTATTCTTCAATAACGCATTGATAACGGTCTGGATCTCTGCATATTTTTCATTTCGCTAAAAATAAGGATTATCTTTCATTTTGATTCCCAAAACCCCCATCTATGAAGTGGCAGTACTGTTTTCTGTTCCTTTTTTAGGATCAGTCGCCTGCCAACGAGAACCTGAGCGTATGCAATTACCCCCGGGAGGGCAAACCAGCCGTGTAATTTTGGGGATACCGATTGATTAACCTACAACGACTTCCCACATTTTTTCTGGTAGCAGGTACCGTTGGGCTAGTTGTAACAATTCCTCAGCAGAGGTAAGGCGCGTGGCTTCTACCATTTGGCTAAAGTTATCAAGTGGCAAATCTTCCAGTACCAGTGTCTTGACTACATCGGCTACGTTGAAAGGACCGTCAATCATACTCAGGAAACTGCCGAGCAGGTAGTTGCGAACCATGGCCAATTCCTCTTCCTCAACCGGCTCTTGTCGAATCAGATCCATTTCATGATAAATCTCCTTAAGGCTATTTTCTGTGAATTCTTTGCCTACCTCAGTACCGATGTAAAAGCTACCATCGAAACGCATCGGATCCATCATGGAATAAATGTTGTAAGTATAGCCCTTCTCCTCCCGGATATTGGCCATCAGCCTCGAACCAAAATAGCCGCCCAATAAAGTATTGAGGACGTGCATGCCTGGAAAGTCGGGATGTTTGCGGTCAAATAACCGACATCCTATGCGAATCGCCGATTGTACGGTACCAGGATGGTCAATCCTCACTTTGGCCGGGTTTCGTGGAATTTCAGGCAAAACATTCATTGTCGGTCGGCCTTTTCTATCCAGTTGACCCAAATGTTTGTTGAGCTGGCCGATGATCTTATCGTCAATTTTACCACTCAGAAACAGGACACTATTTTCTATCGTAAAACAACGTTGAAAATGGGCTTCCAGGTCGTCACGGTTTAGTGCTCCATAAGTTTCTGGAGTACTATTGTATCCATAGGGGTGGCTTTCGCCAAATATGAGTTCCGTGATTTTGCGGTAGGCCAATACCTCATTTTTGGCGAGGTCTTCCCGTAAGTTTTTCTGGTTACGTAGGATAAAGGATGCCAGCTCCTGCTCTGGAAAGGTCGGTTCTGTCAGAATTTCCGTTAAAAGGGGCAATACTTTTGCAAAATGACGATTGAGAGAATAGAAGGCTAGATTGGCGGTGTCAAGGCTTTGTGGGATGCTCAATGTGCTACCGTAGAAATCAAACGTTTCGGCAATCTGCGCAGAACTGTGTTGGCGGGTTCCTTCTTTTAACAAACTGGTTGTAGCACGGGCCACCATTTGTTTCTGCTCGTATGGTCGTCCAGCAAAATAAACCAACTCCAGCTTTAATGCCTCCTGAGTCCCTAAATTGATAAGATAAACCGGTAATCCATTATCCAGGGTAATGATCTCTACCGGAGGTAAGTCCAGTCTTTCAATCGGTCTGATC
Source organism: Saprospiraceae bacterium (assembly GCA_021604865.1). Taxonomy (GTDB): domain Bacteria; phylum Bacteroidota; class Bacteroidia; order Chitinophagales; family Saprospiraceae; genus BQJU01. The sequence continues at coordinate 145,111 of BQJU01000003.1, read as the reverse complement.
GGCGGAGCAGTTTTGCGGTTGGGCATATCTTTAATTTCTTCGATGAAGCCGCGAAGATAATTATTTGAAGGCATTATTAGTTACCTTAAAATGGTACTGAATATCCAAACCTCAACTCTGGAGGTCAAAAAGGAAACAGGTCTCAAAAAAATCAAACCTGGCCCAAAGTCAAAGTTATCAACATTCTGTTAATTTTTTATAGTTGAAATGTTGACAATAAACTCTATTTTTGTCTTTTACTTCATACAATGAGGTAAATCAATATAAGAAGCTTTAACCGGGAACCAACAACTGGTTTCCAAATTAAAACCCTGCGAAATACTATGAAATTTAGCGTTTCTTCCTCCGAACTACTCAAACAGTTGCAAATTGCAGGTGGGGCAATCGGATCCAATCCTGTTTTGCCTATATTGGAAGACTTCCTTTTTACCATTGAAAACAATAAACTCAGGATCACTGCCACTGACCTGGAAACCTCTATCAGTAATGAAATTGAGGTCAATGCAGATACGGATGGCCAGGTTGCTGTTCCGGCAAAAATCCTGTTAGAAACCCTCAAGGCCCTTCCCCAGCAGCCGATTACTTTCAATGTCAATGAAGAAAACTATGGCATTGAAATAACTTCTGCCTACGGAAAATATAAGCTTGCTGGTGAAAATGGTGCAGATTTTCCACGCATTCCAGAGCCAGACAATGTAGATTCTATTGAATTGCAGGCACAAATGCTCAATCAGGGTATCAGCAAAACGCTCTTTGCTACCAGCAATGATGAATTACGTCCAGCGATGACAGGCGTCTACTTTCAGGTAGATTTTAATAAACTGATCCTGGTTGCTACAGACGCCCACAAATTAGTCAAATATACCTTTAGTGAAATCGGTGGAGAAGTTTCTACTTCCTTTATCGTGCCCAAAAAAGCACTGAATCTGCTGAGAAATGCCCTGCCTTCAGGTGGTGAGATTAACTTGTCTTTTAATAAAGCCAATGCCTTTTTCAGTTTTGAGGATACTTTGTTGGTTTGTCGCCTGATTGATGCACGTTATCCTGATTATAATGCAGTAATTCCGGTAGACAATCCCAATGTATTGGCATTGGCCCGTGGAGATTTTCAAAATTCTCTTAAACGTATTGCGATTTACGCCAACAAGACCACCAATCAGGTCATTCTCAATATTACTGAAAACAGTCTGACCATCTCTGCACAGGATTTGGATTTCTCCAATGAGGCAACGGAACAGCTACCTTGTAGTTACGATGGCGAGCCACTTATGATCGGTTTTAATGCCAAATTTTTGGTAGAAATGCTGGGGGTACTGGAATCCGAAGAAATTAAAATCGAACTATCCAGCTCTACCAGGGCAGGAATCCTCCATCCAGTAGATGAAGTAGCTGGTGAGGAGATTCTGATGTTAGTGATGCCGGTTATGCTGAGCAATTAATTTGTCGCGAATGAAGTCCAGCTACAATTGGAACTGGAACTGGTTTTTGCCAGGGATATTATGTCTGTTTATGGCATGTCAACAGGAGGCTTCCGTTGGAGGTAGCCCGGAAGAAGTGGTCCGCCAATATCAGGCTTTTTTAGACAATAATGATTTTGATCAAGCAAAAAAGATAAGCACACCAGCCGGCCGAGAAATGCTGGAGGGCCTTGCCGTTTTCTTTGGTGGAGCCTCAGAAGATTCTACCGTAGTTCATACCAATTTTCTAAGTATCGATTGTAAAGAAAGTGGCAATACGGCCCGCTGTGACTGTCGACTCCAGGATGAATTTGAGACCTATGCGTCAGTGTTTCAGTTGCGTAAAATAAATGATCGCTGGCTGATAGAACCCAATGATGAAGGGGTAAATATTGAGCAATCGGAAAGCGAAGAAATTCTGGAAGACCCCGATAGTAGCACCCTCAAACAGGCACCCTATTAAAATATGACGAAGCAGAAAACAGGTTTGTTCTTCGGCTCTTTTAATCCAGTGCATATCGGGCATTTGATTATTGCCAATTTTATGGCCACTCAAACCGATTTAAAAGATGTTTGGTTAGTTGTTTCTCCACAAAATCCACTCAAACCCAAATCCACCCTTGCCCGGGATTATGACCGGCTGCATCTGGTACGCTTGGCCATTGACGAAAACCCTTTATTACGGGCATCTGATGCCGAATTTAATTTGCCAAAACCGTCCTATACCATCGATACCCTGGCTCATTTACGCGAGCAATACCCTGATCGCCAGTTTGTCTTGATTATGGGGAGCGACAATCTGGCAACATTGCACAAGTGGAAAAATCATGAACTCCTCCTTCGAGATTTTGAAATATATGTGTATCAACGGCCCTCATACGATCCGGGAGACCTGATCAGTCATGAACACGTAAAAAGTTTTGAAGCTCCTTTAATGCAAATCTCGGCTAGTTATATCCGCAATTGTATCCAGGAAGGCAACTCCATTCAATACCTGGTTCCGGAAAAGGTGTATGAATACTTATTGAGCAGTTCTATGTATCGTTAGCGCTTAATATCGTCTTTTTGACACATAGGCTACACTGGAGATTAAAAACTTTCCCGAAAACAATAATAAATTTACATCCCTAGTTAAAGTTCCATCAGAACCTGTTTTGAAGGCTAACTTCCAGTCAGGTTCTAAACCCTCGTCTAAATAAAAAAGTAATGTTGCGTTTACTACTCTCAATATTTGTTTTGTTCCTTGTATTGGAAACTCCCTCTGCTCAGAATGTCCTCCCTATTGGCAGTTGGCGGGCTCATCTTCCCTACCACAGTGGTGAATATGTTAGTCAAGGACCCGATAAGGTCTATTTCGCGACAGAATTGTCCATTATGGAATTAGACAAGGAGGAACGTTCTCAACGGTTTATTTCTCAAATTGATGGTTTGAGCAATACGGGGATAAAGCTGATCAAATACAATGCGATCAGTGATGTTTTGGTGGTGGTTTACAACAACAGTGTAATCGATTTAGTAAAACCTACAGAGGTGATCACCATGCCTCAGATCAAAAATTTCACTAATATTTCCGGAGAGAAAACGGTCAATGATATTTTTGTAGAAAATGATTCTATGATATTGTTGGCGGGTAGTTATGGTATCTCCAGGGTCAATATTCGCGGCAATGAATTCGCTTTTTCTACTTTTACGGGTACGCCGGTAAATGCCGTGATTCGTTTTGATGGTGATATTTATGCGGGCACCGATGAAGGTATTTATCGTACTTCTGCCACCAGTTTTGCACTAGAAGATTTCAGTAGTTGGGAATACCTGGACTCTCTTGAGGGTTTTCCCAATGACTATAGTTCCCATGCCATGGCTATTTTCAACAACCAATTGTATTTAGACCTGGACCACGATCTGTATCGCATGGGGCCTGATACGGTAGTGCTTGTCCAGCCTGAGACAGACTATACATTGGAATACCTAACTGCGGAAGGGGCTCATTTGTTGGTGGGTTATCGTTGCAATTCCAGTAACTGTGGCAATGGAAAGATGCTGTACTTCGATGCCGAAGAAAATATGGGGCGTGCCACCAATGGTTGCTTCGGGGTGCCTCGTTATGCGGTGGAGGATGATAAAGGCCGGGTCTGGTTTGCTGACCAGTGGCGCTTTTTCCGGATGATCAATAACCTGGAAGAGCAAGTTTGTACCTACCTGGACTTCAACTCGCCTTATTCTGAAAAAGCCTGGAGCCTGAATATTGAAAACAACCAGCTCTGGATTGCCGGAGGGGGATTGAATCAGGCGCAGGCCAACCGCTTCCTGAACGATGGCTTTTACTCCTTTATCGACGGAAATTGGACCAACTATAACCGCGACAATACCCCACAACTTAAAGGTGAAGATCCCAATGATAGTAATGATGATGTTCGTGACTTTTTATCCGTTCAGGTCAATCCAGTCAATGGAAAGGTCTATGTTGGTTCTTTCCTTGAAGGTTTGGTGGAAGTAGACGGTGAAACGATGACTGTTTTTAATGAACATAACTCATCTTTGGAAAATGCTGAGGGTGATGGTGGCCGGGTTCGTATAGGAGGTATCGCAGTTGATGAGGATGGAAATGTTTGGATGACCAACCATTCTGCCGAAAATGGGCACCCTTTTTCTGTCCTCAAAACGGATGGCACCTGGCAAAGTTTTAATAAGAGTTGTGGTCAAACCAGCCTTTTTGACCTGGATATCGACGATAGTGGTTTCAAATGGGCGATTGTAGGGGTGAACCAGGCAGGTGTAGTGGTTTTTGATTCCGGCAATCTGGATGATAGTAGCGACGATCGCTGTGAGGTATTTACGGCTAGTAATAGCAACCTGACTACCAATGAAACACATTGCCTGGTGGCCGATCTGGATGGAGAAGTCTGGGTGGGAACAGGAGAGGGCATCATTATTTTTGAATGTGGGAGCAATATTTTTGACTCTTCCTGCCCACGTGGTTCGCGCAGGATAGTGGAAGGTGAAGATGGCAACTTTGGGTTTCTATTGGAAACGGAAGTCGTCCAGGCCCTGGCAGTAGATGGTGCCAACCGGAAATGGGTAGGTACCAAAAATGGCGTTTACCTGTTGTCCCCCAATGGCGAAAAACAAATCCTGCGGTTTACGGTCGACAATTCTCCTCTTTTTGATAATAACATTCTCGATATTGCGGTCAACCAACTGACCGGCGAAGTCTTTTTTTCGACCGACAAGGGCGTGCTTTCTTACCAAAGTGATGCCATCCTCGGGGGAAGAGTACACAATAGTGAAGTCGAGGTATTCCCGAATCCAGTTCGGCCGGAATACGATGGGCCTATAGCTATCCGCGGGCTGGCTCGTGATGCCAATGTGAAAATTACAGACATCAGTGGTAAATTGGTCTATGAAACCCAGGCCTTGGGCGGACAAGCCATTTGGGATGGCCGCGACTATAATGGCCAGCGTGCATACAGTGGCGTTTACCTGGTATTTAGCTCAGGAAGTGCGCGTTTTTCAGGGTTTGATAAAACTACCACCGCTGTAGCCAGGATACTGGTAATAAATTAAGTACTTCCTACAAGTTGTGTTTTACTATCGGATTTTCTTACTTTTGCACTTCGTCCGAACCAAATAGCCATTATGTAATAATTTGATAAGTGACTGGACAAATGTTTTAGAGCGCTTAATTTGACCACTCACTTAATGGCTAAATCTGCATAATAGTATGATCAATCTGATACTCTTTGGCCCTCCCGGTTCAGGGAAGGGCACTCAAGCCGAGAAACTTGTCGAGAAATACGGCTTATTACATATTTCAACCGGTGACCTGTTTCGCTATGAAATGGGCAATGATACACCCCTGGGTTTAAAAGCCAAGAGCTATATTGAAAAAGGTGAATTGGTGCCCGATGAAGTAACCGTTGGCATGTTGCGTAACAAAGTAGAAGCCAACCCCGACGTGAAAGGCTATATTTTTGACGGCTTTCCTCGCACTATTCCTCAGTCTGAAGCTTTGGATAAATTACTTTGTGAAAAGGATAATGAAATTTCCAAATTATTGATGTTGCAAGTGCCTGACCAAGAAATCGTTACCCGGATACTGAAGCGGGGAGAGACTTCCGGTCGTGCCGATGACAACGATGAGGCAACTATCCGCAAGCGGATTGATGTTTATAAAAAGGAAACTTCTCCGGTATATGGTTATTACCAGGAAAAAGGCAAATCTGAAGAAATCAATGGATTGGGTACGATCGAGGAAATTTTCGATCGCCTTTGTACGGAGATCGATCAACTGTAGACCTATCCTTTTAGGGCAGATCGTGTAATTAGCCCAAGAATCATAAAAAGGCCATGGCAGAGAAGAATTTTGTTGATTATGTGAAGATTTGCTGCCGCTCAGGTGCTGGTGGACCGGGTTCGGCGCATTTGAACCGCTCACGGCTTACCGCTAAAGGTGGCCCCGACGGTGGAGACGGAGGAAGAGGTGGACATATCATTCTACGTGGCAATCGCAATGTATGGACTTTGCTCAATTTGAGATACCGCAAACACGTCATTGCCGGTCGTGGCGGCGGTGGTGGAGAAAGTAATAGTCATGGTGCCGACGGGGAAGATATCATTCTGGATGTGCCGCTGGGTACTGTTGTCAAGGATGCCGAAACCGAAGAAGTACAATTCGAAATCACAGAACACAATGAAGAAAAGATCCTGGCAGCAGGTGGTCGTGGTGGTTTAGGCAACAGCCATTTCAAATCTCCCACCAACCAGACCCCTCGTTATGCTCAGCCCGGCGAACCTGGTCTGGAGGAATGGAAAATCCTCGAATTAAAAGTCCTCGCTGATGTCGGACTGGTAGGTTTTCCCAATGCCGGCAAATCAACCCTGCTTTCTGTTATCACTGCTGCCAAACCAGAGATAGCTAATTATCCTTTCACCACCCTGGCACCCAACTTGGGCATGGTACAATACCGCGACGGCCGTTCTTTTGTCATGGCCGATATTCCGGGTATCATCGAAAATGCCCACCAGGGTAAAGGTTTGGGGCATCGCTTTTTACGCCATATCGAGCGTAATGCGACCCTGCTGTTCATGATTCCCTGCGATACCGATAGCATCCAAAAGGAATACAAAATCCTCCTGCACGAATTGGAAATGTTCAACCCTGAACTACTCGACAAACCACAAATTTTGGCCATCACCAAATCGGATATGATTGATGATGAGCTGAAGGAGTTGCTCCTACCTGAATTGCCTAAAGACATCCCTCACATTTTTATCTCCTCTGTTGCCCAAAAAGGTATCCAGGAACTCAAGGATATGCTCTGGACTACAGTCAATGACCATCGGGTAGAGACTAGAAAACTTGAGGCGATGGATGATGGTTGGTTTACATCGGGTGAGGAGGAGTGAGCATATTCTCTCCACACCGCTAAATTCCCTCTCCCCACACAATTCCTCCTCCCACCTCGCCGTTATTAATATCCAAATCAAAAAAAAATGAAAAAAATAATTCTCTTCAGCATCAGTTGCTGGATGTTTTCTCTGAGTATGACATTTGCCCAAGCTTCACCCGTTGGCATCTGGAAAACAGTAGATGACAAAACCGGCGAAACTAGATCACAGGTTGAAATTTACGAACAGAATGGGCAGTTTTTTGGTAAAATCATTAAACTTTTACAAAAACCGGCGGATACGGTTTGTGAAGAATGCAAAGGAGACAAAAAGAATCAACCAGTGGTAGGCATGGTGATCATCGAAGGCGTAAAGCCTCATAAGGACTACTGGAAAAACGGTACCATCCTGGATCCTGAAAGTGGCAATGAATATGCCTGTAGCTTTTGGTTTGAAGACAACAATACCGATGCTTTGAAATTGCGTGGAAAACACTGGACGGGCCTCTACCGCACCCAAACCTGGTTTCGGGTGAAGTAAGAGAATGTTGGTGGATTATTAAAAGAAATTACTGAGATTTTACCCTTAAAAGTGGCAACTGTTAAAGTGGCGAAGAAATGCACAAAAAATTGAAAATCTGGACAATAACTCTCTTTTATTTGTAGTTTTAGTAATAATTTTTCACTAAAAACCAAAATTCCCTTTATGAAGCAAAACTTTACACCGAATCATCTTGTCAAGTACCTCTACCGCGAGACTACTGCCTCTGAAACCTTAGCTATCAACGAAGCGCTGAATGAAAATTTCGGCCTGCGTGAGGAGTTTGAGGGTTTATTTCAGGCTTATCAGCAGTTGCCAAAGGTAACTTTCAGTCCGTCACCTTCTGCTATCCAGCGTATCCTGGGTTACAGCGAGCGGCAGACACTGGAAAGACTGGCTTAGTTTCTATCGGTAAATCCGGTACTTCCAAGAGCCCTTAACGCATGACCTGTGTTAAGGGCTTTCTAATTTTAGGTAAAAGTCTTTACTCTTTTATTCATAATGCTGAACCAAAGCGGCGGGATCAAGGCGGTCAGAATAGCCGCAGGGTAGCCAAAGGGTAGCTGAGGGCTTTCGCCAAAATGACGCAGCACCTGGTATTTACGAGTGGCCTTAAAATGATGGTCAGAGTGCCGGGTCAGTTCATAAAGAAAGATACGTCCAACCTCATGATTCGAATTCCAGGAATGACGCGGGCTTACCTTCTCGTAATGACCAGAGGCGAGCTTTTGGCGTTGCAAACCGTAATGTTCTATATAGTTGACGGATTCCAGCATTAAGAACCCAAAAATGGCGATGGCCATTCCAAAGCCTACCATCAGGAGGTTAAATACCAAGCCAATTACCACCAGATAAGCTACCTGAAAAAGGGTGAACCGCAGCATTTCATTAGACCAGCTCAATACGGGTAGACCAGCTTTGGTCAGCCTACGGTTTTCCAGAGCCCAGGCATTGCGGTAACTGCCGCTCACTGAACGCCACCAAAACATATAAATAGGTTCACCATAACGGGCCGATGCAGGATCTTCGGGAGTCGCTACTTTTTTGTGGTGGCCACGGTTGTGCTCGATAATGAAATGCATGTATAGGGCAGGCAATAAAAGGATTTTTGCCATCACCTTTTCATAAGCTGTAACACGATGGCCCAATTCATGCGCAACGTTAATGCCAATGGTGCCAACAATAAGACCTACGCTAAAGGTCATGCCAATGATTTCATACAAGGCCAGATGTTGGGTGTCAAGGGTATAAAAATAATAGGCGATCAAGCCGTATAAAATGGGAATATTAAGGTAGAGTAAAACATCAAAAAATAGAGATGTTGCCCGTTGGCCTTCTTCTTCGCCTTCAAAATTGTCAGTGGAAGCTGGCAACATAAATTCCAGCACCGGGATTAGTAGAAATCCAATGTAGATACTGCCAAACGACCAGATTCCCTGAGCATAAATCCCAGCATAGGCGGCTAGGGGAGCCAGATAAGCGATCAGGTATTTCCAATTTTTCCACATAACATTTGCATATACTCATTGTTCGTTTTTAAAATTAAGCCTTTTCTATTTGATTTTAGAAAAAATGCCTCATTTTTGTGGGAATTAAACAAGACGCCCAATAATTCGTTATTGGACTGTACTTCAGCTTTTAAATTTATAGGGATAATGAATAAACCTTTTTATGGCCTCAAGGTACTTTCCAAAATTCAGGAGACAGAACATGCTTTTACGCTGACTTTCGAAGTGCCACAAGATTTGACGGATACGTTTGCCTATACACAAGGACAACACCTAACCTTACGGTTCAACATTAACGGCGAAGAAATACGTCGCGCTTATTCGATGTGTAGCAGCCCGGTAGAGAATCACCTGGCCGTTACCGTAAAAAGAGTAGAAGGTGGTAAAGTATCGAATTACGTTGCAGACCAACTCAATTCTGGTGATATTGTAGATGTCCTGCCTCCCCTGGGCCGCTTTTTTACCAAATTGAGTGAAGAAAATCGCAAAAATTACTACCTCTTTGCAGCTGGAAGTGGAATTACGCCTATTATGTCCATTTTAAAAACCATCCTGGAAAAAGAGCCTCAAAGCACTGTTTTTCTGTTGTATGGCAATCGGGATGAAGAAAACATTATATTTAAGGAGGAACTCGGAGCTCTAGGAAAACGCTATCGGGATCAGTTGATTGTGGAACATATCCTTTCCCAGCCCAAACGAGAAAAAGGTAAAGGTTTATTCGGTAGGTTGTCCAAAGGCACCCTTACTTGGCAGGGCAAAACAGGCCGAATTGACAAGGACAAAGTCTATCGGTTTCTGGAGGATAATCCAGCCAGTTATCCGGATGTAGAATATTTTATTTGTGGTCCTGGATCTATGATTGAAGCGGTAGAACTGGCCCTATCAGGCAAAAATATTGATAAAAAACACATTCACTCCGAACATTTTACTGCAAATCCCGATGATGTAAAAGACATTAAGGGGGCCGCAGGTGCGCATGTTATCGTGCAACTGGAAGGCAAAACGATCGATATTGAAGTTCCTGAAGGCAAAACAATTTTAGAAACCCTGCTTGACAATAAATATGACCCTCCCTATTCCTGTACTTCGGGCTCTTGTTCTACCTGTATGGCCAAAGTAACGGAAGGGGAAGTGAAAATGGAAGTTTGTTATGCTTTGGATGAGGATGAAGTAGCCGAAGGTTATGTCCTTACCTGCCAATCCCATCCTACCTCGGCAGTGGTGAAATTGACGTATGATGTTTAGAACATGGATTACAAACAGTTTTCTGAAAAAACACTAAAAACGCCTTTATTCTTCCTACTTGAAAAAAAAACCATGACATACTGAACCTACAGTCGATTTAAGGCGTAACCTTATTAGATAACTTGCGTCACAATAGGACAAATGTCAAATTCAATGAAGAGCGGTCCAAACAAACTACTCGTACTTTTTGTATTTATCGGCTTATTTTTTTCAGCAGATGCCCAGACAAGGCCTTTTGAATTGCCTCAAGGAGCTACCAGCCTTGGTAGTGCTGTTAATTCAGGTCAGACCGAATTGGCGCCTATCCTTAATCCGGATGGGCAAACGCTTTATTTTGTAAGACGGGGTCACCCCAAAAATTTTGGCAACGAAAACAAGGACGATATTTGGATGGTTCAACGCCTGCAAAATGGGCAGTGGAGCCATGCTATCAATTGTGGTGCACCCCTTAATAACAGCGCTAACAATCGGGTAGTCGGCATTAATCCAAACACTCAGCAACTCTATCTGCTCGATAATTATCAATTCAATCAACCAACTGGGCTGGCATATTCTCAGCGACAAGGCAGGCAGTGGTCACGTCCTCGGCAGGTGGAATTGCCTGGTTTTTCTTCTCTGAGTAAAAAAGTTAGCTTTTGTTTAAATGCTTATGGGAATGTGTTGATACAAAGTATGGAACGGGCAGATGGCCAGGGCAAAAATGATTTGTATATTTCCTTTTTGAATGCTTCCGGGGAATGGACCGTTGCTCGTTCGCTAGGAGAGGTCATCAATACGCCTGAGCTTGAAGAAAATCCATTTCTTGCTTACGATAATAAGACGCTTTACTTTTCCAGCCGGGGACACGGTGGTCAGGGAGGAGCAGATCTTTTTGTTAGTTACCGGCTGGATGAAAGCTGGACCAATTGGAGTGAGCCCATCAATCTGGAAACGGTGAACACACCAGCAGATGACCGATTCCTTTGCCTTTCGGCAAAGGGCGCCGATGCCATCGTCTGTTATCCGGATAGTTCAGGGAAGTGGGACCTATTCGAAATTGCCTTGCCGGAAACGGTTCGTCCCAAACCGGTAGTCTTGTTAAACGGTCAGATCATCAATGCACAAACCTCGAAACCGGTGCAAGCTGAATTGGGTTTCCGGGCACTGGATGAACCTGAAAACCTGGAAAATTTTCAAGCTGGCCCCGATGGTAGTTTTACACTTGTAGTACCTTATGGTGACAACCTGAGTCTACAGGCAGAAGTAGATGGCTATTTTTCAGTAAGTGAACCCATGGAACTGGCCAATCAAAATTTGAAGGAATCAGATCATGCGGTTAATAATGCCCTGGCTTCGCTAAGTCTCAATAGCGCCTATCTGCAACGCGATATAGAAATCAGTCAACTCAACCTTCAGCAAAAAAAACTGGATGAAGAATTAAAAGAACTCAATGCCCAATATGAAGCTTTTCGCAAAAAAATGACCCGTGATCTTCATGATAATGCATTGCCAGTCAATTACAAGGAATTAACGGATCCAGAGTTGGAAACACTTCGTCATCGCTACGGTAACTATTTTCATATTGCTGCGGATACGATTCCTAAAGATGTTTTACGGAATGTCCAGGACACTATTTCTAAAGACTTTACCATTAAAGGCGGTAGTGCTATTCCTGAGGATATGGTAGTAGAATACGACGAATTGGAGGACATGAAACGTCGGTTTCGTACTCATTATGAGCAGACTAGAAATAGCACCGAAGCCCCGGAAGAATTTATTTGGGAGAACGCTAAAGGGTTGGAAGATTTCCAGGAAGAAGTTAGATCCAGTCTGCGGAAAGAATTGCGCACCGAAGTCGTCAATGACTTGATTGAAGAGGAAAGCCAGAATCTGGCCTATCAACATTTATACGATGATATTAAGCGTCAGCAAATGCAAAAGGAGGAGGCCGAGATGAAAGCCGAGATACAGGCAAGTTTTGCATTGCCTTTTCAGGACATCACTCAGGTTGCTCAAGTGCGTGAAGAAGAATGGCAGCAACAACTTCGCTCAGATTTAAGAGAAATGCTGGTCCCGGAAGTGAAAAAAGAATTGAAGGAGCAACTTCGGGAAGATATTCGTACAGCGATGCAAAACAAGGCAAATTATGTGGTGAAATCCGCTGAAGCTGAGGCGCTACAAAAAGAAATTGACCACAAAGTATTGCAACAAATACGGGAAGAGGAACAATCTGATCATAACAAGATTGATCCCCTGGATGCTCCCTCCGCCCCTACTACCCAAATCGCCAAACCAACCAATAAGGAATTGAGTAAGGTCGTCTTGCTTATGCCTGTCGAGGTAGATCAGGTAATTCCCTTACACAATATTTTTTTTAACCCCAATACCGCAGTTTTCAAATCTTCTTCCTACGCAGAGCTCAATCGGGTTGTAGAGTTTATGCTTAATCATCCAAATATTAAAGTTGAAATAGGAGGACATACCAATGGTTTATTGAGTCATAGTCAGGCGACTCAATTGTCCAATAAACGAGCAAAAGCAGTTAGCAATTACCTGACCACCTATAAGGTTCCCAATACACAAATCACCTACAAAGGGTATGGTAAAACACAGCCCATTGCTTCTAATGAAACCCTCGAAGGACGTAAACTAAATCAGCGGATTGAAATGCGTATTCTCGATGTAAAGTGACGAATTTCTTCGATTAAAAAGGGTGGGAGCGCCGCATCTTCAAATACTAGATCTTTGTCAACCACGAGCTTTTGTAACAGATTGCCCCGTACTTTTGCTAATTTTAAAACGTTCTTAACAGTAAAAGACAATCTTTTCCTGCAATTTGAACGTCTATCTATGAAGATGTCTTAGGTTTTAAATCGACATTTCCTGCTATAAAGGAATCTACCAATAAAAACTTTCAGCAATATGCGCTTTTTGTTTATACTCCTCGTAGGTATTTGCCTACCCTCAATATTACTTGCACAGCCAGCCAATGATGAATGTGTCAATGCTATACCCTTGACGGATGTAGTCAACTGGTGTTCTGCTCCTGCTGCTTATTCTACATCTGGGGCCACTATTTCGGCTGAACCCAGCCCGGGGTGTTTCCCAAATAATACAGACAATAACGATGTATGGTTTTCCTTTGTAGCTGAAGCAACAACCATTAATGTAAGCATGATTGGTGGTGTTGCCAATACCCCAGGAGGCACTATTCAAAATCCACAGGTAGCCGTCTATTCTGGGGAATGTGGTACCTTAACGGAAATTGGCTGCGCATCAGATGCCAACAATGTCGATCAGGTTAATACATTTGTCAACCCGCTGAATATCGGAGATACTTATTATATCCGCGTGAGTGCTCGTTTCAGCTTTACGGGAACATTTCAGCTATGCCTCAATAATTTCAACGAAGTTCCGCAACCTTCCAGCGATTGTGAACCAGGGGTTATTCTTTGTGATAAATCTCCCTTTACTGTCGATTTTGTGACTGGTGAAGGCAATAACCCCAATGAGATAAATAATACGAGCTGTAATTCTGCCACTTGTCAGTTTACAGAGGCCAGTAGTAGCTGGTATAAATGGACCTGTGACCAGTCGGGCACACTTGCCTTTTCTATTACGCCGCTTAATCCCAGAGATGATATAGATTTTGTCGTTTATGAGTTGCCCAATGGCATTGAAGATTGCTCGGGAAAGTTTGATATACGATGTATGGCTTCGGGAGAAAATGTAGGTTCGCCACTCTCCGAATGGCAGCCGTGTACCGGAGCTACCGGCCTTAGCCTGACTGATACAGACGTTACCGAGAGCTGTGGTTGTCAGCCAGGAGATAACAACTTTGCTCAGGCCATTGACATGGTTGCAGGGCGGAGTTATGCACTGGTCATCAATAATTTCAGCGAATCAGGTAGTGGTTTCTCCATGGAATTTGGAGGAACAGGTACTTTCCTTGGGCCGGTGGCTGATTTTAATGTCAACCCGATTACTGCTTGTGTTGGTGAAGCGGTAACCTTCACGGACGCTTCTTCTTTTATTGGGGGGCTTTCCGGCTGGACTTGGAATTTTGGCCCCAATGCGACACCTTCTTCTTCCATAGGTCCCGGACCTCATTCGGTCGTTTTTAATCGCCCCGGAACCTTCCCGGTAGTCCTGACAGTAGAAAGTAATCAAGGATGTTTGGTTACTAAAATTAGTTATGTCACTGTAGAATGTTGTGTCAATCATTTCAATATCGATGCTCTTGTTACTGATGTAGATTGTCCCAATGATCCATCAGGGTCTATTGATATGACTGTCATGACCAATTATGGACCTTATACTTATCTGTGGAGTAATGGAGCAGTGACGGAAGACCTCTTGGGCATTTTACCCGGTATCTACGACGTAACTATCGTAGATCAAGCGACCTGCGAAGAAACAGCAACCTTTACGGTCAATAGCCCGCCACCTTTTGCCTTTGATACCCTGATTACCATGCCCACCTGTAATGGAGGAACGGATGGTGCCGTAACGTTGATTGTTAGTGGCGGTTCTCCACCTTATGAATACAATTGGAATAATATGGGGTTTGGCACCAATAATAGCCTCAATAATTTATCCAATGGCGATTATACGGTAATTGTCAGAGATGCGAATGGTTGTGATTCTACCCTGGTTATACCAGTCTTTGAGCTTGAGCTGCAACTCGACCCTTCGGCACAGGCTATTACGCCGCCTTCCTGTTTTGGATCCTCTGATGGATCAATTGTGGTGACCATCAACAATGGCTTGCCACCTTACGAATACAATTTTAATGATGGCAGTGGCTATGTCAGTAATAATACCCTGACCGGGCTTCCTGCGGGCACTTATATCGTAGATGTTTTGGATGCAAATCTTTGTATGGGCAGTTTTGAGTTGGTATTGGAGGATTTTCCTCCGCTTACCCTCGATTTTGACATCATGGATGTGAGTTGTAATGGCTTGAGTGATGGTAATGTAGCGGCTGTTGTAGGTGGCGGTACCGGCGTATACACTTATTTGTGGAGCAATAATGCCACTACGGCCACAATTGATCAGTTAGCTGCTGGAAATTATTCCGTCACTGTATGGGATAGTAATGATTGTGAAATATTGGGCACGGCTCCAGTGATTGAACCGCCGCCATTATTTGTAGATATAGACAATATCATTGATGTCATTTGTTTTGGCGAATCAACCGGAGAGATCACAGTGGTCGGAAGTGGTGGGTTGCCGCCTTATGAATACAGCCTTGATGGCAATACCTTCCAGATATCACCGACTTTTTCGGGGCTGGCAGCCGGGGATTATACAATAACCATCCTGGATGCTAATGGCTGTACAGAGATCGTTGACGCCATCGTCAATCAGCCACCGGAACTGATCGTAGATCTTGGGCCGGATATATTTATCAATCTGGGTTTTGAAACCAGTATCCGGGCTGTAGCCAATTTCTTCCCGGTTACCTTTACCTGGGACCCGGAGGAGGTCGATTGTCTCAATGCCGATTGTTCTCATATTCGGGTGATGCCTTTTGAGCGGACGACTTATACCGTAACTATCACCGATGAAAATGGTTGTACTGCTGTCGACGAAATCGTTGTCAGGGTTGTTAAAAACCGACCGATATACATTCCCAATGCCATTTCTCCAAATGGGGATGGTGTCAATGACGGCTTTACGGTTTATTCGGGGCCAGCTGCTCATTCTATAAAAACTTTCAAGATTTTCAGCCGCTGGGGTTCATTGGTATTCGAGACGAATGATATTCCCACCAATGATGAATCTTTGGGTTGGGATGGTACCTTCCTTGGCAAACCGGTTAACCCAGGCGTTTTTGCCTTCTTTGCAGAGGTGGAATTTATTGATGGAGAGGTGGTACTATATGAAGGCGATGTGACGGTGATTAGGTAGCAAAAGTGGGTGCTACAACACGGCTGTGCGTGAGCTGCCCGGAAGGAGAGGCCCTTAGGCCGAAGCCCTTTGGGCCGATCTAGGCTGAGCCTAGAGAGCCTGGAGGGGAGCGACCCCACTGTAGTTCAACGGAAGTGGGGGCACGCCCAAATTATAGCATTAATCCTATTTCTGTGGCTTCGCTTCTTTTTCTGCCAGTTTCTTCAGCATCTCTTCAGCATTTGTATTTTCCGGGTTGAGTTCGAGGGATTTTTTGTAATTGATTCTGGCTAGGTCGTATTCTCCTAATAACATACAGGCTTCAGCATAACTATCGTAAGTATTAAAACCCTGTGGATAATTGTCGACATTAAGTTTAAAAATGCCTTTGGCCGCTTCCAGGTCTTCTTCCGCGATCAATAGATAGCCTAAATTATTCAGCTCTTCTTCTGAGCAGTCATACTTGTCAGCATGTTTTTGCTTAAGCTTTCGATATTGTTTGTTCACTTTCTTCATTTTGCCATCCTTTGCCAGGTCGTATAGCGCCAAGGAGACGGGAATTTGGGGCAATGTATACGGTTTGCCCTCCAGGATATTTGTAAGTGCTGTTACCATTGGGCCCAAGGGGAAAGCATCCCCTTTATTGGTCAGCATAATGATCGCATTTTTATGGGTAATATCTCGGAGTAAAAAAGTACGGAAACCAGCCATACCTCCGGTGTGGAAGACCTTTTTAGTCAGGCTATCTTCCTGGATACGCCACCCAAAGCCATAATTCCTTGTTTTTCCATCATTTAATTGAAAGGGGGTAAAGGCATCCTCTAATGTGGCTTGTGAAACCAATTGTTCGGTATACAATGCCCGGTCCCATTTGTGCAAATCTCCTGTTGTAGTATACATGCCTCCAGCTCCAGTGGTATACAAATTGTAATCATCAGGTTTCCCAAAAGGCGTATATCCAATGGTTCGGTTGATAACGTTTGTATTTGATTCGTCAAAAACCAGGGTGTTGTTCATGCCGAGGGGATCGAAGATATGTTCTTTCATATAGCTGGAAAAGAGTTGTCCGGTCACCTTTTCCACAATCATGGACAATAAGATATAACCTCCATTGCTATAGGAGTATCGTTCGCCGGGGGTAAAGTCCAGGGTGTCCTGCTGTATCAGCAAGTTGAAAACATCGTTGTTGTTTAAGCCGGGCCGGCCTGCTCCGAGGCGGTAGTGATCGGGGATGCCGGAAGTGTGGGTCATCATGTGCCGGATGGTGACTGTGTTGGCATAGGGCGGAAATTCGGGGAAATATTTAGAGAGCGGATCATCGTAGGAAAGTTTACCTTGTTCTTTAAGCATCATCACGGCCATAGTGGTAAACTGCTTGGAAACGGAAGCCAGGTAAAAGGCAGCATCGTTGGTCAATGGCTTTTTGGACTGAAAATCGGCATAACCCCAGGCTTTGTCATAGATGACTTGTCCTTGCTCATCCACCAGGATTGTGCCATTGAATAGTCCATTTTCATGACAATAAGTCATTAATTTATCAATTTGTTTGGCTTTGTCCTGAGCGTTGATTTGAATGGAAAGTGAAAAGCAAAATAAAAGGCCTAAAAGAAATTTGATTCCGGGCATTGATTTCATAATTATTGGATTGATGAGTTAAAGATAAGCAATCGGTTATGGAGGTGCAAACAGGTACTTTTCCCAGATCAAATGCCGGTTTATCCGGTTTTAAATAAATTTCCCAACCACTCTGCCCAAAATCGGAAAATTTGCAGCCAATCGAATCGACCAATCCAGCAGCCAGCTTCGATCCTTGAGCAAGCGTTGAATCAGGTATTTGCCTTTTAATTCTTTCCAAAGTTTCTCGTATACCTTTCGATCATAAGTCTTCATAAATTTCGCGTCAAAGCGATCCGCGTTAAAACACAATTGGATTTGTTCCACTGCAAGGCGTGCACTCAACAAGGCATTGCCAATGCCTTCCCCGGTGGCCGGATCAATTAGGGAGGCAGCATCACCACATAACATAAACCGGTGACCGGAAATGCTTCTTTTTACCGACCCTAACGGCAATCCAAAACCTTCAATATCTCCTATTTGCTCGGCATTATTGAAAGCTTTCCTAAGCGTTGGTACTTGTTTGATGATCCCCTGCAAGCTTTCCCGCAAATTGATCTTTCTTGCAGAAATTTCTTTGCTCAACATGCCAAAACCTACATTATAAAGATCGTTTTCTAAGGGGAAAATCCAGAAGTAGCCCGGTAAATAGCCCTTCAGCAGATGAAATTCCATCATGAAATTATCTTCGAGGCATACATTTTTAAAATAAGCCCGTACTGCACCACAATGATGGGCGGCATCAACAGTTCTACCGGCCAATTTGCGGGCAACGATGGAATTTGCTCCATCACACCCCAGTATCAGTTTACCGGTTAAAGGTTTTTCTTGACCTTTTAGTTGGACCCTCACCTGTTCTTCCTCCATCTTGATGCTTTGAACATTTTCCTCCAAAAAATAAGTAGCATCAGTATTAAGCCTGGCTTCTTGATAGAGGAAATAGTCAAAATCAATTCTTTTGGAAATATACCCACGAGTTTTGAAGTAGAGTGAAAATGCTGCACCTTTCGGCGCAAATGCCGTACCCCCTTTGGTTTGTCTTTTAGCTTGAAATTGTGCAAACCGATGTTGGGTTTCCGGTGAAATGGCTTCCAAAATGCGCACGGCTCTGCCGGGAATGGCATCACCACACACCTTGTCTCGGGGAAATGTCGATTTATCAATCACGGCAATAGAATACCCAGACGCCTTCAGATAGGAAACAAGGGTGCTGCCTGCCGGACCCGCACCGATTACAATGAGATCAAATTTATTACCTGCCATAATCCGGGCGGATTAATTTTTTCTCCAATATGTTTTTAGGGTAAGAAGATCCTCTAATGCGAATCCCAGTGATAGAGTACCTTGCTAAAATCCAGTTGTTTCAGGTCGGCTTCGTCGATAAAAAAGTTGGCGGTTCCCATATCGCCCCACATGCTTTCCATTTCCACATCGGTATCCATTTGAAAAAGTAGTACCAGCGGGTTTTCAGGGCTGCGAAAATCTTCCTGAGCAAAATGGGCATACCCACCAATTTTATGTCCTTCAGAAGAGACCTCTTCCTGGTAGAGGCCAAGCACTTCCCATTGTTTTTCACCAAATTGTGCGAAAAAATCTTCAGAAAAATGGTGGGCAAACTGATAATCAGTAAAGGGTACAATTTCTCGGCTCATTTCAAAAATCATACCGTATGACTGGCCGGGATAAACGGGTAATTCTCCATATTCCGGTAAAAAGGAAAAATCAGATT
The DNA here is from genome assembly GCA_021604865.1 of Saprospiraceae bacterium. GTDB lineage: Bacteria > Bacteroidota > Bacteroidia > Chitinophagales > Saprospiraceae > BQJU01. The sequence continues at coordinate 125,759 of BQJU01000003.1, read as the reverse complement.
GCAACTGGCTTGTATCTGTGATTGTTTCAGGAAAGTAGAGCACTCTAAAACGATGCTGCTCTTTGGGTTGATCCGGGTTCTGCCCAAACAATTCATCATCAGCAATATAAAATTGCAGCATGCCCTTGGCGGGAAATGGTGCAAACTCTGGCACTTCCTCAAAATTGATCTGAGCCAGAAAGAACAAATGTCTTCCTTCGGGATCACGTGGAAATTCAGTGCCTTTTGGCAAATAAGGGTTGCCGCCAAACTTACTCTGCCAGGGGTGTTCCGGAGCAGTTTCTGCTGGAATAATTTCTATAAATGGCTGTTTAGTAGCCAAAAGCTGCTCTTTAAATGGCAGCAATTCTTCCGGGATATAATAAACCAGTTCCTCCATGGCGTGAATTTATACAATTACTGGCGAATTTACATACGTCCAACAATCTTTATCCTATTGTCACAAACTTATGTAGCCAAATTTGGTTTCTTTGTTGTCATTGTAAAATACGGACGAAGATGATACGTTACCGGAAACAAATTATCGGACTTTTTGTGGTCCTGGCGGTCTTGAGTGGGTTTAGCATTTTTAATCTACGCTTCTCTTTTGATTTTGAACAATTTTTTCCCACGGGAGACAAAGACCTGGAATTTTTTCGAGATTTTATCAAAGATTTTGAAACGGATGATAACTATATGTTGATAGCCGTGAAGCGAGACAGCGGCGTATTTAACCAACCGTTTCTGGAACAATTTCACGACCTCTCCCTTCGTACTCGCCAGCTGCCCTATGTAGTAGAAAGTCAGTCGCTGACTATGTTTTCCTACCCAATCAAAATGCCCTTTGGCATCACTACTATTCCCGCTATTCATATTGATGATGTTTCCCGTTATGCCTCGGATAGTGCGCGTTTGTTAAATGATGAGCGTTTTGTACAAAGCCTGATTTCTAAAGATGCCAAGACCCTGGTCATCTTTATGAAAACGATCAATAGCATTCAGTTAGACCAGGCCCGGGAGCACATGCAGGCATTAAATGATTTGATGAGCGAATACGACTTTGAGCAATACCATTATTTGGGGCGGCCTTATTTCCAAACCGAACTGGTAGACATGCAAATCCGGGAAATCACCGTTTCTGCGCTGGTTTCTGCTATTTTGGTTGCGTTTATTTTGTTTTGGATATTTCGTAGGCCAATCGGTGTTTTTATTGCGATAACATCCATTGGTCTGGGTATGTTATTGTTTCTGGGGCTGCTGGCTGCACTAGGACGGGAGCTGAATGCGATGTCGGCATTATACCCGGTATTAATGATTATTGTGGGAACCTCTGATGTGGTTCATATCATGTCGAAATACATCGATGAACTACAGCGGGGGAAAGAAAAAAAAGCGGCTATTTGGATTACCATCAAGGAGATTGGACTGGCTACATTGCTCACTTCAATAACCACCGCCATTGGATTTAGCTCCCTGATCGCCAGTCGGATTCTTCCTATCCGCGAATTTGGGTTTAATGCCGCATTAGGGGTCATGGTTGCCTACATTACCGTGATTTTATTTACTACGGCTGCCCTTTCTTTTTTTCGGGCAGATCAGCTCATTAAATTTGGAAAAGGGCACGCCTTCTGGCAAAACGCGATGAATAGTACCTATCATTTTACGCTTAACAACAAGCGATCAATCATCTGGGGGACATTTATTACGTTGGTGATTTTTGCCGTTGGCATTTCACGGATTAATACCAATTACAACATTATCGGCAATATGCCCATTGGCAAAAAGATCACCGAAGATTTCAAATTTTTTGAAGCGCAATTAACGGGCTTTCGCCCAATGGAATTTGCCATCTATGCTCAGGGCGATCATGAAGCGGATGATTTTGCGGTACTGCAGCAGATTGACAGCCTGGAAAATCATCTGCGGAAGATACCAGCCATTCAGGGGGTGACTTCTATTACAGCAATTTACAAAAGCATCAATCAGATGATGAACAACAATCGTCAGGAGGCTTACCGACTACCAGAAAGCGAAACACAATTTGAGCGCTATCACAAATTTGCAAATCAAACGCCCAAGATGGGGGTGAATATTTTGATGAGCAAAGATCATAAAAAGGCGCGAATATCTACGCGTGTTCAGGACTTGGGTGCTGATACACTCAAACAACTCGGTGTTAACCTTGACCATTGGATCACTGAAAATATTGATTCCAATATCGTCAGCGTCCGGCGTACAGGTACCGGCCTGATCATAGACAAAAATGCAGAATACGTTCGCGAAAGTTTGTTAAAAGGACTCGGCATGGCCATCCTGATCGTGAGCCTGCTTATGGCGCTTTTGTTTCGCAATATGTACATGCTGATCATTGCGCTAATTCCCAACATGATTCCCCTGATTTTGGCAGGTGCATTGCTGGGCTTCCTTGGCATAGAGCTGGAAGCAGGAGTAGCCATTGTATTCGCCATTGTTTTTGGCATTGCTGTGGATGATACCATTCATTTTCTAAGCAAATTTAAACTGGCCCGAAGCCAGGGGTTAGACCTAGAGGAAGCCATTCATACTACATTTTTGGAAACGGGTAAAGCTATTTGTCTGACCACGATTATCCTCTTTTTTGGCTTTTTGGTCATGCTGTTTTCCATCCATCCGCCAAGTGTTACCATCGGACTTTTGATTAGCGCTACTTTGATTAGTGCCCTGATTAGTGACTTGCTGCTCATTCCGATATTAATGCGTTGGTTGCTGAAGTGAGCAAAAAGCATTATTTTGTAGGAGAACTCAACACTAATGCCTATCAAATCATTTCTTTTTCTAGTTTTTATCTTTCTCTTCTCCGTTGCCAATGCTCAAATTCATGAAGGCTGGACGGCAGAAGAATACCTGTTGGTAGAAACGCGATTAAAAAACAATATTGCTCATTTGGATCGGGAAGTGGACACTTACCTGGATATTCGGTATGTGCCGATCAAATTTCACTTGGTGGCTAATAGTGCTGGAGAAGGTAGGGTTCCTGTTCATGATGTTTTTGACCAGCTGTGCCGACTCAATCAGGACTTTTTGGCAAACGATATTCAGTTTTTTATCAAAGATGAGTTCAACTTTATTGATAATGATCTGCTTTATGAAGACCATGAATCGGTGATTGAAACGATTATGGAAGCCAATCGGGATACTAGCAGCATCAATGTGTTTATCGTCAAAAATATAGCAGAAATAGTCCCGATAGGTGCTTATTATGCTCCGATTGAAGACTGGGTTGTCATTGAACAGCAGCAAGTGAATGGAGAGGGCATTCTGCTTTCCCATCAGATCGGCCATTTTTTTAGCCTTTTGCATCCCTTTACCGGTTGGGGGGTGGGACTTATGCCCTATGATGAGGCGATGTATGGTATACAGGCTCCTGCTATTTCTCCAGATGGTAGTGCAACAGAAACTATGGATCAAAGCAATTGCGAAGAAGCCGGTGATTTTATTTGCGATACCCCACCCGATTATTTGTTTTCAGAATTCATAGATTGTCGATATAGTGGTGGCGTGCTCGACCCGAATGGTCAACCGGTTGATCCGGATGAACAGCTGATTATGGGGTATTACTTCGATTGTTCGCGTGAAGGATACTACTTTACGCCTACACAAGGTCAGATAATGCTAAGCGACCTGGATAGCCCACAAAGGGCCTATTTGCAAAACGCTATGCCGGGAAATAGTGCCCCCATTGTAGGAATGCCCCAATTGATTGTTCCTACGGATGGTGAGTTCCTGCCAGGCACAATGGTAGAATTCAGCTGGACACCGGTGGCTAATGCAGCAGCCTATATTCTTGAAATCAGCAGGGCTCCAAACTTCGCTTTCAATAATATCCAGTTAATCATTTATGGCACTTCTCTATTGGCCAATAATTTTGAACCCAATACGACATATTATTGGAGAGTAAGGCCTTTTAACAACTACGACAGCTGCCAGCCGGTAACAGCTGCCTTTTCTTTTGAAACCGGAAATGTTCTAGCCCAGACGGATATAAACCTGCCTAATTTTTGGGCGGTCTTTCCAAATCCCATTTCCCAGGGTGAACACCTGAATTTTTTAATCAATAATGATCGGCCATTTCAGGGGCTTCTTCAGGTTGTTTCCGCTAATGGGCAGCTGTTATCCCAAAAAGAACTTTCTCTTCCGGCAGGTAATCACCGCCTATCGGGCCCTTTTTCAACATTACTACCAGGCATTTATTGGCTTCGCCTTCGTTCCGAATATGGCATGAATACCCAAAAATTAATCATATCAGATTAGAGGAATTAATCATTTTGATGATGTCGGCTTTTGTTATTTATTTTTTCGGACCTTTGCAGCTTCATGCACTAGTTGTTTCGGAAGCGTCATGACTCCTGCGAAATAACTCTACTAAATCCATAAAACTTTATCTCTCATGCAGAATTTGTATGCATATATTACCTGGAGTGCTTCTCCCGAAATTTTTAGTATTGGCCCCGTAACCCTTCGATGGTATGGGCTGTTTTTTGCTTTGGGCTTTCTGATTGGCCTTCATATAGTCAGGCGTATGTTTGAAGCCGAAAAGGCTCCAGAAGCCTGGCTTGACAAAGCATTTATCTATATGGTTGTAGGTACCATATTAGGTGCGCGATTGGGGCATGTGTTTTTTTATGAATGGGATTATTATGCGGAGCACCTTTCGGAAATTCCGATGGTGTGGCGTGGCGGCTTGGCCAGCCACGGTGGTGCAATCGGCATCATTTTATCTTTATGGGTCTATTCCCAGGTGGTTACTAAGAAATCTATCTTGTGGATACTTGACAAAGTAGTCGTTCCTACGGCCTTGGCCGGGTGTTTTATTCGTTTGGGCAACCTGATGAATTCCGAAATTTTAGGCAAGCCAACTGAAGTTGCCTGGGCATTTATTTTCACGAAAGTGGATGATATTCCCCGCCATCCAGTGCAGCTTTACGAATCTATTTCCTATCTGATCTCTTTCTTTATACTTTATTACGTGTACTGGTATACCAACAAACGGCAGAAACTTGGCTATTCTTTTGGCTTATTTATGGTGCTGATTTGGGGGTTCCGTTTTGTTTTGGAATATTTTAAAACCAGCCAGGGAGGCTTTGAAAATGAGTTTGGAAATGTTTTGACTACGGGACAATTGTTGAGTATTCCTTTCTTTTTGGTAGGCTTATACTTTATGTTTCGTCCGGATGTGAAAGGGCAAGGTAAGGCATAGAAAAAAAACCGCAGCGCCCCCAGGGTGGAGGCGCTGCGAAGCAGAACTAAAATTGTTTAGTTATTAGCAACAATAACCTTCTTTCTGAAATTCTGGTCATTGATGCGAATATTAGCAAAATAAGTTCCTCCAGGGAGGTTACCAAATTGCATCTCTACAACATTGTGTCCGGCAAAAATTTCTGCCTGACTGTTGACATATACCTGACGACCCAATTGGTCGAACAATGTAATTGAAGCAGTAGCGTCGCTTGGTGCCTGAATCTGAATCTTGGTATTTCCATTAGGTGTTGGGTTCGGGTAGAAATCGCTTACCTCGAACTCTTTCACGTCAATGGAATTATTTTGAGCGACATTTAAAGTCGTACCTTCATAACCACCATCGCGTAATACACCACAGTCAATACTCAGTTCATAATTACCTTCATTAACATCGAAGCCAGTTACATAAATGTAGTAATATTGACCTGCAAGCGCAGTAAAGGTAACCGTTGATGCTCTGTTCAATGTAGATCCAGTTGATGGAATTACACAGGCAGCATCAGGGTTAGCACCACTTGGGCTTCCGTCATCATTACCAGCAACACAAATCATACCATTACAAGTACCTGTGAATACACCCATTTTGGTATCATAGTCCGTACCAGGGTTACAAGTAGTAACTGTCACCTGATCACCAATACCCTGGAAGCTGTACCAGGTGCCTCCTGAACTGTTCAATGTAGTGGTACAAGTAGCAGGCGCGTCACCTGTTCCAAGACCAACAGTTGATCCGGTCACAGATTCACCGCAAAGGATTTCAGGGAAACCACAATCATCAGAACCACCACTATCCTGGCAGCTAATCGATAATTCATAGTTACCAGTATTGGCAAGGAAGCCAGTTACATAAATGTAGTAATATTGGCCTTCCACGGAAGGAAAGCTTACCTTAGAAAAACGATTTAAGGTACCCAATTGACAACCTGGGTCTGTACTGTCATCGTTACCAGCAACACAAAGCATATTGTCACAGGATCCTGTAAATACGCCCATCTTAGTGTCATAGTCCGTACCAGCATTACAAGTGCTTACGGTTATTTGATCGCCAGTTCCAAGGAATGCATGCCAAACGCCTCCAGCGGTACTTAGGTCGGTTCCACAAGTACCCAAACCAGGAGAAGATGGAGCACCTGCAGTAGAGCCAGTAATAACATCGTCACAGAAAACTTCGAGGTAACCACAAGTAAGGTCAATAGGATCCGCTTCACAAGTAACAGACAAATTAAAGTTGCCATCTGAAGTACTAAATCCGGTGACGAGGATATAATAGGTTTCACCATCATTAGAGGTGAAGGTCACCTGCGATTGCAGCCCACAAAAGTCATCATTACCATCTACACAAGATAGAGCGCCACAAGCGCCAGAGAATACGCCCATTTTGGTATCGTAACTAGAACCACACAAAGAAGCTGTGATATCAAAACCGGTTCCTACTACAGTATACCAAACGCCTTCAGCTGTACTCAAGGTAGTTCCACAAAATGAAACATTATCAGGAGTACCACCGGTTGTGGTGCCACTTACTGATTCACCACAAGCCACTGGAAGTGCTCCATCACAATTATCATTGATCAGGCTACATTCCAAATTGAGGTCAAAATTACCCGTTGCATTAAAGCTACCAGTTACATAAATGTAATAAGTTGTACCGGCGAAGGCTGGGAAGCTTACCTCTGATGCACGTCCGTTGTACAGACATCCTGGGATATTGCTGTTATCATTTGCGGCTACACAAGTCAAAGCGCCACAATCGCCAGAAAATACACCTAGACGTGTATCAAAGTCTGTATTTTCACCACAAGTACTTACCGTAACAAAAGAATTGTTGCCTTCAAGAACATACCATACACCACGAGCAGTATTTAGGCGCACGCCATTACAGTTAGACAAGTCATTGACCAAACCATTAGTAGTACTGCCTACATAAGCACCACCACATTCTACCGGAGTAGCATTTTCACAGGTAGGGTCAACCATTGGAGGATCGACACAATCGATACTCAATTCGAAGTTACCCGCAGCGCTAAGGAAACCAGTTACCAAAATGTAATAAGTCGTTCCTTCAGTGGAAGCGAATGTAACTTTTGAAAAGCGGTTAAAGTTATTAGGAGGAAGCTGACATCCAGGATCAGGACTGTCATCATTGCCACCTACACAAACCAAACTACCACAGCTGCCAGAGAATACGCCCATTTTGGTGTCAAAATCTGTACCAGCATTACAGGTGGAAACAGTAATGTCTGCTCCTGTACCCACTACACTGTACCATACTCCAGGACCGGCGCTCAGGTCGGTGGTACAAGTGCCAACAGCATCGCTGGTTGCACCTGTAGTAGAACCACTTACCAGGTCGCCACAGTTAACCGCGATAGCATCAGCACAGGCATCATTTGTAACCGCTGATGCACAGGTGACGGAAAGGGTATAGTCGCCGTTGTTTGTACCGAAAGCAGTTACGTAAATATAATAATCTGTACCTGACGTAGAGGAGAAGGATACCTGGGATTGCAGTCCACAGTTATCATCATTACCACCTACACAGGATAAAGCGCCACAGGCGCCTGAGAATACACCGATTTTTGTGTCAAAACTAGAACCACACAAAGAAGCGGTAATCGTGCCACCTGTACCAACAAAATGGTACCATACACCAGGGGCACTAGCCAAAGAAGTACCACAAGTGCCTGCTGGAGCATCAGCATTTGTGGCTCCAGTAGTCGTACCAGTTGCTGTTCCACCACAAGCAATATCAAATGCACCGGCACATAGGTCATTTAAAATCGGAGCTGCAGTACAGCTGATTGATAACTCAAAATCGCCTTGAGAATCAACTGTACCGTTTACAAGGATATAATAAGTTACGTCAACTTCTGATGCAAAAGTAACTGTAGAAAAACGGTTGTTTTCGCAGCCAAAACTATTGTTGTTGCTGGCCACACAACTTAAACTTGCACAAGAACCTGAAAAAACACCCAATTGAGTGTCAAATCGAGTGTTGGGGTTACAAGTAGATGCAGTGATGTCACCACCTGTACCTACAATAGAATACCATACACCTGTAGAAGAGGGAAATAGCCCGCAGCTAGGTACCAAATCAGTGGTTGATCCGACATTGGTGCTGGAAACGATATCCCCACAATTGATGGCGATAGCTCCCGAACAGTCATCATTGGCTGGTTGGGCAAATGCTGCTACTGAAAATAGCAACGCGATCATGCTGGTCAGGCACCATTTTGCTGGTCCCGTACAACACGAAGAGAAAGTGTTAAGTGCTTTCATCTGTCTAAACAATTTTAGTTAAAAAAATATGAGGATTAGGCCATCATTGACCATCAATTCATCATTGAAGTCAAGATAGCTTACAACATCTAATAGCCAAAAAAAATATCAGCAATATGTGGGGGGACTTACTGATTTACTGTTATGTTTTCCGTGTATAGCTCGGTCAGTAAAACAAAATACTTGAATGATTCAGTATTAGCGAAGATTTTTGGATTGTTCATAAAGGGGGGGAGGAAATCAAATTTTGCGCTGGTAAAGTTAATGTAAAGGCCGCAGTCTTGCAAGCAAAGCAAGTATATATTTTTCGATTTTTCATATTTACAATCGCAATTCACGATTATATATAGCAAAAAGTATAATTTTACCTTCTGGAGATGATATTTTCTTCATGCCCATTCGCATGAAAATAATGGGCTACTTGGAAATATACTTATCCCGGAATCTCTTTCGTTAAAAACCTATCAAAATTAAATCATCATTATGATAGTTCTGTTCTTTTTTCTTTCACTGGTCTTTACTTATGAGTCAAATCAAGCAAACTCCGCGTTTGCGTTTGGTTATAACCTTGACGAACCTAATGGCGTTTTTGAGCTGGAAAATGACTTGTTAGAAATTTCGGGATTGGGCATGGCTTCTCAAGGGAAAGAATTGGTGGCTATCCAGGATGAAAAAGGAGTTATTTACTTTGTCAGCAGAACAACTGGAAAAATCACCCGGAAGGTTGAATTTTGGAAAAATGGCGATTATGAAGGCATAGAAATGGTTGATGACAAAGTTTATGTTGTAAAAAGTACCGGAACCATTTATGAGGTCAATCTGGAAAATGAGAAAGTGCTGGTAGAGAAATTTAATGATGATGATCTGGGTAAGGACAATGACGTAGAAGGATTGGGTTACGACCGGATAAACCATCAATTGTTATTGGCTTGCAAGGCTGATGCCGGCATGGGCAAACACGATGATTTCGAAAAAGCGATCTATGGCTTCAACCTCAAAACCAAAAAACTTAATAAGAATCCCGTTTTTATTATAAAGCTTAAAGCTATCCAGGATTACCTCCAAAAATCTCCGGATATAGAAGGTTTTGACAAATTATCAGAACGGTTTCTCGAACAGAATGGTAAGTTTTCCTTTCATCCATCTGCGCTTGCTATTCATCCGCAATCCGGACATCTTTATATCTGTTCTTCCACGGGGAAGATGTTGTTAATTTTGGACAAGGATGGCCGGGTGCTACATATTGCCAAGATGAAAAAGAAAATCCACGAACAACCTGAAGGTATTTGTTTTGCTCCCGATGGTACCTTATATATCTCGAATGAGGGCAAATATGGGCAAGGGAAAGTGTATTGCTTTAATCAGAATGCTCATTATTAAAACATGTTTGAAGGCAAAAAACCAGGTCGCTTTAAATATAATTTGGTTTTAAGTTGTTTAATTTTAACAATTCCTGAATATTGCACACAAATCGTCAAATCATAACATATAATGAGTATTGTTGAAATGAAAGTCCCCGTGATAGGGGAATCAATCGCAGAAGTAACCCTTTCTCAATGGCTGAAGGCAGATGGAGACTACATTGAACTCGATGAGCCTATCTGTGAATTTGAATCGGATAAAGCTACTTTGGAATTCCCTGCTGAGGCTGCAGGCAAGTTGATTCACGTGGCCGCTGAAGGTGACGATCTCGAAATCGGAGCCTTGGTCGCCAAGATCGACACCAGTGTCAGCAAAAGTAACGGCGCTTCTGACAAACCAACTCCTGATGTTGCCAAAGAAGCCCCAAAAAAGGAGGCTGAGGCCAAAGAAGAAGCTTCAAAAAGCACACCTGAAAGTGCTACTGAAAGCAATAATTATGCTACAGGACATCCCTCCCCAGCAGCAGCTAAAATTCTGAAAGAATCAGAGATAAAACCTGAAGAGGTTAAAGGAACCGGCCGTGATGGTAGGATCACAAAGGAGGATGCCCAAAAGGCTGTTAGCAATAAATCGGCTACACCACCTTCTATTGAGCGCCCGGCTGCTATAAAAACGCCCGAGGCAAAACCCGCTAGTGCTGCTGGCAACTTCAGCCGGAATGAATCTCGGAAAAAGATGAGCCGGATGCGCCGAACCATTGCCACCCGCCTGGTACGTGCAAAAAATGAAACCGCCATGCTCACGACCTTCAATGAGGTTGATATGAGCGGTATTATGGCTTTGCGTAAAAAATATCAGGAGCGGTTTGTCGAAAAATACGGTGTCAAGTTGGGTTTCATGTCTCTCTTCGCCAAAGCATGCGCCAAAGTATTGTTGGAAATGCCGGATGTCAATGCCTTTGTTGAAGATAATGAAATCATCTACCATGATTTTGTAGATATATCTATTGCCATTTCTACACCCACGGGATTAGTGGTGCCACCCGTGCGCAATGTAGAATCGCTACACTTTGCGGATATAGAAAACAAAATCAAGGAACTATCTGTCAAGGCCCGGGAAGGAAGCCTTACACTGGAAGAAATGCAAGGAGGAACCTTCACCATTACCAATGGTGGTGTTTTTGGTTCTCTGCTCAGCACACCCATTATCAACGAACCACAATCGGCCATTCTGGGTATGCACAACATCAATGACCGCCCCGTAGCAATCGATGGCAAAGTAGAGATTCGACCGATGATGTACTTGGCATTATCTTATGATCACCGAGTGATTGATGGAAGCACTTCTGTTACCTTCCTGGTTAAGGTTAAAAATTTACTCGAAGATCCTGTGACTTTACTGATGGATCTTTAAAAATAATAACGTTGTTTCGTAGGGGCAAACATTATTTTCTTTGATAATGTTTGCCCCTTTTCATTTTACGCTTCTTAGAATATCTTGGGAAAAAACCCAAAAAATCATTAAATTGAGTCCTTCAAACATGCTCTCAAATTTTCAAAAGCCATATCTATGAATACTTTTCGCCTGCTTGTTTTATACCTATGTGCCTGCTGTTTTCTGAATCCTGTCTTTTCCCAAACAGTTACCGAATTTATTACCCATGACGATTTATCTCGCTCCTACCGGTTACACTTGCCACCCGGGTATAGCGATGGAGCTAGTTTACCACTGGTATTTAACCTGCATGGCTTAAATTCCAACGCTTCTGAGCAGGAGTTTTATTCCCAAATGAACGCCGTTGCTGACACGGCCAATTTTATTGTTTGTTATGCTCAGGGCGTCAATGCCCAGTGGAACGTGGGATGGGCCTTTAATGAAGATACTGATGATGTGGGTTTCATCAATGCAATTATTGACACCTTACATGAACATTACAATATTGACCTCAATCGGGTATACTCTTGTGGGATGTCTAACGGCGGATTTATGAGTTATCGGCTGGCATGTGAATTAACGGACAGAATTGCAGCCATTGCCTCTGTAACAGGAAGTATGGCACCTGGCATCCCAGAGCAATGTACCCCAAGCCGTCAGATTCCGGTGATGCAGATACACGGAACCGCCGATCCGATTGTACCCTATCTCGGTTCCCTCACCAATATTCCTATTGAGGATTTGGTCTCTTTTTGGGTCAACTTTAATGGTTGTACCGGCTCTCCAGTAATCACCGAAGTGCCCAATACTGTGCTCACGGACATGTGTACCGCAGAACGAATCGATTATACGGGGTGTGCTGAAGATAATGAAGTGGCTTTTTACAGAGTTTTAGGTGGCGTGCATACCTGGCCGGGCGCACCAATCAATATTGGCGTTACCAATCAGGATTTTGATGCATCCGTTGAAATATGGCGCTTTTTTAATCGCTTTCAGCTTGATATTGAATCTGCTGTTGGGGATGCAAATCAGCCTGATCTTTCTGTGATAGCAGCACCAAACCCTTTTGTTGAAAACCTGGCATTGCACTTGCCACAAGGCGGACTCCGGTCACTGAAAGTTTACAATGCTCAAGGCAAAGTCGTATTTGCTACTACCAAAATCATGGATTCCATCTATCAAATTGACACCCACTCCTGGGCCAATGGCTTGTATATCATACATTGGGAAACAGGCCAGGGGAAAGCTTCAATGAAAGTCATTAAAGGAAATTGATGTAAAAAATAATCCAAATGATCTCAACTACCCGACGTTATTTTATTCGCAATCTTTCTCTGGCTGGTTCCAGTTTGCTCCTGCCTTCTTATCTCTGGGCCAATCGACCAAAAAAGAAGAACCTCGGTGTGGCCTTGGTCGGTCTAGGTTATTACAGTACCGACCTGCTGGCGCCTGCTTTACAACATACCCAACATTGTCATTTAGCAGGAATTGTCACTGGCACCCCATCCAAAATAGATCGGTGGCAACGTCAATATAACATTCCGGATAAAAATGTATACAACTACGGCAATATGGATCGTATCGCTAACAATCCGGATATTGACGTCATCTACATCGTGTTGCCCACTTCTATGCACGCTGAGTACGCCATTCGTGCTGCCAAAATTGGCAAACACGTGTGGTGTGAAAAACCTATGGCTCGTACCGAAAAGGAATGTGCAGCAGTGATCAAAGCTTGCCAGGACAACAAAGTCAAATTGTCTATCGGCTACCGTATGCAGCACGAGCCGAATACCCAGGAAATTATCCGTCTTGGTCGGGAAAAGGTTTATGGAAAAGTCAAAACGGTAGCAGCTTCAGCCGGCTATTTTGATGGCCGCAGTGACCATTGGAAACAAAAGAAAGCCATGGGGGGCGGTGCTATGTACGACATGGGGGTTTACACATTACAAGCCGCCCGCTATTGTACCGGTGAAGAACCTATTTCTGTCACTGCCAGCCATTCCACCAAACGTCCCCATATCTATACGGAAGTCGATGAAACGACCCATTATCAATTGGAGTTCCCCAGCGGTGCTACAGCGACCTGTACGACCAGTTTGGGAAAAGGCATGAACAATCTAAAGGCTACCTACGCCAACGGATGGGCCAGTCTGACCCCCTTTCAGGCTTATGGCGGTATTCAGGGCCGCACTAGCGATGGCAAAAAACTAAATGCCTCTATTCCTAACCAGCAAGCCAAACAAATGGATGATGACGCCCTGGCCATTATCGAAAACACCTCCGTCCTCGTTCCCGGCGAAGAAGGCTTACGCGATATTCGGGTAGTGGAGGCTATTTATCGTGCCGCGGCAAGTGGTCAGCGGGTATTTATCAAATAATGTAGAGACAACTATTGATCTCTCATTAAAACTTTTGTCGGACAGCAACCCCTTAACGCAACAGCATCACCTCTCCTGAATATATCTCGGTTTTGCCATCGATAAATGTGATTTTTGCCAGATAAACAAATACCCCGGAATTGAGCAAGCCGCTGTTTCGGAAACTGCCATTCCAACCATAATTTGGATCATTTGGTGAAAACCCGTGTTCTTCAAAAACAATCTCTCCCCAGCGGTCAAAGATGATAAAGTCCTTAACTGTTTCTACATCGGTGTCACCGTGAATGAAGAAGACATCATTTTGACCATCTCCATTGGGCGAAAAGGCGTTGGGTATGTAAACATGGCGCTTTTGGTCAACAAAAATGGTGATGTCATCACTATTGGTACAGCCATCTGCAGTACTGACGGTAATGGTGTAAGTTGTAGTCAATTCTGGCTGTGCAAATGGATGCAAACAATCGATGCATCCTAAAGAAGCCGCTTGCGACCAAGAAATCCGATCGATTGAATCTTCAGGTACATTGACCAGCGCATTCAGCTCAATACTATCTCCCAGGCGGATATACTCATCTTTACCCAGGTCAACCTGCAGGTCGATTCCCGGCAAAACCTGGACAATGGAATCCCAGGTGCAGCCAAAGTCATCTTGCGCGCTCAGTTGGTAATTGCCCGGTGCCAGCTGGTTAAACTGATTTATACTCGAAAATGGGGCGTTTTCTAAGGCATATAAATAGGGGGTTGTCTGATCCTCGGCCAGAATAACCAGACTGCCATCAACATCTCCAATACAAGCTGGATTTTCCGTAAGGACCGTAAAACCCGTTGGGAAAGTGGTGATTTCCTCAATGAAGACGGTATCACTGGACGCACAGCCATTATCGCTGCTCAATACGGTAAGCACATAATTGCCTGGGGCGTTAATCAAGGGCACCAGACTTGTTGCACCATTGACAATATTGCCATTATCCGGACTCATCCAAATATAGGAATAGGCCGTGCCAGTGCTAGAACCCGATCCATCCAGCGTCAGTTCTGTAACCCGACAGTCGAGTCGATCTTCTTCGCCGGCATCGGCAATGGGTGGTGTATAATCTGGGATCACATTAGTGATAGATTCATTGGCGCATCCATTAATGGTATCGGTGACAAGCAGTGTATACATTCCAGGCATATCCACAAGGACCGTATTATTGGTGCCTTCCGGTATTGTCTCTCCATCTGGGCCCATCCAGGAATAAATAATCTGCGGTCCACTTTGAGAATTGCTGCCATCCAGGGTGACCATTTCTGTATCACAATCCAACTGCTGATTAGGGCCGGCATTGGCGATAGGATAAGCTTCGTCAAGAATCAGTAATAGGGAGTCGATAGCTTCACAACCATTGGTCGTATCCCGAACCAGCAAGCTATACCAGCCTGCCTGGCCTGCTTCGTATTGTGAATCAGTGGCTCCAGCAATTGGCGCACCCTCAAATTGCCATTCGTAAACAATTTCAGGGCCCAATGTTGATCCACCTGCATTCAGCGTGACGGTACTGATTACACAACTTAAATTGCCTTCTCCCTGAATGTCGGCAATAATTTCTTCGGTATTGTCTATGACGATTACGGTATCCAATTCGGTGCAAGCATCAAGGCTTACCTGAACGACATAGGTACCGGGTTCATCTACAGCAATTGCAGCCGTTTCTCCAACCGTAGTTCCATTAAAGGTCCAGAGAAAAGTAATGACCCCATCTCCGGAAGAGTTTCCAGCATCTAGTTCTGTAGTTGTTCGGCTACAGTCCAATGGAAGTGCAGTACCCGCATCAGCAGTAACACCCGCAGAAGGGTTTAGGATGCCTGTTGTCGCCCCACTACACCCTTTATCATCAACAACAATAAAATCAAAAGTTCCCGGTCCGAGATTGACAAAAGTAGCTTCATCCTGAAAAGGGCCATTCCCTTCCGCGTAGGTATATGGAGCTGTACCTTGAATGGCTTCCAGTTCAATCGAGCCGTTGGTAAGGTTACAACCGGGATCGATAGCATTTGTAATAACGAGAATCGGATTATCATTGACCACCAGAGATACTGGTACCCGTGTGTTTTGCACACAACCATTAATCACGTTGCGTGTTTCCGCGTAATAAATTCCTGGTGTAATTGGCAAATAGCTAAGCGTATTGGATTGTAACAAGGCTCCTCCGGTTGCCGCATCATACCAATCAACCGTATTTTCGACGGAAGTCGCCACACTTAAGGCAACCAGGGCATCCCCTTCACAAATTTCCCGGTCACCATCACTGATTGGTAATTCAACGGGTGGACAAGGACAGGAAGGAGAAGAAAAGTTGAAGATAGCAGAGCAAGTAGTAGCGGAATTCGTCGCCGTTAGACTGAGGTTACTTCCAGTTGGTATATCGGAAATGATAAAGTTACCACTACCACTATTCTGCACATTACCCAGGGATGCTACGAGTTGATCGGCATCATTGAAACTTACCGTTAAGGTATAAGTTAGCAAGTCAGGTGCACAAAGTGTAAGGGTATCTATTACACTTGGTAGTGGGTTTACAGTCAGTGTAATTGGAGTACGTTCCGTACTAACACAGCCATTAAAGAGGTGTCTTGTTTCCGCATAATAAGTACCTGCTGTGGGCGGTGAAAAAGCAAAGGAGGCGGAGGCCAAAAGGTTGCCACCAACCGGAGCATCATACCAATCCACGGTCTGATCCATTTCTGCGGAGGCATTTAAAGAAGGCAAAGGTACACCCGCGCAAATGGCTACATCACCAGCACTGACTGGCGCATTTTGATTGGGGCATTCGCATTGCGGAGGGTCAATAACAAAGTCATCACCACAATTGGTGTCAGGATGTATTGCAGTGACCATCAAAGAGTTTTGAATGGCAATACCTGAGATAGTAAATACGCCAGGGCCGTTAGTGCCAAAGGTACCTTCGCTAATGATAAAGTTGACTTCATCCCAGTTGGCAACAGTAAGGGTTGCCGTATAGGTAAGGATATCTGCTGAACACAGGGTTTCTACTTCGAGCAACATAGCCACCGAATTGACGGTCAACGTGACGCCAGTACGTGTGGTACTGACACAGCCATTGACCGGATCGCGAGCTTCGGCATAAAAGATGCCTCCCGAAGTAGGTGCATAGGTTGTTGAATTTTCAACCAATAAATTCCCACCAGTTGCGGCATCGTACCAGTTTACCTGCAAACCTGGATCAGCCATAACACTTAGCACCGGTAGGGCCTCTCCTTCACATATAGCCTGATCACCGTTGCTAATCGGGGCATTGAGGTCAGGACAGTCACAAATTGGTGGATTGATCGTCTGGCTAATGCTACAATTGGTCGTATCCAAGGCGGTAAACATTAAGCTGCTATCCAGAGCTATTTCCGAAACGGTAAAGCTGCCATTGCCATTATTGGTTACGATTCCTGAATTAACAATAAGGCTGTCGGTTTGTTCCAGGGTAAGATTTACGGTATATGTCAATAAATCGACTGCACAAAGGGTTTCTGAGGTTAAAAGATTGGGTAATGGATTTATAGTTAAAGTAACAGCCGTCCGATTGGTACTGACACAATCATTCAGGGGGTTACGCGTTTCCGCAAAATAAGTACCCGCAACGGATGGAGTAAAATTGGTAGAATCAGCCAACAATAAACTCCCATCCACTTCCATGTCATACCAGTCAACCACCAAACCCGAGTCTACTTCTACACTTAATGCAGGAATCGCTTCTCCTTCACAAATCGTTAAATCACCCATACTGGTCGGTGCAAAAACATTTGGACAATCACAATTCGGAACACTAATGAACCAGTCTGAGCTACATCCGGTAAGGGTATTAAAAGCCGTGAAAATAAAATTGCTATCGATGCTTATATCAGCTACCGTAAAAGCACCACCACCAAGATTGATTATTGTGCCTGTATTAACGGCGATACTGTCGGTATTACTCATGGCAAGCTCTACAGTATAAGAAAGAATATCTGCTGCGCAATTAGCCAATGCTTCTATCAAAACTGGCAGTGAATGAATAGTCAGGGTAACAGCCGTCCGGCTTGTACTGGTACAATTACTCGTCGTATCTCTAGCTTCGGCATAAAAGGTGCCACCAACAGATGGAGTGTAATTGGTTGAATCTGCCAGCAATAAAGTACCTCCGGAGGCCATGTCATACCAATCAATTGTAAAGCCGGGATCCACTGTTGCCGATAAAGCTGGAATAGAATCTCCTTCACAAATAGCCAGATCACCATTGTTAATTGGGGTGTCTACTGTTGGACATCCGCAAATGGGTGGATTGAACGTGAAATCTGCTGTACAATTTGTATTGGTAGCAGAAGCGTTGACACTTAGCGATTGATTAATATCTATTCCGGAAACGGTAAAATTGCCACCGGAATTATTCGTAATAAAGCCAGTATTGACGTTTATTTGATCTACATTTTGGAAAATTAACGTAACCGTATATGTTAATAAGTCTGCGGCACAATCCAGGCTGGAACTTTGTAGCGTAGGCAATGCATTAATCGTAAGGCTGACTGGTGTACGGCCGTTACTTACACAATCCGTAGCCGGATCAACGGTCTCGGCGTAATAGATGCCTGCTGCTGTAGGCGTATAGGAGGTGGTATTACTTGCCAGCAAATTCCCCCCGGAAAGGGCATCATACCAATTGACAACCAGCCCAGCTTCTGAGGTAACCGCTAGCATCGGAATGGTTTCTCCTTCACAAATAGTTTCATTTCCCTGACTAACGGGTATCGCTACCGTTGGACAATTACAATCAGGAGCATCCACATCAAATAATTCACTACACATAGTTGTGCTATTGCCAATGGTCAGCACGACAGCTTGTCCCGCCGGAATATTGCTTATGGTAAAAGTCCCATCTTCATTATCGGTGACCACACCAAAATTGGAGTTGACCTGGGTCCCATCGGTATTGAGGTTGATGGTGTAACTCATTAAATCAGCAGCGCAATCGGTGGTGAAACTTGAAATGGGGTAGTCATTCACCGTGACGACGACCTGATTGGGAAGGCTTTCACAACCTGCTGCATCTACCGCAGTGACCCAATAGGTTGTTGTGCCTGGTATGGACGTGTTGAGTGGTGGTGCAAAAGGGGAACCATTGCCGATAGGTATAATCATTCCTGTTGTCGGATCCTGGTCGTACCAATTGAGAGAAATACCCTGTCCATTTGCCGTCAGTACAGGAGGTGGCGTATTGACACAAACCTGTGCGGTAGGGGTGGTATTGGGAGGAGGCAGCGGTGCATTGACCACCACGGTAACTATTGCTGCGGCTCCTTCACAACCACTCGTATTGATTTCGGTTACCCAGAATTGGTAATTACCAGGAATACTGGTATTGAGCGGAGGTGTAAAAGGGGACCCTGTTCCAATAGGCGTCGCTCCACCTCCTATTGGGTCTTGATTGTACCAATTGAGGATACCACCAGTACCGATAGCCATCAATTGTGGCGGAGCAGTATTGGCACAAATTGGTGGTGGGTTGGATACTATTGGAGGGTTGGGGCCGGCAGTGATGGTTACTGTTACCATGGTCGCGTTGCCTTCACAGCCGCCTGCATTGGTTTCTGTGACCCAGAAATTTATGGTCCCTGGGATAGAAGTATTAATAGCAGGAAAAAAGGGGCTACCACTGCCTATCGGAGGACCACCAAGTGTAGGATTCTGGTCGTACCAACTTAAGAAGCCTCCTCCGCCAAATGCCAGTAAGGCCGGTGCAGGATCATTGATACAAATGGGTGCGGGATCGTTTGTCAATGGTACCGCTGGGCCAGGGAGTATGGTTAGGGTGAAAATGCTGGCGTTGCCCTCACAACCATTGACATTGACTTCAGTAACCCAATAGGTGTAAGTATTCGGTATGGCAGGATTGACTGGTGGTGTGAAACTATTGCCAGTAAAGATTGGAGCCGGACTACCAAGAGCAGGATCAATATCGTACCAGTTGAAGGTGCCGCCTGTTCCCGCAGCATTGAAGACCGGAATTGGAGCATTGACACAGATAGTTTGACTGATCACTATTGGTGGCGGTGGCGGCGGAGAAATTGTCACGGAAAAGGTAACTGCCATACTCTCACAGCCGCTGACCTCTTCGGTGATCCAGATGACCTGGGAGGTTGTAGCCGTGAATGTATATGAAGGACCAGAAGCCAATAAAGTGTTCAATCCTGCGTCACTATAAAAATTGAAAGTAGCCGGCACTTGCCCATTTCCCGTAAGGGGAGTAATTGTAATGTCAGTGCCTGAGCAGGCCGTTACAGCACTGGGAATAACAATGGGCTGACCCAAATTAAGTACCAAGACATTAAATGGTGTTGGTGGACTTTCGCACCCTCCAGCATTGGTTTCTGTAACGTAAAAGGTGGTCACGATACCCGGTGTCACGATACCCGAAGGATCAAAAGGAACACCTGAAGCAATGGGAATGCCTAACCCAGGATTATCATAAAAGTTAAAAATGCCACCAGTTCCTGTAGGAATAATGGCGAATGACTCGCCCGGACAGATCTGGAAAAAGCTGCCAACCATCGGCGGTGGTGGTGCAGGTAATACGGTCACCAAAACCGGTGCACTAGTTGTTGGACAAGGACCTGGAGTGGTGTAAATGACAGAGTAGGTATTGTTGGCAACACCTCCTGAAATTTCTCCGCTAATGGTATTGATGCCTGCACCGTCTCCGGGAGGAGGGCTCAACGCAAAGGTTCCGCCAGGAGTAGTGATACTCGAAGGGCCATTACTGGCTCCCTCACAAAAGTCAGGGAAGGTAAAACTCGGATCAGAGGTCGTGGTTGTGATAGGCCCACCGCTAAAATTGGCGCTACAACCATTGCCATCATCAATCATGCTAATGGCGTAGCTGTCACCATTATTCAGGTTGCTGATGGTGATGATTTCTCCTGAAGCACCACTTTGGGTAAGGGTGCCAGCGCCAGCATTTGTAACCAGGTAGCTACCTGGGAATAATTCCGGATACCCTCCTGTAATCTGGATGGTGACCTCTCCGGCGCAGTTGTCTTGGTTAATAAGAGAGATCATTATTTCATTGAGAAAGGTAAACTCGTAGGCTTCCATCAGGTTGATATCAAAGCAATCGTCTCCATCCGCATCGTGATTGATAGGAGCAATAGTGGCATCAGAAGCTACTGGTGCAAACCAGAAATGGTTAAGACCAACAACCGTTTGGATATCTCCCGAATTTATCCCATCGAAGCTTTCTCCAGTCCAATAGAAATTGGTGAAACAGGGATCCAATTCTATATCTTCTTCAGTTGGCGGGCAACTAAAGATGGCAAGCATCACCCCTGCCTGATTGCCAGGTGCCGAAGGAGGGAGTACATAATCGCCATTGTGAATCAATTGTACGGGAGAGCCGAAACAAACGACCATCGGCACCGTTCCGCCACCGTCATTAACAAGTGTCATGGTACCGGCATTTGCCATACAAGGTTGTGCCGAAGTCTGAGTGGTTAACACCAGAAGAAAGCTGCAAAAGAATAGTAGACGTTTCATGAACCAGAGTTTACAAACGATTAATCTATATTGTTGGAATTGTTTGTGTGTGGTGAAGCTTAGGTGGTTGTTTATCTAAAGATACGTATTCTCGACAATATGTTGCCTCAGGCCGTTGGCATAAATGAGAAAGTTTGGTAGTTTTGGCGATATTAGAACGTGTTTTTTATAATAAATTGCTCATGATTGTTTCAGCCATAGTGGCCACCGCAAAGAAGGGAGTGATCGGCAAGGACAACGATATACCCTGGTATTTACCTGCTGATTTAAAATATTTTAAACGAACGACCCTGAATCATCATATAATAATGGGGCGTAATTGTTTTGCCTCTATCGGGCGGCCATTGCCCAAACGAACGAATATTGTGATCAGCCGAAATCCCTATTTTGTTGCTTCCAATGCATTGGTGGCACGGTCTATTGAAGAAGCACTTTCCATTGCCGAAGATCATGGCGAAGAAGAAGCTTTTATTATAGGGGGTGGTCAAATTTATGAGAGCAGCATGCCCTTTTGGGATCGCCTTTATTTGACGGAGGTAGATTTGGAAGTAGAAGGGGATGTTTTTTTTCCGGAAATCAAGCCGGAAGCATGGCAATTGGTTTCAGAAGAAGCACATCAGCCTGATGAGAAGAATGAACACGCTTATATCTTTAAGGTGCTGGAAAGGCTTTCAAAATAATTGGTCTTGGAAGTCATCTTGCAATAGGCTATTTTATTTTTGAAAAACATTTTGTATATTGCATTTTATTTTGAAACATTTTCGTGAAAACATCTAGGGTTTGGCATTTATAGACCTGTATTAATTCCGAGTTCCCGCCTACTCTTACCCAACTTGATTCTGAAGTTGGGTGATGCTGAATTAAAAGGTTTATTTACCAAATTGCCAAACATGAAAGAGGAATTGCTTCACTTCGTCTGGCGCTTGCGCCGATTTGCACATGATAATTTGTTGACTACGGAAGGCCAGGGCCTGGAAATCTTACAGGTTGGCACCCATAATCCTGATGCTGGACCAGATTTTAGCGACGCTCGCATTCGCATTGGTGATACTCTTTGGGCAGGCAATGTTGAAATTCATCTGTTGGCTTCTGATTGGGAAAAACACCAACACCAAAATGATGCGGCCTATGACAATGTGATCCTTCATGTGGTTCTGGAGGAAGATCAGCCAATTCTTCGCAAGAATGGGGTCCGTATCCCTTGTTTAGAATTGAAATCCCGCATTTCATCTCGCATGGCTGCTATGTATCTAAAATTGCAGCATAATGAACATTGGATTCCTTGCCAACACCAATTTTATCAAGCGCCGGAAATCACCCGCAATTTGTGGCTCGATCGCTTATTGGTGGAGCGTTTAGAACAACGCACGTACAGCTTGCAGACACGTCTTGCAAGGAATAAATTTGATTGGGAGGAGACTTTTTATCAATTGCTGGGGCGGAGTTTTGGGGTGAAAGTCAATGTTGAGCCCTTTGATCAATTGGTGCGGGGATTGCCGTTACTTATTTTGCATAAACACAAAAACAATTTATTCCAGATTGAAGCTTTGTTATTTGGCCAGGCCGGTTTGCTGGGAGACAACCTTGTAGATAGTTATCCGAAGCGGCTGCGGGAGGAGTATCTTTTTTTGCAAAAGAAATACCAATTAATCCCCATGTTAGGTAACAGCTGGAAATTTTTGCGCATGCGACCCGCCAATTTTCCGAGTATTCGGATTGCTCAATTTGCTACTTTGATTTATCAATCTGTTCATTTGCTAAGCAAGGTGCTCGTAATACAAAACGTGCAGGAGATTGAAAATATGTTGGAGGTGCAATTATCCAACTACTGGCAGACCCACTATCTTTTTGACCGGGCTTCCGCCAAACGGAGAAAACGGCTGGGCAAAAATGCCGTTCACCTTTTAATCATCAATACCATCGTTCCTTTTTTATTTTTCTACGGCAAACATAAAGGAGAACAATCTTATAAAGACCTTGCGCTACAATTGCTCGAAGAGCTTCACCCAGAAGACAATAATGTGATCAAGAAATGGGAGACACTAGGTGTAACCCCAAAATCGGCCTACCAAAGCCAGGCATTGTTGCAATTGAAAAATGAATATTGTGCACAGCATAAATGCCTTCAATGTGCTGTGGGCACAGTGGTGTTGAGCGCTGCAGAAGGGTGAAGGTCCTGTAGGGCTCCGATTCCGATAGAAAAACCGATGAAATTTTTCGTTCGTGCCTTTAGGTACGGAATGTTAAACAACCAATAAAATTAAACCCCCATGGCCAACCCCTACGTCCAAATTCATATTCAAACAGTTTTCGCAGTAAGCCACCGATATTTAAAAGCCGTATTAACCTCCAGAACCAGCGTAATTTAAACGGCCCTTGCCAGAAAGGTCAAGCTAAAAAGCGTAAATTTTCTGCTTTAAACCTTTCCTGTAACTAGTTGAAGCTTTCTGGACAACATTTGAAACATAGCATAACGCTCCTGATAAATGAGCTGGTGAGCCAGATGGGGCTCTGAAAGAGATGTTGTACTGATCCAGGAATCGAGTTCGTGGTAATTTTGGATCAACCCTAAAGCGCGCATGGCCAGCATAGCAGCGCCTAGTGCTGAACCGTCAGTGCCAACCAATAAATGCACAGGAAGATCAAATACATCCGCAATGATTTGTCGGACCAATGGTGACCTGGCCAAACCACCATTGATACGGATTTCCTGCACAGCGATATTGGGAATAGCCTTCAAGTCTTCAAAAATGGTATACAGGTTCATGGCCAGAGCCTCAAGTGCTGCTCGTCCCATATTTGCAGGACCATGTTGAGGGCGTAATCCAAGAAAACCTCCGGTGGCTTGTTCATTCCAAAGTGGGGCCCGTTCGCCATGCAACCAGGGGAGACATAATAAACCCTCCGCTCCAGGAGGAACAGCAGTTAACTTTTCAAATACCTGATCAGATGCCAAACCATTAAAGAGGGATTGCTGAATCCAGGCAAAAACATTGCCGCCATTATTTGAAGGGCCGCCATTGATATAGAGTTGATCATCGAGATGATAGCTAAAGGTCTTTCCCTCCGGATGCAAGAAGGGCGCTATGCTACCCGTCCTTATGGCACCACTGGTTCCCAACGTTATGGCCAAAGCTGATCCGTCAAGAGCCATTGCCCCTAGATTGGCCAGACAGCCATCACTGGCTCCGATCACAAATGGTGTTTTTGGGAGCAAACCCGTTTGTTGGCAGAATTTGGAGGGTAGGTCGTTGAGTTGATGATATGTCGGAACTGGTTTTGGCAGCTGATCGATAGAAATCCCTGCCAATGCTACTGCTGGCGGATACCATTTCTTTTGTTGTACAGCAAATAAACCTGTAGCTGAAGCTAGCGAATAATCAATCAAATATTCGCCAAAAAGACGGTGTAACACATAACCTTTGATGTCGATAAAACAGGCCGTTTTTTTCAATACTTCCGGCTGGTTTTCCCGGAACCAGATCAGCTTGCATAAGGGCGACATGGCGTGAATTGGTGTACCCGTCTGCTGGTAGATCCTATTGCCTTCGTCCCCCGACTTCAATTGTTCTGCTTGCGGCCGACTCCGTGCATCCGACCAAAGGATAGCCCTGGTAAGTGCATTGCCTGAATGATCCATAGCAATCAGACTATGCATCGCACAGCTAAAACTGACAGCTAGTGGTGGAGTGCCAACTTTCTTCACCACTTCATGAATTCCCTCGAGAATGCACGTCACAATCAACTCGGGATCCTGCTCCGACCAATCCGGTTCGGGATGTAGTGTAGGATATGACTTGTCTACCTTGGCCAAGGTTCTTCCCTGGGTTGATACTGCCAGGATTTTGGTACTGGTGGTGCCAATGTCGATGGGTAGGAGATAGTGCATTGGTTTTGCGTTTTTGCAAAAGTACGCAATCCAATATCAACTGCCCATTTGCGTTTTTCGTTTTGCAAACTGCAAATAATCCAGGTAATAAATGACTTTAAGTGAAATGCTGTTAGTCTGGGGTTCTTTAAACAAGCCATTCATGTTTTTGAAATAGCCATGGCGAACAAAATCCTCCTCGCCGAAGATGGCATTTTTCCATACGATATATACATCACTGCCGGGAGCAAAACGCCAGCGATACACCATGTCAATTGTAAAGGCATTAAAATTGCGATCATGTGTGTCATCATAGTCAGTAGCAGCAAGATTGCCTTTTTTATCTAAATGATGAAAGCTTTCATAGGCTACTTTCGACCAATAATGGCGGAGCCGGAAAGAAAGGGCCATATTGGCGCTAAAGTTATAACGGGTGTTGAATATATTCTCAAAAGTCAGTTGGTCGCGCCGGCCAAAGATGACGTCAACTTGTTCTGTTGGTTCACCCGTTCCCGGATCGATGAAGGTGTTTTCCAATTTATCCACAAAACCAACACTGCGGGGGGCTTCAAAACGGCCTACTTCTAGTTCAAAATTGAGTTTGTCATTGACTCGATATCGTCCGGAAACACTGGCGTTTAGATTGTAACGACCCTTTTCATTGGTCGTGGTTAAATTGCTATTCGTTTGCAAGCGGAATCTTTTACGGCTATCACTGCTGATGCTAAAACCATAGTTATGTATTTTAGGGTTGCGATAAAATCGCCCTTCAGTCCGAGTTTCAAAATAATCGTAGGTTGTAAAAGGTTCGTGGTAAGAGAACAGGTTGATATTCCAAAAATTTTTGGTCTCCGCCCAAACCCAACCTTCTACCCCATATTCCGTATAAACATTTGGGCTATACAAGCGTTCGTAGCCGGTCCAAATACCTATTCCACCACGGTTGAAGCCCCAAAAGGACTTGTATTTATTGTATTCCGTCCAGAAGTCGAATTCTCTTCCATTGTTGTTGGAATTAAAACCAAGATCATTGGGGTCATAGGTGTCACTTTCTTCTTCATATTCAATGCCCCATTGCCATTCTCCACTACTTTTCCTCAATCCGATCTCCCAGGCATGTCCAAGATCAGTTTTATCAGAAAAATATTTCTGAGATACAGCGCCACTACCACTAATAGCGTAAGAATTGGCCTTATTCCGTATGGTAAATACCCCGCCAGTGACATTAGCGTCATACTCCGGACCAGAACGCAGCACTGTGGTATTGATCAAGGTAGCGAAGGAATTGTTTTTAAGATTTTGATCCAAAACCAACACATTGTAATTGGTTAATGGGGAGGTCTCAAACTCGCGTTCCTCTCCTTCAGCATTTTGGATAACGGCTTTCCTACGGCCTTCCGTAGCATTAAAAAAACCGATACCCAGTCCTTTGCTGTTTCTTCCGGATATTTTGGTGGCATTGTATAGTTGTGCTACATCGGGATTCGAGACAATTTCTTCTCCATCAACCAAGTGGTCTTCCACATCGTAATACCTTAGTGGAGTCCCACCAATACGTCGGCTGTAGAAGAGTCCGCCTTTATTAAACAATTCCGTTCCTTCTGTGAAAAATTGGCGATTTTCATCAAATTGAACTTCAAATGGAGAGAGGTTAAGCACTTGATTATCGGATTGGGCCTCTCCAAAGTCGGGGATGAGGGTCATATCCAGTGTAAAGGCATCACTAATACCATATTTGATATCCATACCACCATTGAAGGAGCGGCCAAAGGAATTTTTGGGATCGCCTTGTCGATCATGATAATGTTGAGCATATACCGCTAAAAAAGGTGTGGCTTGTAGTCGGATAGGGGATTTTATGTCCTGGATATTGGTTAGGTAGCCAGCCTGGTTGAGAAAACCATTTTTATTGGGGTCAACCTCACTCCAAAAGCTCTTTTGCTGTTGCCGGCGAATCATGCGTCCGAAGTTAAGGTGCCAGGTTTGTTCGTTACGGTCCGGAAAGCGGATGGCGGAATAGGGGATTTTCATTTCTGCCACCCAGCCTTCTGAAGTGATTTTGGTTTTACCTTCCCATACAGCATCCCATGATTCATCCTCACCAAATGTTGAGTACTTGGCGTCAAACTGAACACCAGCTGGGGTTACAATAAAACTTACTCCATTGATTCCATCGCGGTACGCATCGATAAAAATGCCAAACCAATCGGTATTACCGAGTTGATCGCGTTGAGATAGTTCCTTAAGGATGCTATCCGGATGGGAATCGTACATGACAGCACCCACGTAAATCCCTGTGTTGTCGTAGATGATTTTGATTTCAGTAGGCTGACTGGGTGTTTGTCCGGGATTGGGTTGCTGTTGCACAAAATCTGTTGCAAAAGGTGCGTTTAGCCAGATAGCTTCATCTAAGACACCATCCAGTTGAGGGGCTTCCATGACCCGAGTGGCTTGGAGTTGTTTTTTGTTTAAATCGAGGTTTTGTGCAGAAAGGGTAAAATGTAGGCAAAACAGGCAAAGTGGGACCAGTTTTTTTTTCATCGGGTGATTTCTTTTGCTTTTAAACTAATGAGTTAGATGTTTTAAATATCAGTGTTTTTTGGCAACCTGCTTAGGATAAAAGACGAAGATCATGTTTGGGTATAGCAACAGCTAATCTCTACCTATGCAGATGGCCTAAACTTGTTTGTAGGTAGTGCCTTTGTCCCAATGGTTATCTACAAGCAAGCCCAATCCAATTATGTCTAAAGACAGGATAAGGTGGAAAAGGTTGCTTATCAGGTTCTTAGAGGTCGTTTCGCTAAAATTACAATTGCTGTACAACTTCCCGTTGATATGATTTTCCGATGGGCAGTTGTTTACCACCCAATTCCAGGTAATCATTGGTGAAAGCCTGAACTTTATACTTGTTGATGATAAATGATTTGTGAATCCGGATGAAAGAAATATCCAGATCCAGCAATATCTTGGACAAAGAGGCATAGACCACATACACTTGATCCTCTGCATGGATTTTGATATAATTGCTCATCCCTTCGATGTAGAGGATATCAGTAAAGTTGATTTTGACGGTTTTTCGGTCGCTTTTTACGTAGAGGAAATTGTTTGGATCCGTTTCTGAAGTGGTAGGGGTTGCTTGAATTATTTGGTTCTTTTTATATCGGTTTATTGCTTTTAAAAAACGCTCGAATGAGATTGGTTTCAGTAAATAATCGAGGATTTCCAATTCATACCCCTCCAAGGCAAACTCGCGATGAGCGGTGGTGATAATGACGGCAGGTGGATTGGTTAATGTTCTGACAAAACTCAGTCCTTTCAATTTCGGCATCTCAATATCGAGCAGCATTAGGTTCACGGTTTCTTTTCTGAGTACTTCGCGAGCCTCCAAAGCATTGTTGCACTTTCCCACCAATGTCAGATCGTGTAAATCAGCGATATAACCTTCCAGTATCCGTTGGGCGATGGGTTCATCATCAATAATCAGGCATTTGATTTTAGGCATGAACATTCAATTTTAAGGTAGCTACAAAGTGGTTATTTGCTTTTCGGGTAATCAATTCATATTGCCCGGGATATAATATTTCCAATCTGCGCCCCAGGTTGGCTAGCCCGATACCTTCTGGTTGATCTTCAGGTGAAGAAAAAGCGGGAATGGTATTGATGACTTCAAAAACAATACCATTGGGCTGCCGAAACAAACTGATTGATAAGTGGGCCTGGTTACTTTCTTCTTTTACTCCGTGTTTGAAGGCATTTTCAACCAGCGGCATCAGTAAAAGGGGAGCCAACTGCAAGTCTGTAAAGTCGGCTTCTTTTATTTTCCAGGTGATATTAACCCTATCTTCATAACGCTCTTTTTCCAGGGCAATGAAATCTTTGATGAGTTGGAGTTCCTTTTTGAGATGAATGCGTTTGACAGCTGATTCATAAAGGGAATAACTCAATAAATCGGAAAGTTTTAAAAGAAGCTTTGGCACCTTATCCGATTTTTCTAATGAAAGGCCGTAAAGGCTGTTTAAGGTATTGAACAAAAAGTGCGGATTGATTTGAGAACGCAGGTATTTTAATTCTGCTTCTGCTTTTTCTTTTTCCAACTTCCTGGTTTTATTTTTTTGATCGTACCAGTCGAAAAATAATTTGATACCTGTAGAGAATGCCACTGGCGAAGTAATGATGACCAAATTTTGTACAATTCTAAAAAAGACTAAAGGTTGTGGAGGTTGGGTCATCCAGGAAGGGAAGAAAACCGGGTAGGCCCAATATAGGGTATAATAACGCTGAAGAGTAGCCAGTAAAAACAATAGAATGGTAAGGATACACAAGTAGGAAAACACTTTATTCTGATAGAGTAAACGTGGGATAAGGATAAACCAATTGACATAGACAGCAATCAGGCGAGAAGGTAAAAAGATGACCTCAAAAAGTATGGCCTGGGCAAAATTATCCCGATACCCCCATTCCGAAGCAGCATAGGTAAGGGTGATGATCAGCCAGAAAAGTAAATGGCCTGCAATAGCCTTCATTAATTTTCTATCCATATCCGTAAAACTACAGCAAAAACGGGCCACACCAACCAATATTTATGCAAACGACCCTTTTAGCGTTGGCAACGCCTCGTTTTGCCTGAGCCTTAAATTTAGGTTGTTTCTACATAATTACCTCTAAGGTTCAGATAAGTCTTCCCCATTCCACCGAATAAATGCTTTAATTGTAAAAAAACAAAACCACAATTTATGAAGCGGAAAGATTTTTTAAGAAATGTTGGCGTCGCAGGATTTATTGGTTCGGGGTTACCACTTTTAGGCCAGGCAGTGGCACCCAATGATCCGCAATTGGACAAAGAATTGGTCGCCAATTTTGTAGGAGCCGGACATCGGGATATGGATAAGGTCAAAGGGTTATTGGTAGAAAATCCAACACTACTAAATGCCGCTCACGACTGGAAGTACGGAGATTTTGAAACCTGTCTGGGAGCAGCATCTCATGTAGGGTATAAGGAACTGGCTCAATATCTCATTGATCAGGGGGCTCAGGCCAATATTTTTACGGCTGCTCTATTTGGCAAAATTGAGATTGTCAAACCAATGCTTGAAGCATTTCCAAACGTACTAAATGCTAAAGGTCCACATGGGTTTACCCTATACCATCACGCCATTCGGGGAGGTGAGGAAGCACTGGAAGTAAAAGAATTCCTGGAATCCCTTGGAGCCAAAGAAACGAAGATTCCATTGTATTAATTGATATTTAAAAACACTTTAACATGAAGAACAAAAAAGTGAAAATTGAAAAGCTGGAAAATTTCAAAAAGCTGCAATTGGCCACCAAAGTTTTGATAAAAATTAAAGGCGGCCGTGGACCAAGCGTTGATCCTTATGGGTAGGACGACACCTTTGCTGTCAGAGCGTGTTTGCCAACCATGAAGCTCTAAACACACCCTATTGGAGGTTTTGATCTACGGCGTATTCCCTATTTACTTTAGTAAATTCGAAACCTGCATACAGCAAGTTCCGTATATTTAGGTGCCACACAATGATGTGTGTCTACTCAGAGTTTGGCTGGAGACCAGCCGTTGGTCTCCAACCAAGCTCTCATTTACACCTAATGAATAAACAATTCCTATTTTCTCTGATTGCTCTTTTTTTTCTAAGTCAACCATTATGGGGGCAGGTTCGGTACCACCTATTGTATGAGCAAGATTTGGGCGAGCATTTTGGTGCTGAAAATTTACTGGCCATAAACCATGCCTGGTCGAAACTGGATGAGCGTTACCTTCCCAAACATTTATTTTCAGAAGACAAAGAGTGGACCAACCGAGCCTATCGTTTTGCCAAATTGTTATTTATTGATTACCCCTTTGCTTTTGTTTTACCCAGTTTGCAACACGAATATTTCGGCCATGGTTATCGGGCCAGGCAATATGGTAGCCAGGTGACGGAGTTGAAACTTACACTGCCGCCTCCGTTTCAGTTAGAAACACCCAATGTACGCTATCGCCCGATTCTCGACCGAACAGAGCAGGAACAGCTGGTCATGACTGTTGCCGGAACTGAAGCGAATGCCATTTTTAGCAAAAAAATCCACAGGAATGCACTGCTCTCAGAAAAATTGGATTACCACGATGCGCTACTTTATCTTTATGCCAACAACGATTTAAACAGCTATGTCACCTTTGGCAGAGGACTTGGCGGAGACGTGAATACCTACCTCAACAATACAAATACTTATTATCAACAAGATGAGTTGACGACCAAAAAGCTGTTTTCTTATGGCTTTTTATCGATTCTTTTGGATCCCGTCAATTATTATGCCTTTCAAAGTATCTTCAATTATGGGTGGCAGGCCCAGGCCAAAACCAGGGTACCCTTTATCCGGTTTAGTCAAAAACTGAGCTATCTACCCAAGTTTCGCTTCAGTCTATCACCTTTTGGCCCCGAATTGCATTACGAAAACTATTTCAAATATAAGGCCCAACTTTTTTCACTGGCATTCGCACATTCTGATGGCACATTTCAAAAATATTGGCGATTTAGTGGTCAAATCTGGAATGTGAAATTGGCGAATCCGCTCTACCTGACCGCTCGGGGTCAGTTTTGGAAGCAACCCGAATTTTTGATCACTGATGATGGACAGGTTACTGACGAACAGGGTACAGGAGCTGCGGTTATCACTACGCTTTATTATGATTGGCAACGAGAACCTGGCCTTCTGGGATTGATGGTAGAAGTAGGGTATAAAACCGGCGGATTTATGGAAGGAGAACGCTTGGGACAGGGTTTGATACTTCGTGGTGGATTGAGCTTTAATTTAGACGGAAGCTTAAAATAATATACCTACTGCAACCAATGCTCGATATCAAATTGAAATAGTTTTCCAAAAGATAGGTTTTCAGCTTCGCTACTGATGAGCAATTTGGTCGGTGTTAGAAAACTAATGCCCTCAGTTTGCGCAATGGGTGGTAGGTCAATTCGTTGTTGTTTACCAGAAAAAAAGTTGGCACCCTTAAATTCAGTAAAAAGCCACAGAAAAGAATGAAAGGCATTACCTCCTTTATAATTGTAGCCAAGTAGAGCCAAAACCGGCCCTGTTTTTCCTACCGTATAAGCTGCCGCAGTTATGGTGCCCTTTGTATCAAAAGTGTCCCTCAGCTGAGCAATCGCCGAACCATCACTATGTTTGGATAGGGCATAAAAACGACAGTGATTATCTTCATGGTTTTTGGTGAAAAGATAAAGACTGTCTCTCTGAACGATCATGGCTTCACAATCAAAATTGTGTTGATATGGTCCATAGTTGAAACGAAGCTGGTCTTCGTACGAAAAGGTCAAATGGGAATGGAAGGATATTTTTTCGTTTGGAGATAGGTCCAAGCTATCAATAGCTACTTTGTAGATGGACAAATCTTGGCGGTTGCCATTATTATTGCCAAAATCACCCAGATAAAAAAAGTGCTCATCCCGAGTCATATCTTCCCAGTCGATTGGGAAGATACCCTTAATGGTTGCCTTGCGCAGCAGTTTATCTCCACTGAGGCTGACCTGATAAAGGTAAGGCCCGTCACCACTATCATTGTGTGCCCAAATCGTACTATCTTCAATAACCAGTCCCGAAATTTCATTTAATTGATTTGGCAATGGCCCCAGATACTTGAAATACTGGGTCACAGTTTCCGGTACTTCCTGTGTAGGGGATTTAAATTTTTCACAAGCAGCACAAAGTATCAAGATTGACAGGATCATCAAAAGAGGGGAGCTGGACATTTTTCTATTCAAAATCCTTAGGGTTTTTTCGAGAACACTAGTGTTGTTACGCATTAATCTTCTAAAATCAGTTCATCCTCCTCTTCTTCCAAAATTTCTTTTACCCGACCCACCTCACCAGTATCGAGCATCACTTTTATGCCATGTGGATGTTTGGGTGTTTTGGTGAGAATGCGTTTCACGATACCTTCGGTAAGTTCACCACTGGTCTGATCTTTTTTGAGGACAATATTGACCAGCATGCCGGTTTTGATATTGGCCCTTTTTGTTCCATTCATAAATTTTGATGCGTTTTTGAAAAAAGAAATAACATTCTATTGCAGGCAATATGTGATCATTTGTTGCCCAAAAGTTGATCTTAAACAAGCTCGAAAGTATTAAAAAAAAGCCGAAATGTCCAGAAGTTTTGGAAATTATCCAGGGGCTACAGTCTGAGTTGTTTGGTGTTGTTGTAACGGTCAAAAAAGTGATTAGAGCCGGATCAACTTCATGGGGCGGGAGGTGTTTTTTTTTAAAATGTTGTATATTATTTTTGTTTAATTTAAAAAATGATTTACATTTATTTTCTCTTAATGAGTATTTCATTTTTTACTACTACCTTAGTTAATTTCGTGTACTAACGAAATATTGCGCTATACATTCTGTTTTTGTTGTCTTTAAAGCTTCTTTTGAAATTGCGACTATAGCAGATTAACTTGCTGCAGCTCAGCTGCGACCTGTTGACTGTCAAATAGATTGTAATTCGAATGGGATCTAGTAGTATTGCTAACCAAACAGGCCAAAAAGAGGTAGGCTCTGCCCATCGTATTTTGACCCTGATTAGGCGGTTATCCGTGTGCCTGTTGGTAAGCTTAAAAACTCTCAAACGCTGATTATTATATGGATTTAAAAACGTATTTTGAAGCAGGCCAGGAGCATTTTGGGCTTGTTCTTCGGGAGTTGATATACAAAACCCATCCTGAGGTTTTCGAGCAGCTTGATTTTTACAATAATGATCATTTTAGCGATCCGCTCCTGTTTGGATATTTCAACAATTTGGAAGGGATGTCCATTGAACAGATCCTGGAATTTTATCTGAAAGAAAAGTCCACCCCTATTATTACTGATGCTTATGGTGCTGCCTTTCTGCCTCATATAGGATACTTTGTCACGGATCATAAAGAAACCCCTGTTCAAAGAGATGAAGCCCGGTTTGTGAAACCGTTGTTGCTTGAAGAACATAACAACATTGAAGTTTGTCTTTACTCCAACCCTTATTACAACTTTTTTCTTGAAGAAAATGGGGCAACCAAAGAAAGTCCGTGCATTCGTAACATTCCTCATGCGACCTTGAAATACGTGCCTTATATTAAGGAGGCCTTTGAACTTATCAAACGTTTTTGCCCTCAGGAATACGCCATGTATACGCAATCGACCCGTCGTATTATTTTGTATGAAAATCCCGATATTCGGTCGTTTGTGACTCGTCAGGTGCATGGCACCATTTTCGTTAGTGTGAATTCAAATTCCAATACTCCTTTTTTTGTTGAGGAATTGATCCACCAATGTTCACATAATGTGTTTAATGCGATTATAGCTGATGTGAAAGAATTCTTAAAGATACCACCAACAACTCCTTTGGCTAAGCTCATTGGCGAAAATGAAAAACTGGAAATACGAGATATTTTTGGCGCTTTTCACGGGGTTTATACGGTGAGCACAGGCGTCAATAGTATACTGCCAATGGTCTTGAGTAATACACTGGATGAAACCATGCATTTTGAATTGATGGGTAGACTGGCCATCAAGAAACCCCGGTTCCGTTCGGGAATACAACGGGTGAATTTTGAAGAGGTATACACAGAAAAAGGGGCTGAATTGTACCATCATCTGGATGCCAGATGTTTTGAACAGATGCAACAATACCCTGATATTTTTGATGTTTTCAGTTTTTCAAATCAGGGGTCAGTTTTTAGTTATTCTAGATTTCTCGAGCAAAACAATCCTAAACAACTTTCTTAAATTCTATAGCAAATGACCAAACAACAACCAACGCTAAAAGAAAATACGGGCATTAAACCCCTTGATGAAGTCCTGCTTTACGAAAATGAAAATGTTCCCCACCGGTTTAAGAAACATTTTTTCCTTTCAGATGAAGAGGCCGATGATATTTTTATGGAAACCAAAAAATGGCTTTGGTTTTGTGCGGTAGCTTATGAGTTAAACCGCCTAGGGAGAATTGATTTTATCGTTGGTATCATCAGAGGTTTGCCCATGATTGATCAAATGTGGCACAATTTTATCTTGCATACTCAAGCATACGAAGCGTTTTGCAATAAGTACCTCGGTGGATTTGTACACCATGTACCAACGACTAAAGCAGCAGACGAATCAAAATTAGCCAAGGGGGATATGCACGTCGAAGAAATGAAAGGTTTTTATGAGAACCAGTACTCGTTGACCTATGATTTGATGGGTGAAGCAACCTGCCTGAAATGGTACAAAGAATATGCGGAGAAATATAGTAGAGCTGAAATAGACAAAATCAAGAAACCGCTGGCAAAGCAGCAATAAGAAAATATAGTTTGAAGGTATATGTCTTAGTCATCTTTGCCAGTTTATTCCTATGGTTAGAATCTTGTTCTCCGCTAAAGTCAAACTTAGGCGGAAGTGGACAGTTTTTACCTGCATTTCCATTATTGCAATCGGGTATTGTACATAAGTACTACCTGCATTTCGATGGTATCGATAGTCAAGAGCCTGCCTCTACTATTGAATATCGGTCTTATACGATTACGGCTACCCGGGAAGTATTACAACAACATTACGATCCAGCCTTCCAACAAACGAGGTCTCGACTATTTGCACTGGAGGAAAACAAGCTTTTTCTTCGATCAGAACAGCAGTATTTTAAGAACGATACCATAAGGTATGACATCACGCAACCGGTCTTTCTTTTTTTAGGGCAAGAAAGTCCGTCCTTTCAAAAAACGAATGGGGCCACTACCTGGACGAGAACACAGACTAGCACAAGAGACACCCTTTTACCGGAAGGCAAAGCATTGATCGTAGATGGGGTTCTTGTAACCCAAAAGTCTGTTGATGGAGATACGCTACAAACGGAATCGGCTTTCCGAGAAGTGTATGTGGCGGGAATGGGTTTATTTGAAGCAACCCTTGTATCAGCAGAAGGAACAACTACAATCGAGCTTGTTGAACAGATGCCAATGCATCAATTCATGGAGTTGGCCAACCACGATATAAAAAGAGTCGGGTTTATAGATCCGAGTGATGGCATATTACCAGGTGGTAACTTTAAACTTTGTGATTCACCAGATGATATCGTGGATTATTATAATGGCGACCCGGATGCTGGGTTCAAGGGTGGTAAATATGCTCTTTGGAAGGAATTGCAACCTCAGATTGATACGACTTTGTTAGCTGAAGAGTCTGGTTATTTAACCATTCGGTTTGTAATAAATTGTACAGGCAAGACCGGATGGTTTGTTACAGAAATGGCGGATTTGGATTATAATGAAAAAGTTTTTCCGCCTGCGTTGGTCCAGCATTTGGGGCAATTGTTAGCGGATTTGGATGCTTTTCAACCTACCATCGTAAGAGGTAGAGCCCGAGATGCTTATGCTTATTTGACCTTTAAATTAGATCATGGATCGATTATTGACCTGCTTCCTTAGTGGCATAGCATTATTAGCACTGCTTACCATGACTTGTTGTAACAGATCTATAGATCTTTACAGCCGCAGTTATAGTACTGTGGAGCAACAAAAGCTGGCACAACAATTTTTGGCGGGGGTGGGAACCTATTATTATCAGGGAAGCCCGCAGGAAATTTTCCTGATCAAAGAAGGGCTGAAATATAATCCAAATTCTGCATCACTTTGGCGTGAATTTGGGGCACCAACCATTAAGCGGGGTTTTGCGCGTGCTTCCTACATTTACTACGGTAAAGCGGTGGATCTGGATCCACTGGAGTGGCAGGGGTGGCGTGGTTATCTATATTTATATTTTTATCGGGACTACCAACGGGCATTGGCAGATTTTAATGCAACAGATACCCTGACACCCAATTTTATCGATTATCCCCAGTCTACTTCTGTCGATTTCATGCGGGGCATTTGTTACCTGCAACTCGGTGAATATGATCAGGCACTGACTTTTTTTGAGCAACATATTGAAGCTGAAATCGGGATGGTAGGGGAAGCTTACATTGATTCAAGGGTTTTCCTGTTTGAAGGCATTGCGTACTTTAAATTAGATAAACTCGATCAGGCAATTAAGTCCTTTAATCGGGGACTACGCGTACACGAAGAAAAGAATGCTGATTTGTGGTACTGGCTGGCAAAATCTCTTATGAAAAAGGGGCAATTGTCATTGGCCGCAACAGCACTAGAACGAGCTGAAGAGATGTATAAACGAGGCTACTTTCATGAGCGGAGTTATGTGGAGGAATTTTATGAAACCTACCCGGCCATGATTGCGAATTTGCAAGAAGAGCTTGTAAGGATTGAATCAAACAAATAAAATTATCGAGATCGTATGCGAAGTATATTAAAATGGACTGCATTAGGATTTTTGATTGTAGCAGCCAGCCTTAGTTTAGCATGGTGGATGCCCGCAGATACTACTTCTGTTGAAAAGGAACAGGCATTGGCAAAAGTGATTCTGGCAGAATTGAACGAGAACCATTATTCGCCGAAAACAGTGGACGATAATTTTTCGAAGGAAGTATTTACCGCCTTTTTATCTGCTATTGATTATGAAAAACAATTCCTTACGGAGGAAACACTCGACCAGTTGAAGGGCTTCGAAACCCAAATTGATGAAGATCTGCAACAAGGATCATTTACTTTTTTTGATGCTGCGTTGCGCTTATTGGAAGAGGGGATTAAAGAAGCTCAACAGAATTATAAAGCAGCCATTAATGGGCCAATAGATCTTGAAGGTAATGCAATATGGGAAACCGATCATAAAAAGCGAACTTATGCTAAAAATTCCAAGGAATTAAAGGATCGCTGGCGTCAAATTGTAGCTTATGAAATGATCCAAAATTTATGGGCCTTAGAACTTGAAGGTGAAGGGACGAATGACAGAAAGGCAATGGAAAAAAAAGCCCTTCAAGCGACAAAAAAGACCCTGGATCGTTTTTTTGAAGAGGTAGCGGAACAGACACGTACAGACCGGCTAAGTAAGTTTTTTAATGCGATGCTTTCCGTTTATGGTCCCCATAATAGTTATTTAACGCCTAAAGCACGGGAGGATTTTAGCATTGAGGCGTCCCATTCGCTGCAGGGAGTGGGAGTGTCTTTGGAACGGGACGGGCCCTATATAAAGGTGGATGAGGTGATTGCAGGAGGCCCTGCCTGGAAGAGTAAACAGATAGAGATTGGAGATATCATGCTTAAATTGACAGAGGCAGATGGTACTACAGTTGAGGTAACAGGCAAAACCGTTGATGAAGCGGTCACTTATTTTCGGGGCGAAAAAGGAACGGTTGTTACCCTTACCGTTCAAAAAATCAATGGCGAAATCATGCAAGTTCCCATTACCCGGGATGTCATTATCCTGGAGGCTGGTTTAGCTCGATCGTTGGTATTGGAAAACGACAAGGCGGAAGGTAAAGTAGGGTATATCCAATTGCCCCGGTTTTATTATACGCGTGGCGACCAAGGACGCAGTTGTGCGGATGATGTTAGGGCAGAAATCGAAAAGCTTCAGAAAATTGGGGTAGATGGGCTAGTTATTGATTTGCGAAATAACCGGGGGGGTAGTTTGGCACAAACACTAAGAATGGCTGGTTTTTTCATTGAAGCTGGGCCTGTATTGCAGTGGGAGTCAAGGGATGGTTCGCTTAAATCTCATGGAGACAGGGATAGCTCTGTATTATATAGTGGTGAATTGATTGTTCTGGTCAATGGTGCTAGTGGTTCAGCTTCGGAGTTATTCTCTGGTACGCTACAAGACTATGACCGGGCTGTGATCGTAGGCAGCAAGTCTACTTATGGAAAAGGAACCATCCAAAAAATGCTAGATCTAGATAGGCCTGACTTGGTAGATTCCACACTATTTCCATTGGGAACATTAAAAATGACGATTGGAAAATTTTATCGCATAACGGGTGCTTCCACCCAATTGAAAGGGGTTGAACCGGATATCGTTCTACCTGAAATAAATAGCCTGGTGGTTACAGGAGAAAGGGCGTTGCAAAATCCTTTGGCATGGACAGAGATTGCGCCGATTCCATTCCAACAATCTGTTAACACCAATGCAAATCTGGAAGCAGTAAGCCAAAGTAGTGCAGAACGAGTGCGGCAAAGTGCCGATTTTGTAGCTGTCAAGGAGCAGGCAAAACAAATAAAAAATCAACGAGAAAATTCAGCGGTTTCGTTGAATTATAAGGTGTTTTCTGCAACAAAAAAGAAGGTGTCGGAAGAACAGGAACAGCCAGTTGGTTCAAAAGACATTGCTGAAATGTTGGTTCATAATTTAACAGAAGATACTGCATACATTCAATCGGATCCTGCTCGAACAGCCAGAAATCAGGAATGGTTGGAAGCGGTGAAGAAAGATATTTATATAAATGAATGCCTGTTAATCATGCATGATTTGAGTAATCAATGATGATATTTATTGCATAGGCGACCTATTTTAATATAGAATAAAAAGATTATCTGTTACTTTTTTATTTAATGTTAGTTTCAGGGTGGAATGTAGAAAATTATGACTAAATTGTCCGCTACAAAACATATGATATAGTTTTAATAAAAGATGATAAAAAGTGCTACTTCCGGCTGGACGGGTGGTATGTGCTTATATTTATATATGCTTGTGGTCACTTCTTGCTTTTTCAAAAAGGTGAGTTTGTGCTCTACCTCAACATTCACAAGCATTAGCGCTGATTGTATTTACTGTTATGTCTGATTTATTGATGCCGAAGGAGTTGTCTTCGACCTTTAAATCATTTGTGGCAAATCTGCTTTGTTGTTGACAATAACAACAATGGTACGCATTTGTCCTGACCATGGTATGGCTTAATCATTATTTTATAACTATTTAAATTCCATTACGATGAACGTTCAATCAAAAACGTTGAATTTGTCAGAATTCAAATTGAAAATGGCTGCTGAGGACTCAAGCAAGCAGGAATTGTTAGACCAGTTAGCTGGTGGTACTCTAGCAACATGCCATGATGAAATTCTAATCTGTTGCATTTCTAAGCCAGGTGATGGCGGAACTGTAGGATAGATTTCAAATTTGTAGGATGGGTTATTTATAACCTAATCTTGCAAAAGAGAATATCATCAAAACAACTGTTGGTTCATCAGTATTTGACTGTTGAACCGGCAGTTTTAACAAAAAAATATAACATTTTGAACGTAGGACAAAATATCGCAGCTAGCAATTCTTCCTGGTCCTTTTCAGGTAAGGTGTCAGATACTTTTGAAGAACATGTTGCTAAATCGGTACCCTTATACAAGCAGGGGCATGAATTGGTATTAGGCCTTTCTGACTTTTTTATGCACAACCAATCAATTGGCTATGAAATTGGCTGTTCTACTGGTATTTTGTCACAGGCCATAGCCCGGCGAAATGCACACAAAAACATTGCTTTCGTCGGACTGGATATTGTACCGGACATGGTGCAATATGCACAGGATCATTATGGTGATGTAGAAGGCGTTGATTTTGAATGTGTAGATATCCTGGATAAAGAGTTGGAAAAATGTGACTTGATCGTTTCCTATTATACCATTCAATTTATCCAACCCAGGGTAAGACAACTGGTTATAGACAAGATTTATAACGCACTAAATTGGGGTGGAGCATTTCTCTTTTTTGAAAAAGTCCGGGCTCCCGATGCTCGGTTTCAGGATATTTCAACAGCACTTTACACCGACTATAAGCTTGATCAAGGATATTCTCCCGAAGAGATTGTCGCAAAATCCAAGAGCCTCAAAGGTGTATTAGAGCCATTCTCAACTCAAGGCAATTTGGACCTGCTTACGCGGGCTGGGTTTTCAGACATTACTACTGTAATGAAGTATGTTTGTTTTGAAGGTTTTCTCGCTATCAAATAAGTGCATGAATGAACATTAAACTATCAAACGCTGACAAATTTCTTACTGAAGAATTTCACTTATACTACCATATTTATCACAACCATTTACAGCAGGTTCAAAGTTTGCATAAATCTAAGCCCCGATTTGCACAGGCAGCAGCGCGCCTACAAGCAATTATAGAGGCTAAAAAGCACAATAATCAGCTCCTGCAACAGATTATGGAGGCGTTAAGGCCACATGCCAAGATTGATCACCTTATGGCTTTGCAAGCCAAGCAGAAAGCTTGGAGGGGACAGAATAACGCCCATGCTTACCTCAAGGATTTTCGGTATATGATGCGGGATTGGTGCGCCCTTCCGGAAGGGGAATCGCAGGTGTTTCAAATAATTGAAGGTTTAAAAGAACAAACAGCCAAATTCAGCCCTGATCAACAAGCTATCCTTTTTCTTGGTGCGGGTATGGGGCGTATTGCTTTTGAACACACCACTCTTTTCGAAAAGGTTTATGCGCTCGATAAGTCTTTTTCAATGGTGTACCACTTCAATAAATTATTGCAGCAGAATATAGAATTTTATGAGATAAATGAATTTAATGTCCTTAAGCCTGAAAACAGTAG
This sequence comes from Saprospiraceae bacterium, assembly GCA_021604865.1. GTDB lineage: Bacteria > Bacteroidota > Bacteroidia > Chitinophagales > Saprospiraceae > BQJU01. The sequence continues at coordinate 84,191 of BQJU01000003.1, read as the reverse complement.
CCGGAAACTAACCGCCTCCATTCAAAATGCCAGCCCGGAAGCTTTGATACATAAAGATCGGTTTGAATATTTTGTTGGGGATGCAACTGAACTACCTTTTGAAGATGGAGCTCTTTCGTGTATTACTTCCGTTTATTTTACGGATGTGATTGCCCTTCAGCTTTATTTTGAAGAACTAAAACGGGCACTAAAAATTGGCGGACTTTTTATTCATTTTGGTCCATTGGATTATTTCTTTTCAGATCGTGCAGAAATGTTAAGTGCTGTTGAATTCAGAGAGGAATTTGAAAACAATGGATTTGAAACCCTTTACGAAAAAGAAATAGAGCTTCCTCATATGGCCACTTCTCAAATTATGTCGAGAAGGCTCTACAACAACTGGTTTTTTATTGCCCGAAAAACCAAAGATTGTGCTCGTGGAGTAGACCTAGAGGGTGTTTATGCTATCGACAAATCGGTATATATCCAGGAGCGTCGACCATTTGGTACCGAAGATCCCGTTGCGGTAGAATTAATCAATAAGGAAGGCATAGTATTTGAAGGAGCAGGCAGCATTTTACCAATTTTGGAAATACTGGACGGCCAATTGGACCTGAAAGCAGTTATGCGGATCATTCAGCAGGAATATCAATTATCAGACCAGGATGAACTAAAAGGCATCTTCGACCTGCTCCTGGAAAAAGGATTTATCCAAAAAGTCAGCTAATTTTTTTAGCGACTATTTCAAAGACATGCCAGTGTTTGGGTTGTCCAGAAACAGTGACCCGGTCAAATTCATTTTCTTCAATAAACAACATTTCGAAATCGGAGAAAAGGTGTTTAATGTCCTCTCCCGAAAAACGGATCAGTTGTTTCCAGCCATCATTCTCACCAAAAAAATGTCCGGAAAATATCCCTGCCTGACCTAATGATTTTTCAATATTGGTCCAGACCTCTGGAAATTGCCTGGCTTCGCAAAACGGTAGGGCGTAACTGGCGTTTATCAATGCAACATCCTGCCAATCAACAGCGGCAAAAGTGCTACAGCCAGCCTTTAGATTTGCATGTGGTTGCAATTGTTCGATTGCCCGCGCACTATGATCAAAAGCCCATACCTTCCACCCCTCCTGAATCAAGGCATAAGTGTCGCGCCCGTTTCCACAACCCAGATCAATTGCTTTTTTTTCTTTGGGCGGATACTTATTAAAATATTGTAGAGCCCATTGAAGTGTAGGTCTGGGCTGAAGATCGGATTTTTCAAAATAGCTTTCTGCGGCCATAAATTATTATTCAAAGAGCGATAAAATTTGCTCGAAAATGCGCTCTAGTATACTCTTTTTTTCTTTGATAATCAGGGCGGTACCAGTCATTTTTTGTGTAAATGGAACCGGCTGTCCAAAGGTGGTGCGCAATGTATCCGAAAAGGCAATTTCTACCCGGCTAAAAGCTTGATCGTCCTCAGTACGCTGTGAAATCGCAGCAATAGAGGCAATTGATCCCTCTAATATGCCATACTCCCGGTAAGGATAAGCATCTAATTGAACCTGTACAATGGTGCCAATTTTGACTTCTCCTGAATTGCGAAGTGGCATATTACACAGACCGACAATTTGGTTATCCTGTTCTTTTGGAACAATATTGAAAACAGTCTCCCCGGCAAGAACAGGTTTTTCATCTGCTAGCAACAAATCATAAGAGAGTATGCCTGCTATCGGCGCCCTTAACACATAAGTTTCTTCCCATGCGCTGATTTGACTTTGCAATTCATTGAGTAGTTCCCGAATGCGTTGTACCTGAGTATTGATATTCTGTGATCGATCATTCAGAAGCTCGGCTTTTTGTATCTCTAGGCGCTCAATTTGCAACTCATTTTCAACTTGCTGCATCCGTGCATTCTCAAAAGCCCTTTTTATACCCAGCTGCTCCCGTTCAATTGCTTCCATTTCAACATCACTGATCAGCCCTTCTTTGTGCATTTGTTGGTTGCGTTCCAAATTGATTTGTGCCAGGCCAACTTCTTCTTCATGCATGAGTTCCTGCCTTTTTAATGACGTATTGAGCAGGTAGATTTTTTTTATTTCCTTTTCGAGGGAGCTTATCTTTTGAAAAACATAATCTTGCTGAAGGGAAAATCTGAGATTGACAAATTCTCGTTGGAAGGTATTATAGGTTGTAGCAAGTTCTCCAAGTTCCAAATCTGTAGGAAAATCAGTATTCACATAGCCAGAAAATTCTTCAACAGCCAGGCATTTTCGGATCGCTTTTTTTGCTAATAAGACGTCTTCATACCGGGCAATGGAATTGAGTCTCGCCAGGAGTTGCTCTTTTTTAACTTCTGCCTGGTCTTTTAATAAAATGGTATCCATTTTACCCGTAATAATCGCCTTTACTTCAATGGGCGGATTTTTAGTGACCAACTCCAGTCGTGCAGTAATAAAGTCAGGGTATTGGATAAAATAACCCAATGCAAACAGCCCTAAAATAAACACTAAGAAGAGCGTATTTCCCCACCGGATAATCCAGATAGGTGTTTTTTCAAGGATATCATTCAAATAGTCACTTTTAGCCATGATATCCCAAACCTTTGATTGCTCATTTTCCAACTTCAAGCTGATTTTTAATTAATGTATAATAATGACCATTTAATCCCAATAATTCCTGGTGATTGCCCACTTCTACTGCCTCTCCATTTTTCAATACAATAATTTGGTCAGCGTCACGAACGGTACTAAGTCGGTGTGCAATGATGATCACGGTTTTACCCTTAAAAAATGTAGCCAGGTTGTTCATGATCTCCATTTCATTATTGGCATCCAGTGCTGAGGTAGCCTCATCGAGGAAAATGTATTTGGGGTCTTTATAAATGGCACGGGCCAAAAGAATGCGCTGTGCTTCACCTCCACTCAGGCTACGGCCGCTAGCACCTGGCGGGCCTATACGAGCATTATACCCTGCTGGATGAGATTCAATAAATTCGTGGATATTAGCCACTTTTACTGCTTCAAGAATACGCTTTTCATCGTAGTTGCCAAAACTTTTTGACTCGGTGATATTACGGGCCACGGTATCGGTAAAGATGTATCCATTTTGCATGACAGAACCAATCTGCTGTCGCCAGGTACGGGTATCGATAGCATTCATATTCACGTTGCCAATCCGGATAGTTCCCTCTGTAGGGAGGTATAACTTCAGCAGAAGTTTGAGCAGTGTTGTTTTACCACCGCCACTCATCCCCACAATCGCGGTGACTTTGCCCTTGGGGATCGACAGGTTGATGTTTTTAAGTACCATCGGGCTTTTATGCCCCCCATAACGGAAGGAAAGATTTTCCAAGACAATATCACTGGGTTCAAGGGGCGGCTGGATTAGATCTTTTCTATTCATCAGCTTTTCTTCATCAGTAAGAAAGTCGATATCTGTATACCGCTCCAGGCTGAGGCGTGCATCCTGAACCTGCCGAAAAAACTGGATCATACCGCTTAAGGGTACATTGATCTGTCCAACCATATACTGGATGGCTAGCATCATACCCAGGGTAATATCGCCCCGAACCACCCCGGTGGCCGCTAAAAAGGTGATGGTAATATTCTTTAGTTCATTGATCGAATTGGCACCAATGGTTTGAATCTGAGCCAGCTTAAGGTTGGAAATGGAGTTTTTGTACAGCCGCGTACGCGCTTCTTCCCAGCCCCAAATCCGACGCAATTCGGAATTGTTGACCTTTACCTCCTGTATGCCATTTACGATTTGGATCAAAGAGGTATTGGTGCTGGCATTTTCTGAAAAACGTTTGAAATCCAATTCTTCTCTTTTTTTCATGAAGAATTGTATCCAAAGGATATACAGCGAGGCACCACCCAAAAAAACTAAAAAGATGGTGAGGTCATAATATAATAATACCAGCAGGAAAACACAGGCATTGAAATAAGAAAAGATGGTGGTTGGGGCCGAGGTAATGAGCCGTTCTACGCGGCTGGAATCGTTGATGCGCTGGAGAATATCACCGGACGTCTTGGAATCAAAAAAAGAAACAGACTTTCTGAGCAACTTCCGGAGATAATCTGTCGAGATTAGGATGCTCGCTTTTGAGCCAACAAATAGCAACAACCACCCTTGTATCAAAGAGAATAGGGAGCTACTTAAATAGAGGGTGATCTGTGCTACAAGAATCATAGCAATCAAACTGACATCACGGGTGGCAATACCTTGGTCGACAATAGCTTGAGTCAAAAAAGGAAAAGCAAATTGTATAATGGTACCGGCCAATAAGCCGAGGACAATTTGAACCAGGTAGCGCCGGTCTTTACCCAGATATCCGAATATGACGCTTAACCCCTTGTTGGACTCTTCATCGTCTTCATTTTTATAGAATTCGGGAGTGGGCTCAAATAAGATAACGATTCCTTTGTCATCGGTCCGGTCATCCTTCCTGTTTTGCCAACGCTGTATGAAGTCCTCTTTAGAAAATGTTATCAGACCATAAGACGGGTCGGCTACATACACCTTGTTTTTTTTAATCTTATACACGATCAGAAAATGTCGTGCTTTCCAATAGGTGATACAGGGCAGAGGGGCTTGCTCACTTAAGGTTTGGTAATCAATTACTGCCGGTAATGCCTGAAGGCCTAACGCCTCCGCACCTTCAATAATCCCTCTTGCAGAGACGCCTTCCATCGTGATGTTACACACATTGCGGAGCCGTTCGATATCATAACTTTTGCCGTAGTATTTGATCAGCATTCGAAGGCATGTAGGGCCGCAATCATACTGGTCATGTTGTCGGTAAAAAGGGAATTTTTTTGCCTTAAACATTAGGTATTCCTATCTTGGAGTTGTCGCACAGGAAATATGCTCTAAAGTGAAATTTTTCCACCTTACTGCCTCTTCCTAACAGCTCAATTCTGAAAACTAGAACATATCTATTATACAAATAATATATGCTAAAAATAGTAATTAATTTTCGGTTTATCCAAAGAGAAAACTAATTATTATTAACAATTATTATATACATTAAAATCACACTTTCATGTAAGAAATTTTTTGTTTTTTAATTAATGTTAAATAAGTGCACAGGCGTGAAATCCTGGCAAGAGGTAAGGTTAGTCAGTCAGAAAATTATGCGCAGAAATCTAATTTTTATACAGTCAACTTTTCTCCAGTTCCTGGATTTTATCTTTATAGCTGAAACGCGGTGTTTCTTCATATAAAATGCGATACAGGGCCATCGCCTGTACCTGGTATTCTTTTTTGTCAGGGTTATTGTGGAAAAGCTCAAAATACACGGCGGCTTCCTGATCAGAAGTCAGAGAAGTCTCCAGCAACGCCAACAACTCGGTTTCGGTTCTATCTTTTTCCCCTTCTGCTACCTGAATTTTTCCTACCAGCAGGTGTGCTTCGAAGATCAAATCAGGATTGCCTAACTCCTCAGCAATTTTAACGGCCTCCACACTGACCTCTTTAGCCTCCTGAATTTGCTCCATCGACAATAATACGGTTCCTTTTTCTACCAGGCTAAAGCCGAGAACCAGTCGGTTGTTGATTTTGCGGGTCACATCGATTGCGCGATTGTAATATTCTAGGGACCGTTCGTATTGTTGGGTGAAAAAAAAGATATCTCCTAATGTATTTACTGCCTTGGCAATGCCTTTCTGGTAGCCCAATTCCTCACAAAGCATCAGGTTCTTTTGCAGGTATTCGATGGCTTTGAAAAATTTGCCCTCAATACTCAATAGTTCGCCAATCAGCCCAAGTGCAATGGCCGTACCTTGTTTATCACCCAACTCTTCACAAAGCTCCAAATCTTCCTTAAAGTGCTTCATGGCCTGCTCGTAATTGCCCTTTCGTTCGTAAACACTACCGATACAACCGATAGCAATAGATTTGAGTAGTTTATTGCCCAATTCTTCACTCAAGGCTAACCCTTTCTGATAACTTTCTAGAGCAGCATCATAATCCCCTTTTTCGAAATAAACGATACCAATATTAGTATACAGGGTAGCCATGCCTTGTTTGTCATTGCGCAGTTTGGCGATGTCCAACTGAACCTTCTGCACCTGAATACCTTCATCGTAATTGCCCTGATTCATGTGGGTGAGTCCCAAATTGGCGACTATCTGGGCACTGTCAACCGCACCACTTCGGGTATATCCCAGATCTATGCTCTTCTCAAAATAACTTTTCGCCTCGTCATATTTACCTTGGCGGAAATACAAATTGCCAATATCACCCGACACCCTGGCAATACCCATTTCATCTTCCACCGATTCAAACAATCCGGCAGCTGCCTGAAGAAAACTCATCGCACGCGAGTATTCGCCCTTTAGCATCAACAAATGCCCCATGCTGTTGTTGGTTTTCCCTAACATCAGAACATCTCTGGATTTTTTAGCCAATTGTAGCGCTCTGTCAAACGTCTCTTCACATTCCTCCCATTTTCCAATTAGCTCCTGGACCTTCCCTTTTTTCAAATAGGTGTTTATCTCATCGACAGCATCATTAGGGCGGCCCAATTTTTTCAGCAGCCGTTCGTAATAATCAAGGGCTTGCTGATTTTGATAATTTTTGCGGGCATGATCAGCCGCTTTGCGTAAATATTCACAGGTTTTATCAAATACCCCTGCCTGTTCATAATGAAAAGCCAAGTCAAAATATCGCTGCTCTATAGTGTCTTTGTAAACGCGCTCCATTGATTCGGCGATCATCTGGTGCAACTGTTGAAGCCGGGTTCGCAACTGCATGCCATATACAGCTTCCCGAAGTAGGGAGTTGCGAAAAATATAGCGCAACTCATTCATCGCCAGCCAGATCTGGCCTTGTTCGGCTGATTTAACCTGTTCTTTGAGTAGAGCACCGGTATCATTATTGCCATTTTCCCGGAGGAATTCCTCCTGGTTTTTCATGACCTCTGACAAGATGGGAATTTCGAATTCACGGCCAATCACCGCTGCAGCCTTGACCGTTTCTCTTACCAAAGTAGATAACCGATCGATCCTGGCAGTCAGGATTGCGTTGATGGAGTTGGACAATTTTACATTTTGGTCCTGGATAGTCCATTGCCCATCATTTTTGTCCAACAAATTATTTTCCATAAAATACTCCAATACCTGTTCCAGGTAAAAGGGGTTGCTATTGGTCGTACGTAATAATAAGTCAAAAAATTCATTGCTGATCTTGCCCTTCAGTGTCGTTTCTGCAAAAGAACGAACGGTTTCGGGTTGCAGTGCCGCCAGGTTGATTTCCATGGTAGGCAAATTGTAGGACGATAAGATGGGCTCGGGAATGATGACCGGTTTGGCGCCCTCATCATCATATCGGGAAGTAATCAACAGAAGAATGGGAAAACGATTCATCTGACGCGCAAATTCAATGAGTAATTCAGTTGAATTATCGTCAATCCAATGTACATCTTCCAGCTCGAGTATCACCGGTGAAGTTAGACTCTCCGCAATAATTAGATTGATGATTGCGGCCATTGTATTTTGATAACGCCCCCGTGCATCAAGTTGATCCCACAGAGAATTAGGGGTCACAATGCCCACCAGCGCCTTTAAGATAGATTTGGTCCTGATTAGTTCCCGACTTACCTGGTCGACTGAAGGATGATCAATACCCTCCAATTCATCCTGCAATAATCGAAAACGCATTTCGAAATGATCCTCTGTATCGGTAAAAGAACTTCCAGAGGCCTGGCCAAAATAATTTTTTAAAAAATAAACAAAAGAGTTGAAAGGTTTTCGCAGAATCTGGTCGGTCTGGCAAATGTGCCATTGTATCTGATTATGATTACTCAACAAACTTTTTCTCAATTCAAAAGTTAGTCTGCTTTTGCCTACGCCAGCCTCACCATAAATATAGGCAATACCTGCAAATTTGTTTTCGAAAATCGGTTGGGTAAACGCCAAAAGTCGATTGATTTCGTCATCTCGTTCTACCAATAACCCCTGGAAAGTAGGGCGATTTTCAAAGTCACGGCCCAATAGTTTAAAGGTTGGTACATTACCTTTGATACCCTTATATTTGATATCCCCCTTATGGGAAAATTTGAAATACCGGGATTTTTGAATGCCCTCATCCGCTAGCACCTCGCCCCAATTGGCATAAGTCATCAGGCGAGCACCAAGGTTCACCCGGTTACCTACACAGGCATACTGGCAACGCTCTTCACCCCCAACATACCCGGTATAGGCGGTGCCGACAGTAATGCCACCTTTAATTTTTAATCCAATAGACTTTTGCAAAGGAGCCAAAACATCCGTTAGTGCCAGAACAAATTCAAGTGCCCTGGCGATATTGTTTTCAAAAGAAACGGGAGCACCAAAAAAACAAACCATAACAGCGCCCTTATCTCCGAAATCAATTTCCTTAAAATAACCTGAAAAGTCATTGATTTTGTCTAGGATTTCAGTGGCAAAGTCGTTCATCTGAGTGTGTGAATTGATGCCTTCAAAAGCAAGAAAAACAGCAATCACAGTACGGAACTCTCCTTCTCCTTTGTATTCTACTACCGGTTCTGGTAAAAATTGTTTGACGATATTCTTGTTTAAAGGGGGCAATACCTGCGGGGTAATTGGCCGATCTTTGATCTTTTTTACTTCGCCTAACTTATAACAATTGTTGCCGATGGATTCAAGTGGAAATACTTCTTTTAACAGTTTTTCCCGGATATGATTATCCACTACAATTTCCTGCCCCTTGGCATAAGTCTGACAGGTTGCACAGTCGTCAATGGCGGCACCCCGGAAGTAAAAGGATTGCTGATCTTTGTTGCCAACGATCCCCCATTCCACCAAACCATAAGAAAGTCCAAACTTGACACTAATGGTAAAGTTGCCAAAGCGGAATGCCCGACGGCTAAACATTTCCCGGGCCATCAATGCGGTATAGATCACATCCTCAACCTCAATATCAGTATCGTCAGTGCGAATGACGGCCGTGAAGGCATCGCCAGCAAAATAAGGGATAAACCCGCCCCGGGCATACATCAGGCTAACCAATGGCCCGAATACTTCGTTTAAGATAATAGACAATTGCTCCGCACCCCGGCTTCCTGCCCGCATGAGAGACTCCGTAAGGGGGGTAAAACCGGAAAGGTCAACAAAAAGGGTATACGCCTTAAATTGCCCCTTTTTTGTCCCTTCTTTGTATTTTTCCTGAATAAAATGTGGAATTAAATTCTTCACAACCTACTTGACTCGTTCTCTTAACTTAAATAAGGGTGAAAAATTACGAATTTTAAAAATAGTAAATGCCCCAGTAGGGGATTAGTTTCTGAATAATTGCCTCCAAGATGCCTTACTCCTTCAAATTCAAGGGTTTCCAAGCACTAAAAATATAGGCGCTAACCCCTTATTTTTTATTTTGTGGAAAACTTTTTCAAAGATGAAAGGCAATACCGCTGCAAGATTCTTTGAAATGGCTTAATTTTCCAGGATGAATCTGCGAACGGCTATTCTTAACGAACACAGCAAAGCGAATACAACCCGTATCACCAATTGGATTGGTAATAATCAGCAAAGATTTGATGCTTTGGTTGAATTGTTTTTGTATGATGAGTATCGGGTGGTACAACGAGCAGGCTGGGTGTTGAGTGAATGTGCCTTACAACATACGGAGTTGTTACAACCCCATCTGGGCCCCTTGATCGACAACCTGGAGCACCCAAAACACAATGCCGTATTGCGCAATACCCTTAAAGCACTGGCCGAAATTGATATTCCGGAAGAGCACATGGGTAAATTGGCAACGATCAGTTTTGACCTCCTGGCTGATCCACAATCTGCTATTGCTACTAAAGTTTTTGCGATGCAGGTCTTGGCGAATTTTTGTAAAAAGGAGCCCGACCTGGCACCGGAGTTGTGCTTGCTTATTGAAGATCAATGGGAACATGCCTCAGCAGGCTTCAAAAGCCGGGGAAGAAAAATATTGAAAAAATTAAAGCCGGGGAAACGTTAGAGCATGTTTGGAGGCCAACTCTTTGGCTACAAAGGATTCCTTTTTCGATGATACTTTCCCGACCTAGCGGTTTCCCTTCGGCGGGACAGGCTGTTCCTTTTTTTGTCCGTCTGGGCTGAGCCGAGAGGAACTTCAAAAAAAGCCTTGTTTTATCAAGAAATTGACGCTTTTCGCTACAAAATCCGACCTCTAAACAAGCGCTTACCAGGAACTCAACGCAGCCTTTGGAGCAAGGCAAAGATCTTCCAATTGAGCACCATTACCGTTGAATACATTAAAATCTACATGGCCCTCGATACCTTTTAGGCGGCCCCGATTGCCGTATTGCCAGAATTGCCAGTCGCGGCCACATGCCAGACGTGGTTCTCGGGTATTATAACGCGCAATCCAAATGGGATAATCTATAAAATGTCCGGCTAGGTAGCGGTTATAAAACTTGAGGTTGGTATAAAGAATCGGTTTGATACTATATTTGATTTCCACAGCATAAAGCCATTCACGGATACCTGTAATCAGCTTTATTTTTGATACACCGTCCAGTACTTCTACATCCAGCACCGGTGGAAGATCGCCAAATTCTAAGTCCACCATATTGGTAAAATTAGAAGCCTGAATTTCTGCGGAAATGCTCGGGCGGTAAAAATGATATGCGCCCCGCTTGATGCCTACGCGCTGCATGTGCTCCCAATTATCACAGTACAAAGAGTCCGTGTAATAATAACCTTCAGAAGCCTTAACAAATGCAAAATGTATTTCTTGAGCAGCAACAGTATCCCAGTTAATCCGGGATTGGTAATGCGACACGTCAATGCCATGCATTTCAAAAGACTCCTTACGGATCGTCTCGGATTCGCAGGATAGCAATAAAAAAATGAAAGATATGCCCACTAGGTATTTCATTGCTTCTTTTAGTCGCCTAAAAAGATTGGATTTTAATAAAAAAACCAATTATTACCAATATAACGCAAATATCTTCAAAAAATATGTTTTGTAAGACTAAACGGAGACAGTTTAATATTTTTATAACGCGCTTGCCCGACAAATCGAGCAATTAGTGCATGTTTGGAGGTTTAATACAACACCTGCCAACCTTCACAATAATAGGTAGTCCGGCCAGCAATTTTTGTGCTTTTCACCACGCCAAGACCATCAGGCCGGGTAAACCCTTCTTTTCGCCAGGCCCAAAACCAATTTTCGGGGTATTCTTTGTAATGAGCACTTTGTTCTATGGCTTTTGTTAAGATAGCTCTCATCTTTTGAAAAACATCGTGGCATTGGGCGGTACTCAGGTTTTTTACAGAAGAAGCGGGATGGATACGGGTTTGGTAACAAATTTCATCAGCATACAAATTGCCTACACCGGCAATGTATTTTTGGTTGAGCAGAAAACCTTTGATGTTGTTTTTTTTGCCCTCCATTTTTTGAAGGAATTCGGCTTCGGAAATCATTAAAGCATCTTCCCCCAGACCAATATCTGCAAGGTAGTCTTCCAGGTTTTCAATATAACAAATCCGGGCAAACTTACGGGGACAATCAAAACCCAGCCGGAAACCGCTATCAAAATGAAAAACAAACCGTTCATGCCGGGGCCGGTCCTCCGGCTCGGAATAATATTTAATATCTCCGGTCATGCCGAAGTGCAACTGCACATGATGTCCATTATCCAGATTTACAAACAAATATTTTCCCCGCCTGGATGTCCCTGTAAATATTCGGCCCTCAAGCCGTTCAATAAAATCAAGGCCACTTACATTGCGGATAATTTTTTCATCATAAACCTCAACCTCTCTAATTTTTTGATGTAGAGAGGTGGCTTCAAAATAACGTTGAAAAGTATTGACTTCCGGTAGTTCTGGCATAGTTAGTATGATGGTTCAGGTCGTTTATTTCTTGTCGACGCCCTTCTTCGGGCACCGCTTTTTCTAGCAAAAATTTTGGCTGGTAATGGCCTCATGCTATATTTCTGATTGTTGGTCCCAAACCGTTCGCTGCCGCTCTCGATTAACCACCAACCGGGTAACATCGGGTCGGGAATAATGTCCGGACGGATCAAAATTCTGCCGTTCGCGGCGCACTTCCCGATGGTCAAGAGTACCTACCCAAAGCCCTTCTTCTCCGGTTTGCGGTTCAATAATCCAGCTACCGTCTGGAGCGGAAATGCAGGAGCCACCGTTTGCCAATAAAGGCAGTGAATTTTTTCGGATAAGCCGTGCATGTGGGATATTATCCGGAATGTCTTCCCGCCTCATCAGGCCACTTACGGATAAAACATAAGCACGCGATTCTTTAGCAATAAATCGGGTAATATCTTCGGTATTGCGCAATTGTCCCGGCCAGATGGCTACATGCAGATCTTCACCAAGCCCGTATAAAACGGCTCGTGGTAGCGGCATCCAGTTTTCCCAACAATTGAGGCCGCCTACCGTAAATGCGCCCAGGCTTTGTACTTGCAGCCCGTGTCCATCTCCAGGCGCCCAGGTAAGTCGCTCTTCATAAGTAGGCATCAATTTGCGATGTACATTGGCAATTTCTCCTTCAGCAGAAACGTACACCATGGAGCAATAAAGGCTATGCCCTCCCCGGTCAACAGGCCGTTCAATAATACCCAGGATCAGGGCCATTTTGTGAGTACGGGCCTTCTTTTGAAATGCTTCCAGATGCCCTGCTTCTATCTGCACAGCTTGCTGCATATAATGAGCGTGCAGGTCTTTTTGAAGATCAGAATTAAATCGAGCGCCATCGGTGAGCTCCAGCCAAAAAGGATAACCGGGCAAAAGCGCCTCACTAAAAACGGTTAATTGACATTTTTTGGAGGCAGCTTCATCGATGTAGAGAAGCATCTTTTCCAGGGTCGCCTGCCTGTTAAGCCATACGGGCGCCACTTGTACCAAACCTACTGTTAGCAGATCGGGATTGGAATGTGTCATGTTTTTTTGGTAAAAATAATGTTTTTACCATTGTTATAGATATCCGGTTAATTACCGTGAATATCAGAGGCACCGGAAGAACGTTGGTACAAGACCTTAGGGCGGCCGCTATAATGGATGTCACTGGCACCGGAGGCTTCCATTTCAATTTCTTCAGTCACATATACCCAGGCGTCGGAACCACCGCTGGTTTTTAATTCACATTTTTTGACAGTCAGTTCTTTGGCTTTCAGGTCACTGCCACCACTGGCTTTGGCCAATAAGCGATCAACAGATCCACGCAGATGTAAATCAGAACCTCCGGATGTTTTACACCTCAATTCTTCTGCGTTTAATTCCAGGTTGACATCGCTGCCACCGCTGGTATAAATTTCCAATATATCCAGATTCAAGGTATTAGTAGAATAAATATCAGAACCGCCACTGGCAATAATTTTTTCCAGATCCGGCATAGTTACGTAGACGGCCATTTGTTCTGCACGCCAGATGCTTCCTTCCACTTCAATTTCCAGGGTATTACCAACCACTTCCGTTTTGATCATGCCCTGTATGTTGTCATCAGCCTTAACCTTTACACTTGCGGCACTACCCAATTCGATATAAACATCAACACCATCTTTGACGGCAATGGCATCAAATCCCGATATAGTCCGCTCTTGTTCTATAACATTGCCGCTGCCCTTTACGCCTCGTTGGGCAAATGCCGAAGAAAAGATAAAGGATAGACACAAAAAGGTGAATAAAAAAGTGAGGTTCTTTTGATTGTTTTTCATGATTAGTCGAGTTTTTTTAAGAACATAAGATAGGGTAAAAGTTGTGATGGTGTCTGTTTTCATCTACCAAAGTATCAATTTAATAGATGCAATTTCCCTGACAATACCCTTAGGCTATAGATGGAAAATGAGCTTAAAATTATTTAGCTTTGTTTGGGTGCATACGCTGGTGCCTGATTTTCAAAAACCCTCTAAAGCCCCAATTTATGAAACGCATCTTTCTGTCCGTTCTGAGTAGTTTGTTATTGTTTCATACTAGTTTGGCACAAGTATTCTCCGGGCAACAAGCCAAACAAAAGATGGCAGGCACCGAATTGATTCGTTACACTGCGGGCAATGATTTGCCTGCGTACATCCGGCTGGCTTCCCAAACCTATGTAGCCGAAGCTGATGGCATAGATTATTTAAAAAAACTCCTGAAATTAGGCCCTGAGATTGATTTTGAATTACTGGAAATCACTACCGATCAGCTCGGGTACAAACATTATCGATACCAACAAAAAATACAGGACATTCCCGTTTTTGCAGGCATTTATCTGTTGCATTGTCGTGACGGCAAAGTCGTTTCTGTTAATGGCGCCCTGTTTGATCAGCCACAGGGTATGAATAAACGAGCAGGCCTGGATGCTGATGAAGCGCTTGCCCTTGCCATGCAGTATATGCCCGCGGCTACTTATGCCTGGGAGGTCCTTTCTCCTGCATCTGGTACCCCAATAGCCGAATATCCCAAGCCTGAACTGGTATGGGTGCCCCGACATCTGGATTATCAGTCTCCCGAATTCAGACTTGCTTATCGATTGGATATGTATGCCATGGAACCCTTGCATCGGGCATGGCTCTACATCGATGCTCAAACCGGATTAATCCTTGCGGAAGAAAACCGCATTTGTCATATTGATGAGGAAGGCATTGCTCTGACTTCACTGAGTGGAGAGCGCCCTATTGTTGCCGATCGGGTATCTGCCGGTCAGTACCGTTTGAGGGAGAGAGGACGGGGCGATGGCATTATCACCTTAAATATGAACCATGAAACGGCCTACGAACTGGCCATTGATTTTGAGGATGATGATAATTATTGGAACAATGTGAATGCCAATCTCGATGAAACTGCTACGGATGCTCATTGGGGTGCCGAGCGTTTTTTTGATTATCTATTGGAAAATCACGACCGGTTAAGCTTGGACAATGCAGGTGCACCACTCATTTCTTATATCCATTTTGGCATTGACTATGGCAATGCTTTTTGGGATGGAACTGCCTCTACTTTTGGGGATGGCGACCCTGGAGGAGCGCTCAACCTTCCTGTCGTTGCTCTTGATATAGTGGCTCATGAATTTGCGCACGGCTTGACAGAATTTTCTGCCGGATTGATCTATCAGGATGAGTCGGGAGCCTTGAATGAATCTTTTAGTGATATTTTCGGAAAAGCGACGGATCACTATGCCCGACCGGAGGCGACCAATTGGTTGGTTGGCCAAGAATCAACAGTAGGAGGAGTTGGTATCCGTAGTTTAGCCGATCCTAATAGCCACGAGGATCCGGACACTTACCTTGGTGATTTCTACCAGTTTGGTGGCGGTGATGGCGGTGGAGTACATACCAATAGTGGTGTAATGAATCACTGGTTTTATTTGTTGAATGTAGGCGGATCAGGTACTAATGATTATGGAAATGACTTTGAAATCGAAGGAATTGGTTGGGAAAAAGCTATGCAAATTGTTTACCGCAACCTGACCGTTTACCTCACCCCGTCGGCTACCTATGAAGATGCTGCATTTTATGCCAATACTGCCGCGCTAGATTTATTTGGGGGCTGCTCCAATGAATATTTGCAGAACAACAATGCCTGGTACGCAGTAGGATTGGGAACTCCTCAGCAAGAGGTGACCATGGCTGCTTTTAATGCCCAGCAATTGCACTGTAGTCTTCCGGTGGAGGTCCAGTTTACCAATAATAGCTCCTGGTCGGCCATTGCTTTTTGGGATTTTGGCGATGGCCAAACCAGTATGGATTTTCATCCAATACACGAATATACTCAGCCCGGAACTTATGATGTAACCCTGGTCGCAACCGGCTGTGAAGGGCTTGTTGATACCTTGATCCGGTCCAGCTTTATTGTTGTGGATACCACCCAAGCCTATTGTGATACGATCCAAATGCAGTTTATTGGAGAACAGACCATTACCAATTGCTCAGGTGTTGTCCTCGACCCGGGAGGTTCGGAAAACTATATGGATGGTTCCTATAGCATTCTCACTATTGCCCCTCCGAATAGTGGCCCAATCCAGCTTGATTTTATCGAATTCGAAACGGAATTCTGCTGCGACCGCCTCAATATTTATGATGGACCCAATATTGACGCTCCGCAGATTGCGAGTTTTGAAGGAACAGAAGGTTTAGGACAAATGCTGGTGGCCAATTCCGGTCAGGTAACCCTCGAATTTCTCAGCGATGGCAGTGCTACCTTTTCAGGCTTTGTTGTCAAATTCAGCACTACTGGTGGACTAAACCCACCAATCGCAGGATTTAATGTGAACAACCTCAACCCGCCCATACTTTTTCCACTTCAATTTACAGATCAATCGGATCCAAGCGGAACAATTACCTGGGATTTTGGCGATGGTCAAATGTCGTCCCAAAGAAATCCCATACATGCCTATTCTACCCCCGGCAACTATTCTGCCCGCCAGGTGATTAGGAATTGTTATGGACAGGATACCAGTTATCAGGAGATTCTTGTTCAGGAAAGTGGGCTTGTCAGCTGGTCGCCTGATAGTATTTGTGTGACTTTGTTTTCTGGTGAATTATTAGATACGACAGTCCAGGTGCAAAATCTCGGCCCCGGAGATTTATATTATCATTTAGAAGCACCACAAGCACAGGTTTCTGACCAGAATGAAATTGTCTATACTACTGCCCAGGCAACAACCCAGCATTTCTTTGATGGCTTGTCTTCTACGCTCCAGGAATTGACTATAACGGTAACCTTAAGCGGAGACTATGATGATATCCTGGAATTTGCCGAATTATATATTGATGGGGAACTGATCGGAGTAATTGAGGATGAAGACCCTCCAAACGGTACGGATATTATCAAGATGTATACTTTTGAAGAGGATACCATTGCTCCCTGGCTAGCAGATGGCCTATTAGAAATAACGCTTGTTAATTCTGAAGCAGTAAGTGTTGGATTTGGAGGCAATGATAGTCATCGCGTATCCATCGTAGGAAGAGGAGCTGGGTGGTTATCGTTAGAACAAAACCAAGGAATACTCACCAATAATGAATCAACATCGGTCCCTGTCCATATCGATGCAGCAGATCTACTGGATGGGGTGTATCACACCAACCTGCCACTCATCAATGGCGATTTGAGCCATAACGGTATAAAAATTCCGGTAAAACTAACCGTTATTGGCATTCCTGAAATTGCCGTGAATCCCGAAAACTTCGACTTTGGATCTGTTTTTCTGGGGTCCTCTGTTGAAGACTCAGTGACTGTCGTAAATGCGGGTACAAGAACATTGATCGTTTTTAGCATATCTTCCGATGGCCCCGCTTTTGTGCCGGATACCTTGGATGTCACGGTTCCGCCCCGTGATTCTGTGCGTATACACCTGACCTTTACACCTCCTGAGGTTGGGATTTTTTCGACCAATATCCATTTCCAAAGTGATGCTGGAGATATAGCGGTTCCAGTTATAGGTGCCGGGGTTTATCCTCCGGATATATCGGTGCAACCCGATTCGATTTGTGTTACTTTATTGGCCGGCAGCACTACAACCGAATCATTGACCATTGCCAATAATGGTCTTGGCAATCTAGATTATAATCTTTTGGTAAATGATGGATTTGTCGATATGGTGGTCTCTTTATATGGTGTTGATGTGAACGAAGAATATCCACACATGCTCGATGCATTAAATGAGCATTTTACAAATTATAACCTTGAAACTACCTTCGCCACCGATCCCCTGGAATTTGCACAGGCGTTGGTAGGTAAGGAAGTCCTTTTGTTTCCAGAATCGGAGTTTGGTTCCAATGTTGTTTATGAACAATTGGCGCCGGTCATTCAGGATTTTGTGAACAATGGCGGTGGTGTCATTTTTTGCTACGTTAGCGGAGGGGCACCAGTTATACATAGCAATATTTTTGATGTTGCTACTTTTGGCGACATCTCTGCCGGGACTCAAATGGCGATTCAGGCACCCATACATCCATTGGCTGAGGGCGTCACTGCACCTGTTTTTGCACTCAATGCTACTCAAGGGATTCTGTTTGATGATCCGGCAGTAACTACGATAATTGATGATGGATTTGACCTTAGTGCCTTGGCCGCCAAGACCTATGGGGCAGGCAAAGCCATTTTTATCGGGTACGATTATTTTAGTACGGATGCTAATGCCAATCGCATATTGGCTAATGCTGTGCAATGGGTGGCAGGCAATGTATTGCCCGGGTGGTTACAAATTGACCCTCTTTCCGGGGTGGTCGACCCAGCAGGAAATCAAATTCTCACCCTGGATTTTGATGCTGCTGGACTGCTGGCGGGCACCTATGAATTTGAGCTGATTATCAAAACAAATGACCTTAACCATCCCGAAGTATTGGTGCCGGTCAAAATGATTGTGCAAGCATTTCCACAGGTAAATTTCAGTGCAACGCCTAATTTTAGCTGTGATGGTCAGGTCAATTTTACCGACCATACACTGAACCTCCCGACTGCCTGGTATTGGGAATTTGGCGATGGTCAGACGTCTACGCAGCCCAACCCGACTCATATTTACACCACAAATGGGTTTTATGATGTTCAGTTGGTTGCCTGCAATAATTTGGGTTGTGATACGCTCATCAGAGAACAATTGGTGGAGGTTGATCTGGCGGGTAGCTTTTGTGATACAGTCATTATGGCAACCACGGGCACTACTTTTCATACTACCTGTACCGGGGTCTTATTTGATAACGGAGGCCCTGATGGCAATTATACAGATGGTGTCAATGTTACTACCATAATCGAACCTCCTGCAGCTACTCAAATAACCTTGTATTTTGATGATTTTTTTCTGGAAAGTTGCTGCGACTTTGTCAGCATCTATGATGGTCCGAGTACGGATGCGCCACTGATTGGTAGTTATTATGGAACCAGTCTGGCAGGAACAACTATTATGACTACCGGCGGGGCAGTGACCATTACTTTTCATACGAATGAATCGGTCGTTTATCCGGGGTTTGCCATGCGATGGGAGTGTGATGGTCAACCGCCACAAGCTGCTTTTTCAAGCAATCCGGTAGGGGAATGTGGCAATGAGCTTGCCTTTAATAACCTGTCTAATAACGGAACCTCCTATCTATGGGATTTTGGGGATGGTTCCACTTCTGAGGCTGTTTCTCCACAACATGTTTTTGGTGGGACAGGCACCTATACCGTCGCTCTGACTACTTATAATGACTTTGGTGGAAACACCACCAGTCAATCGGTAACTATTGATGAAATACCTTTCGATTTAGCGATTAATGCCCCGGATACGGTTCTGGCCAATGATGTGGTCCATTTCTCTTATTCTGCTTCGGTGCCGGTAGGATTGTTATGGGATTTCGGCCCTGCTGGTACTACGGAAAGTCCAAACCCCTCTTATATCTTTCTACTTCCGAGAACCTATGATATATATCTTCTGGCAACGGCTGCCAATGGTTGCCAAATGTTTGTTCATCATCCCATTACCGTTTTGGTGAATACGGCAGTTGAGGAAACGGCCAATGATATTTCTGTACACCTTTTTCCAAACCCAACTTCCGGACCTCTTACCATAAACCTGGAAATGGACCAGCCGCGAGAGGTACAGCTGGAGTGGTATAATGCCTTGGGCCAACGCCTGGAAAAACAGCAATTACCTCGAAATTCAAGCATCCACAAAATTTTGGACTTTAGGGCCTACCCTAAAGGATTGTATTGGTTGGTATTAAAAGATGATAGGGGGTGGAATTCTGTTCATCGGGTAACCATGCAATAGTCTCGAACCCACCCAATTCATTGGTTGCCGCAAAAGAGCAGAAACCGATTTTTTTCATTGCATGGGTAAGTTATTTTTGCCAGCCAAAAATTTTGGCTGATACGAGTCGTACCCATTAGATTCACCAACACCCCAGACTAACCTCTTAGGTTCTGACCCAAAAGCCAGTTAATTGTTACATTACTTGAATATTCATTCTAAAAAAGTGAAATTAGCGAAAGAAATATCTATCACCGTATGCCTGTTACTTCAGAATATTATCGCCCTGACCTTGCCTATGTTCACGATCAATCCTATACTGATCTTGCAAGATCAGCAGCCCTGCATTTATCAGATTTATTGAAAGATCGCAATAATTCAGGCGACCTGATTGTCGACCTGGGAAGTGGGAGTGGCGTATTGGCCAAAGCCTTAGGCGAACAAAACTTCAAGGTGATCGGGATAGATTATTCCCCTGATATGGTCAAGCTAGCAGAGGGAAATGCACCGGATGCAGAATTTATAGTCGCCTCATTTCTCGACTATGCATTACCCCGTTGTGCCGCCGTCACAGCCATAGGTGAAGTGTTGAATTATCGGTTTGATAAAAAACACAATTTTGAAACATTGGTGGATTTGTTTAGGAAGGTTTATGAGCAATTGGAACATGGAGGAATCTTTCTCTTTGACCTGATAGAGCCGGGGATCGAGGGGATCATGACTGAGTCTAATAAGATCGTGGAAGGTGATGACTGGACCATGTTTTTACACCTCTTTGAAGACTGGGAATCCGCCACTCTGACCCGGGAAATTACACTGTTTCGAAAAGTTGGAGAATTTTACCGCAAGTCTTATGAAGAACACCGGGTACAATTACTACACCACCATAAAGTACAATCCGCTCTGGAGGAAATTGGTTTTTCAGTTGAGCTGATTAATCAGTATGCAGATCTTGCCTTTCGTGATAAACATGTGGGGTTTGTAGCGCGGAAAGGGTAGGATTGCCAGTTATGTTGAGTAGTTGTGTGGATTTATTGGCAGGATTCGAGCTAGCTCTGGGTATGACCTTTGAATTGGTAGGAATGTTGGACGATAACACAAAAAGACAAGTAAAAAAATTAAAATACGATGAAAGCAACACCCGAACACCATGCACGAATAGCAAAAATGACATTTTCATCGGTATATCCGCACTATATCACAAAAGTTGAGCGCAAAGGCAGGACAAAAGAAGAATTACATCAAGTAATAGAGTGGCTGACGGGCTTTAATGACAAAAAATTACAAGAACTGATTGACAAAAAAGTGACTTTTGAAACATTCTTTAGGGAGGCAAAATTGAACCCAAATGCTCACCTGATTACAGGAGTAATTTGCGGTTATCGGATAGAAGAAATTGAAAATATTTTAACAAAACAAGTAAGGTATTTAGACAAGTTGGTGGATGAATTGGCGAAAGGCAAGAAGATGGAGAAGATTCTTCGAAAAGCGTAAAAATAAAGGGCAAACAACTCTATTGAAGACAGAAAAGCGATTGAAGGTAAAATACTTTTTTGCCTTCATGTAAATAAAGAATGGGAAAAGAAAATATGCCACCAATAAATAAGCCCTCAAGCGGCCTCCAAGGCCAAGCATAAAGCCCGTGTTGCAGATATCCCCCCCAGCCCTCAAATCACCTCCTACACCAACTGCCCCAGCAACCATTGTTTCTCCGATAAAATCGGTGTCTCTTTAATGGCCTTTCCAAGCACAGCTTTTCCATGCTTATCCCCCGGCTTTAAAGCCAATAATTTGCGTACCAGGCGGATAATATTCTGATAATTGGTTTGATGAAAATCACTGGTTTGGTGACGGCGAATATAGGATTGGAAATTGTCGAGATGGGAGTCCAGTAGATCGTATTCTTTCAGTTCGTAGTAGATCTTAAGCAGGATGGTTTTGGCGATCAGGTTGTTGATCATATCATTAAATTCGGTGGTGCTTAATAGGAGCATCGCGTTGCGGTAATTGCCACGGGCATATTCGAGGCGGGCGCGGTTGAATTGAACGGTGCTTTCTCGGTGAGATGCTTCAAGCTGTGCCTCGTAGTCGACGATAAACTGCTCCGCCCAGTCAAACTCCCGGAGGCGCAGACTGGAGCCTACGATATTGTTGAAGGTAAAACGCGATAACCAGCCATTTTCCAAAAGAAAGGATTCCTGTAATCCCTGTTTGTATAATACCAATCCCTGCCGGCCATATTCTTCCTGTCCTTCGTTGAGTTTTCGGATACAAAAATTGATGGCCAGGAGATACAAATCCCGGACTTCTACTTCCGTAAATTGATGGGCGTACCTGGTCAATATTTCGCGAAAGCGTTGAAAGTGGAGCAGGTTGTATTGTTCCGTAAGGAATCGGTAGCAATGGTAATAGATGGACACCGCCGGGATTTTCAGAAAACCCTTTTTTTCAATCTCTTCCAAAATCGGTGTCAATAGGCCCTGGTCATAATGGGTTTTGAAGACCTGCTCATGAGTCAGTAGGGTACAAGTGTGCCGTAGCTTACGAATCAAAAATAAAACGTCAATGTGATTGGAAATTTCCTGCAGGTTGAGTCCTCCGGTTCGGCGTGTTGCGGATTGAAACTGGAGCATTTCGGTTTCATAATCCAATAGATCCCGGTAATAATCCGGATTACGATATGCTTGTTCTTCCAGATATTCTCCTGCTTCGCTAGTGGTATGCAAAAAATGTTTGGGTAATGCACGCTGCCGGTAAATTTTGGATAAGATCAATTTGGCCCGAACAGGATTGGCCCGGACAAAAGAAAGTAAAAGATATGTTTCAATCATTTCCTGCAAATCGCTCATGGTGGCGCGTACCCGGAGTGCCTGATAGTCTTTGCCGGGAAATAAATGGTGATGGATTTCCGCTTTTTCCGGAAAGGGCCGATGCTTTTTTTGATAGCTAATAAGCAACTCAAAAAGATCTCCAACATCCTCGCGGGTAGTCACGAATGGAGACTTTAGCCACTTTCGAATTTGCCGGATTTCTCCACTTTCCAGCTTTTTTAGCAATTTGTATAGCTTTGGGATTGCCAAAATGATCCACTTTTTTAATTGGTAATTGTTTGTTAGTCAGTGTGTTATATGTAAGTATAATCAATTTTATTTCCACAAATTAGCTATTTTTTCTTTGCCTTTCGATAGAATTAGTACCACTTTTACCAACAACAAGTAATCTACTGAAAAGGGACAAAAATGACGACTATGAAAATTCGCAATTTTTTATTTTGTTGTTGGTGCACTCTGCTACTTTCTTTTGTGTCTTTACGAATGATGGCACAGGGTTGGGATATGACTTTTGGGGAGCCTGGTTTATCGGAGTTTATTTACTCAGCTGTTGAGCTGCCCGACAGCAATGTGGTCTTTTTTGGCTATACCCGACTATGGGGCACAGTGGAGTACAATTACTTTCTGAGTAAGGTTGATCCGTCTGGGAATTTGCAGTGGTACCACAATTATGGAAACATTTTTCGAGGAGATTATGCGCTGGATTTTGATACCCTTGCCAATGGCCAATTGTACCTGGCTGGTGTTGGTTATGACAATATAAATTTTCGCCGAGGCCATCGGACCGCGATTGCTGATTCGGACGGCAATCTGCTTAGCAGTACCTTTTCTCCTTTTGAAGCGCCCATGGGAAACTCCTCATTTGTACGTCGTATTAAAAAGGATCACAATGATGAGGTTTGGGTGATCGGCAAACAATTGGGGCCAAGTCTTTTGTTTCGAAAATATGGATTGCAGGGAGAGCTGCTATGGAGCCATAACAATGCGAATTTGGCGGATTCTAATGGAACAGCTTATAAGGAAGATCCCATCTTGACTTCAGATGAAGGGCTTGTATTTTTATTAGAAGTTTCGGATGAAAATAACAATCAAAAGTATCGCCTGGCCAAAATACGGGAAGACGATGGCGTATTGTGGTCTACCGATTTTGGTGATGCTCATCGGGTGGGGTCCAGAGGAATGGTGGCAACGCCGGACGACGGTTTCCTGATTTTGAATGAAAGGAGTTACATCATAGATACGATCGCTCCTAATAGTTATTCTACTATTACTAAGGATTATTTGACCAAATTTGATGCTGGTGGCAATATCAGCTGGATCTATGCCCTTGACTCAATTGGTAACTCTCCTGAAAAATTAGGTGCGCCATTTGTGTTTTCCGATGGCCGTATTTTTCTGGCTTCCCAGTCAAGTTCTCGATACCGGACTTACGAGTTTTCGCCGCAAGGCATTTTATTAGAAGAAACCGTTCAATTCCATGATTCTTTTTCAGTAGGCCCCTTTGCGCCTTTATCCATAGTGACCCCGGAAGAAGATCGCCTATTGGCTTTCCGGACTTATGATGACAATTTGCTTTTTTATTACATTGATGATAACCAAAACCTGCTTTGGGCAACCAAAACCAATATTTTTGGTGATGAATACTACTATGGGATGCGTCAAACGTTGGATGGCTCTTTTCTGGCCTATGGCGCTTTTGGCCCAGAGGGGGAAATAAATTCGGAGGCACTGGTTTTAAAACTGGATTCACTCGGCCAGATCAATACCCACAGACTTCATGGAACGGTATATTTCGATGTGGAAGAAAATTGTAGCTTCGATACGGCGGATATTGCCTTTCCCCATTGGATAGTCAATATAAGCGGAACACCTGAAAAATATGCCGTCACAGATACCGCAGGTATTTACAATACTACCGTGGATGACGACACGCTGACGATTTCGGTCGAACCGATTAGCCCCTATTGGGAAATGTGTCCGGATATTTCACCAATTACGTTCCCTGCCGGAACGTATAGCCTGAATGTCGATGTACCGATGCAACCAAGCATTTATTGTCCCTACTTGGTAGTAGATCTCGCCACCACCCGTTTGCGGGCTTGCAAAAGCGGTAGTTATTATATCAATTATTGCAATTGGGGAACGGCGGCCGAAGATAGTGTTTGGGTGGAAGTCAGTCTTGATGCAAATATACAGGTAGAAGGGGCTTCCATTCCTTGGCAAAGCCAAATGGACAATACATTTATTTTTAACCTCGGGGAAGTAGGCGTGATGGAATGTGGAGAGGTAGTCATTGATTATGCACTACCCTGTGATACGACCTTGATTGGGCAAACCCTCTGCTCGGAAGTATATATTAATCCGGACACACTATGTATGGAACCCGGACCGATCTATCTCGGAGCCATTGTGGAAGTGACTGCCGAATGTCAGGGTGACAGCTTGTATTTTCACCTACGTAATACCGGCGCCGAACCCACAATCGGTGATTTACACTATGTGGTGATTGAAGATGCTGTCTTGTATATGGCTCAACCTTTTGATTTGGAGGTGGATGAAATCCTGACCCTTTCCTTTCCTGCCAATGGGTCTACTTACCGGATTATTGCCGAACAGGAACCCGGAGTACCAGGAGGTTCACATATCGGCCTGGCTATAGAAGGTTGTGGCTTGAATGAAGATGGAAATATAAACCTCGACTTTATCAACCAGTTTCCCTATAACGATTACGAACCTGCCATGGACATGGACTGCCGGAATGTGGTCGCCTCTTTTGATCCCAATGAAAAATTGGCCTTTCCTACCGGATACGGGCCACAGCATTTGTTGGCACCTAACGAACCGCTGGATTACCAGATCGTCTTTCAAAATACAGGCAATGATACGGCTTTCACCGTCGTTCTGCGGGATACGCTTTCGCAATTTCTAGATCCATCATCGGTGCGGCCCACCAATGCCAGTCATCCCTATAGCTTTGATTTTCGTAATACTGCTGAAGGGCAAGCGGTGCTGGAATTTGTTTTTGATGACATTTTGCTGCCGGATAGTACGACCAATGAGCGGGCTTCCCACGGGTTTGTCAAATTCCATATTGATCAACGACCGGATTTACCGATAGGTACGGTGATTGAAAATCGGGCCGGCATCTATTTTGATATCAATGCACCTGTCCTTACCAACACGGTTTGGCATACCATTGGCGAACAATACATTATTGTAGACCTGGAGGAATTTTCACAACATGCCGATGCTCAAATTTTGGTGGCTCCCAATCCTGTTACCAATACAGCGATCATTCAGCTGGAGGGTTGTGCCCAAACACAAGGCATTTTTCAGCTTTATGATGTAAATGGAAAGAAGCTCCAGCAACAATTTTTCCAAAATGGTCAGATTCACTTTTCCAGAAAAACATTGGTGGCTGGGGTCTACCATTTTCAGGTCATCACGGATTCGGGAGCAATGCTTGGTTTAGGTAAATTGGTGATTCAGTAGCCTATAATGGTGATACTGAGATATACACAACCCCATTCTGAAAGTGTAACGCTATGGTTGGAAAGCACCACGGTTTTCGACCTCAACGCGGTCGTGCAAGGTATTAAACGGAAATTTGTGCTCCAACCATAGAGTGCAGCGATCTTAATCCTGGCCTCTTCTTACATTTGCTGATAAAATAGCTTCAGCTGCTCATTTGTCTCCGTTTTCAAAATAAATTGTAAGACAGTATCCAGCTCTTCAACAACAGCTTCGAGGTTGGACTTTTCCGCGTTTTCAGCATCCATGCTTTGTTCTTCCAGTTCGGTTTTTAGGCTGTGAATGGCTTTGGTAGCGGCAGCTCTTTTCCATGGAGATTGCTCCATATTGATGGCTATTATTTTGAGCTTTCCAGCAGCAGATTTTGCCTGGTCGAGGCCTCCTTTTACCGCCAGACTTTGGTAGTTTTCATAAAATGAAATGGCACTAAATCCATCAATTTTGTTTAGGTTCTCTTCAAAGAAGGGCAGGTATTTGGTATCGCCACTTTCCACATAAATTCCGGCTACTGCATCTTTGATGTACTCATTATCTTCCTTTTCCAACTTTTTGGCATAACTACCAGCTTCTGCTGGTGCCACGGCCTGTATCAGACCCAGTGCTGCACCAATGACGGGATATGCTTTTTCTGACTCAATGGCTTGTTTGGCCAATTTGAGTGATGCTACATCTTCAACATAAGTAAGCAATTGGAAGGCAGTGGCTTTTACTTCGGAGTGGCTATCGTTTGCTGCCATTTTTCTGAGAACAACCAGATCCTCATCACTTACTTCGCTTTCCAGCGTGGACAATGCCGTTGCACGAATAACCCAGAAAGGATCTTCTAAAGCATCATGGATCATGGCCTGAACTTCCGGGTCTTCACTTTCGTATAATTTTTGTATTGACTCGAAGCGATCCAGAAATTTTGGCGCATTATAATATTGAAAAACCAGTTCTTCCGTTGATTTATTTTCCTGCCTTTCGGCTAATAACGCCTTATCAGCATCAAAATTAATCAGCTTTGGTTCGGAAGGTGCCTCAAAAGTAAAAGTTTGGATTCTTTGATTGATCATTACCTGTTTGCTCAATTTCTCATCTGGGCTGAGGTATATATCAATGGTGGTAGGCAATTGAAAAATAGGAGGTACTTCCTCGCCATCCTGCACTTGTTCTATCGTAACGGTAATGCTTTTGGTTGTTTCATCATATTCGTGATCAATTACTAGATCAGGGTGCCCTTCTGACAAGTACCATTGGTTAAAAAACCAGTTCAAATCCTGTCCACTAACGGCTTCAAAAGCCAATCTCAGGTTGTGTACTTCTACGGCTGTATGGGCGTTATCGGTCAGGTATTTATTCAAGCCGGCCCAGAAAGCATCATCGCCCAGGTAATTGCGCAACATGTGTAATACCGCACCACCTTTATTATAGCTATGGGCATCAAACATATCTTCTTTGTCATGATATCCAAAATCGATGAGCGGGTGCATACTTCCACGAGAGGTGTTGATGTAGCCACCCCATTCTTCCAGCAGGTGGTAATCCGCAGCATCTGCGCCGTATTTATGTTCAAACCACAAGTACTCGCTATAGTTGGCAAATCCTTCGTTTAAGGTCAGGTTGGCCCAGCTTTCACAGGTGACATAATCGCCAAACCAGTGGTGAAACATTTCATGCGCTACGATACGGTCATTGTTATTATCAATCAATTCCCGCTCTTTTTTCTGTACAAACTCCCCAAAAATAACAGCTGTCGTATTTTCCATGGCGCCCGAAACATAATCGCGGACCACTACCTGCGCAAACTTCGACCAGGGGTATTTGATGCCTAATTTTTCAGAAAAGAAACTCAACATTTCCGGCGTATGGGCAAAAATGGCCTTAGCATCGGTTTTGTATTCGGGTTCTACATAATATGCTAACGGAATGCCCTCCCATTCTTCTTTGACAACAGCATATTCGCCAATGGCCAGCATAAATAGATAAGGTGCATGAGGTTGATCCATCTTCCAATAATCAGTACGAGTGCCATCACCATTAGATTTGCTACTGACCATGATGCCGTTAGAGAGGGTTTTGAAGCGATCCTCAACGGTAACATACATTTCCTGGGTACAGCGCTCGTTTGGCTTATCAAAAGTTGGAAACCAGCGGGAGTTATTTTCTGTTTCGCCCTGGGTCCAGATTTGTTGCGGTTTTTCAGGATCTTCTCCTTTGGGATTGATGAAAAACAGCCCCTTGTCAGAAGTGATAGCCGCACTGCCTCCGGTAGCGGAGGGACTGGCGATGTAATCTATTTCCAGTGTATAGGTTGTTTCCCTATTATATTTCTTATCGAGATGAATGGTGATTTGAATGCCGTCATAATCGTATTTCAACTCCTTGCCTGATTCCTTTAAAAGGACATTTTTAAATTCAAAATTTTTGGCATCCAATACTACCTGGTCTGTAGCATAAAAGTAGGGCTTCAGCTGTAGGGTTGCTTTTCCCATCACTTTTTCATTTGCCCAATCGAAACGCAGGTCCAGTCGGGTATGAATCAAGTCATTTGTTCGGGTATGGCTAGGATTATAAGGCTCCAGAGTGTACGTATTTCCCAGGGTGCCCTCAATTTCAGATGGGTTCTGGATTCTTGGTGCGCTAATCACCATGGTATCCAGGTCTCTGTTTTCTGTAAATACCGAATTATCGGCAGGAATGACAACTTGTTGAGTTTTACAGGCACCCAATAGGATGGCACATGATAACAGGAACAGCGAAAATCTCATTGATGTAATTTTTCAATTTAGGAAAAAGAGCAATTATTTGAAGTAAAGGTTGTTCTGTTATAAAAGCAACCTTCACCCAATAACGATTAATGAAGTGAAAAATGATGGGCCTATTATAAATTTGGACATAATATTATAGAAACTATATTATGTCCAAATTAATTAACTTACCTCTTTTTTGGCAGTTACTTCCTGAAGAAATGTTTCCAGGTAATTGTTGAATTGCTCCGGATGTTCCATCATCGGGGCATGACCACACTTATCGATAAAGATCAGGCGGGAGTTTTCAAGAAGCTCATGAAATTTCTCTCCTACAAAGGCCGGTGTTACCTGGTCTTGCTTTCCCCATACCAGTAGTGTCGGAGCAGTAATCTGATGGAGTTTATCCGCAAGATTATGTCGTACTGCTGATTTGGCGGTAGCGATGACCCGAATAGCTTTGTTCCGATCATTAACTATGTCAAAGACCTCGTTGATTAATT
This sequence comes from Saprospiraceae bacterium, assembly GCA_021604865.1. Lineage (GTDB taxonomy): Bacteria > Bacteroidota > Bacteroidia > Chitinophagales > Saprospiraceae > BQJU01. Next base: position 54,977 of record BQJU01000003.1, on the reverse strand, counting down.
CCTCAGAAGCGGTTTTCGGATCGTAAAAAGTGTCTTCTGTTTTCTTTTTGATAAATTCGTAGCTTCCTCGCTTTGGAAAACTGCTTCCCATTGCACTTTCAAATAGACCGGAACTGCCGGTAAGGGTGATAGAGCTAATTTTATCGGGATTTGCTAATGCATAGAGCAAAGCAATGTGTCCACCCAGAGAATTTCCTAAAAGATTAACTTTTTCAAAATTTTTGTATTCAATGAAGTCCTCGAGATACCCTAGTAGCCCCGCAACGGATACCTTACGAATGGGTAAATCCATAATGGGCAGAATAGGGACGACTACATTGTGCGTTTTGGAAAAGTGATTGATGATGCTCTCAAAATTACTCAACGCACCAAATAAACCGTGTAATAGGACCAAAGGCTCCTCGTGTTCTCCAGACTCAATATATTTGAAATGATCCTCTTCTTTAATGACTTGCTTCATCTAAGTTTTTATCTATTTGAAAATCACCTGTTTACTTTAGAGTGCAAAAATAGCTTTTTTATATGAAATAGCGTAAAACCCAAGGGTGTTCAACCCATGGGTTTTATGTCACTAGCTTAAGTTCTTCAATAGAATGCATTGGCGGGCCATATTTAGTGGCTTGCCAAAATCAAATTTCCGAATATTCTTTGGCCATTTCCCAAAAGTCTTAAACAATACACAAAATCTTCTTAATTGTTAACCAAAGTAGTTTCTAGTGTCAATCTACGAACTATTGAGCTAATTGACAAGCCGGGGAGTGATGTTAGACCTAATTTAAAATTTAAGAATAAAAAAAATAGCTTCCAACCGAACATATACCGGCAAAATTAGTTATCCGAGATAAACAACGTCAAAGGTAACCAGGAGCAGGTTTGGGCTTATTTCTTCAAACAAAAGGGGATCAAAATTCTTTACCTGTGGAATTGTTTAACAATTTTACCTATATCTTTGCTTAATTTAGAAAATATCCATTGCTTTGCCAATGTTTATTTTTACCTTTGGGGCTTTAATTTATTGGTCATTCTGCCCAATTATGTTTGTATTTTTTAATTAAATTAGTTGAACATGCGTCTGATACTTAAAATGTTGGTTCTTACACTTTTCCTTGGTTCGTTCCAGTCTTGTGTATCCAAAAAGAAGTACGACGAATTGGTTGCTGCTAAAGAAGCTACCGATTCGGCACTTGCCGAAACCCAATCGCAGGTGAAATCACTGCAGGAAGAAAAAGATGCTCTTGCTACCGAAATGGAGTCTGAAAAAACCAGACTTAATGGAGAAATCAGCAGCATCAAGACCGACCTGGATGCCACTAAAAGCCAAATGGCTCAGGTTTCTGAAAAGCTGAACATGACTGAAGCTGAGCTGAAAAAGATTAAAGATGAGATCAATGGCATCTTCTCTGCTTACAGCGAAAGTGGCCTTACTTTGGAAGACAAAGAAGGAAGACTTTATGTGGTAACTGAACCAGTTACTTTCAGAAGTGGTTCTTCTCGCTTGACAAAAGCTGAGCGTGATGCAATTGATGCTATGGCTGAAAAGCTGAAAGCAAATCCTAAAATCAAACTGACTATCGAAGGTCACGCTGATAGCCAAAAATTTCCTGCCGACGCTGGTATGGATAACTGGGATTTGAGCTACGCTCGTGCTAAAGCTGTTGCTACCCGTCTGATCAAAAAGGGTGTTAGCCCAGAACAAGTAGCTGTTTCTGGTAGAGGTGACTCTATGCCTGCTGCTGACAATGGAACTGCAGATGGAAGATCTCAGAACAGAAGAACCGTAGTAGTACCTAATCCAGATTTAGGTGGCCTGAAAGGCAATTAATCACTGCTAGAGGTAATAGGAAAAAAGCCGGAGGGTAGCAATTGCCTTCCGGCTTTTTTATTGGGAAAAGGCGATTAGTCGACCACTTTTTCCAATCCTTACAATTTCCCATCCTAACCAAAAGTGGAAATAATTGGCAAATGCGAAACCCATTTCTTCCATGGGGCGACGAAGCTTTGCGTAGTCGACCCTTCCATCAATTCTTTGTACACCACCTTGCTCACCGCTCAATAACCATCCGATTCCGAACATAGTTAAGGCCGGTAAAAACGCCAGTAGCTTTTGCTGTTCCTTCCAGGTTGCTGATTAACGGACTAGGTTGTGCAAAGGGATTTCCATTGGCATTGGTGGCATTTTCTACACTTTGCAAAAAATTATAATGGTCTTTGGTCAGGTGGAAAATGGTATTAAAAATGGTATCTCCAACCACAAAATCATAATTGGTTCCAAAAACATAAGAATCCTCTACAAAACGATCATCTACAACAAAATCCTGTTCTGGTAGACTATCCAGGCTGCTTTCGTGCAGCATCCTTCGGTAGTAGTTATCCTGATTGGGGATATCGGTAAAATAAGTGAGTACCCGGGCAAGCGTGTCCGTTGGGGATTTAAATTCTACCACTACACTATCCAGCGGAACCGCCGGCAAGATATGGGTGACTCCGGTAATGGTACTTCCATCTGGCAATACAATGTCCAACTCAAAATCAGAATCGAAATCAGCCGGTACTAGTTGAGAGGAATGATAATTGAATACCTGGCGGGAGGAAAAGTCAAAAACCACTTGGTTGGCTAGCCCATATTGAATACCCTTGTGCCGGATGATAACCTGTGCACTGTCGACTAGAATATTTTCAAGAAACTGGTTATCTGTTGTCGGAAATGGGTCAAAATAACCGGCTGTAGTTGTAATCAGCATATTAAAAGGACGATTGGCTTCCAGGTAACACTCTACCACCACACGGTTTTCAGCTTCGGGAAAAGTAATTTCGATATCCTGTTCAAGATTACAGGCAGCAAGGGAGAATATCAGTCCCAATATGAATAAATAGCAGGTTGATTTCATGTTGATTAAAATTTGAAATTCCAGGAAATGGACGGTAAAATCGGAAATAGGGAAACCTGTCGGGCAGAAATTTTTTCGGGAATTTCAATTTGATTCCCTCCATCAGTGACTTCTCGGAACTCGGGTTCAAAATAAATAAAGAAGGTATTGCGTCGATCAGTTGCATTAATAATATTGATTGAAAGATCACTTTCTCCCCATTTAGGAAAAAAATGAATCATCAATCCCAGGTCCAGTCGGATATAGGGAGGGAGTCGATAATTATTGCGTTCGCGATAATCCGGTACTATCGATTCAAAACCGGCGCCATATACATCCTGTAAAGTGAAGCGACTAGGTGCCAACCAACGTAAATCTCCGGAACCATATACAAAAGTGCCAGAAAGTGTAAATCGGCGACTGATTTCGTAAATACTGACCACTGATAAGTCGTGCCGCCGGTCATAGATCGGAGAAAAATAACCGGTTTGGGCAAAATTACCGAATGGGTCTACCGTTTTATAATCGCCTTTTTCTATAAAGGCAAGTGTATAGCCGATCCAGCCCGTCAACCGGCCTTCTTTCTTTTCCACACTTACTTCAAAGCCATAACCCCTTCCTTTGCCAATCGCAAATTCTTCCTCCAGATTATCATTGGCAAACAATTCTGCTCCATCTACAAAGTCGAGTTGATTTTGGAGGTATTTATAATAGGTCTCCACATTCAGAAAATAATCTTTACTCATCAGGTAAGAAATACCCAATGCTATCTGGTCGGAAGTTTGAGGTTTGATACGTGCTGTTGAAGGATACCACACATCTGTGGGCAATGCTGCACCTGCATTTGCAATCAAATGCAGGTATTGATACATGCGTGCATAGCTAGCCTTGAGCGAAGTGCGATCCGATAAAATAAAACGGGCAGCCAGACGGGGTTCTATCCCGGTATAAAACGTGCCATCATTGCTAAATCCACTGATGCGCAATCCTGCATTGATTTTGGTTCTTTTATTGACCTCCCAATCGTCAGAAACATATAAACCCAGTTCCAGGCCGTCATAATCCTGTCCGGCAGAAAAATTAATCTGGCCATCATCGCTGCCAGCCTTTAGTCGACCTACCGTGAATTGGTGGTCGGTTACATTTCCGCCAAAACGTAGCGTATGCTCATTATTCAACGCAAAATAAAAGTCAGACTTCAGGTTGATATCCCGGATATTGGAACCAATTTTGAAAGAAAAGCCTGTGACTTTATTTTCAATATCGTATTGATAGTCGGAATAAGTGAACGTTGTATTGGCAAACAATTTGGAATTAAAAACGTGGTTCCAGCGGACCGTACCTGTAGCATTGCCCCAGTCGAAATTGAAATCAAAGAAATCTCCGTCAAAACCAAACACATCTCGGCCAAAATAACCACTGAGGTAGAGTCGGTCTTTTTCTCCAAACTGGAAATTAATCTTGGTATTTAAATCATAGAAATAATAATCGGGAATGGGATTGTAGTCTTCTTTATCCTCACTTGCCTTGTTTAAAAGCCGGGTGAATATATCCACGTAAGTGCGCCTGCCCGAAACAATAAAGGACGATTTGTTTTTTTTGATCGGCCCTTCCAGGGTGAGGCGGGAGGAAATCAACCCCAGGCCTCCGGAGCCGGAGAGGTGTTTATTATTGCCTTCTTTTAGTTTGACATCAATCACGGAGGAGAGCCGACCGCCATATTGGGCTGGAAATCCGCCTTTGTACAATTTGAGGTCCTTTACAGCATCCGTATTGAAGGTGCTGAAAAACCCAAAGAGATGATTGGGGTTGTAAACAATCGCCTCATCCAATACAATCAAATTCTGGTCAGAGCTACCACCACGAACAAAGAGCCCGGTAGTGCCCTCTGACCCTGAGGGGATTCCTGGTTTTAGCTGGATGATTTTGAGAATATCACTTTCGCCAAAAGCAACTGGAACCAACTTGGCTTCCTTGGTGGTAATGGCTTCTACACTCATTTCCGTAGTTTTGAGTTGCTCTTCGTAGGAATTGGCTTTGACAACCACCTCCTCCAGGTCAACGCCTGTACCCAACTCCACATCCAGCGTGAGTGATTCTTTCAAAAAGATGATCCGATCTTGATTTTGAAAACCGACATAGCTAAATTCAACAGTCAATGAATCACCTGCCGGTAAACTAAGGGAGTAGAAACCATATTCATTAGCGGTAGTCCCTAACCCCATGGAGGGTACGGCTACGGAGGCGCCAATCAGCGTTTCACCCGATTCACCATCTCGAATGGTTCCACTTAGTGTGTATTTTGCTTGTCCCCAAACCAAGCTGCAACTGAACAGAAAAACAAGCAAAACAAAACAAGGTCTTAACATCATAGTTGATTTTTTCATGGATAACAAAACAAATGTACCATACAAAATAGGAGTCTAACAAATTTCTACTTGTGGCTGTTCATGTTAAAATGAATACTTGTAAGATAGCAAGCAAAGGAAATTTATCGATTTCGGTTGTATGTTGTTGGTAAAAACATTAACTTGAAAGTAAGTTTGGAGGTCGGCTTTTGTAGCGAAAAAGGACACTTTGCAGCCCATACTCCTACTCTGCCTTCGCGAAGTTACGGCGGAGCAAGGCGCTGAGTCCTTCGCCAAAGGCTATTACGGCCGCGCGCCGCCGTCGAAGTCTTTCGCTTGCGCCGAAGCTTCAGCGAAGGAGCATGGCGCAGACGCCCGGAGAGCGCTTCATCGCGAGCGTAAGGTTGGCCTCTAAATATGCTCTGAAACTTAAAAATTCCCCCATGTTGCCCAAAAAACATTGGATAGCCGCTAGCTCTGATTCAAAAATTGTCGATCACCTGGAAGAAGTATTAGGGATTCCACCTTTGCTTTGCCAATTATTAGTTCAACGTGGAATTAGCAATTTTGAACAGGCTCGCTGCTTTTTTCGGCCCGAATGGAGCCATCTCCACGATCCTTATCTGATGAAGGATATGGATAAAGCCGTAGACCGGTTAAAGCTGGCAATCGATACTGGTGAAAAAATACTGCTCTACGGTGATTATGATGTAGATGGCACCACTTCTGTAGCGATGATGTATCATTTTTTGCAAAAGTTGCATCCCAATCTGGACTTCTATATCCCCGATCGTTACAAAGAAGGTTATGGCATTTCCTACGAAGGCCTGGATTTTGCAGCCTCTAAAGAAATTAGTTTAATCATTGCCATGGATTGTGGCATCAGGGCAATTGCTCCCGTCAAAGCGGCCAATTTGCAGGGGATCGATTTTATCATTTGTGATCATCATTTACCCGAAGCCGAGATTCCGCCGGCGGTAGCGGTTCTTGATCCCAAACGCCCGGATTGTGCTTATCCTTATAAGGAGTTGAGTGGTTGTGGAGTGGCTTTTAAACTGGCCCAGGCTTATGTGCAAAAGCTGGATTTATGCGATGATTTATTGCTGGAATTGTTGGATCTATTGGTGATCAGTATTGCTAGCGATATCGTGCCGATTACCGGCGAAAATCGAATATTGGCTCAGTTGGGCTTAACAGAATTGAACAAAACCCAGCGGCCAGGATTGTCGGCCCTCATCAAAACCAGCCAGCGAGAACCTCCGCTTTCCATCAGTGATATTGTTTTTGGATTGGCCCCAATGATTAATGCTGCCGGGCGGTTGGCGGATGCGGATCAATCTGTCAAATTGATGCTGGCCAAGAGCCAAAAGGAAGCCGAAGCATCTACTAAAATTCTCGCTTATCGCAATAAGCTTCGACGGGAATTTGACCAGCGTATTGCTGAGGAGGCCGCTGAACTCTTTCAGGAAATGCCCGATTGGGAAAATCGCCGAAGCATTGTCCTCTATCAACCCCATTGGCACAAAGGGGTCGTGGGCATTGTGGCCTCCAGGATGGTCGAAAAATTTCACCGGCCAACCATTATCCTCACTGAATCGGGAGGACAAATGGTCGGTTCCGCCCGTTCTGTCAGAGGTTATGATGTACACGAAGCCATTCATTCCTGCGAAGACTTGCTGATCAATTTTGGCGGACATAAATATGCGGCAGGCTTGAGCCTGACACCAGAAAACCTACCTTATTTTCAGGATCGTTTTGAAGGGTATGTATATACAACCTTGTCAGAAGAGTTGCGGTATCCTGTCAATCAATATGCTGCCGAATTGGATTTTACTCAAATAACACCCAAATTTTGGCGTATCCTTCACCAGTTTGCCCCTTTTGGTCCCGGCAATCGCAATCCGATTTTTCTGACCCGTGGGGTAAAAGATACGGGTTATTCTAAAGTGCTGAAAGAAAAACACCTACGCCTATCTGTACAACAGGAAGATTCACCAGTGTTTGAAGGAATGGCCTTTGGGATGGGGGCTGAAAGCGACAACGTGTTTAGCCGCGAACCTTTTGACCTGTATTATACCCTGGAGTTGCATCAATGGAAGGGCAAACGATCGCTACAGTTAGGGGTTAAGGATTTGGTGGTGAAATAGCTTCAATTTGATGTAGTAATAGTGGCGAAATGTCTATTTTGTAGTAGCCTTTTGCTCGAAAATGTACCTCTGTGGAACAAACCTTTGTTGGCTGTAAGGTAACCACCAATTCTGCCTAAAAGAAGAAATACATCCCTGTCACCACTCTAAATGGACTTGCTTCCGGATTATCCAAATAATTCAACCGCCAGACCGCATCAATCCGTATGACCTTAAAAATATTTTCAATGCCAACACCAACTTCCATATACGGTTCTTTGGAAGGGGCCCTGAAACCATTGTAGGTTTCTATATCCGGAACCTGGAAAAGATTTCTGGCATTAGCAGCGCGGTTGGCGTCTGAAATTTCTCCAATTACTGCCTTAAACGAAGCTACAGTACGCCACTTCAATTTGCGCATCAGCGGTATGCGGTTCAAGATGAAACCATCGAAATGGTGCTCCAATACCAGATTAAAAAAAAGGTCACTGGCAAATTCATACCGGTTCATTGTATTAAAAATGCCCCGAGTCATAAAAATGGATTCGTTGCCAGGGTGTACTTCCAGCAACAAAAAAGGAACCGTACCAAACACCTTTCCTACCTTGAATCGGTAAGCCAGCCAACCAATCGGGTTGATGTTAAAATAGTGCCGATAATACAGTGATAATTTATGGTACTGATGGTTTCCACCTAAAAAGCCTTTGAGGCCGGCAGTATATTGGAATTCAACGATAGGAAATTCTGAGCCAAAACTGATCCGTTCAAAAGAATAATCGGCATAATCTTCGCCAAAAGCAAAGCGAGTTTTGAAGATAAACTCGGTAGTGGCAATAGTCGTATCTGCCCGATTGGATACGTCGGGAGCAGAAAGATATGCATAATTGAATCCACCACCATCAGGATAAATGCCACCATAAGGGTCCATTTTGCGGTGTAATACCGTAAAGCGGTTGGACCAGCCTTTTTTCCAATAGTGATCATAGAAAACTTTCCATTCCTCTACTTTGATTAACTTTTGTACAATATTGCGACGAAATAAGCCGGAAAAAAGATCACTTTCCAAAAATTCTTCACTGTTTTCACTACTAAGGCTAATATCTTTGCGCAGATCGATACCTAGCATCCGGCGGGGTTGCTTACTGATTAGCCACTTGAATTCCCCACTGTATTTAAATTCTTCATCTTTGGTACCGTAAGCTAGCGATCCTCCTAGTTTAAAGGTTTCACTAAAACCAGTATGTGTCCTCACGCCTAATCGAAAACGGGTGCCTTCTACCAGGTTGCTACTCAACATAGAGAAATAAGGGCCAAACTCCACCTTTCCCACTTCCAGGTAGCCGGTAAAAATCGTTTCTAGCGTTTGTTGGTAAGTCTTGAAAACCGGTGCATTTTGGATGCTGTCGACCAGGGCATAAATGCCAGATTCCGATTGTTCCAAAGGCTCATGGCGGACAGAAGCCCAATAGGAATCGTCATTGTTGAGTTCGGAAAAAAACGGATCGGGATCTTCCTGCATAAAGTATTTGCGGGTAGATGGCTCGTTGAGTAAATAGTTGCGGTAAGTTTTGGTATTCCGACCAATCATTCCCGGTGCTTTTTTGGCCGGCAAAAGATCGACCACCATTTTTTCTTTTACTGGCAACCATTGGTTTGCAATGTAGTCAAACTCATGGTAAATGATGATGCGGGTAACCAGATTGATGTTGACATTGGGACTCATGCGCATATTAACCCGCTCAATCGCAAAGGTTGAATCGGCCACCCAAAAATCTCCGTAGAAGGTATTTTCTTGTTTGCGTTTGGGTTTGAACTTTAGTTGATAACTCCACTGCCCATTGATAAAGGCACTATCGAGAATATAATACTCATAATACCCTAGGCCACCATTGGCAAAAGGACTGATAAACCCCTTGTCCATCACATAAATCCAGTTGTCATAGATACTATAAGGTTCATGGATCTTTTTTATATTGTCGATGAAAGTCTGGTTGTCCAAGCCAGAGGTCCGCTGGGCTTTGATAAATTCCTTGGCATTGCCGGCCTTTTTTACCTGGTAGACTTCAGACAGGGTTTCATTGAGATAAATAGGTAGGAAAGGTTTTTCATCGGAAGTGCTGTCAATGTATTCGAATACAAAATCAAAGGGTTTCATCAATTTACTGTCCCTCAATTTTGGTGGAATATTTTCGATATCCAACTCCGTTTTACTATAACGTTCAAATTGAACGGCGGGAATAAAGTCGATCCTATTTTCCTCCTTATGCTCAATAATGCCCCGGACAATGGCGTTGGCGGGGTTTTCTCCGGCCAATACCACCACTTCTGTCAGCGTCAGATCAGCTATCGAAAGGGCAAAATTGATGATCTGCACAGAATCTTTGGAGAGAGCAATTGCCTGACCATGATAACCAATTGCTGAAGCCGACAAACTATCTTTCCAAGTTTTGAAAGTCAGTTCGTAACTGCCATCCAGCTCGGAAGAAACACCAACCGTCGTCCCTTCAAAAAAGATATTACAAAAAGGGATACCTTCCTGTGTATCTTCATCTACTACTTTGCCCCGAATTGTATAGGACTGAGCCATACTGTAGAGCGCACCAAAACAAACAACAATGACTAGTAAAAAGCGGTTCATCATTTGCCGATTTTGTCAACCACGTGTGTCGACTTTTAATTAATAGAAAAGCAAGGTGTTGTTCGCGATAAAGAGTGGTTTCGTAAATAGTAACTGTAAACAGGTGTTGGGGGGATTAGTTTATCAACTTTGGAACAAAACTATACTATTTCTGTATAGTAAGAAAGTTATAAACGTTATGGCGGCGGCATTAAGTTACATTTTAACAATTTTTTAATGTCACAAGATCTAAAAGGCACCAATTTTTAGTCATATATCGTAGCCACCAGCGTTCTGCTTCGCGCCTGGTTTCGAAATTCACAGAGATAGATTCCCTGCCAAATACCTAGATTCAACTGCCCATTGGTAATAGGAATGGTGACAGAAGAACCAATCATAGCAGCCTTGATGTGCGCGGGCATGTCGTCTGGGCCTTCAATGGTGTGTTCCAGAAAGGGTAGATTTTCGGGAACCAGGTGATTAAAAATAGCCTCAAAATCTTTCAGTACGGATGGATCAGCATTTTCATTGACAGCCAAGCCGGCTGAGGTGTGTTTTATAAAAAGGTGCAACAGACCCATACGCGGTAAGCCGGGCAATTGTTCAACGACTTCCTGGGTTATGATGTGGTAACCTCGGGCATAGGGCTTAAGGCTAAATTCAACTTGTTTAATCATTTGTTTTGGTTTTAAGACAAACAACATAATTAGAAAGACGGAGGTTTGTATGCATTGGTCACAATTTTTTTGAAAGTAAGTAAAATACAGTTGGAGATAGTCATTTTTGAACCCTGCCCGCCATTTTCTATCCTATCAGCATCTCCTGAATAAAAACCAGATATTATGGAAAAGAAAACCTTATGCCTAAGTGTATTATTAGGCTTTTTACTCCTTTTTTCTGCCTGCCAGGAAAATAGGCGTTCTGCTAATCAGCGTGGCATAGCTCAACAGGAACAAACGCCATCTGCTCAAACGCCTACAGTAGAAAAACACCGCATTGAAGTGCCACGTACTGTTGACGCGCCACCACCGCCACCGCCGCCACCACCGGTATATGAAGAAATTCCCAGAGAAGAATTTATGGAAGAAAAAGAACTTGAATTTTCCAACCAGAGTATTGAAAGAGATTTGTCGATACAAGCTCCTCCCGCGCCGGTGCCCCCCAAACCTAGCCGACGAGACAACTGGGATGATGGAAATACAGAAACTTACGACCACATTGTAGAAAACGATTTTCAGCTAGTCACGGATCATGCATTGTCTACTTTTTCCGTTGATGTGGATCGGGCTTCTTATGCCAATGTGCGGCGCATGTTGTCTCAGGGTCAACTCCCTCCGAAAGGATCTGTTCGCATTGAGGAATTCATCAATTATTTCGACTACGATTATGCCCAACCAGATGGGGAGCAACCGTTTTCCATCAGTACAGAAATGGCCGATTGCCCCTGGAATATGGAGCACAAACTTTTGCATCTTGGTTTACAAGGAAAAGAATTGGCTCAAGGTGAAGTCCCACCCAGCAATCTGGTTTTTTTGATCGACGTATCTGGATCAATGCAGGATAACAACAAATTGCCCTTACTCAAGAATGCCTTTAAACTATTGGTTGGACAACTGGATGCCAAAGACCGGATTGCCATTGTCGTTTATGCCGGAAGTTCAGGCCTGGTATTACCGGCTACACCGGGCAGTGAAAAAGAAAAAATCATGCAGGCAATCAACAGCCTATACCCTGGAGGCAGTACCGCTGGAGCAGAGGGTATTCGGCTGGCATACCAGATAGCGCAGGAAAATTTTATGGCTGAGGGCAACAACCGGATCATTCTGGCAACAGATGGCGATTTTAATATTGGCGTGAGTAGTGAATCTGGCCTGGTTAATTTAATCGAAGAAAAGCGCAATGGAGGTATCTTTTTGTCTGTCCTTGGTTTTGGCACTGGCAATTACAAAGATGCAACAATGGAAAAACTGGCAGATAAAGGCAATGGCAATTATGCCTATATCGACAATCTTTTTGAGGCAAAAAAGGTATTGGTTAATGAGTTTTCGGGAACGTTATTCACGATAGCCAAAGACGTGAAAATTCAGATTGAGTTTAACCCGGCAAAGGTTCATGCTTATCGCCTGATAGGTTATGAAAATCGCATACTCAAGAAGGAAGATTTTAATGATGATACCAAAGATGCCGGAGAAATTGGTGCCGGACATACCGTGACTGCTTTATACGAAATCATACCCGTAGGTGCCAATAATACGCTGGCCGGAAAGGTAGACGAATTGAAATACCAAAGTGTGACTACGCTGCCCACCGCTCAACAATATCCAGAATGGATGACCATCAAATTGCGTTACAAAGAGCCCACGGGAACGGTTAGCAAGCTGCTCACATTAACGGTTGAAAACCGGGATTTAAAGTGGCAAAAAAGCTCGGATAATTACCGGTTTTCCGCAGCAGTAGCCGCTTTTGGAATGACACTTAGAGATTCCCAATACAAAGGCACCACCGATTTTAATTTAATTTCAAAATTGGCCATCTCTGCAAAAGGCGATGACAGAGAAGGTTATCGGGCAGAGTTTGTTAGATTGACAGGATTGGCAGAGGTCCTGATGCCAAAAGAACAAATGAAAAGTGATTAACGTCCAAACTAACGCTCATAAAGGTTCCTTCCAAACGGCAATTAATTACCCTAAAAACGGCCAGGCTGGCACCCCCGATACCAAAAAAGAGGGGGCGCTTGACCTGGCCAAATAACAGCACTATTGCCCTCGCATTAACTGCTTGAACTCCTTAAAATACCCGTCGCTGGTTTTCGAATGAATAAGGCCTGTTGTGCAAAATCAAGCCTTCTATTTGCAATTAGACAATAGCGTGGTGTTACGGAGCCTGCCATATCCGTGGAAAGTGCATAATAGAAATAGGACTAGCCTATTAGCTATGCTAAACAATTTTACTTATATTTGTTTGGCTGAAAAAATTTTGCGAGGTGTCGCAAATATATATCAAATAATCACAAAAAATCAATTATTCGGCCAACAAACTTAATAATAATGTTTGATTTTTTAATTTTACATATATAAATGGCTATTTCAGAAAGAATTAAGGTGTTAAGTGAAACTGCTGGGTCACAGACGAAATTAGCAGCTAAAACAGGCGTGCACAATGCTGTGATTTCAAGAATTGTCAATGCGAATACCAGCACAATTCGAAGCGACACACTCGAAGCTCTTGTTTTGGCTTTTCCAAATCTCAATGCACGCTGGTTATTAACTGGGAAAGGAAAGATGTGGCTTGATAAAACTGAGGTAGCCTTGTTACATGAGCCTGATTACAAAGAGCGCTATGAAACTACCCGCGATCAACTGCAAAAACAAATCCATACGCTGGATCGTCTGGTTGAACTACAGGACAAACGAGTAGCAGATCTGGAAAGGATCATCTGTAAAGAAACTCCGGACTTGGCTCGGGAAATGGGGTTGTTGACGTGAATGGATCAAAAACATGTTTGATTTCTTTCAGCAACGTTTACCATTATTCCATCGACATTACAAAAGCCTCTGATTTTTAATGCAACATCTTTATCCGTTCCCGCCTGAAAATAGGCCCAATGAAAATCCTGAAAGGTGAGGTCCATTTCCTCCAGCGCATTGTTCAATTTTTCTTGGGATTTCATCCAATGAACCAGATCCGACTCTGATTGGATTTTATCTATTTCTCTTTTATTGTCAAAAAGCACCGTCCAATTTACGGCCATGCGAAAATGATAACGGTAAGCACTACCTGGGTTATCTTCAGCAGATTTGGTGTAAGCCTCAGACCAATCAATACCGGCTTCTCGATACTTGCCAGTAAGGCGATTGGGAATCATGGTCTGATCGGCATATTCGTATTTTGAAGTAACAAAATAATACTTCGATGTATATTTTTTAAGCTTTTCTCCAAAATTGATATAGTGTTCACTTGCAATAACCACCGGATGATCTCCTGAATGAAATTCAAAAAATCGTTCCAACTGGCCGACCAATTTTTCATCCTGCCCAACGCCACAGCTCACTATATTCACCCTCGTTTCAGCAGTCAACGCCGGTGTCCTTACCGGGCTGATCAATTGCCTGTCAAAAGCCAGTTTTAGATTTGTATAGCTACTTCTTTCTCCATCTTTCAGGATCGGGACACTCAGGCCCTGCCACGGATTTCCATGCGAAACCAGATTAATGAGAGAGAGTGGCTGAGAGAAGCTTTCCAAATAATCCTTCACTTCCTGTAAAGACCGACATTGATAAACTACGTAATCCGTCTTATCCGTCGGATGCATCTGGTAGTAATAATTGGCTCTTTTGTAAAATTGATTGCCGTTTTCGCCATCCTCTCCCAGGATGAAAGTCAGGGAAACCTGGTCTTGGTTGGGGGCAATTTTTATTGTTTCTACGCTTTCGGGGATAGGTTCATTGGGGAGGCAGCCGTGTATAAAAAGCAGCATTCCCAAAAACCCTATGTATATCAGAATATGATTCATAACTTTTATTTTTCAATGAGCGGGCTTACATCATGTTTGGAGGCCGGCTTTTGTAGCGAAAAGTGATCCTTTGCAACCAAATGGCCTCCAAACATGCTCTAAAAAAGGGCTACGATTTAAACTTGAAGTAGGCGAACAAACCAATCATTAAAAACGGGATTAACCACAAGAACTTAGTCCAGGCCAAAGGGCTTGCTGCTTCGAATACACCACTCAAGTCAAAGTCGGCACCTACCGCATATTCACTGACGCCTTCCGGCAAAGGCAGTGCTTGTTTTACACTCACGACCTCTTGGTCATCTACCCGGCGTACAATTTTTTCAATAGCTACAAATGAAGTGTAGGCGGTCATCAGGTTGTACTTGAGGCCAAGGCTTGTTACGGCTGCTTTGGCAGATTCATCATTATTCTGATAATTGTCATAGTCATCCAGGAGGCCGATTTTTTCTCTTGCCCATAGGTAACGGATAGCGTTGTGATCGTCAGATAATTGTGCTTCGTCGATTTTGATTTTTTGGGTGATCCTGCGCTTGCCGGAATAACCCTTTACCACGATTTGTCCTTTTGCATCACCGCGGTATTTGCCGGTAATGACGAGGGGCCTTTCTGAAAGCAAATCAGGAAATTTTTCATAATTGAGATCGTAAACATCCAAACCCTTGTAATCCACTGAAATATTGGAGAGCACGGGTGTCTGAATGTATTTTCTAAAACGGTCAGCGATAGGCGCAGCCTCTTTTTTATTGGTGATGATAAATGGCAAACCCTGCCCGACTTTAGCCAGCCCTTCTATCAAATAGCGGTTGACACTACTGCCGATACCAAAGGCAAAAACGTTCATTTCATCCAGGCGGCTTTTGATCAGGTCCATCGCTTCTTTCTCTACGGTGACATAACCATCCGTCACTACGATTACGGAACGGGATAATGCCTCCGAATGGCGGGGTAAGTTCAATGCTGTTTTTAGGCCATGAATCATTCGGGTGCCGCCGCCACCTCGCGCCTGGTTAAAGAATTGAACCGCTTTGTTGATATTGGCCTCACTCGCTGTCAGCGATTCATTGGCCAACACCTTGGCACTCGACTCAAACAATACCACATTAAAGCGATCATCCGGTTTTAGGTTGGTGATGAGGTTGCGCATCAGCACTTTGGTCACCTCAATTGGGAAACCGTTCATGGACCCCGAAACATCTACCAGGAAAATATATTCCCGTGGAGGAATCTCTTCAGGTGCGATAGTTTTTGGGGGTTGTACCATAGCCATAAAGAATTTTTCATCGCCGTGGTCATACAGCTGGATACCATTTTCTATTTGTTTGCCCCGTAGGGAATACTCCAATATAAAATCCCGATTATTGGAAATAGCTGAACCTGGTTTTAAATCAAACTCGATAAATTTGGACGAGGTATTGGTAAACTCAAGCTGGTGCGTCTTGCTTTGAATATCGGCAATGGGCACACTACTGGATAGGCTGGCTGTCAGGCTGAACTGTGCTGGCGTACTTTCTTCAGATTTCATATATGGCGTTGCCGCAAATTGTGAGCGGGCTGCCTGAGCGTTATTTGTGGGATTGTTGTAGCGAGGCCCAACCACAGTTGGGAATACAAAGCTGTAAATGCCTTCTTCGGGTAGTACATACTCTGTATATTTTAGCGTGATGATGATGACGTCGCCTGGTAGAATATTGCCCACACTCATCTGGAAAACATTGGGCCTTTCCTGCTCGAGAAGGGAAGCGGTTTTTCCTTCAGAAATGGCCTGCTCGTAAGCTTCCCGAGCCTGCCCTTTTTCTTGTATATCAGCTACTAATAGCCGCTCCCCAATACGCATCTCCATATTATACACAGCAGCCTGCGCTGACATCGGAAATACGTAAGTTGCTTCTAGCGTTTTTGTTCCTTTGTTTTCATAAGTTTGGTAAATGGTCACATCTGCAATAGTACTGGTGATGTCTACTTTTACGTCAGTAGATTTGAGCGGCAGGTCGTCAATCGAAGCATCCGTATTGTTCATTTTGAAATAGGGTGCTTCGGTCTTACAATGATCTTGCGCTAGTACCTGGCCAGTGAAAATTAACGCGAAGAAAAGACTCAAAAAAATAGTTGGTTTCATGGTATCGAAAATTTTAATTTTAAAAGGATACCACAAAACTATGGGCCATACGGCCGTTTGTAAAGGACGGACTAATAAGTGTAGGACCTGAGCTAGCATTCGTAGCGTGTAGGGATCGGATTTTTATTTCCCCTTCACTATCGGCAATGTATATATTTCTCCCTGACCACTTTCCAGGCGGACATAATAGCTTCCACCAGGAAGTTGTAAATGACCGGCATCTATGACAAGCTTTTGAAAGCCTGTCATCAGATTATGCTGCTCCTGAAGCAATACCCGACCTTGGTCATCTATAAGATTAACTGTCCATTTGCCGGTTTCCGTGCTTTCCCAGTTCAATTGAAAGGTAGAAATAAATGGATTGGGGTAAAGTATTACGGAAGGTATTTCAGATTCTGGATTTACAGGGTCAGCCGAAACAGAAGTGGTTGTAGCTTCTGGAGACTGGTCACCAACTGAAACCATTCCCATTGTAATGGACTTACATTTGATCGTTCGATATCCTATTACAACGGCTTCTTTTAAAGTGACTTCTACTGTAAGTGAAAAATTTTTCATAGTTAATTTTCCTGCATCTATAGCCACCGTTTGAGTTTCATAACCCGTATAAGAAACGGTTATCGCAAAAGAATCAGGCAAATGTGTTCGATCCAGTTGGTAGCGACCATCAATATCCGTGACAGTACCCTGGAAACTTCCAACGACCATCAGAGACGCCCCAATTAATGGCATTCCGGAAGTGTCTGTCACCAAACCTGTAAGTGGTTTTGCATTGGGA
The DNA here is from genome assembly GCA_021604865.1 of Saprospiraceae bacterium. Taxonomy (GTDB): domain Bacteria; phylum Bacteroidota; class Bacteroidia; order Chitinophagales; family Saprospiraceae; genus BQJU01. The sequence goes on along the minus strand of BQJU01000003.1, from coordinate 37,612 downwards.
TTCAAGGGTGCATTTTCATGATGCGGTTGACCACAAATATTTTGCTCCATAGCAGGCATGGGAGGTATGAGAGGCTCAGTGCTTTGGCCCACTGCTCCCTGGCTCAATAATAATCCCGAAGCAAGAATACCTGCGGCTCGCCAGCGTTCCCAGGAAGTAGGCACAGTAGGCAACGCAATAGGGTGATCCAACTGATCAACCCGAAATCGGCCACAGAGCCCACCCCGATTTTTTTGATGATACCGTGCAAGTTCCGCATCGCTAAATGAGGTAAAATCCATAATAGTACGACTACAGGTGTCACAATGACGGCCCCCTGTTTCCGGAGTCATCTTATCCCAATTTTCAGAACAGGGTTCTGAAATATGCAGACTAATTTTTGGTTGGCGTTTTTTCATGATCAGGCTTTAATATTAGAGATGCTTAATGGATGCAAAAAGGGTGGAAAATGCATAAATATTTCTTTCATCTCTTTATCGCACAATTCATAACTCCAAACAAACTCTCAGACGACGAAGCCCCGGCATAGTCGACCGTCACTTCCCCTTCGGGCGTTTCCAACGAATAGGAGCAGCAGGTTCCGCCTTCAATTGAACACTTTGGCTTGGGATTAGCTCTAAGGCTTCCTGCACCGCCCGTTCTAATTGCGGGTCATGGCCTTGCCTTACTTTTGCTGGTTCCTGGATCACTTCTATATCCGGACTGATGCCTTCCCCTTCAACAGCCCATTCGCCATTCAGATCAAAAAAGCCGCCCCTCGGTGCTATCATGCGCCCCCGATCAATAAATAGCGGAGTATCCCAGGTGCCCACCAGGCCACCCCAGGTGCGGGTGCCGATCAGTGGCCCGATTTCCATTTTGTGAAAGAGGTAGGGCAACAAATCTCCTCCCGAACCAGCACGCTCGTTGATGATCATTACTTTTGGGCCCCATATTCCGGCCATCGGTGTGGTAAAAGGTTTGTGATCCCCAGCTTTGCTATTAAAATACCCATGTAGTTTCCTCGACATAATGTCTACCATATAATCTGCAGCTGAACCTCCGCCGTTATTGCGTTCATCAATCACAGCTCCCTTTTTATCCTGTTGGGCAAAATAATAACGATTGAAGGAGGTGAATCCACCTCCACCGGTATTCGGTACATAGACATAAGCCAACTGGCCATTAGACAAACTGTCGACCTTTCGGCGATTACCCTCTATCCAGTCATAGGTACGCAGGTTGTTTTCATTGCCGATGGCTTCCACAGTTATTATTCTGGCTCCTGTATATGATGGCGTGTTATTGACATGAAGTTTAACCTGGCGGCCCGCCTTCCCTTCCAATAATTGATAAGGATTTAGCGGCGCTTTCAGTTCCTTTCCATCAATGCCTACCAGATAGTCTCCTTCAGCTACATCAAGCCCAGGGCCGGCTAGTGGCGCCTTCATATCCGGATTCCAGCTTTCCCCGTTATAGATCTTTTTGATGCGATAATATTCCCCTTCCTGCTGCAAATCAGCACCAAGCAGGCCAATGCTCACTTCATCTAAATCGGGAAAATCACCACCGCGGGTATAGGAGTGTCCTACTGCGACTTCGCCGCCAAGGATGTCAATAATGTAATTGAGGTCGGAGCGATGGCGTACCTGATCAACCCAGGGCCGGTACCATTGGTACACCTCATCCCAGGGAGCACCGTGCACATTGTCCACATAGAGGAAATCCCGTTGATAGCGCCATCCCTCCCGAAAGATTTGTTGCCATTCGGCTTTAGGTTCTATTTTCATTTTTAGCCCCAGCTTTAGCTTTCCGTCCTCGGCCTTTGGTGGTTCGCCCTTAGTATTGACAATGCTCCAATTGGCACCCTTCTGGTACAAGAGTTGTTTCCGGTCGGCAGTTGTAGCTACGCTTTCCACACCTTTAAGGTACTCTTTACTTTTCCGGTCCTCTATACTGTATCGATGAAGTGTAAGCCCATCTTCATTATCTATTGCTTCCAGGTAAAAAATATTGCCTTGGGGGGCTTCCTGGAGTCCTACATAGTTTCGTCGAGGTACATCAATGGGAACAATCCTTCGAGCAATATTTTCAGGATCAATTTTGACTTGGACTTCTTTTTTACCTTCCTCTTTTTCCTTTTCCTTGTCTTTCTCTTCTTTTTTTGTTTCCGGTTCATCATCACTCCTAGGCAGAAAAGGAGAAGGCGTATCCTTATCCAGAATGACCATATACAAATTACGGCTGGTTTCCGGATCGTATGAACTCATATCCAACCAACCCGTATTCAACCCAAAGTCGGTACTAGCCAAAAAATAGAGATATTGACCACCGGCATCCCATACGGGATCAATGGCATCGGCCATTTTATCAGTGATTTGATAGTGTTTGCCATTTTCTATATTGTAAACTTTGATCACTTTAAACTGATTGTCCATTAGCCGGGCATAAGCAATCCATTTACTATCCGGCGACCATTTGGGGTTCATACTTCGGTTGGGGTGTGCATACCGATCCGTATCGACTTTTATTGCCTGCTCCGATTCGAGATTGACATACCAAAGATTATAGTCCGTATCTGTATAAGCTATGTGTTTGCCATCCGGTGACCAGGTTGGGCGGAAATAGAACGTTTGATTGGGCAAGGTAATGGAGCGTGGTTTTTCCAATGCAAATTGATCACCAATCATCAAGGTGTATTCTCCGCTCTGATCGGAAAACCAGGCTATCTGTTTGCCATCGGGCGACCATACCGGTGATCGGTCGGCTACCCCCGGACTTTGGGTGAGGTTGCGCCAGTCGCCATGTTCTTTTGGTACGGTAAAAATATCACCCCGATACTCAAACAGCGCCCGCTGTCCACTGGGAGAAAGGGAAGCATTGGCCAAAAGGTTACCGTTGACCTCTTCCCAACGTGGCCGTGCCCAGTTTAAGTCGGCGCGGACATTGATCACCAATTGTGTACTTTGGCCCGTCTTTGTATCCAACAAATGTAGGTAACCTCCCTGCTCGTAGACAATCTGATCAGCACTGGCATCCAGGCTTTTTACATCAAAATCTGTATGGGAAGTCCATTGTTTTTCTTCATCGGTCTTGGGGTCAAAGCTCCAAATATTGCTGGCATAATCTCTTTCCGAAAGGTAAAAAACTTTCCCCTCCATCCATACTGGATCGAGGTGCCGCTCGCGATCAGCCTGTGTGGTATGCTGTAGTGAAAAATCTTTCAGATTGACGATCCAGATCGGCATGGCCTGTCCACCACGATAATTACGCCACTCCGGATCCCAGGAGGTGATTGGGGTATAGGCAATATAATTGCCATCCGGGGAAAGCTCTCCATAGGCAGCACGAGGAATGGGCAATGCCTTAGGCAGTCCTCCATTAATATTGACGGTATAAAGCTTGTTCAATTGTGTAGGGCGTCCATCACGGCGAGACTGAAAGACGACTGAAGTGCCATCTGGTGTCCACCCCTGGGTGATATCATCTCCCGGATGCCAGGTAAGGCGTTGGGGTTCTCCTCCCTGAGTTGGGACGATGTACACATCTGTATTGCCATCGTACTGAGCCGTAAAGGCTACCGTTTGCCCATCAGGCGAAAAATGTGGAAAGGTTTCAGCACCTTCTCCACTGGTTAGACGGCGGGCATCGCCACCATTGCGCGCAACAATCCACAGATCATTGGCATAAACAAAAACGAGATGTTGGTTACTGATAGTCGGTTGGCGAAGCAATTGGGTGCCCTGGGCAGAAAGGTTGAAGGATAAAAGGAAAAGGCCAAGACAAAGGATCGGGTGAAATTTCATAGACAATTGGATTTTGTTCATATTATTGGGAAGCCATCTGTTTTAACAGCATCCTACTCCAGCGAAACAGCTCTAATATAAAAGCTTGCATGGAAAATTGTATGATAAATATGATAATATTGAATCTGATGGGTATGCTAATGAAAAAAGCCTCTTTCCCAAATCAGGAAAAAGGCTTTGTCAATACTTCATGTTTTATATAAAAGCCAGTCGGGTTAATGTTAACTTTCAAAACAAGAAACCATAATAACCAAACTTAAAGGCAAGATGTCGACCCATTTTACAAAGTGAGACAACTTTTTTATTTATTTGTAAAATGTCGCCGCTCTTTTTCTAGCTTAAATTTCTCACCATTAAAGGCCTGTGATTGTCCTTTGGCAATGGAGAGGGAATTCCAATTTTCTCCTTTTTGCATTTTTGCCAGGTACACCATTTGGCCAATGTGATAAGCATAGTGCGCCAATTGCCGATGGATGGCTTCAAGCACGGTATGCCCCTCATTGCGGATGTAAATAATGCGGTTGAGGTCATTAGGCGTCAACGCTTCAATGGTTTCAAAAAGGCAATTCCACCCTTTTTCCCAATAGACCATTAATTCTCCACGATTAGTAAACGTGTCTTCAAATTCTTGCTCACGGTCACGCCAGGGCTTTTCTCCATCGCTATTAAGGAAATCCGTCCACCGGGAAAGCATATTACCGCTGAGGTGTTTCATGATAATGACCATACTATTGGATCCTTCCGGTGCATAATGCAATTGGTCATCCAAAAGCTGGGCAATAGCCTTATCACCCAATGTTTTATAATAACGAAAAAGAGGGATGACGCTTTCTAAAAAATTCGGTTTGTCCATAATTTGAAGTTGTAAAAAGTTGTAATAAAAGTAACGATCTCATTTGTTGGAATTATCGAACATTTTGGAGCTGATTCTATTTCCATTTGATGCCACATCCCATGCTTGGATATTGCTGTGCTGACACCTGCTCTCCAGCCAGAATCGTATCTAATGCCGATCGGAGGTCGGCACCGGTTAATGGCAAACCATTTCCTGGACTTGAAGCATCCAGACGACCACGATAGGCTAAGTGCATCTTTCCATCAAAAACATAAAAATCAGGAGTACAGGCTGCCTGATAGGCTTTAGCAACGTCCTGACTTTCATCGTATAAATAGGGGAAACTATAGCCCAATTTTTCTGCCTGGATTTTCATCGGGCCAGGCCCGTCCTGTGGATAACTATCAACGTCATTTGAGCTAATCGCTATAAAGGCGACGCCTTTTTTCTGATATTCTTTTGCCAGTCTAACTAATTCAGGATTAACATGGATAACGTAGGGACAATGGTTACAGAGGAACATAATTACTGTTGCCTGGTCGGACTGAAGATCGGCTAACGGTAATTCTTTGCCAGAAACGGTATCGGGAAGTCGAAAATCTGGGGCTTTAATGCCCAATGCTAACATTTTGGATTCTTTTAGTGCCATTTTGGATAGTTGGATTTTGATTGAAATTCTTTAAGAAACTAACAAGCTGATTGTTAAAATAGATTAACAAAATCTGGATATTTGACGGTAGTAGATGACTTTTAACAGATAATAAGTAGTTTAGGGGCCAGCGAAGAATAACTTACCCATTTGATGCGGCACTTTTGCCACCAGCTGTCGTTACTCAAATCCTTGCGTAGTAGTTGCTATGCGTGGTTTTCGCGCTTGCGCGCCATAGCACTTCAGCGCGCAGCGCACGCCTGGGCTAGTGGCAATATAGCTCGCCTGAAACAGACAACTTATTCTTCGCTGACGCCTTAGGGATTACATATTCACCAGGATTAAAACCCAACAATTGGATCACTTCACCTACCAAAGTAAAGATGGGCAGTATTTTAAGTTAACTCCAGAAATGGGAAAATTGGCATTAACGCCCAATCAGCCCATCGGTTATTTTACCGTGATTTGGATGAAAATGGGTGAATTGATGTTGATTGTTGATGAATTGCCCGTCAATCTAAGTCCGCCGATGATGACTTTTTTTACGCCTAACCAGCATGTTCGGTTTTTAAACCCGGAAGGCGATTATATAGCGCTACAATTTAACCGTGAATTTTATTGTATTTTTCTGAATGACCACGAAGTTTCTTGTAATGGGCTCATTTTTTACGGTTCGAAAGGAATTCCTCTACTACAATTGGGAAAGGAAGACGTACATCGGTTTGATTTGCTCAATCAGGTACTGCTGGAAGAATTCGCCTGGCGGGACAATATCCAGGGCGAAATGTTGCGAGTGCTACTCAAACGTTGGATAATTATGGCCACCCGTATCTATAAAATGCAGGATTTTCACCTTAGTTACAACGATTCAAGTATTGAAATCATCCGGCATTTCAATATGCTGGTCGAAGAACAGTTTAAAACCGTGCATTCCGTGTCAGAATATGCTAACCTTTTACACAAGTCGCCAAAAACGTTGGCCCATTTATTCAAACAAAACAACCAGCCCAATCCCTTACACATCATTCATTCTCGTATTGCGCTGGAAGCCAAGCGCTTATTGCTTCACACGGACAAAACAATCAAAGAAGTAGCCTACGAATTGGGATTTGAAAACATTTCCAGCTTTAGTCGGTTGTTTAAAAAGGTCGTAGGTCAATCACCTCAGGCGTATAGAGTATTGCATTACAAGACTGGTGGTCTTGAAAAATAAGGAATTATTGGCAAACTTTCAGGAACTATCGTCATGGCAATCGGGGTGTTTTTGGCTTATCTTTGTATGGTAAATAAATAGTGTAGAATACCCTTAAATTTTTTAAAAATGTTGAACTGGTTAGATGTTATCAAGTTTGCTAATAATGGAAATCCCAAGCCTAGCCGTCGGGTAGAAAAAACAGAAGAGGAGTGGAAGGCACAACTGACGCCTGAAGAATATCGGGTAACTCGGCAAAAAGGTACCGAACGGGCATTTTCCGGTGAACATTGCGCGATATTTGAACCGGCATTGTACGGCTGTGTTTGTTGTGACAACTGGTTGTTTGATTCCAGAGAGAAATTTGAATCGGGTACTGGATGGCCCAGTTTTACCCAGCCGGTTATGGAAAATGCTGTTAAATATGAGCAAGATCGTACTCATGGCATGAGCCGTGTTGAGATCCTTTGTAATGTATGTGATGCACATTTGGGACATGTCTTTCCGGATGGTCCTATGCCGAGTGGTCTGCGTTTTTGTACCAATTCAGCTTCTTTGAAAAAGGTCAACACCACTAGTTTGAGAACGGCTACATTTGGTGGTGGTTGTTTCTGGTGTACGGAGGCTATTTTTCAGCAATTAGCGGGTGTAGAAAGTGTGGTTTCCGGTTATAGTGGAGGTACTGCGGATACCGCTAATTACAATGAGGTGACCAGTGGTACAACTGGGCATGCTGAAGTCATTCAAGTTGTTTATAACGAAGACGTGATTAGCTACGGAGACCTGGTGCGATTGCACTTGTTGACCCACAACCCAACTACACTCAACCAGCAAGGGGCTGACCGTGGCACACAATACCGGTCGGCAATTTTCTTCCACTCGGATGAACAAAAGGAAATTGCTGAGCAGGTCCTCTCGGAAATGAAGGCTGAATTCAGCGATCCGATTGTTACGGAACTGGTGGCTTTTGAAGCCTTCTATAAGGCGGAAGATTACCATCAGGATTTTTATAAAAACAATCAGAACTATCCTTATTGTTCCGTAGTGATTTCACCAAAATTGAAAAAACTGCGTGAAAAATATAGCGATAAGCTGAAAAACAAGGAAAATATCCTGCATGGCAAATAAGAGAAGGAAACCTGGAGAGTGGGAGACTTGGTAACAAGCACCCACTCTCCTTGCCACCCCATCTCCTAGTCTCAGGTTACCTATCGTTGCACCACCAAAGGCAATATCTGCATCAATTTACCCCGATAGCGAATGTGAATAAAATATTGGCCTGTCGGTAATTGGCTCAGCGGTAAGGGATGTTCAGCATGCTGCATGTTTAGTATAAATGAAATTTGTCTAACTGTTTGTCCGGATGTATTGACCAGTTGGACCTGGTACTGTCCAGGCGAAAATTGAGCTTCTCCCTTTAAGAGTACATGATCATTAGCCGGGTTTGGCGAAAGGCGAAAGATCCGTCTTTGGGTGGAGGCAGTTGGATGGACGGAAGTTGTTATTTTATTTCCTGATTTCATGCCATTGCCAAAACTACTTACCCATATTTCATTTGTATTATAAGGGTTAAAAAACACCCGTATCGGATGCTGGAAAGGATAGGCATCCAGTCGAAAAAAGGATGGATTGGCATTATTCAATTCATCGGTATACCAAAGTCCTTCATATTCAGTGGTAACATACATTTCATTGCCATTATCCGGATCAATAGTCATGCTCTCCACCCGATCCAGGTCATAAATTCTAGTCCAGTTGATACCCCGGTCAGTGGTTCTGTAAATACCTCCCAGGTCATTAGCAGCTCCTCCCCATCCCGAAAAGACAGCGACATACCAGGTCTGCTGATTCCCATCATGCGGATCGATCACCACATCCTTACTCCAATAATTCATGCCGGGATCAGAACGGTCCGACCAACTATTGCCACCATTGGTACTGACAAATAGCCCAGAACTGGCTGTGAAACCGGGATCACGACGCCCGGAATAAGTACAAACTATCGTGCCATCATTAAGTACCTTTATTTGAAAGGGATGTCCTTCTGTACGCGGAGGGCTACTAAGGCGAGTCCAGCTCGAAGCGGTCCCGGCAGAGAGGTTATTTGTTTTGTAAATGTCGCCCTCCTCACTGTGCGCCACACTGGCATAAGCTACCTCCGGATTATTGGGGTCGGCTGTGAATTGTATTTGTGATTCGTTTAATGCCGTCAATTCATAAAAAGGAACGACGGTCCAACTTTCTCCAAAGTTGGTGCTATTGTACATCGCTGTTAAATCGGACGCGATATAGACCTCATTGGTATTGTGGGGATTGATGCTAGGCGAAAATAGTGCCCCGCCGCCGCCAATACCGGACGCCTGCCATTGACTAGGCTGGCCATTGAGCGAGATGTAATAACTGTTCAGGATTAGCAAAAGAAAAATAAATACGGATTTATACAAGAAGGTGTGGTAAATCATAAGGATCTGGTTTTGGGTAAAAGAAAAGAACTTCCAATTTAAAAAATCTGGTGATGAGGTGCAAAGGAAATGATTTGAAGGATTTAATTTTTGAGCAAATAGAGTGACTGGTTTCTATTTTTTTGCTAACCAAAAAACTTATGTCTTCACTGAATCCATTTCAAACAAGGGCCAAATGCAAAAAAATATCTAATTTCAACCCCTCTAAATTATCACATACACTCTTTAAAATTCTACAAATGGTTACTCGCCGTAAATTTTTTCGTAACACCTTTCTGGCTTCCTTTGCCATGGGAACCGGTTTAACGTCCTGTAGTCAATCAGCTCAATCAGAGGATCAGAAAGACAATCAACCTTCGACAGATTTTGGTACACCACCACCTGTCCTACCAACGGTGATTGCCACCTGGAAAAATGAAAAAGCAGTAGCCAAAGCCATGCAAGTTATTGAATCTGGAGGGCGTGCCCTTGATGCGGTAGAAGCAGGTGTGAAGGAAACCGAAGCCGACCCTGAAGATCAATCCGTGGGTTATGGTGGCCGCCCGGACCGGGATGGCATCGTGACCCTGGATGCCTGCATCATGGATGAAAAAGGTAACGCGGGTAGTGTTTGTTTTTTACAAAACATTAAACATCCAATTTCGGTGGCTCGCAAAGTGATGGAGGTCACCCCTCATGTCATGTTATGTGGAGAAGGAGCCTTGGCATTTGCCCTGGAGCAGGGGTTTCAAGAAGAGGATTTACTTACTGAAACCTCCCGCCAGGAGTGGGAGGAATGGAAAAAGGATTCCAAATATGAGCCTAAAGCCAATATTGAGCGGCATGATACCATTGGCTTGTTGGCTATTGATCAGCAGGGCCATATTTCCGGTGCCTGTACGACCAGCGGCATGGCTTACAAGCTGCATGGCCGAGTTGGCGATTCCCCGATTATTGGTGCAGGGTTGTATGTCGATGATGAAGTAGGAGGTGCTTGTGCCACCGGTGTCGGAGAAATGGTGATGAAAACATTGGGGTCCTTCCTGGTTGTAGAATTGATGCGGCTAGGCAAGTCCCCTCAGGAAGCCTGCGAAGAAGCTGTCAATCGCATCATCAAAAAATATAAAGACCAAATGACTCCCGAATTCCAGATAGGTTATCTGGCTATTAACAAACGTGGAGAACATGGCGCTTATGCTGTTGTTGAAGGCTTCAATTTTATCCTGCAAAAAGGGGATAAAAGTCGGGAATTCGAATCTCCATTTGCTATCTAAGAATCAACTCTTTTTTTGGGCGTGCCCCTGGGTAGGAAACCTCCGCTAAAGCGCCACCTTCCTACCCAGGGTCAGGCTATCCGCTATTATCCCGATAAAATCGGGATACCGCTTCTATCCTTCACGCAACACTTCGGCTTCGGTATGATCAATTACATTGATGAAACCGAAAATGCCTTTTCCATCACTTTCCCTTTCTGTATTTCAGTAATGGACAACTACGGGGTCGCCCCTACTGGTAACACTTCCTTTTTCGAAAGTATAAAGGAATGAGAAAACTGCAAAAACCATAAAACCATAAAAAATGAAAACAATATATCTCATAGCCATAACATTAGGCATGTTGCTGGCAATCGTGCTGGGCAATATTGAAGCACCACAAAAAGCGGAGATAACGGGTACAGGCTATGTGCCTAAAAAGGTGCCAAAGATGGAGCGTGTCCAGCGCCGTTTTGAACAGGAATATTTAATGACTAGAGTGCCAAAAACCGGAGAAGTGCCAAAGGAAAGGTTACTACAAGCATTTCAGGTAGCTGAGGAGAAAAGAATGCAAAAGTCTGGGGATGCCCTGCCCATATATTGGGAAGAGCGGGGGCCTACCAATGTGGGCGGGCGAACCCGGGCCATTGTCATTGACGCAAATGATGCTGACGGTAGTACCGTTTGGGCGGGAAGTGTGTCAGGTGGGCTTTGGAAAACGACCAACATCGATGCTGCAAATCCGGTGTGGAACAAGATCGATGATTTGTTTGACAACCTGGCCATCTCAGCAATGGCTCAGGACCCGAGTGACCCCAATATTATGTATTTCGGTACAGGTGAAGGTTGGGGGAATATTGATGGCGTATTCGGGATCGGTATTTGGAAAACGATCGATGGTGGCGATACCTGGAACCTGCTGCCTACTGCCACTGGAGGCGTCTTCCGCTTGGTCCGCAAGATTGTCATTGCAGCCGATGGAACTGTATTTATATGTACGCCACAAGGAGGCGTAATGCGCTCGGAAGACGGTGGACTGACCTGGCCTAAAGTATTGGGAACATTCGTAGGCATAAGTCCTGGTGTGGGCACAGCTCACGACTCGGCTAATGACATCGAAATAGCAGCCAATGGTGATCTTTACGCTGGTTTTTCGGCTATAGGGGTGTATAAATCTACCGATAATGGCGATAGCTGGACGCAAGTAAATACCGGATTGCCAACGATGAATTATGGACGGCTGGAACTGGCTTGTGCTCCTAGTAATGCCAACTTTGTATACGTCATGTTTCAGGATACTACCACTGCAAATAAAGATAAGGTATTGGGCATTTGGCGCACCACTAATGGTGGTACCGGCTGGACACAGCGGGTAGCTACGCCTGCATTTGGAGGACAAACCTGGTACAATCAGATCCTGGCCGTTGATCCTGCAGATACCGAGCGGGTATGGGCCGGTGCGGTAAGCATGAACCTATCAACTGATGGAGGTAATAGTTGGAATGGTGTTGGTGGTATCCACTCAGACCATCACATGATCCTATTTGAACCGGGAAGCTCTGACGAGATTATTTTTGGCAATGATGGTGGCGTATATAAAAGCTCAAATGGATCGGCTGCCAATCCGTCGATTGCTGATAAAAACTCTAGTTATAATGTGACTCAATTTTATGCTGTAGCAGTACATCCTGATGCTGGTTCTAATTATATGCTGGGAGGCACACAAGATAATGCGACGCCAAAATTTACGAATCCTGGGTTGAGTACAACTTCTTGTGTACTGTGTTGCTGTGATGGCGGCTGGACCTTTATTGATCAGGATGATCCTAGCATTCAGGTTGCCTCTACTCAGGACGGCTCCTTTAATGTATCTACTGATGGCGGCGGCTCCTTTGGCAATATTGTGCCAGGCAATTCCAAACGTTTGTTTATCACACCTGGTGATTATGATGATGCAGAAGATATCCTATACGTTTCGGATACTACGGCCAGTTTTATTCGGGTTAGCGATGTGGGCGGGACCAATACGCTAACTACTGAGTTTTCCCCTATCATGGGTAAAGGTCTGGTAAGTGCCATGAAGGTATCGCCTAATACCAGCAATAGGGTATTTATGGGTATGACTGATGGCGGTGTATTTATAGTGGACGATGCCGACCAGGATGGCGCAATCACCGTGACCGATATTAATGGACCAGTGGTTGCTTACGTATCTTCCATTGCTGTAGAAGACGGTGATGATGGTCATATAGCCATTACTTATAGCAACTACGGGGTCAATAGTGTGTGGGAAAGCATAGATACTGGAGCTACTTGGGTAAGCATTGAAGGTGATCTGCCGGATATGCCGATCCGCTGGATCATGTTTAATCCACTGGATGCCGATCAGGCATTGGTAGCAACGGAACTGGGCGTGTGGTCGACTGGCGATCTGGATGGTACAAGTACCAACTGGTTTCCAACGAATAACTTTGGATTGGCTAATGTGCGGGTAGACATGTTGGAATACCGCAATTCCGATTTTCTAGTAGCGGCTGCTACGCATGGTAGGGGCATGTATACGACGGACTATTTCTCATTGCTGGCTTCTTGTCCTGAATTTCTGGATTTGTCGGGCGTGGTGAGTCCGGGTATTTATGTGGCTTCGGAATACATTACTTCAAATGGCACCATCCAGTCAGGTAGCAAGGTGATTTACCATGCCGGAGAATATATTGAATTGACGGATGGCTTTTCGGCTGATGCAGGCAGTGATTTTTGGGCATTAATCCTGGGTTGTACGCCAGCGCCGATGCCAATAGCAGAAGAAGACCCTGAAGAAAAAATCTTTGTTGAAAACAAACCTCTAGCGCAGGGACCATTGCTAAAGTGTTATCCATCTCCAATGTCCCATCAAGCGACAATCGAGTACCATCTGGATACCTCGGAACGGGTACAACTGACGGTCTTTGATGTAACGGGTAAACCGGTGAAAACACTGGTGAATCAACCACAACAAGAGGCAGGGATTCACCGCGTCAAATTTGATGCCGGTAATCTGGATAGTGGGTTTTATTTAATCCATTTGCGGACCAACCATTCGGCGTTGACAGAGAAGGTGATGGTGGTGCGGTAGGGGCGCCCTATGGTCTCCTAAAGAAGAGAGTGACAGGATTTACGGGGTTTCTCATGGATTTTTATCCCGTAAACCCTGTCAATTATTAAGATTTTGGTAAATCAGGCTTAGTGCTTGTTTGTAGCCCAAAGTTTGACCTCCAAACATGCACTTACTCCGCCCATTTGCGCATAATCGCGATAGACGGCACAAAATTAACAGTATCTTGAATGACCAATTCCGTTGCTGTCAAGGACAATATTGGAATATAAACCTGCCTATAGCCTGCATAATCAAAGACTAAAGTATCCTGATTTTGTGACCAGGTTCCGTCTACATTGGTGGAGCAAAGTCTTTCAGCAAACACATAATAGTCTGTAAATTCACCATTATTTCTTAGTTCAAAGGCATCGGCGTAGAGATCCCAAAATATAAATCCGCCATGGCTTGTACCTGGTGCATAAAAAGTGGTATCTCCGGTAGTTAAATTAACCACTGCTCCGGTTTCCCAAGCACCGTAAATGTCGTCCTGGTTTTCAGGGAATTGATATTTGCAATCTTCTGCTATTACTGGAGGATCAGCTGTTTTGTCTTTGGAGCAGGAAATGGCGAGAAGCGCACATAGAAGAAACAAAAGAGTAAAGTGGTTTTTCATGTTATTCATTTAGACAAGAATTATGGACAAATTTTGGCAATTTCTTCTGCACTTACTTTTATACCCAGTTCGATAGACTTTTCCATATCTTTGCAGGCTGATTTCTCTGTAAGTAAATGTTTAAGCTGTGCCCGATAGTAATAATACAATCCAGCCGTCTCATCTATTTCAATTAAAGCATTAAGGTCTTTCAAGGCATATTCATAATACTGCAAACCTACATAAGCTAAATACCTGTTAAAATAAGCTTCTTTGTAATGCTGATTATTCTTTAAGGCTTTATTAAAATAAAAAACAGCCTTTTTGAAGTCTTCTTTTTCCAGGCAGATAGCTCCCATCAGATTAAATGCCTCTAGATAGAATTTATTGTGGGTCACTATGGAATCACATTCGGCAAATGCTTTTTCTTTGTTGCCGCTCAGGTAATAACAAGCTGCCCGGCGGTAACGGGTTCCTAAATCGTACGATTTTTCTTTAAGGATTTTTGTATAATCTGCTATGGCATTTTCATAGAGTTTAATCACTTCATAACAGGTGGCCCGATTGTATAAGACATCGAGATTTAAGCTATCCTGTTCCAAATAAATATTAAAATCCAGAATAGCGAGATTGTAATTCTCCATGCGCATATGCAACTCCCCCCTTTTCTTTTGCAGTTGGACGTTTTCCGGCTCTCTTTTTAATACTTCCGAATAGTCGGCTATAGCACCATCGTAATCAGTTATTTTTGTTTTTATTTTAAGATCAGCCCTGTGCTCGTATACTTTATATAGAGACGGATCTGTTTCTAAAGTAGCATCATATTTTTGAATCGCACTTTTATTTCTATATCGGTTTTCGTCAGCTAGGCCAGTTAGGTAATAACATAGAGCACAGCTTTCTTTTGATTTATCTAGTATTTTTTTAAAATTCTTTTCAGCAATACTATTTTCGTTGATAATTAGCATACAAATTCCTTCTTCTAGGAGTGCCACTTCTTTCGAATTAAAGGAAAATCTTTGAGAGCCAAAATATTTCAATGCCGTAGTATAGTTATCCAACAGAAGGTTCGCCTCTTTTTGTTTTATAGATTTTTTATCCAGATTCAAACTATGCACCGTAAGTAAATCCTCTACAGCCTCATGGTATTTTCTTAAATATATATAATGAAGGCTTCTGATCAAATAAAAGAATGCTACCTCAGGGGCAATAGAAATGGCCTCGTTGAAGTCGGCCAATGCTTGCTTTTTGTTCCCTCTTAATTTTTGTAAAAAACCTTTCAACAGAATAAAAACGGCTGACGTTCCATCACATTTAATCGCATTCTCCAAATTGGAAATTGTCTGTTTGAAATTTTCTCGCTCAAGATAAACCAGACTTAAACCCAGGTGAGCATTTATAAAACACGAATCCCGATCAATCGCTTCCTGAAACATTTTAACAGCCTTTGCCCCATGGTCAGCATACATTTCAAGAACCCCCATATTAAAGTAAGTCAGACCATAGGCAGGGTAAAAATCAATGCCGTGTTGGAGTACCTGTCTGGCAGAATCTATTTTATTTTCATCAAAATAAATTCTGCCTAATTCATTACAGGCTTCCACTAACAAGGGATCAAGATCGATGGCCAGGTGAAAATCTGATTTTGCTTTTCTCAGGCTGTCTAATTCCGAATAACTTAGCCCCCGAAAATAATATCCTGCAGCAAATTCGGGATACAACCTTAAAGCTTCATTAAAATCCTTGAGGGCCTCTTTTGTAAAACCAGCCCGCAATTTATCAATACCTCTATTGACCAGCCCTGCCGGATCAAATGGAAATACTTCATCAAATAAACGATCGCTATAGTTTTTTGTCGCAACCGATAATTCATCAGATTTATAAAATGCCTCGACGGCAATCTTATTCATCCTTTCTTGGGCATTTCCTCTTTGTGAAATCAATAGGATAATTGACAGAAATAAAAATAGTAAAAAACGGTTCATCCTGGAATTAGTTTAATTTACCTAGGGGTGCGGCAAATAATAAGGTCATCATTTCAAGGCAGCATGAGAGCAACTTCAGATGGGGGAGTTGTTATTCGCGGCACCCTCACGACCATTTGATAATCAAAGGAGAGTAAATTATTTTTGGTGCCAATGCATTCGCCAAAAACAGCGTCCTGCCATAATAAACCACAAGAAGCTGTATTGTCTTGAGCAGCCAAATTTATTGATAGAAATAATAGAAAAAGTAAGGTGTTTAATTTCATCTTATATCAATTGAGAAACGCGAATATTTTATCACCACTAATCTAATCTATAAACTGGAAAAAACAAAATTCATTTCAAGCCTTATGACCGGGATACATTTTTTAATTCAATCAATATTTGCTAACTTTCTTTCCAATCCGTCCTATGTGCTAATACCTTCAAATCAAAAATCGTGAATTACTTTTGTGAAAAAGATTTGTGATATCTCTTGACTTACCCTGCATTCTACGCACAATTTTCTTTTTTATCTTTCGCATCCTCTTCTTTTTTAAAATCCTTCTTTTTGTTATTTTTAAGGTGTAATATTCCACTTAAACAATCTCTAAAACCCAATTATTATGAGAGACATCATGCTCATTATTCATTTTGTTGGCTTGGCCATGGGCCTTGGAACGAGTTTGGCCTTCATGTTTTTAGGTATAGCAAGTGCTAAAATGCCGAAAGAAGAAGGTATGAAATTTACCTTAAACGCTTTTGCTTTAAGTAAAATGGGCCATATTGGGCTAACCCTACTGGTTATTTCCGGGCTTTTTCTAATGACGCCTTTCTGGCAAGCATTGACTACATCTCCTTTGCTAATCACCAAATTAGTATTAGTAATTGTATTAGGCGCTTTAATCGGAATAATTACCGCCACCTCTAAAAAAGCAATAGCAGGGGATGCAGCAACGCACCTGAAAAAAATAGAACCACTGGGTAAACTTTCCCTATTAACGGCAATAGCTATTGTGGTTTTAGCCGTTTACATTTTTCATTAACCAAAGCTTATGTAATTGAAGCTATGAAAACCGATAAAATTTCGCCAAAAAATATTGATGAATACATCTCCAGTTTTCCGGCTGAGGTTCAGGACATTTTGCAAAAGATACGCATGACTATCCAGAAGGCTGCACCGAAAGCTACGGAAACCATCAACTATCAAATGCCGACCTTCAAAATGAATGGAAATCTTGTGCATTTTGCCGCTTATAAAAAGCATATCGGGTTTTACCCTGCGCCCTCCGGCATTAAAAAGTTTGAAAAAGAAATAGCTGGCTATAAATCGGCGAAGGGGTCTGTACAATTTCCATTGGATGAACCCATTCCTTATGATTTAATCACTGAAATTGTGCAATTTCGGGCCGAAGAACAATTGAATAAGAAAAAATGAGAACCATGAAGTCAAGTTGTTGCACCCTTTTTATAACTCTTCTGCTTACCACCTTTTGCCAAGCACAGGATTGGGCCAAACTAAACCATTTTAAAGAAGAAAATACAAAACTGGAAATGCCAAAAGCTGAAGAAAGCAGAATCGTATTTATGGGGAACTCGATTACCGAAGGCTGGAAAAATATGAGGCCCGCTTTTTTCGCTGACAAACCCTACATCAATCGAGGTATTGGCGGGCAAACTACACCGCAAATGCTCATCCGGTTCAGGCCTGATGTAGTGGACCTACAGCCTGATGTGGTCGTCATTTTAGCCGGAATCAATGACATTGCCGGAAATACAGGACCTTCAACCATTAAGATGATAGCTGACAACATCTTTTCCATGGCGGAAATAGCCGCTGCAAATGGCATTAAAGTGGTACTTAGCTCAGTATTGCCAGCATTTGACTTCCCTTGGAGGGCTGGCATGGAACCAGCGGAGAAAGTGGTTGAACTGAATAAAAGGATAAAAGCGTATGCAGAAAAAAATGACCACATTTACCTGGATTATTTCCAGGCTATGGTAGACGAACAGAATGGCCTTAAAGCCGAACTCACCTATGATGGCGTACATCCCAATGAAGCTGGGTATCAAGTCATGGAACCTCAGGTGGAGGTGGCGATTGCGCAGGCATTGAAGTGATGGATAGCTTCATTGACAGAGGTCAGCAGTCAGCACTATTTTTGGCCTGACAGTTTCTGCCGAGCTGACAACGAAGCGATCTGGTTTACAAAAAAAACAGTAGCCAAACCATTAGAAGATGAAGGTATTATTCATAGGAGGAACGGGCACAATAAGTTCGGCCTGTTCAGAGCTGGCCATATCCCGGGGTATTGACTTATATCATTTAAACAGAGGAAAAAGTGTTGGTATAAGAAAAGTTGAAGGGGCTAAAACCATACATGCAGACAGTAGAAATTTTAATGAAACGCAGAAGGCACTTGAAGGCCATCATTTTGATGTTGTGGTTGATTGGATTGCTTTTGAGCCACAACATATACAAAATGACATTAAATTATTTTCAGGCAGAACGGATCAATTTGTATTCATAAGTTCAGCCTCCATTTACCAGACACCGCCGGAAAAGCTTCCCATTACTGAGGAGACGCCATTGGAAAACCCCTTTTGGGAATATTCAAGAAAGAAAATTGCCTGTGAAAATATTTTGCGGGAAGCATACACCAGAAATGCATTTCCATATACCATTGTTCGGCCATCTCATACTTATGATAAAACTTCGGTCCCACTGATAGGCAGATATACCGTATTGCATAGAATGAAACAAGGATTACCTGTGGTAGTACATGGAGATGGCACCTCTATTTGGACACTCACCCACCATAAAGATTTTGCGGTTGGATTGGTCGGTCTGCTCGGAAAACCTGCTGCCATTAATGAGGCGTTCCATATCACATCAGATGAGTGGCTTTCATGGAATAATATTTACCATGTTTTTGCCAGGGCTATAAACGTTGAACCTCATCTGGTTCATGTTCCATCAAAAATAATTGCGAAATACGATAGCGAGATTGGCGCTGGCTTGTTGGGAGATAAGGCGCATAGTATGATTTTTGATAATGCAAAAATTAAGCGCCTGGTTCCAGATTTTGAAGCGAAAATTACGTTCCGGGAAGGGGTGAAGGAAATGGTGAAGTGGCAAGCGGAAAACCCTATGCCGGGGGATAAACACATTCATGCTGTTATGGATAGGATTCTTGCTGATTTTGATTGGGAATAAATTTGTCTCCCAAAATCCAACAATAAAAATGTTATTTTTACTTTCATTATAATATAATTAAGTGTCTATTACTTTCATTTTCGCTCATCAAAGCGTGCTCTAAAATTAAAATATGAAACCGATCTTTTCACTATGGTTATTCCTGTTATTAGGGATAAGCCAACCTATTTTCAGCCAGACAGACTGGACCAAATACGATGCCATTGTAACCGCAAAATCAACTGATCCAAAAGAATTGTCGGGCTTGATTACCAGCAACTACACTTCTCCTCAGGAAAAGGTGGAAGCCATTTATTATTGGATCACCCACAATATCGCTTATGACTTCAGGCTATTGGCAAAACACATGAAGGAGGATAATAACAAACCGGTAAAATACACCGCTGAGGGGCTACAAGCTATGAAGGATGACGAAATAGCCTATGCTCTGAAAAGGAAAAAGGGCGTCTGTCAAAATTATGCCTTGACGTTTCAGGCCTTGTGCAAACATGCGAATATCGAGTGTGAATACATTGGCGGCTGGTCTAAATCCAGTCCGGAGCGCTCTTCCAGTATGGGAAACAAACATGCCTGGAATGCAGTAAATTGGGGAGATGGCTGGAAATTAGTCGACCCCACTTGGGGAAGTGGTTACGGAAATAATGGGAAATTCCAATTTTCGTTTCACACTGGTTTTTTTGATACCGACCAGGAAGTCTTTGTCTTGAATCATTTTCCAAGAGAGGCCAAATGGCAATTATTGGATCCTCTCATCTCTGAGGAGACCTTTGAAACTTACCCCACTATCGGCAGGGCATTTCTCGATCACCAGCTGAGGGATTTATCACCCATGACCAATACCCTGGAAGTCAAAAGAGGAGAACCTGTGGAAATTAGCTTTACCTGCGCGAAAGAGCTCTCTAATTTTGCCTGCGTGAACAGAAAAACCAATGCCTTGGCAAAACATGAACTTCGAAAAGAAGGAAATAAATATACCGTTATTGTTGATGGTAACAAGTTGCGTAGCGGGCTGTATTCCTTTTGGGAAAATAAGGAGCTTTTGTTTTATTATAAACTACGGGTGCGGTAAACGCGTGATGCTTTCTGGCAGAGACCTGATATTTGTATCAATACTTAACAAGCTTGTTTGGATCATGAGAAAAAGCCTAATTTTGCGGTTCAACCAAGACCGCTTTCATGCCAAACTTACGACAACTATTCCTGAAAAACCTAGCCCAAACCTCTGCCTTTCCCCTAATGTTGGAAATCGACCGCGCCGAAGGTATGTACCTTTATGATACCGATGGGAAAGCTTATTTGGACCTCATTGCGGGTATTGGAGTCAGTAGCCTGGGGCATCGCCATACCCGGGTAGTCGAAGCGGCCAAAGCACAAATGGACCGCTACCTGCACACTATGGTGTATGGCGAATATGTGCTGGCACCTCAGGTGAGGTTGGCCAAGCTAATCACCGACAATTTGCCCGACCTTCTGGATAGTGTGTACTTCGTCAATTCGGGTACCGAAGCCACGGAAGGTGCCATGAAACTGGCCAAACGCTATACTGGCCGTGCCGAAATTATTGCCGCCAAAAATGCCTACCACGGAAGTACCCAGGGAGCTGCCAGCCTTATGTGGCCGAAAGATTTTACTCAGGCTTTCCACCCCTTGCTGCCCGGCATTCGGCATATCGAATTTAATGAAGAACACGACCTCTCTCAAATCACAGAAAAAACAGCTGCGGTAATTGTGGAGACTGTGCAAGCCGAATGCGGCCTGCAACGCCCCAAAGCTGATTATTTAAAAAAACTACGCCAGCGTTGTAATGCCGTTGGCTGTCTACTGATTCTCGACGAAATCCAGGCCGGCTACGGCCGCACTGGTACGCTTTGGGCTTTTGAACAATACGGCATAGTACCCGATATCTTACTGCTAGCCAAAGGCATGGGTGGTGGTATGCCCATCGGCGCTTTTGTGGCAGCCCAGAATATCATGCAAAGCCTTTCTCACGATCCCATCCTGGGACACATCACCACCTTTGGAGGGCACCCAGTAGGTTGTGCCGCAGCCCTGGCTACTCTCGAAATTCTTTTGGAAACCGACCTCATTCAACAGGTCAAAGTTAAAGAGGACTTATTTCTGGAATTGATGCAACATCCGTCCATTGTAGAAGTTCGCAGTGCCGGTTTGTGGTTGGCTGTGGAATTACCGGACTTCGATTTTGTGCAGGCCGTCATCAAACATTGTTTGCAGGAAGGCCTGGTTACCGATTGGTTTCTATTTAATAATCGCTCTTTGCGCATCGCGCCTCCGCTGATTATTACAGAAGCTGAAATTCGTAAGGCTTGTAGCATTATTTTGGAGGGAATTGAAATAGTGATTGCCAACAAGCGCTAATTTTTATACCAATCAAAGCTAATCGTTGCCTCTTTCCCATAGGTCCCGTCCCGGCCGACTGGCTCAATGATCAGCGTGCTATAATCCTGGCCCAATTCTTTTTCTACGCCACCAAACGCACAATCGGGCGTAGTCGCACTACCTAGCAATTTCCTACTGCCATCTCGTAGCAATTGGTAGACATTGTAATAAGCATAATCCGCGGCATTGGCAATCGTCAAAAAGACCTCTGCTTCTAAATCGTGGATTCGGGCTTTCAGGTATACTTTTGGCGAAAGCAGATTCAAAATGGGCGCATTATAAAGGGCCACTTCACCGATATAAATGGGCATGCGATTGTCTGTTCCGCCTACGACTTGCAGGCTAATCTGGATGAGTTGTTTGCCAGCGCCGGTAGCCAGGCTGTGGCGGGTGCCCGACCAGTTTTCCAGTATTTTGATAGGATAAATATGATTAACACCATCGGCGTAAAGCAGGGAGACAAACAACTGTGCTGTGCCATTGCCTTTAGTTACCAGGTTGAGGTGAGTTGTTTGTGCTAGAATCAAACAACTTCGATACAAGGGGACTACGACCTGCTCTCCTGGTTGCATGCTAAGATCCAGACGTAGACAAGAGCCCCCTGTATAACTTTCTGAAAAGTCGAATTCAGGTTGAATTTTTGAAAGATCGGTATACCACTGCCAGGTCGGCAGAATATCCTTTTCCTCAGCATTTTTCCAGGAGCGCTTGGAAAGACGTTTACCTGCTTCATTATAAAACCTTCCTTTGCCACAATTGAAATGTGTGATAAAAGGAAAACTATTCCCGTGAAAAGCTTGATCCGGCCCGTATATCTGCGCTTTATGCTGAAGGGGCACCAATAAAAATATAGGAAGGAGAAGGTAAATTTGTTTAAACATGACATAAAGATTTAGTATAATAACGTACTCGACAAGAAGATTCGTCAGCAAGTGTCTTTGCAAAATCACTTTTTTATTTTGACCTGGGCTTAGCGTAGGAAACAATAAATTATTGTCTATCTTAGTTTCTGTTTCAAACAAACTCGAAAGGACACATCATGATCAAAACCGACGTTCTCATTATTGGCTCCGGAATTGGTGGACTGACTACCGCTATCAAAATTGCGGAAAAAATGCCGGAATTGAAAATTACCATCCTCACCAAAACCAATGAGGAAGAAAGTAATACCCGGTATGCGCAGGGTGGGGTTGCTGCAGTTTGGAATAAAGAGGAGGATTCCTACCAAAAACACCTGGAAGATACCCTTGATGCCGGAGATGGCCTTTGTAATGAGGATATAGTCAATATTGTGGTAAACGAAGGGCCAGAGCGGGTACAGGAGATCATCGATTGGGGCGCACGATTTGATAAAAATGCGGCAGAAAAATACGACCTGGGCCGTGAAGGTGGACATTCCGAAAACCGGATTTTACATTATAAAGACCTGACCGGTTGGGAAATTCAACGGACACTGTTAGCCAAAGCTGAGGTTTTGAATCTCGATATTCAAGAACATTATTTTGCTGTAGATTTGATTACCCAACATCACCTTGGGTATAACATTACCCGACTCACGCCTGGCATTACCTGCTACGGAGCTCATGTGCTGAATAAACATACCGGTAAAATGGAAACCATCCTTTCCCGAATGACCATTCTCGCCACAGGCGGCGCGGGGCAGGTGTATCGCAATACCACCAATCCGGTCATCGCTTCTGGAGATGGCATCTCTATGCTTTATCGCGCCAAAGGGCATATCGAAAACATGGAGTTTATACAGTTTCACCCTACAGCTTTGTTTAATCCTGCTGGTGAAAATCCTGTATTCCTGGTTTCGGAAGCGGTGCGAGGTTATGGAGGCATTCTCAAAACCAGAGATGGGAAGGAATTCATGGAAAAGTACGATCCCCGCAAATCACTAGCCCCCAGGGATATAGTAGCACGGGCCATCGACAATGAAATGAAACTCAATGGGGAAGAATGTATGTTTCTCGACTGCCGTCATCTTGATAAAGAAGGCTTTTTGGCGCACTTCCCAACTATTTATGAAAAATGTAAGAGCATTGGGGTCGATCCAATGGAAGACATGATTCCAGTGGTTCCTGCCTGTCACTATGTCTGTGGAGGCATTAAAGTAGATGACATCGGTAGGAGTTCACTTTATAACCTCTATGCATGTGGGGAATGTACATGTACCGGGCTGCACGGAGCCAACCGCCTCGCCTCAAACTCCCTGCTAGAGGCTCTGGTCTTTGCTGATCGCATCGCTCAGGATGTGGTTCAAAACCTCTCTGGTGTTCTTTTTGCAGAGGGTATCCCCGAGTGGAATGCCACTAGCACTACAGACCCTAAAGAGATGGTACTCATCACCCAAAGCCTAAAGGAATTGAAAGAAATAATGAGTAGTTATGTCGGAATTGTTCGATCCAATGTGCGTCTGAAACGGGCGCTCGATCGTATGTTTCTCCTATATAATGAAACGGAAGGGTTGTACAATACGACCACCATTTCGCCTCAATTGTGTGAGTTGAGAAATCTGATCACCATCGGTTATTTGATTACCCGCTCCGCCAGTATGCGCCATGAAAGTCGCGGCCTGCATTATACCACTGATTATCCTGTTAAGAAACCGTTCATTCAGGATTCTATTTTATAAAAAATTACCTTATTGCAACAACATATACATCAGAATACCACTAAAATAACCTATCAGGGCTAACCAGGAAATCCGACGCAGGTACCAGAGAAAGTCGATTTTTAAAATGCCCATAATGGCCACGCCGGCAGCAGAACCGATAATCAGGTTACTACCACCCGTACCCGCACAAAACGCAAGTAACTCCCAGAAAGCATGGTCTTGCGGGTACTGCTCCATGGAATACATGCCCATTGCTCCGGCCACCAACGGTACGTTGTCGACCACGGCTGACAACAAACCAATCAAGGTATTGACGACGTAGATGCTTTTGAAGTTCTGGTCCAAAATAGTAGCGAGTTGGGTAAGGTGGCCAGCTGTTTGCAATGCAGCAACAGCCAATAGAATGCCTAGGAAAAAGAGCACACTGGGCACGTCGACCCGACGTAAAATCTCTACCACTGACAAAGGACTGCGTTGACCCGCCGGCGCATCGTTTCGGTGCAAAATTTCAGTGGTCAACCATAAAATGCCAAGGGCCAATAGAATACCCATAAATGGAGGAAGATGGGTTACTGTCTTGAATACCGGAACAAATAGTAATAAACCGATACCCATCGTGAAAACCAAATATTTGTGCCGATCAGATACCTGAACGTGGTGATTTTTATTGGTGGCCATTGGCTGAGTTGAAGCCCCTATTTTGCCTTTTATAAAAATAGAAGCTACCGCAAGCGGGATTACAATAGCCACTAAACTTGGTAAAAACACCTCTTTAATAATGTTGATGGCCGTAATTTCTCCGCCGATCCAGAGCATAATAGTAGTCACGTCCCCAATAGGTGACCAGGCACCACCGGCATTGGCTGCTATGACCACCATGCCTGCAAAAAACCACAAATCGTTTTTATCAGGAATAAGTTTACGCAAAAGGGCGGCCATAACGATGGCCGTGGTCAGGTTGTCCAATGCCGCTGACATAAAAAAGGTGATGCCACTCAGCATCCAAAGCAATTTTACCTTATTGGTGGTTTTTATGCTTTCGGTAATGACCGAAAATCCACGGTGTGCATCGATCAACTCAACGACGGTCATAGCACCAAGCAGGAAGAATAAGATCCCTGAAATTTCGCTCAGGTGTTCCTCCAAAGAATGGAGAATCTCATGCACCGGATCATGAGCCTCCGGAAAAATAATATGCCCGCCTAAAATCAATGCAGTCCAGCATAATACACCAGTTAGAATGGCGGAAGCCGACTTGTCTATTTTTAAGGGATGTTCAAGAGCGATAGCGATGTAACCAAAAATGAACAAGAGTAAAATAATCAGGTACATATAGCTTTTTTTATTAAAAATAGTAAACTACTCACAACTCATCCTTTCACATTCTCCATTTTTTTAAACCACCACCTGCACCCCAACTTCAAAAACCCTTCCCACAGGCAATTGATAATACCGAGTGGCACCAGTGCTATTGCTTCGCAAAAAGATGAATACGGAATCTTCCAGTCGAGTTAACCCTTCTCTGGCATTAGCTATCAGTGTTTGTCTACTCAGGAAAAAGGTGAGGTCCTTATTTTTTAATTTCGGGAAGTTGTTTTGTTTTAGTGTTCTAAGAATATTTTTCATGTTGACGACTTCAGAATAGCCGTATTTGACCAGCACTCTATAAAACCCCTTGCCCATGTCGTCTACGGTGATTCGATTGACTGATGCAACTCTCGGTTGGTTTTTTGTGCCGATTTCCAGAAAAATCACCCGTTTGTGAATCACCTGGTTGTGTTGTAAATTGTGGATGAGTGCTACCGGGGTATTTAAAATGGAGGCGGACATATAAATGGCTGTTCCCTTTGCGGGTAAGTATTTTGATCGGTCGAATTCCGCTACAAAATCATGAAGGGGTTGGGAAAATTTGGCCATTTGTTTACCCATGTATTTCCGCCCTTTGATCCAGGTGCGCATTGCAAAAAAAATGCCAAAGGCAATCAATAGCGGAAACCAACCACCCTGGACAATTTTGAGGGCATTGGCACTAAAAAATGCCAGGTCAACGAGTAAGAAAAGTAGCGTTATCGGCAGGGCTATCCATCGTTTCCAATGCCAAAGACGCCTCATAGCATGAAAAGCCAGAATATCGGTAATCAACATGGTTACGGTTATCGCGATACCGTAGGCTACTGCCAGGTTTGCCGAAGTTTGGAACATCAAAACCACCCCAATTGTAGCAACCAGCAATAATCGGTTGACTTTGGGCAGAAACACTTGCCCGCGGGCTATTTTAGAGGTATGTAATATTTTTAAACGGGGCAGATAATTGAGTTGTACTGCCTGGAAAGTTAAGGAGAAAGCTCCGGAAATAATGGCCTGAGAAGCAATAATAGTGGCCAGGGTTGACAGGATGATAAGGGGCGTCAATGCCCAGGAAGGAGCCAGGTGGTAGAATGGATTGACCGCCCATTCGGGGTGATTAAGTAGCAGGGCTCCTTGGCCAAAATAATTGAGTAGTAGGGAAGGTAGCACCAGCATAAACCAGGCTTGTTGTATTGGTTTTCGCCCAAAGTGACCCATGTCAGCATATAAGGCTTCTCCGCCGGTAACAACCAAAAATACCGCGCCCAATACAAATAAACTCATCCAACCTTCCCGCCATAAAAAAGAAACCGCATAGAAAGGATTAAGTGCTGCCAGCACTTCGGGAGTTTGTATGATTTTTGCAATGCCTAAAATAGAAAGGGAAATAAACCATACCAGCATTATCGGACTGAAAAGCGTTCCTACCCGGCCAGTACCATATTTTTGCAAGCCGAAAAGACCAAAAAGAATGACCACAGTAATAGGTACGATATACTGATCCAAATGAGGGCCGATTATTTGTAAACCTTCCACAGCACTTAACACCGAAATGGCCGGTGTAAGGATCCCATCGCCATAAAGCAGGGCTGCTCCAAACAAACCAAGCATAAGGATTAAAGTTCGCTGCCTTGGCTTTTTGCCTTCCTCAGGTAAAATCAAATGCATCAAAGCGAGAATCCCACCTTCTCCCTGATTGTCGGCCCTTAGAATTAGTAAAAGGTACTTAAGTGAAATAATCAACACCAATGACCAGAAAATCAAGGAAAGAATACCCAGCACATTTTCATCGTTGATGGCTGTGGAATGTTCTCCATAGAAACATTCCCGTAAAGCGTAAAGCGGACTGGTTCCAATATCGCCATATACCACACCAAGAGCAGCAAAAGTTAGCAGCAAGGGTTTTCCTGGTGTTTGGTGCTTTTTCATTAATTGATTACTGTTGTTTTTCTGGCCTTACTTCATAAGTGTCATAGCCAATCAACAACTTATGAGGTACATCATTTTCTGCTTCGGCAATGGAACTCATCAGGCTATCGACTTCGGTAATTTCTCCCTTTTTCATCTTCACTTTTAGGAATTCCAGCTTGCGGATCGCCTTATTGAGCCTGGTTTTGTCTTCTCCCTGTAAATGTAACCCCTCATTGGCCAAAGCATTAATACCAGTCTGTAGTTGCTGAATGGCCTCATCCCGTTTGCCCTTTTCAAAAGCCTCCATCATTTCACCAAAATGCTGTACTGATGCATTGGCATCAGTGACAGCATCATTTTCAAACTTTACAGTATTTTCCTTGGTCCGCGTTTGGGCCATTTCAGAAGGGGCCGGTTTTGGATCACAGGAGGTCAGAATAAAGGTAACCGCCAATCCGACAACAGCGAATGCTTTCATGATTTTTAGTTTTCATAAAAGACATCCTCTCCTTCATTAAGTCACTTAATTTGCCACTTAATTTCTGATTGTTCTGATAACAATGACGCCATTTGCTCCTCTACGGCCGTATAAGATAGTTTCTGTCGGCCCCTTCAATACTTCTACCGAATCAATATCATATACGTTGACGATGTTGTTTGCTTCGTTATAACTGTGTCCAATAGGAATGCCGTCGATGACATACAATGGAACCCTACCTCGTACGGTAACCATGGTGCCGCCTATTCGTTCATCCACATTAACCCCAGGTACCTGGATCAAATAATCTGCCAAGGATAATGGATTGTAAACGGTGATGACAGTATTGTCCTTGAATTCCCGGTCTACAGAAGACGGGGCATCTCCGGAAATAGTTTTTGTAGTATCACAACTGGCCAATAGTAAGCTGAATAATAGCCAGCTAAAAATTTTGACCTTTTTCATGTCGTTTATATTTAATGGTTTTTACGTACCTTGGATGATGTTTGGATGTGGTAGAATGAGCGCTTGAAAACGGATTTTACAAGTTGATTGATTACTACCAAACATTTACCTGAATACGTTTTTTATATTTAAATGAAAAGCTTGTCTTAATTGTTCGTTAAGGCGATTTAAAATTTAATTAAAATAAGAACGTGTTGGGCGTAGATTGCCACTCAAACCATGCCCTAAACCACACTCGGTCTATGAATGAAGAAAACCGTCGATTGAAAGAAAAAGCATGGAAGAAATGGGGTCCCTACCTCGCTGACCGCCAATGGGGTACCGTGCGTGAAGATTATAGTGCCAAAGGTGATGCCTGGGCTTATACAACCCATGACATGGCACGAAGCAAGGCTTTTCGCTGGGGTGAAGAAGGCATTGGTGGGATTAGTGACGACCAACAACTATTGTGTTTTTCAGTTGCTCTATGGAATAAAAAAGATTCTCAGCTAAAGGAGCGTTATTTCGGATTGAGCGGTCCGGAGGGCAATCATGGGGAGGATGTAAAAGAGTGTTATTATTACCTGGACAATACCCCGACCCATTCCTATATGAAACTACTGTACAAATATCCGCAAACGGAATTTCCCTATCAATGGCTGGTCAAAGAAAACCGGGAGCGGTCACGTACGCAACCTGAGTTTGATCTGGTTGATACCGGTATTTTTGCAGAGGATCGGTATTTTGATGTATTTATTGAATATGCTAAAGCAGCACCTGACGATATACTGATCCGAATCACTGTGCATAATCGTGGACCGGAAACAGCAGCACTCCAGGTTTTACCTACCATCTGGTTTCGCAATACCTGGGCCTGGGGTTATGATCCTTATCAGCCGAATCTTAGTGCCGGCAAACAAGGTGAAATTATTGTGGAACACCGGGATTTTAAACCGTTTTTTTTGTATGCGGAAGGCAATCCTCCTTTTTTGTTTTGCGATAATGAGTCCAACCGGATGCGTCTGCACAACATTACCCAAAAGGAGCCGTACTTCAAGGATGGTATCAATGAATATATCGTTGAGCAAAACCAGCGTGCGATCAATCCGGACCAGCGAGGCACCAAAGCTGCTGCAAATTATGAGGTGGAAGTGCCTGCCCAAGAATCAATCAGCTTCCAACTACGCCTCACAACGGCCAAATTGGAACAGCCATTTGCCAAATTTGACACCTTATTTTCGACCCGAAAGAAAGAAGCGGATAAGTTTTATGCCGATCTTCAAAAAGGTATTGCCGATGAAGACAAACGCCTGGTACAGCGACAGGCCTTTGCAGGCATGTTGTGGACCAAGCAATTTTATTATTTTGATGTAGAACAATGGCTGAAAGGAGATCCCGCATTTCCGCCTCCTCCACAGGAGCGATTAAAAGGTAGAAACAGTAGTTGGAAACACCTCAATAATGCCGATATCATTAGTATGCCGGACAAATGGGAGTACCCCTGGTATGCCGCCTGGGATCTGGCCTTCCATACTCCGGTATTGGTGCGCCTCGATCCGGAATTCGCCAAACAACAGATCATTTTGCTGACCCGGGAATGGTATATGCACCCTAGTGGAGCATTGCCGGCATACGAATGGTCTTTTAGTGATGTAAATCCGCCCATTCATGCCTGGGCAGCCTGGAGGGTGTATCGGGCTGAGCAACGCCATTTTAAGGTGCCTGGTGACCGTAAATTCCTGGAAGCGGTTTTTCATAAATTGTTGCTCAACTTTACCTGGTGGGTCAATCGCAAAGACTCGAAAGACAACAACCTTTTCGAAGGTGGTTTTTTGGGATTGGATAATATTGGCGTTTTCGACCGCAATACGAAGTTGCCCAGTGATGTTTCTCTGGAACAATCCGATGCTACCAGTTGGGTGGCTATGTATTCGCTCAATATGATGCGCATAGCCCTGGAGCTGGCGAAAGAAAATGAAGTGTACCAAGATCTGGCCACAAAGTTTTTTGAACATTTCCTCTACATTGCAAATGCTATGGCAAGCCATGGCGAAGGGGAGGAGGGCCTTTGGGATGAGGAGGATGAATTTTATTACGACGAGCTACGTCAGGCTGATGAAAACCACCGTTACAAACTAAAGGTACGTTCTTTGGTAGGACTCATACCACTCTTTGCTGTGGAGGTGCTTACAGATGAAATTTTTCAAAAACAAAAAGCATTTACTGAGCGACTCAACTGGTTTCTCAACAACCGCCCTGACTTGGCAACCCTGGTTTCGCGATGGCACCAAAAGAGTACCGGTGAATTGCACCTGCTCTCCCTTCTACGTGGGCACCGCCTCAAACGCATCCTGGCACGAATGCTGGATGAAACAGAGTTTTTGTCTGACTATGGAATCAGAGCACTCAGTAAATACCACGAATCACATCCTTATGAAATGAATTTTAACGGCAGCCAATTGAATATTCGCTATGTTCCTGCAGAAAGTGATAGTGGTCTCTTTGGTGGTAACTCCAATTGGCGGGGGCCCATCTGGATGCCGGTAAATTATTTGATCATCTTGTCTTTACGGCGCTTCTATCACTATTACGGCGATGATTTTAAAGTAGAACATCCCGTTGGCTCGGGCCAAATGTTGACCTTGTATGAAGTGGCCATAGAACTGGCAAAACGGTTGACCCGGCTTTTTTTGCGAGACAAAAAGGGCCGACGGGCTATATTTGGAGACAATGAAAAGTTCCAATCGGATCCACACTTTAAAGATTATGTACTCTTTTACGAGTATTTTCATGGAGATAATGGCCGTGGAGTAGGAGCAGCACATCAAACTGGATGGACCGGACTGGTGGCCTTGTTATTATTCAATTTGGAGGATGAGGGTTGGAAGGTTTATCACTAGGCAAAATAAATTCGGATTGCTTCCATAAACTCCTGCTTTTTTCCATTGGAAACGGCAACGCTATTCCCATTTTCCATAATGACGTACCCTCCTTTTCCTTTAATATATTTGTGTAAATAATCGAGGTTGATGGTACTGGACCGATGCACCCGCACGAAGCGACAACCGTCATTGAGCATATTTTCCAATTCCCCCAGGGTTTTGCTCACCAATAATTGACGACCGGTAGAAAACAGGATATTGGTATAATTACCTTGTGCTTCGAGACAGATGATTTGCTGAGTTCTCTCAAAAACAATGCCCTCAAGAGTAGGTAATGCAATTTTTCTTGCTGAATAGGTGGCCCTGGAGATCACATTTCTGTTAGGCATTATTTCCCGTAACCCTATCGCTTTGCTAGTCATGGTAAACTATTATTTTATGGTGTTGCTCTCAATAGAGAATGTTGTCAGCATTAAAAACATGCTCTAAAATTTAAGTTGACGACATTATCCTTTCTACTTCTGTCTCAATATTACATTACTCTTCTTGTTTTGACAATCCAAAATTAAAGAATATGTCAGGTTTCAAAAATTCTTATCTTTGGCAAATAGGATCGTTTATCCATCTTTTTATTGGCAAAAAATCGTAGTTTAAGGATAAAAAAATGCCCAAAACTCCTTCTGTGAAATTATTTAGGCTCATCAAATCACTCTCCGGATCAGAGAAGCGATACTTTAAATTGTATGTTAACAAAGATTCTACTAAAGACAATAAATATTTGTTATTATTTGATGCCATTGAAGCGCAGGAATTTTTTGACGAGGAGGGCCTAAAGCAATTGATTTATCCCGACGAACCCATCAATAGCAGAAAATATTCTGAACTTAAAGCTTATCTGTACGATCTGATCTTGCGCAGTTTGCAATTTTACGATGAAAAAAGTTCGGTAGATTTTCGCTTAAAAGGCATGTTATCCAGCATACGGGTTTTGTATAAACGATCCCACTATGAAGATTGTCGGGAGATCATTGGAAAGGGCAAAAAGCTGGCCCGCAGATATGAAAAGTACAATTCGATTCTGGAATTTCTGGACTGGGAAAAACAAATTGCTTACGCTCAAACTGATATTGCCTACCTGGATCGGAACCTAAACGGTATTGCTGCTGAAGAAACAATGGTTCATACTCAGATAGATTATTATTTGCGAAGCCGAAATATATTTTTCAACCTGTTGGTCAACCTACGGAAAGATCCCTCTTTGAGTAAAGCCAGTTGGGAGAAGAAACTGGCAGATACCATTGACCCGGCATTTATGGAAGAAGTAAAAGCCAAAGGAGGGCACCAGGCACGGGTTATTTATTATCGAACTACAGCCATCTACGCTTATGCCTTGCGTGATTTTCAGCAGTTTTATACACTCAGTAAGTCTCTGCTTGAATTGATGGAATCAAAGCGCCATTTTTTACAGGAAGATGTATCGGAATATATATCTGCCATCAGCAATTTTATCCGCAGCTGTGGGGAGTTGAGTAAATACGAAGAAATTGAACTGGCACTGAACAAACTCCGTAATGTTACGCCTAAAAACCAGGATGATGAGTTGAAGATACACCGGCAATATTATCAGAGTAAATTCTCTTTATGTATTGACCAGGGGACTTTTGAAGAAGGCCGAAAAGCACTCCAGGATCACTTTGAAGAACGGAAAAAATTTGATCCCAGTTATTTTGAAAACAACTCTTTTTACTACAACTATTTTTATATCTATTTCGGGGCAGGAGACTATCAAAAGGCATTGGAGTTTTTGAACAAATGGCTGGGATTGGCCAAGGATGTAGAGCGGATGGATTTGCAATCCCTGGCCCGCATGCTCAACCTTATTATTCACTATGAATTGGGCAATACGGTACTGCTGGAATCATTAATACGTTCCACCTATCGCTTTTTGAAAAAGCGCAACCGACTGCATGATGTAGAAAGGGAATTAATTCATTTTATCCGGGAAGCTTCAGAAGCTTATTCCGGGCAGGATGTGAGAAAAGCATTAACAGGACTTAAAACATCCTTTAATAACCTTTCTCACGATCCTTTGTCCAGAAATGTAATAACCAGATACTTCAATATCATTGCCTGGGTGGAAAGCAAAATCAGAAAAGTCACTTTCGCTGAAATAATCCAGGAAGAATTTGAGAAGCACCCGTCTAACGGAGCGCAATAAGTCTTTGGGAGAGTTCAATGGTTTGATTTACTTCGGAATCATCACCTTGGACAGCAATCCGAATGTCGAGACCCTCCCATGAAATTCGGGTCATTTCTCTTGCAGTTCGTTGACGGAGATAGTTGACATTTCCGCCTTTTAGGGAAGCCATCTGCTCTTTGTCTAAAGCAGATTTCCCAAAATCCTTAAGTGTAAAAGTTTTTCCAGCCATAACTTGATGCATTAAATTTCATTGATTTTATAAATAAAGGTGTAATTGTCGAAACTGTAAAACCAAAATTTAGGAAAAGTCAGATTTCTAATGGAGAGGCGACTGGTATTTTAAATACTTTCTTTATGCAAGATACTTTCCTTTTTAAAATCACACAAGTTTTTTTAAGCAGCCTGTCCGCAGGATTGCAGGTGTTTATACCAAGAGGTCAGCTTTGCATCGCCGTTCACCGGGCGTCTGTGCCAAAGGTTTTGACGACGGTACAAGACCGAAGCCTTTGGCGCAGATGCCCAGTGGAAGCTTCAGTGCAAGCGTAAGCATGGCCTCTAAACAGTCGCCCATAGTTCCTTATGGCGCGGGTATTCCTTATGGAATTCATACTTCAAAATGTCATGGGTAGTGATGATCCCAACCAGATTTTTTTCTTCATCTACTATGGGCAAACCGTGAAAAAGATTGGACAGAAATACCTCAGCTGCTGCACCAATTTTGTTGTTTGGGCCTAGCGTTGCTACATTTCTGGTCATGACTTCTTTGACTTTAATATTTTCGTATTCATCAAAGCGTTTTCCGAGTTTGACCAAATCGAAAGAGGTAATAATGCCAATGAGCTTGCGTCCATCGACAACTGGAAGATGGTGGAGGTGTTTTTCAAATAAGATGTTTTTAACAAGGCTTAAAGGATCGTCCTGATGGACGGTGACTACACTACGAGTCATAATACTGGAGATAGGTTCATTCATCATGGTGCGTAGACTTTTATTTCATAAATTTGGACAATTTCCGTTAAGATAATATTTTATTCTCAATCTTTCTTTTTTATAGTTTAAAATTTTGAATACCTGGATTAGTGTGAAATAATAACAATTTTTAATAAAAATGAGTTCCAACCTTGTTCTTCGGTTGAGCGCAAACTAATCCGCCGATAGAACACAGGAATCTTTCAGCTTTAGCCCACCATATAAAAAACCTCTAATGTCTACTGATCGCAAAATTTCATTTTACAAATCAACGGTAGAAAAACCATTCCTTCTCTCAGAAAATGGAATAGACGTTATTTTGCTTTTTAGCTTTATACACAACCGCCTGTAAATGATAAAATTAGCCGAGTAAGAATTTTGGATTTTCTTTTGATTATCAAGACAAAAGCCTATTTTTGTGCCGATTTTAAGAACCATTAATCTTCAATCTTTAATAAGATATACATTATGGCTAATATCGGTCAAATCAAGCAAATCATCGGACCGGTCGTGGACGTGAGTTTTTCGGCGGAAGGTTCAAAGCTGCCGGACATTCTGAATGCTCTCGAAATTACCAGACCAAACGGTGAAAAGCTGATCCTGGAAGTACAACAACACTTGGGAGAAGACAGCATACGAGCTATCTCCATGGACTCTACAGACGGATTGCCTCGTGGTACGAAAGTAACAGATCTGGGCAAACCAATTTCTATGCCTGTAGGTGAAGCCATCAAAGGTCGCTTGTTCAACGTAGTTGGTGAGGCTATCGATGGTATTGGTGAAGTTCCTAAGGGAGACAATGCTTACCCTATTCACCGTAAACCACCTACCTACGAAGAGCTGTCAACAGAGCAAGAAGTTTTGTACACCGGTATTAAGGTGATCGACTTGATCGAGCCATATATGAAAGGTGGAAAAATTGGCCTCTTTGGTGGTGCCGGTGTAGGTAAGACGGTACTGATCATGGAACTGGTAAATAATATTGCCAAGGCTTACGAAGGTATTTCTGTATTTGCAGGTGTAGGTGAAAGAACACGTGAAGGAAATGACTTGCTCCGAGAATTCCTTGAATCAGGCGTAATCAATTACGGCAAGAACTTCCTCCACTCTATGGAAGAAGGTGGCTGGGACCTGAGCCAAGTGGATTTCGAAGAAATGAAAGAATCCAAAGCAACCCTGGTATTCGGACAGATGAACGAACCTCCAGGTGCCCGTGCTCGTGTGGCTCTTTCCGGATTGACTATTGCGGAATACTACCGCGACGGTGACTTATCTGACCCAACCGGTGGCCGTGATATCCTGTTCTTTATTGACAATATCTTCCGTTTTACTCAGGCAGGTTCTGAAGTATCTGCCCTCTTGGGCCGGATGCCTTCTGCGGTAGGGTATCAACCTACGCTGGCTACTGAAATGGGATTGATGCAAGAGCGGATTACTTCTACCAAGCGTGGATCAATCACCTCTGTACAGGCCGTTTATGTACCTGCGGATGACTTGACTGACCCTGCTCCTGCGACAACCTTTGCTCACCTTGATGCCACCACGGTATTGAGCCGGAAGATTTCTTCCCTGGGTATCTACCCTGCTGTGGATCCTCTGGATTCTACGAGCCGGATCCTGGAGCCTAGCATCATCGGTGAAGAACACTACAATTGTGCACAAGACGTGATGAACATTCTGCAACGATACAACGAATTGCAGGACATTATCGCGATCCTGGGTATGGAAGAATTAAGTGATGAAGACAAACTTGTCGTATCTCGCGCACGTCGGGTACAACGTTTCTTGTCACAGCCTTTCCACGTAGCCCAGCAGTTTACCGGTATTCCTGGTGTTCTGGTGCCAATCGAAGAAACCATTCGCGGTTTCCGGATGATTCTGAATGGTGAAGTGGATCAATACCCGGAAGCAGCTTTCAACCTGAAAGGTTCCATCGAAGATGTGATCGAAGCAGGTAAGAAAATGCTGGCCGAAGTATAGGTGTAATCAATTCAAATAATTGAAGCAATTGGACTTTTAGCTTATAAAAATAAAAGTCTGCTTCTCTAAAATATTATGGAGGATATCGATATGATGGATTTAACCGTATTGACACCCGACCAGGAGGTATTTCATGGTAAAATTACTTCCGTAAAAGTACCCGGTAGTATGGGGCAATTTCAGGTGCTGAAAAATCATGCACCTATTGTTTCTTCTCTGGATGCCGGAACCATACATGTTGTCACCGCTCTTGGCGAGCACCGTGTATTTAACGAAGAATCCGGAAACATGGTCAAAATTGACGATCCGGGCAAAACCATCACTTTTGATATCTCTGGTGGATTCGTAGAAGTACTGCACAACGAAGTATCCCTATTGGTACGGGGTGTGAAGAACTTGAAATAAAGAATACACTTCCAGATAAAAAGACCGTCATCCCAAATTTTGAGCCCATACAAATGTGAGATGACCATTTAAAATTAATAAAGCGGTATCGATGTTCGTCGGTACCGCTTTAGTGTTTTATGATATCTTACCAACAAGGAAAGGATAAAGTTAAATTAATACCACCTACTTGCAATTCTAATTTTATTTTCAGATATTAGCAATCGTTATATATATTGCTACCTGTTTTTTAAAATCAACAAAACAGCACTTCATAATACAAAAAGGATTGACTACAGTCCCAATGCTGCGGCTATTGGGGCACCTTGGTCTTGTTTGCATAGCCCCTACGAAGCAACTCTATTTTTTAACCGATTACCAAAACCGATTATTTATGATCGAGCAAAAAACTAAAAAGGACTTTGGCCGATTGATGCCTATCCTATCCTATCGCTCTTACTGATGGTGGCATTTCCATTGATACAGGTGTATGGGCAGTACATTGACAAATGTGCCTTTATTGAACTTATTGTAGATACCCCTTATGTAGAGGGTGCACCTCTGGAACCTGCTTGTTATTACAAAAAAGTGCCTGTTTACTTTGCTGCAACTTCTGACACCTTACCCAGTTTATTTTATGCTGCTGAATTTACCCTTACAGGTGACATAACCAATGGAAAGATTGTAGATATTAGCGAGAATTTTTCAGCTAATACAAGCATTAACTATGATGCAGAGGGTTTCGATCTGGTTTTTAACAATCCTCTAAATCCTATAACTCTTACAGAAAGTATCTTAGGGGTCAGCGAAGAATAACTTACCCATTTGATGCGGCTCTTTTGCCACCAACCGTTGTTGCTCAAATCCTTGCTTAGTGGTGGCCAAGCGCGGTTTTCGCGCCTAGGCTGGTGACAAAATAACTCGCCTGAAACAGAC